>JBCCBB010000007.1:0-65758 GCA_039814545.1 Pseudomonadota bacterium
CCTCAGATGGGTCATCGTGACCCTGGTGGCCATCGCCACGGTCATCAACTACATCGATCGCGGTGCCCTTGGGGTGCTGTGGCCGGAGATTTCCGCGGACCTGGGCCTGACCAAGACCGACTACGCGATCATCATCAACGTTTTCACGTTCGCTTACGCCTTCGGGCAAACGTTGTTCGGCAAGATTTTTGACTGGATCGGCACACGCCTGGGCTTCGTGCTGGCAATCGCCGCCTGGTCTGCCGCGACCATGCTGCACGCGGTTGCCAACTCCATGCTCACGTTTTCCATCTTTCGTGGACTGTTGGGCGTCGCCGAGGCCGGTAACTGGCCGGGTGCCACGAAGGCGAATGCCGAGTGGTTCCCGATCAATGAACGTGCGCTCGCCCAGGGCATTTTCAATTCCGGGGCCGCCATCGGCGGCATCATTTCGCCGCTGTCTGTGGGTTACCTGTTTCTTTGGGTCGAGAGCTGGCAGGCCACGTTTATCGTGATCGGTGTGCTGGGCTTCCTGTGGCTCATTCCCTGGCTCATCGTCTACAAGTCCGGACCCACTGATCACCCCTGGCTTGATCCCGCCGAACGCGACTACATCCTGACCGGGCAGCGAAGTAAGGAAACTTCAGAAGCTGCCACCTACGCGCCGACCTCGCGAGAGATCTTGTCGCGCAAGGAAAGCTGGGGTGTGATTCTCGCCTCGTTCTTCCTCGATCCGATCTGGTGGCTGTTTGTTGGCTGGTTGCCGCTCTATCTCAATGAGACGTACGGCTTCGGTGTCGCCGAGATCGCGAAGTACGCCGCCGTGCCCTACATCGGCGCGATGTTTGGTGCATGGTTCGGTGGCTTTCTGGCCAAGAACCGAATCCAGGTGGGTTGGTCGGTCAACAAAACGCGCAAGTTCGTTATCGGGCTCGGCGGTCTGATCATGCTGGTCAGCCTCCTGATGACGATAAAGGCGACGACCCCGCTGATCGCCGTCCTGCTCATGGCAGTCATTCTTTTCGGCTTCCAGACGGCCGTGAACAACATTCAGACCTTGCCCAGCGATTTCTACAGCGGCGAGTCGGTCGGTTCGCTGGCCGGCTTTGCAGGGACCGCAGCCAAGCTTGCTGTGGTCGGCCTGAATTCTCTGATTCCCATCATCACCGTCCACAGCTACGCACCCGCCTTCGCCGTCGGTGCGGGGCTCGCAATCATGACGGTGCTGTCCGTCTGGGTGCTGTGCGGAAAGATCCAACCGCTGAGCCCGCGCACGGCGAGCTAGCTACAACGACCTATAGAAGGAACGAGACATGACATCTCTTGAAGGAAAACTGGCCATCGTTACGGGCGGTGCACGTGACATCGGGCGGGCCATTTCGGAGTCACTGGCCCAACAAGGCGCGAAGGTCGTTGTGAACTACTTCAACACGCCGGCAGACGGTGAAGCCACGGTGGCCGCGATTCGCGATGCCGGTGGCGAGGCCATCGCCGTACGTGGCGACATGACCAAAAACGACGACGTCGCCAACCTGGTCACTGAGGCGCAAAAAGCATTCGGGTCGAAAATCGACATTCTCATCAACGTTGTTGGCGGGCTCGTGGCGCGCAAGACCCTTGCTGACATGGACACGGACTTCTTTGAAGGCGTCATGCGGCTCAATCTGACGAGCACCTTCCTGACATGCAAAGCCGTCGTGCCACACATGACGACTGGCGCCGCCATCGTGAATCTCGCATCGCAGGCCGGGCGCGACGGCGGCGGACCGGGCGCCATCGCCTACGGCACCTCAAAGGGAGCGGTCATGACCTTCACGCGCGGGCTTGCGAAAGAGCTCGGCCCGTCAGGTATCCGGGTCAACAGCGTGTGTCCCGGCATGATCAGTTCGACGTTCCATGACCGCTTCACGAAAGATGAAGTGCGCAGCAATGTGGCAGCCGGCACACCGCTGCGTCGTGAAGGCCAGGCAGCCGAGGTTGCTGATCTCGTGACCTATCTGGCTTCGGGCTCGGCCAGCTTCCTCACGGGCACGAATGTCGACATCAACGGTGGGCTTCTGTTCTCGTGACCGCGAACGACCTGCAATCAAGACTGGTGCAAGCGCCCGTCGTTCCGCTGATACAGGCGGACGATCCAGGGGTCGCCGTGTCTACGGCGCACGCCCTGATTGCAGGTGGGCTCACGGTGCTCGAAGTTGTTCTGCGCACACGCGCGGCGCTCGAGTGTCTGCGTGAGGTCGTGGACGCTGCACCCGAGGCGATTGTCGGCGCGGGCACGGTATTAAGCGAGGCACACGCGACGGAGAGCATTGAGGCGGGCGCTGCGTTTCTGGTCTCGCCGGGATTACACCCATCGGTAGTGGCCACGGCACAAGTGGCCGCGGTTCCCGTGTTCCCGGGTGTTGCGACAGCGACGGAAGCTCAAACGGCATGGAACCTGGGCCTGCGTACGCTCAAGTTCTTTCCCGCCGGCCAGGCGGGCGGCGTCTCCATGCTCAAGGCGTTGGGCGCCGTGTTCAGAGACGTGAGCTTCATGCCCACGGGCGGCGTGTCGGCTGGGAATCTTGCTGAGTACCTGGCGCTGGATTCTGTGATCGCCTGTGGCGGCAGCTGGCTGACGCCAAAAGCAGCTATCGCGGGCGGCGATTTTGAAACGGTAACGCGCCTGGCCCAGGAGGCCTGCGCGATTGCGAAAGAGGTACGGGGATAGTCATGGCCGAGTTTCTTAGTGTTGGCGAGATCATGTTGCGGCTCAAAACGCCGGGTCATGAACGGTTTTTCCAATCGCCCGCGTTTGAAGCGACGTTCGGGGGCGGCGAGGCCAACGTCGCTGTGGCGCTCGCGAATTACGGTCTCGACAGCGGCTTTGTCTCAGCGCTGCCTGATAACCCAATTGGCGACGCCTGTCTGCGGGAGCTTCGTGGTTTCGGTGTCGATGTCAGCCAGGTACAGCGCTCAGGTGACCGGATCGGGATCTACTTCCTCGAGACGGGTGCCAACCAACGGCCCTCGAACGTGGTGTACGACCGCGCCGACTCATCGATTGCCACGGCGCGTGCGACAGACTTCGACTGGCCAGCCATATTTGCGGGTGCGCGTTGGCTGCACATCACGGGCATTACGCCCGCGATCAGCGAGTCTGCAGCCGAGCTGAGCATGGCGGCCGTCCAGGCGGCCAAGGCGGCGGGCGTGACCGTCTCCTGTGACTTCAACTTTCGCGGCAAGCTCTGGAAGTACGGCAAGACGGCGCCTGAAGTCATGAGAGACCTGGTCCGGTTTGTGGACGTAGGCATCGCGAATGAAGAGGACTGTCAGAAGTCCCTGGGTATCAGCGTTGATGACGTGCACGTCGAAAGCGGTGAGCTAGATCCGACCCGCTACGAACGCCTGACTGAGAAAGTGCTGGACGAGTTTCCAAACATGAGCACTCTGGCGGTGACGTTGCGCGAGTCGCGGAGCGCGGATCGCAACGGCTGGTCTGCCTGTCTGCGCGACCAGGACGGGTTCCGATTGTCCCGTCACTACGAGATCACGGACATCATTGACCGAGTGGGCGGTGGCGACAGCTTCGCCTCAGCGCTGATCTACGGTCTCAATGCCTATCAGGACCGCCAGGACTCACTGGAATTTGCAGTGGCTGCGAGCTGCCTTAAGCACTCGATTCTCGGCGATTTCAACCGGGTGACTGTGCCGGAAGTTGAGAAGCTGATGCGTGGCGACGGCTCGGGGCGCGTGCAGCGCTAGTCGATCCCCACAAGCTCGATATCAAACTCGAGCACCTGCCCCGCGAGCGGGTGATTGGCGTCGACGGTAAACGTCTCAGCGTCCACAGCCGTTACGACCAGCTGCATCCGCTGACCATCGGGCGTCTGGCTCTCCAGGTGCATACCCACTTGCGGCTCGACGTCGTCGGGCAGGGCGTCTTTGGGGATTTGCTGAATCAACCGCTCGTCACGGTCGCCATAGCCCTCGGCGGGCTCGATCTGGACCGTTTTCTTCTCGCCCACGGCCATGCCTGTGACGGCATTGTCCATGCCGGGAATGACGTGGCCCTCGCCGAGTTTGAACTCGAGCGGGTCACGATCAGCTGAGGAGTCAAAGACCTCGCCGTCGGTGAATCGGCCCGTGTAGTGGATGCGGACAGTCTGGGACGCGCTGGCGGTGGTCATGGGAGCTCCGGTCGTAGTGAGGCTGCGGAAATTCCCGAACACCTTACCAGAGACTTCTTGCCACAACGTGATATCTCAGTCGACCAATTTGCGATGTGGTTTACGCCGACGACGGCGCAAGACGCAGCCAAAAAAAAACGGACGCCCCCCGGGGAGGAGCGCCCGCCGAAACCCAATCTGCGAATACGGGCTAGCGCTTGTTCAATGCATTCCGAATCTCGGTGAGCAGCTGAACTTCTTCGGAGGGCTTCGGTGGCTCTTCAGGCTTCGCCTCTTCCTCTTGCTTTAGTTTGTTCATACCGCGGATCACTACGAAGATCGCAAATGCGACAATCACGAAATCCAGCACGCTGTTGAGAAACACACCGTAGTTGACGGTCGGTGCACCGGCTTCCTTCGCCAATGCGAGGGAATCGTACGTCGTATCGCTTAAATTGACATAGAGCTGGCTGAAATCGACATTGCCCATGAGCAGCCCGATCGGCGGCATGATGATGTCGTTAACGAACGAGCTCACAATCTTGCCGAAGGCGGCGCCAATGATGATGCCAACGGCCATATCGACCACGTTGCCGCGCATGGCAAACTTCTTGAATTCCTGTAGCACTGCTATCCCCTCTTGGATGCCAAAGGAGCGGTCGCTCCATCAGTACGGGGATATTAGCGCCACGAACGGTGCGTTCCGCGACACGCAACAATCGTTAACAATTCGGACCGCTAATGTGTGAGCTTCTTGACCTCGGCAAGGAGCTCATGCATCGAGGCCGGCTTTCGAAAGACGCGGGTGAATACTTGTCGTTCCGCGTCACTCAGCTTTGAAGCCGTAAGCGCGACGATAGGCTTCTTGTAGCCGCGCTCCCTGAGAATTTTGGAGGCGACGACACCGCCCACGCCAGGTACATTGCAATCCATTAAGATCAAGTCGGGATCGAATCGCAACGCTTTCTCAATGGCCTCTGATGTTTCCTGACTCGTTGTGAGTCCGTAGCCAGCGCGATGCAGATAGTGGCCGATCAGGGCGATCATGTCCTCGTCGTCATCACAAATCATGACGCTAAGTGACTTCGTGGCGCGGGCGCTGTCACTGGGCGCTGCGAGCACTGGATCCTCGGTGCGTCCTTCATCTGCGACTGCGACAACCGGTACGTGCACACTGACCGTGCACCCTTCGCCGGGTGCCGAGTCGAGGGACACCTCGCCTCGCATCAACTTGACGAGCTGCAGCGTTATGCTCAAGCCGAGTCCCGCACCTGCGTGCTGATGCGAACCGCCTCGTTCGAATGCCTGGAACACCCGTTCCTGATCTGCCAAGCTGATGCCAGGCCCCGTATCGGAGACCGTCGTCACGAGCCGACCGGCGTTGTGCGCGACGAGCAGCTCGACACCACCGTCCTCCGTGAATTTGACGGCGTTGCCCAACAGGTTGATCAGTACCTGACGCAAGCGGATACCATCGGCATTGACAGTCTTGGGGACGCTCTCGTCGATTCGGACTGCGAAAGACAGGCCCTTGTCGGCGGCGAGCGGCGCCATCATCGACGCAATGTCATCGAGAAGCGCAACCAGATCGAATTCCTCGCTGACAAGCTCCAAACGGCCCGCTTCCAGGCTGGCGTCGTCCAGCAGTGTCTCGACCAAAGAACTCAGGTGTCGCGCCGACCGGGAAATCGTCTCGACGCACTTTTGAATGTCGTCGTCATCGCTCTCTGGTTCGGCGGCCAGGTCTGCGTAGTAGATGATCGACGCCAGTGGTGTCCGGAACTCGTGCGACATCATGCCAATGAACTTGCTCTTGTTTTCGCTCGTACGTTCCGCCTCTCGACGATGATGATCAAGTGCCGACCTGGCCTCGACGAGCTCGCTGATTAGCTCCCGCTGTCTCGCAATCAAGCGTTGTTGTCGGTTTTGGACCAGACGCAGCTCATTAACGGACTGCTGACGTTGCTGGATTTCAGCGTGCTCTTGCGCAACGTCCAGAAGTACCAGGAAACAGACGTCATTCTCAGGGATCAGGTGCATGCTGGCGGTGTTACCGCCGGGTAACGTTACGAAGCTTAGATGGCCATTCCGGTCCAACGGCATCCCAACGAGGAAAGGGGCGGGTTCCCTCAGATCGTCACCTTCCGCAAACGGGGCTAGTCCGAATCGTGCCTCGCTGCCCCATGAGCGGACGACGCGGTATTGCTCATCGAGTTCGGCGCAAAACGGCGCTGACTGCTCAAGGAGTGCAGCCTGCAGGTAATTAACGACGACGTCGGGTAGGGCCACCGCTACGCCTGCATATCGCGAGCGATGATTAGCCCGGAGAGTTGCTGCATCGCCGCGGCAACATTTTCGCCGGTCTTGGCACTGGTGAACACCACCTGGTCGAACCGCGGCTCCAGGGTGTTCACATGGTCTTCTCGAACCGCCCAGTCGGTCTTTAGATCATGTTTATTGAGCAGCAGTACTGCTGGTAGCACCCCGAACCGCTCGTCAGTCTGGGCGCGCAGGGCGGACGCTGCGTCGAGCGTCAGCGTCCGGGTTCCATCAGCGACGAAAATCAGACCGCTCGCGCCCCGGAGGTAACCAAACTCACGGTCGCCAAACGTGTCGGTGCCTGCAACATCCCAGATAACCAGCTTGTGGGTGAGGTTGAGATCTTCCTGTTGAACCTCTCGCGTATCGATCTTGACGCCAACGGTACTCAAGTATTTTTCAGAGAAATGATTGTTGACGAACTGCTCGACAACGCTCGTCTTGCCGACTGCGAAATCGCCGACCACGCAGATCTTGCTGGTAACTGGTGTCATCTGGGCGGCACACGATGCACAAGCTCGACAAGCACGCGCGCACGTCGTCCACCCGACAGCTCGCCTTCGTCGTCATCTGTTCCGGCTAGACGGTGCTCGCCGAGCCGGACGTCGAGTCCCTTGGCCGAGAGTACGGAAGCAACAGCCTCCGCGCGCCTCTGGGCAAGCGTCAAGTTGGACGCCGCAGATCCCAGCGCATCGGTTTCACCGATTACGGTAATCTGAAGTGCCATGCCGGCGTCGCGGGATTCGCGGGCAACGGTTTCGAGTGCCGTTGCGTATTGGGCAAGTGCAGCGGACACACCGTCTGCAAATGTGATCCCCGAGGAGAACGTAAAGTACGTATCGTCCAGATTCGCGGCGCGCTCTTGGAGCCCTTCCATCGGCGGGCGCGAAAGACTCGAGACATCGATGCTGTTGATTCCCGCAATCTGCCGGTATCGAGATGACAGCTGTCGCTGCCACGCGAACGGCGCCTCGCCCTCGACCACTAAGGTACCGCCGACGAGCTGAATCGTGGCGCTCTGTGGTACTTCCAGTAGTCCTCGGGCGCGTGCCTCGATGATTTCGGTGTCCAGCGACTGGAAGGGTTGCATTGCGACGGTAACTCGCTCCGTAGAAAGGCCGGCGCGTTCAACCAGCACCGTGACCTCGTCGGCCAGCGGGTCGCGTAAACCACGAACTTCGATGAGTCCGCCACGGCGCTGCAGATCTGTCACATGAATCCCCGGCGCTTGCGCCAAGGCTTCGGCCAGTCGATTCATCCGTTGCTCGGATTGCCAGGACTTGTAGATCCAAAACGCTGCGGCAGTCAGGAGCAGCAAACCCAAAATGGGAAGCCACTTGCCGCGGCCAGAACGGTCTTCCTGCTCTCGCTGACCCTCAAACCGAAGACAGCGTTCGAGGTCAGTCTCGACGGCGGTCACCTTCGACGTGTCGCCCTTGTAGCCTCTGATGGCGTCGCCATGGCGGAAGTGAATGCGCTCAAGCGTCGCG
Source organism: Pseudomonadota bacterium (assembly GCA_039814545.1). GTDB lineage: Bacteria > Pseudomonadota > Gammaproteobacteria > Steroidobacterales > Woeseiaceae > CALBPI01. The sequence continues at coordinate 7,937 of JBCCBB010000007.1, forward strand.
CTCAGTTCGCCACGAAGTTGATTCGGAGGCACCCCGCGGATGACACAGACGAGCAACGCATGCGGACCGTGCATGGCCCAGAGCGTGAATTCGCCCATGTCAGCTGATTCCAACCGACCCGTCCTGTCCGGCGAGAAAGACTCTTTCACAAAGTCTTGGATTGCGGTGAACATTGCTGAGACGGCATCGCTGTCCTTGATCTTCGCGGCCTGATGGTGGACGTGGCTGATGAGCAGTCCGTTGTCGCGGCTGATCAGGTAAGCCTGCTCGACCCGGTATTGCAGCGTTTGCTGCAGGACATACTCACCAAACGGAACGCCGGCGCGCGACGCTTGCCAGCGCCACTTGAGGCCCTTGGGCGTAATGCTGTGTTCGACCGCCGTGTTGATTTGCTGGGCCACGTTGCGAAGCGCGTGAACAATCGACTTTCGGATCGCCGGCCCCATCACGGGGTAAAGGGCGTCACCATAAGTCTGCGGGTCGTCGCGAAACTCCCGTTTCAGACACTCGCCCACCGGCGCTGAAAGCGCGTCGACAAGATCGTCGCCGTTACGATGACTTTGGTACACGGCCTCCGGCAACACGTCGGCGACGTCAACGGTCCGGGACTCCGCCTGCTCTACGCGCTGCGCGATGGTGTCCAGTGCCGCTTTCTCGGCGCCGAACAGCAATGCCTTCAATTGTTCGAGATCGCTCATGGGACCGCGGCGTAGACCGGTTGCTATGCGTCCGGCAGCTCAAAGTCTTTTTTGAGCCGCAGTGCCATTTCAGCCAGCATGTCGGCCAAGTCGTCCCGCGCCAATTTTGAACTGGCTAGGATTCTGGCCTCGCCACTTAGCGACTGGCTCAATTGCTCATGCACATCGGAGATCATGCCGGAGAGCTCATCGCCCTGCTCCTGGACGCTGACACGCAAAGCCTGCGCTTCATCATCTAGTGACTCCGATAATTCAGCATGCCAACTCTCTGATCGCTGCGCGATCGTCTTGAGTTCGCGCTCCGCTGCCTTCCCTTCTTTGCGACGGTTCGCTCGCTCTTCCTTGATCTGGCCTCCGAGCTTGTCGAGCTCGCGCTTTGCGAACGCGTCAAGTCGATCAACACGTTTCTCAATGTTGCTCGTCAGGAGCTCAATGCTGCGTGTAAGTCGATCCTCGAGGTCGGCAAACCGCTGCTCGTAGTCTCGCATTTGGCCGCCGAACAGGATTTCTCGAATCTGATCGACATTCCCATCGGAACCCGCCAGCGCCGAGGCTGCGGGCTTGTTTGTCTGCTTCTTTGCCATATCTCTGTGCTTCAGCCGATTGGTTATTGCGGCTGCCTTAACTACCTAGCTTCTCCAAGCGGTAGCCATGCTGATAAATCGCTGACAGCTGCCAGCCGTTCTCTTCGCGCAAAACGAGTTTCGTGCGCAGGCGGCTAATATGCGTGTCAACCGTCCGTGTTGATATCGACTGGTTATCAATTCCCCAGATCGTGTCTAAGATGTGTCGACGTGAAAGCATCTTGCCAGTATTGAGAAAGAGAAACCACGCGAGGTCAAACTCCCGCTTCGTCAACTTGACGGGGTTGCCATGCAGCAACACAGACTGATCTGAATGCGAAAGCGTGTAGGGCGCCATCTCCATGAACGTGTCGCTTTGCCTGGATCCCGCCGCGCGGCGCAGCACGGCGGCAACCCGCGCAATCAGTTCGGCCTGGCGAATCGGTTTTGCGAGATAGTCGTCGGCGCCCGATTCGAGCCCGCGGACCACGCTCTGCTCATCGTGCTTTGCCGTCGCAACGATGACTGGCGTCTTGTCTCCCATCCGCTCGCGCAACCTTTTGAGGACCTCAATGCCGCTAAGGTCAGGCAGCACCCAGTCAAGGATGTACAGGTCGAAGCTGTCGCGGCGGACCGCACGCAGGAATTGGCTCGCATCGCCATAGTGCTGCACGGTATAGCCGGCCTGACAGAGCCAAGCGGCGATCAGGGTCGCTTGGTCAGCGTCATCTTCAAGAAGTGCAATTCGCACGTGTCTTCCTCTAGCTCGCGCGAGATCGCTTGGCTTGGCCGCCGTCGGCGATCTCCATCAAGTTATCGTGTCGCTGCGGACCTGCCGCCTACTCGATAACCATGCCATGAAGAAAATCCGCCAGCTGCGAAATGAGCCGAGCAACCGACTTACCGTCTCGCGACGCAGCGGCTTCTTCCAGGCCAAACCCGATTTGAGAAACCTCATCGAGACCATATGCTGATCCGGAACCGAAGAGGTTGTGACCTGCGATGCGGATTGCGTCGAATTCTCGCTCTTCGAGAAGCGTGCGCAACCGCGCAACATCCTTGGTGCGGTTCTTGAGGTAGCCAGCAACCAGCTTCCGTGCGAATGGGTCTGCGATATCCATTACCGAAGCACTCTCGTTAAGATCAGGTCGACATTCACTAATAGGTGACAATACCGGGAAGCAACTGCGCTTGAGCAATCCAGTCGCTGACGATCGAAGCCGAGGGTGGCCTGCGGACGAGGTTCTTCTCCTGATTCACTTCAGCCATCTTCGCTGCGAGGTTCTCGGCGTTTCGATGCCTCAGTTCTCGTACGGTATCAACGCCGGCGCTCTCCAACAGCTCTGCGTACTGACTGGCGACACCATTGATTCGAAACAGGTCGGCCATATTGACGCATTTCAGGATGCGGCGCTCACTCAGCCCCGTTTGCGCTGCAAGCTTGGCGCGCGACTTTTTGTCTGCGCCAGCTTCCAAGAGTGACTGAACGGTACGCACACCGGCCGCGCGAAGCGCTTCGCCAGTGTGCGGCCCGATGCCCTCTATCGATTCGATTTGCTTTGCCATAGCTGATCCCCTTTGTCGGGTGTTCTCACGTCGGAAACCCGACAGCGTGTTTAGTCAATTGCGTCCAGACCGGCCGACGCCCGCGTAGAAGGCAGGCCTTCCTAGCGAAGTACGAAGGTGACCTTCATGTTGACGCGGTAGCTCGTCACCTTTCCGTCCTGGATGCCGACCTTCATGTCCTTAATCCAGGCGCCCTCAATGTGATCAAGCGTCTTATTGGCTCTCTCAAGTCCCCGGTTGACGGCATCTTCGAAACTCTCGGGTGACGACGCTGAAATTTCAGCGACTTTGGCAACGGTCATGTTCTGGTCTCCAATCGTGGGGGGCGCAGATGCGCCGTGTCTTGTTGGAGCCAGATTCTCAGCGTTGGGTCTGCACCAGACAACGGCTTTGCGGGATTTGTGACAGTTGTTAACAAATGCCCCAGTTGGGCCCAGAACCGCGAGAAAGTTAACGATTGTTACAGCTGACGAGAGCCGGAATCGCCGCCCCTATACTCCCGCCGCACCCACATTCATCGAATCAAAAGGAGAGGGGAATGCTACCTACACAAACCCGCGCACTCGTCGCTGTCACAAGTCTGGCCTTGGCGGCGGGGTGCTCAAATCTCACGGATAACACGACCGCCGTCAGCAGCGGTGAGGACATGGTCAGCGTCGAGAAGCTGCGTGCCTCGGAGAATCGCGTTACGGAGCTAGAGTCTAGACTGGCCGCGACCAACCGAGACTTGACGAGCGCTCAACAAAGGCTTGCGGCCACTGACACGGTTCAAACCGGCGTCGGCGACACCAGCCTGTTTCCGCCGAACCCGAAACCCGGCCAGTGCTACGCGCGTGTACTGATTCCGGCAGTTTACAAGACCGTGTCGGAGCGGGCTCTCAAGAAAGAGGCCGGGGAGCGGATTGAGATTGTGCCGGCAAGGTTCGAGACGGTTGAGGAGACCGTGCTCGTGAAGGAGGCCTCGACGCGTCTCGAAGTTGTGCCTGCCGTCTACAGCAAGGTTCAGGAACGGGTCATGATCAAGCCTGCGTCCAAGAAGATTGTTGAGGTCCCGGCTGTCTATGAGTCGGTATCAGAGCGAATCATCGACAAGCCGGCGCACACAGCGTGGAAGAAAGGTCCGGCGACCGCTCAGTCTGCGACAGTAATCTCGCAGTCGACGACAGACACCGGTGAAATCATGTGTCTTGTTGAAGTGCCCGCCAGCTACAAGGTGGTGAACAAACGTGTCTTGGTCTCGCCGGCTCGAACCGAGACGGTAGAGATTCCGGCAGAGTACGACACGGTCACGAAGACGGTGGTTTCTTCTCCGGCCACGACTCGCGAAGTCGTAATTCCGGCAGAGTACGAGACAGTCTCGGTGACACGAATCGCGCAGCCTGCGTCGCAGCGGCGTATCGAGATTCCCGCTGAATATCAGACGCTGACCCGCACGACCAAGACCGCCGAAGAGCGCATGGAATGGCGCCAGGTGATGTGCGAAGTCAACATGACCCGCGATACCGTTGTAGCACTGCAGAAGGCGCTTGCCGCGAAGGGCTTCTACAAGGCCCCAGTCGACGGCATCATCGGGCAGCAAACGCTCGGCGCAGCCCGCTCGTATGCGTTGCAGCAGAAGCTGCCGGCCGGCAGCAACTATATCGCCACGGAAGTGGTCGACAGTCTCGGGCTGAAGCTCTAACACGGCACGGACGGATGACGGCTGGGCTGTCGCGAGAATTGCTGCGATCGCCCAGCCGCTCCGCTTTTCAACAGTCTCGTTATGGTGACCTAAAGCCATAGTCACGAATGCCGCTAACCCGGAAGGCAGGGAAGTCGGCACTTTCATGGAACACGAAGCGCGCGCAAGCGGGAGCGTCTCGACGGAGCAGCATGTGCAAATGCTGCGCCTTGCCGAGCGTATGGCCAATCTGGGTCACTGGAACATCGACCTTGTCAACAATCGCTTGTTCTGGTCAGACCAGATTTACCGCATCCATGGCGTAACGCCCGAGACCTATACGCCCGACGTCGAGTCGGCGATCTCCTTCTATCACCCTGACGACCTGGACCGTGTGAGCCAGCACGTCGATCGCGCCATCAACGAGCAGGCACCGTTCGAGTTCGACGCTCGACTCATCCGTCCCAATGGTGAGATCCGGCATGTGTTGTCTCGCGGTGAGGTGCAGACGGGTGCCGACGGCGAGGTGACAGCTGTGTTTGGCATCTTCATCGATGTCACCGAACAGCGTAAGACCCAGGAGCAGCTCGAGGAGAGCAACGAGCGCTATGACGTGGCGATCCGCGGCTCAAGCGCCGGGCTCTGGGACTGGAACCTGCGGACGGACGATCTCTACTGGTCGCCGCAATTCAAACAGATCATGAAGGTCACGGATAAGGACTTCGTGCCCAATTCAGGCGCATTCCGAGGCCGCATTCATCCCGATGACCTTGAACGCGTCGAGGCCAATATCGCCGAGCATCTCGCGGGCAAAGCCGAGCTCGATCACGAGTGTCGCATGCGCCGCGACGATGGCACCTATCGCTGGATTCACGCGCACGGCCAGGCGATCTGGGACGAGCAGGGCAATCCGGTCCGCATGGCCGGCTCTGTGTTTGACATCGAGGAACGTAAGCTCGACGAGCTCATGCGTGCCGAGGTCTACACCTTGCTGACCAACGCGCGCCTTGCGCCCGAGGATCACTTCGCCCAGTTGCTTTCGATCGGACTGCGCTACCTCGAGCTCGACATGGGCATTATCAGCCGTGTGACGGACGGCGAGTACGTCGTCGAGCACGTTGTCGACAAGGCTGCGCAGTTCGAGCGCGGCACCACGTTCGTCCTGGGCGACACCTACTGCGCGAACGTGGTGGGGCGCGGGGACGTTGTGGCAATCAACCACGCTGCCAGATCGGAAGTGGCCGGCCATTCCTGTTACGAGAACTTCGGTCTCGAGACCTACATTGGCGTTGCCGTTACGGTGGCCGGCAAGCCCTACGGCACGCTTAATTTCTCATCGGCCGAGCCGCGCGAGCGCCCGTTTGGCGATCGGGAGCGGTCGTTCCTGGCCATGCTGGCGCAGTGGATTGCTAACGACATTGGTCAGCAGCAGGCTTTCGAGCAGCTCATGACCTCGCGCGAAATCCTGCGCCGACAGCGCAAGGAGCTCGACCTTATTTTCAACCTGGTGCCTTCGAGCATCTGGTTCATGGATGAGCAGTTTCGCGTGCTGCGCGTCAACGACCAGGCGGCGGAGATCATGAACATGCGCCCCGACGAGGTCGAGGGCCGCTCGATCTTTGAGCTCATGCCCAACATTGAGACGCGCTACGGTGATGAGCTGCGTGAAATAATGCGTACGGGCGAGCCCATCATCGGCAAAGTTGAGTCCACGGAGGGTGACGAAGACGAGGCCTCCTGGATGCGGATCGACAAGGTGCCTTACAGCGACCGCAGCTCTCGAGAAAGGAAGCTCATCACGGTCGCCACAGACATCACCTCGTTCGTGCAGTCGCAGCGCGCGCTGGAGCGTCACGCCTCGCTGCTCGAGCGCAGCAACCGAGACCTCGATGACTTCGCCTACATCGCGTCGCACGATTTGCGCGCCCCCATGCGCGGCATCGAGAACCTCGCGCAGTGGATCGAAGAAGACATCGCCGAGATGGCGGCGCCGGATACGATGGAGAAGCTCGACATGCTCCGTAAGCGCGTCGCGCGCATGGACCGCATGCTGGGTGACATTCTCGAGTACTCACGCGCCGGGCGAGACGACGCTGCGGTGCAAGCCGTGGATTGCCAGAGCGTCGTCGAGGAGGTCATCGAGTGGGTGGGTGAGCGGTTCTCGCACAAGGTCACCATTACCTCAGCGCTGCCTGAGCTCATGGCGCAGCCGACGACCGTGCAGCAGATCTTTCTGAACCTCGTCTCGAACGCGGCAAAGCACCACGACAAGCCGAACGGCCGCATTGAGGTCTCCTGCGAGGTCGAGGGTGCCTACCACCGGTTCTCGGTCGCCGACAATGGCCCCGGTATTCCCGAGCGCTACCGCGAGCGCATCTTCCGGATGTTCGAAACGCTCAAGCGTCGCGATGACGTCGAGGGCAGTGGTGTGGGCCTGGCGATTGTCGAGCGACTCGTATCGTCGCTGGGCGGCCGAATCGAGCTCCACGACGGACTTGACGGCATGGGTTGCGAGTTTCGTGTCTTTATTCCCCGCGCAACGCGCGAGCAGGCGGCGTAATGACAGCGCTTGAGGTTGTGCAGAGCCGTCCAATCACGTTGCTGCTCGTCGACGACGATGATGTCGACATCATGAGCATCTGCCGCGCGCTCACCGCCAAGGGAATCGAGAACCCGCTCGTTGTGGCACATGATGGCGTTGAGGCGCTGGAGTGTCTGCGCGGCGAGAACGGGCGCCAGCGCGTCGAGCCGCCATTCATTATCCTGCTGGATCTGAACATGCCGCGAATGGACGGCATCGAGTTCCTCGGAGAGCTGCGAGCGGATCCCGCATTGCAGCACAGCGTCGTCTACGTACTTACGACGTCCTCTGCTCAGAATGACAGACTGAAGGCGCATGCGCACAACGTTGATGGCTTCATCACGAAAGGTGCTTCGCAGGACGTCGTCAACGACGTCATCGACCTGCTGAGCCTCTAGGTCCGTGACTCAGTGGCGCCGTAGGTCGGGGCGCAGGCTGGTCGGCAACTCGTCTTCGTCGAAAGGCTCCGCGAGCTCTAGCGCGCGGAAGGTGCCCGTGTAGTTGTCGATGCGCTCGCCCAGGCGGTCCGCCTGTGAATTGAGCCAGACTCGGGCGGCGGCGGCCACCATGCCGCGTGCAAACAAAAAGCCCTGGCCTGCATTGCAGCCCATGTTGACAAGTGCCTGCAGCTGCGCGCGATTCTCGACGCGCTTGGCGGTGACTGTAATGCTCAGGCGTTCGGCAAGCTCGATGAGCGTGCGCACCACGAGGTGACGTTGCGTTTCGTCCTCGACGTCTGCGACGAGATCGGAGTCGAGCTTCACGCCGGCGACCGGAAAGCGCTCCAGCGAATGGAGTGACATATCGCCGCCGCCGAAGTCGTCGAATTCGATGGCGACACCGGCGGCCGCCAGGTGTCGAACGTGGCGCTCCGCAAGGTCACCCTGGTCAGCGAGCGTACGGTCAGTGAGCTCGAGTCGGATGGCGTCTCCAGGCAGTCGCATGGACTCGAGGTCTTCAATGATCGCTGATGCCATGTGCTTGCTTGCGAGCTCTTGTATATCGACATTGAAGCTCAAATAGAGATGGCGGTGGCCTTCAGCACGCCACGTGCGCAACTCTGCAAGCGCGCGGCGGCGCAGTTGCCGGCCAACGGCGGGCATGAGTTTGTGCGCGCGCGCCAGCGGCAACAGCTCGCGCGGCTCGATGACCTCGCCATCGCTGCGGAACCAACGGCACAGCACCTCAAAGCCGAGCACACGGCGGGTCTTGAGCGACACGACGGGCTGGTAGACGGGACGGATTTCGCCGTTCGACAGCGCTTCGCGCAGCTCGCTCTCGAGCGCCTGCTTGCGCACGAGTTTCTGGTCCATCTGGGCATTGAAAAACGCGACGTCATTCCGGCCGCGTTCCTTGACGTGGTAGAGCGCCAGGTCTGCGCACTTGGTCAGCGACTCGGCGTCGCTGCCGTGGCTCGGATACATGGCGCCACCAATGCTGGCGCCCACGGTGACCGTCATTGTGCCGAAGATCATGGGCTCTGAGAGGTTTTTGCGTGCGCGCTCGGCCCATTGCTGTGCGGCCGAGGCGTCACGTACGCCCTCGAGCACCACGGCGAATTCGTCACCGCCCAGCCGGGCAGCGGTATCGCCGACCCGCACGAGATCGCGAAGGCGCACGCCGATCTCACGCAGAATGGCGTCGCCGACATCGTGGCCGTGTTCGTCGTTGGCGGCTTTGAATTTGTCGAGGTCGATGACCAGCAGGGCCACCATCTCACCGTTGCGCTGGGAGTGCGCACAGGCCTTTTCAAACTGGTCCTCGAAGCCGCGGCGGTTGTAGAGACCCGTAAGTGCATCGAAAGAAGCCAGTCGCTGCAGGCGCATCTCGGCAGATTTTCGCTGCACCGCGTACTTGATGGTGCGGGGCAGCAGCCGCAGGCCCTCGGGACCTTTGACGATAAAGTCCTGCGCGCCGGCGCCGATGATCGTGGTCGCGAAGTCCTCATTGTCATTGCCACTGAGGACAATGACTGGGACTTTTGGCCGCGTCTCGACCAGGCGTTCCACGGCTTCGCTGCCCTTGGCATCCGGCAGATTTAGGTCGACGAGGACGACATCGAAGATGCTGTTTAGCAGAAGCCTGATGCCATCGTCGAGGCGGCGCTCGTGGTGGATATCGAACTCGATGTCCCGGCAATAGCGCGGCAACGCGATTTCTACCAATCGCGCGTCCGTATCGTCATCTTCAATGAGCAGAACTTGCATGCCGTGACCGCTGGTTGCGACGACGCAGTCCTTGCGCCGCCAAGGATTTTCCGACCTCAGCCGCGGCGCCGGGTCGTCGATCCACATTCCTTAGTCGTGATAGCGGCCGCGGGGCGTGCGGCTTTAGGCCATTCCTAGGGCAGGCAACCGCGCTCGGACGCTGCGCGCGGCGCGAGGTGGCGGCTTGGGTGGCGGTCGAGCAAGTTATTGGCGTATCCGGTGATGTCCGGGCGCACCAGGCGCTTGCTCACATAGTGATAGAGCGGAATCAGTGCGTAGGCGTCATCAAACCGCAGGGTGGCCTCCGACATTGCGCCGGCACGTGCGGCTTCCGTCTCGGCGCCGCGGGCGAGATCAAGCGCGGCCTCGAAGGCGGCGTCCGAGTATCCGGGCAGATTATGCTCGCTGCCCTTGCGAAACAGACCAAGGAAGGACGCGGCGTCTGCGTAGTCGGCAAACCAGGCATAGCGCATAGCGTCCCACTCCGTCCTGCGTTGGCGCGTATCGAGAAAGTAGCCCCATTCGCGCTTATCCAGCACGGTCTCGATACCGAGCGTATCGCGCCACATCCCGGCCACAGCCAGCGCAATGCGCTCATGCACATCGCCGGCATCGAACACGAGCCTCAGTTCCGGCGGCGGCGCATCCCCCAGGGCGCGCAGATAGATGGCACGCGCCTGGATCACGCGTTCGGAGTCCTCGAGCGCGGCCCAATCGTAACGTGCGTCGTCGACGAGCCCGGGCGGCATCAGACCCCATGCCGGCTGCTCGCCGCGGCCCAGCATGGCGACAAGCGCGTGCCTGTCCACAGCCATCGACAGCGCGCGACGAAGATCGCGATTCGCGAGCGCAGGCTCGGTAACGTCCAGCGCGAGAAAATAGGTGCCGAGCTGCGGCGCAATGTGCACGGCGTCGGGCAGGCGCTCGCGCAGGTTGGCTACCTGCCGGGGCGGCAGCGAGTGCGTCATATCCAGATCGCCGGCACGGTACATCGTGACTTCAGTGGATGGATCGACGACCGGCAGGTACTCGACGCGGCAATAGCCCAGGCGGCCCGCGTCGCGGTGGTGCGGATTGGCGGTTAGCGCGATACGGTCGTTGCGGCGATAGCCCGCCAGCTTGTAGGCGCCGTTGCCCACGAATCGCGCTGGGTCGTCAAAGCCACCGTCTGCCGCATTGGTTGCATGCACAGGTGCCGCAACGGATATCGCCAGCACATCGAGCAAGGTGTGGCCGGGTGCGTCGAGCTCAATGATCAGTGTGCCTGGGCCCTGGGCGCGGACACTCAGCGCTGACGGCGGGGCATCACCGGCGTGGACGGCCGCGAACCCCGAGATATTGGCAAATAGGCTTGCATACGGCGCGTTGGTGTCTGGGTCGGCGAGTCTGCGCAGGCCACGGACGAAGTCGGCGGCGGTTAGAGGCTCACCCGTCGACCATCGCGCGTCCGGGCGCAGTTCGAATTCAAATCGCCGCAGGCTTGCATCGGTTTGCCAACGTGCTGCGGCGCCTGGCGTGATCGTACCGTCGCTGTCGATGGTCACGAGCCCCTCGTAGAGATCACCGAGCACGTTGAATGCGTGAATGTCTACGGCGAGAGCGGGATCCAGCGTGCCGGGTTCCCCGCCATTGCCGCGCGCCAGTGTCCGTGACGACGGCTCCTGCGTCAGACCCGAGGACGTATCACCACAGCTGGTGAGCCCGGACCACATGACTGCGGTTAACAAAAAAAGCGTAAAACGACTTGTCATTTTTTATAAATGGGGCAAAATACCCCAACTATGAGAAAGAACGTCAATGCCGCCCTGTTGAGTGCCTGCCGAATGTTGCTTCGGCCGATCGCGTTGTTGCTGCTCAAGGGTGGCGTGACCTGGCGTGAATTCTCGGAGCTTTCCAAATCTGTGTTCGTGTCTGTGGCCACCGATGAGTTTGGCATTGGAGGCCGGCCTACCAACATCTCCAGAGTGTCTATTTTGACCGGCATCTCGCGCAAGGAGGTAAAGCGCCAGCGCGATTTGCTGGAGGCCGCGGCGCCGGAAGCCTCGTTGAAGACGACCGATGCGACCCGGTTGCTCTCGGGCTGGCACCAGGATTCCGACTACCTGGATCCGACCGGCCAGCCACTGCCGCTGCCGTTGACGGGCGACAAACCTAGTTTCAAGACCTTGTTCGACGCCTACGGCGGCGACACGCCGGAACAGACGCTGCTCAAAGAGCTGCGACATGCGAACTCTATACAAGATGACAACGGCCACGTTGTCGCGGCGCGTCGCTATCACATGCCCGGCGATCTTGATCCGGGCGGCTTGCACTTCTTCGGTACCAACCTCTTTGACCACGCCCAAACGCTGGCGAACAACGTCGGCGACGTTGTCGCGCCCAAGTGGCTTGAGGGTTTTGCCGTTGACGATCGCATTCACCCTGAGGCCGTTGAGGCCTTTCGCAAATACATCGACAAACGCGGCCAACAGTATCTAGAAGAAGTCGACGCATGGCTTGGTCAACACCGGGTTGATGCCAACGACTCGAGCACCACTCCCGTGCGCCTTGGGATGGGCGTCTATGCAATCGCAGGACCACTACCAAAAGGAACACAGTCATGACCCCCCGCAAAACCTCACTGATTCTTGCTCTTTGTGTCGCTGTCACAGCCTGCAACGGCGGTAGTAGCGGCGATGCACCGCCCCCCAGTTCGGGCGGAACGACACCGCCGCAAAGCAATGGCATCGGCCGCACGGGTCTGGCCATCGGGCCCATCTCCAATTTTGGCAGTGTGGTCGTGAACGGGGTGCGCTATGACACGAGTGCTGCCACCTTCATAGTCGATGACATGCCGGGAACAGAAGCCGACCTGGCCGTGGGTCAGGTTGTGATCGTCAAGGGCGCCATTGATGCCGATGGCGTCAATGGCACGGCGGATGAAGTCATCTATGACGATGCGGTCGAAGGACCCATCTCTGCCATCGACGTCGGCGCGGGCACGATTACGGTGCTCGGGCAAACTGTGATCATCGACGCCGGAACCTCGTTCGACGACGACTTTCCCGTGAGTGGCCTCGCGGGTCTGCAGGTCAATGACGTGGTTGAAGTCAGCGGCTTTGTCGCGAGCGACGGCAGCATTATCGCGACGCGCATCGAGCGTGACGACGACAATGACGACTTCGAGCGCAAGGGCATTGTCGAGTCGCTCGATACGTCTGCTCTGACATTCAGTCTCGGCAGTCTTGTGGTCGACTACAGCGCCGCGTTGCTCGAAGACTTCCCGAGCGGCGACATCGCAGACGGCGATCTCGTCGAGGTCGAAGGCACGCTGGACCCCAACGATGTCAACCGATTGATCGCCAGTAAAGTTGAGTTTGAAGACCCGCTGGGCGAGTTCGATTCCGATGACGATGTCGAGCTCGAGGGTCTCGTAACGCGCTTTGTCAGCGAGACGGACTTCGACGTGAACGGTATTCCCGTGACCACGGACGGTGATACCGAATTCGAAAACGGCTCGGCGGCCGACATCGCATTGGACGTACGCATTGAAGTCGAAGGCGAGATTATCGCGGACGGTGTCTTGCTTGCCGACGAGATCGAGTTCCGGCTCGATGAGGACACAAGCATTGACGCCACTGTCGATGCTGTTGACGCGGCGGCCGGCACGCTGACTGTTCTCGGGATTTCGATTACCACGAATGCCCTGACGCGCTTCGAAGACCAGTCCTCACTCGCCGATGACATGCCGCTCAATCTCTCCGACATCAACGTCGGAGACTTTCTCGAGATCGAGGGCGTGGAATCACCTGCAAACAGCGACAGCGTCGTCGCCACGCGCATTGAGCGCGAGGATGATACGGACGACGTTGGCTTGAGTGGTCTCGTGGATGCCGTAGCGGAGCCCACACTGACTGTCCTTGGCGTCACCATAGAGACCAACGCGGAGACCGAATTCGAAGGCGCCGACGAGCAGCCACTGACCGCGGCCGAGTTTTTCGCTGCGATTGCGGCCGGTGCAGAGATTGAGGTGACGGGCGTTGAGTCCAGCGACACCGTCATCATTGCTGAAGAGATTGAAATCGAGGACGACGATTGAGCGTATGCGGCGTCGCTGACCCTGCGATGCGGCGCCTGTAGCCTGGCCCCCTGCTGTCACGTGGCCCCTCATGTGCGGCAGGGGGTATTTTTCTCCTGCGGTTTACCTCCCGCCCGACACTTTGTACCGTTCCTGGGTTGGGGGCGCCGGGGGGGTGCAGGTGTACACACAAGTTGTTCTCGGTACGGTCGTCACAGTGGCCACCGTGGTGTTTCACATCGCGGGTCTTGTCGTGCTCATTATGTTGCTCAACCGCATCGCGCCGAGCTTCGAAAAGCGGCTGCACCCACGTGTCGGCACGTCGCTGCTCATCATCATTGCCGTTCTGGGCACGATTCTGGTCCACACGAGCGAGGTGTGGGCCTGGGCGCTGCTCTATGTGTACCTCGGAGAGTTCACGGATGTGGCCACGGCGCTCTACTTCTCCGTCTCAACCGCGACCACCGTGGGCTACGGCGACATCATCCTGACCCCGGCCTGGCAGGTGCTTGGGACCTTCGAGTCCATGAGCGGGCTGATTCTTTTTGGTGCCAGCACGGCCTTCCTTTTTGGGCTCGTGCGCCACTTGTTCGAGCAGCTGCCACGACCGTTTAGGCCGCAATCGTGAGTCCCGCTGCGCGTATCGCCGTCTCTGTCGCGCTCGGTGGCTTCCTTATGGGCTTTGACGCCTCCGTCATCTCGGGTGTCGTGGGCTTCATCGAGACCGAGTACGCGCTCGACGCCTTCGCGCTGGGTTGGGTTGTTGCGAGCCTGACGCTGACGGCCGCCGTCGCAATGTTGGCCGCGGGGCCGTTGTCGGACCGCTTTGGCCGCTTGCCCGTGTTGCGCGTTGCTGCCGCGCTGTTTGCGTTGTCGGCGGTGTTTTCAGCGTTCGCCCCCGATTACCTGACGCTGGTACTCGCGCGCATGCTGGGCGGCTTCGGTGTCGGTGCAGCGCTCATCATCGCGCCCGTCTACATCGCGGAGATCGCGCCGGCCAGCGACCGCGGCCGGCTCGTGTCTTTCAACCAGCTCAACATCGTCGTCGGCATCTCGGCTGCGTTCTTCAGCAACTACCTGCTGCTCCAGTGGGCGGGATCGGGCGGCGAGCTGGCAGCAACGCTGCGTGCGGACGCACATACCTGGCGCTGGATGCTTGGCGTCGAGGCGCTTCCCGCCATCCTCTATCTGTTTGCGCTGAGCCGGCTGCCCGAGAGCCCGCGCTGGCTGCTCATGCGTGCACGCGAAGCAGATGCCGTGGCGACACTCGAGCGCGCAGGCTTCGGCGCCGCCGCGCGTGAAGAGACGGACCGGATACGCGCGTCACTCGCGCAGGACGCGGATACGGCAGCCGTGCCGTTTATCGACCTGCTGTCGCCGACGGTGCGCACCGTCATGGTCGTCGCGCTCATCGTGGCACTCGTGCAGCAGGTGACGGGCATCAACGCGGTGTTTTTCTACGCGCCCATGATCTTCGAGCAGTCGGGTATTGGCACCGATGCCGCGTTCCTGCAGGCCGTGCTCGTGGGTGTGGTGAATCTCGTGTTCACGATTTTCGCGATGCTCCTGATCGACCGGCTCGGTCGCCGCCCGCTCTTGCTCACGGGCCTGGCCGGCATCGCCGCTTGCATGATGTTGCTTTCTGGGGCGTTTGCAGATGCGCGGTATACGCTCACGCCGGGTGCGGACGTGCCCGATGCTGTGGCGACAGCCGTGGCCGATCTCGAATCCGTGACCTTCGAGAGCGACCTGGCGTTCCGCGATGCGCTCACGCAGCGACTGCCCCCGGAATTGCTCGCGGCGCATGAGGCGGCGTTGCTGCAGGCAGCCGTGAGCATCGATGCCACCCGGGTGCTCATCGGCATTCTGGGCTTTGTCGCCTGCTTCGCGTTCTCACTGGGGCCCGTCATGTGGGTGCTGCTCTCCGAGCTCTTTCCCAATCGACTGCGCGGCGTCGCCATCTCCGTGGTGGGTCTGGCTAACTCGGCTGCCAGCTTCCTGGTGCAGCTCGTATTTCCGATCGAGCTCGCCGTGCTGGGCAACGCGATGACCTTCGCCATATACGGTGGCTTTGCACTGCTGGGGCTGGTTTTGCTGTGGCGGCTGTTGCCCGAGACTAAAGGGCAGACGCTCGAGGCGCTCGAGGCCGGGTTGACCGAGCGCTAACTCGGGTTCAGTGCTGGCGCGCGAGTGGCGCCGTGGATTCGCGCACCACGATCTCAGCCGGGATCACGTTGTCTTCATGCGCGCCCTGCACGTTGTCGATGATCATCTCGCCGGCGCGGTAGGCGATGGCGTGCAAGGGTTGGCGCACTGTGGTGAGCGCCGGGTAGATCTGCTGCGCGAGTGAAATATCGTCGAAGCCCGCGACGGAGAGCTGTTCGGGCACGCTGACACCGAAGCGGCTGGCGGTGCGCAGGATGCCGGCGGCCATGTCGTCGTTGGCGGCAAAAATGGCTGTGGGTGGTTGTTCGAGCGCGAGTAGTTGCGCGGCGGCGTTCTCGCCGGAGGCGATGGAGTTGTCGCCATCCACGATGAGCGCCGGGTCGACATCAAGCCCCGCCGCGCGCAAGCCGGCTTTGTAGCCCGAAAGGCGCAGCTGCACGGCTGCGTGCTTGGCGTGACCGCGGACAAAGGCGATGCGACTGTGGCCCAGCGAGGCCAGGTAGCTCGTCATAGCTTGCGCCGCCTCGGCGTCGTCGGTCTCAACGAATTGCCCTGTGGCGCAGGGCCCCGGTGATAGCCGGATCAGTCGCGTGCCACTGTCCTCAATGGTGGCCACCACGTCGGGCATATTCGAGAGTGGTGCCGCGAGTACGACGCCCTCGGGCCGCGCGTGCGCGATCATCTTGGCGATGTTCTCGAGCGCCTTTGGGTCGCGATAGTTGGCCGGGTGGATGAGCAGGTCAAAGCCGCGCGCATTGCAGGCGGCCAGAAGCCCCTGCTGCAAGTTGACGACATAGCCACAACTCGGCGCCTCGTAGGCATCCGGATCGTCATAGATCAGGGCGACGAGATAGGAGCGTTGCGTGGCCAGACTGCGGGCCGACGGGTTCGGTCGGTAGTCGAGATCGAGGATCGCCTGTTGTACGCGTTCGCGCGTGCCATCGCGCACGTTGGGCTCGCCATTGACGACCCGGGAGACCGTCTTGATGGAGACGTTCGCGCGTCGCGCGACGTCAGTTATCGTTATCTTCGACATGACTTCTACGCTTCCCCAGCCCTTATTTTAGGCTACTCGCACGGCAAAAGCGACAGCGCTGTCACGGGTCTGTCACTGCGGGGCGATCGATCCCACAGCCCTTTCTTGCCGCTTGCGCGCAGGTGCGGGGGGTGGCAACACTGTCGGTATGAAACTCCGAATTCGCGATGACAGTCTGCGCTTGCGCCTGGGGCAAGCCGAGGTCTCCAGAATCGCCGAGGGCGAGGCCGTTGAGGGCTGCATGCGCCTGCCCGCTGGTAACGCGTTTCGGTATCGACTCGAAGGTGTGAGCGACACGTCATCCGACGTCGTTGGTGATGGTTCGGGACTCACGGTCCGCGTCGCCGCCGCCTCGCTTGGCGACTGGGCACGCGGTGACGGAGTGTCGCTCGCGCTGCAATGCGCAAGCGCTGCCGCCCGCCTCGACGTGCTGATCGAAAAGGACTTTGCGTGCCTTACGGCGCGTGACGGTGACGACGACGCTGACAGCTTCCCGCACCCAGAGGCGGGCAGTGCCACCTGCTAGCGGGCAGCCGCTTCGATGCGAATGGCCGTGTGCTTGAAGGCGGGCGTCTTGCTGCGTGGGTCTACAGCGGTGCCCGTCAAGACATTGGCCTCGGGGTAATAGGCCATCGCGCAGCCCTCGGGTAGGTCGTGTCGGTACACCGTCACACCGGGCATGCGCCCATGCTCTGAAACGAGCGTCACCGTGTCACCGGGTGCCAGCGCGTGTCGTTCGAGTTCGGCGTCGCCGAGCATGACGCACCAGCGGTCGTCGGTGCCGCGATAAGCGTCGCGGGTTTCATAGATGATCGAGTTGAACTGGCCTTCGCTGCGTACGGTGGTCAGCGACAGCTGTTCACCGTCTTCGACGTCGGGCAGGGCGCGGACCTGGAATGTCGCGCGGCCTGTCGTCGTACGAAACGTGGGGGCATGCATGAGTCGCTGCTCAATGTGAAACTCGCGGCGCGCAACATCGATGTCGGCCAGCGCCCCCATGCCGGGCACGGTGTCTGCGATGGCTTCGCGGATCCGCTGATGTTGCCGGAAGGTCTCGAAGTCGATGGGGCAGTCGGGCAGTAGCTTCGTGGCCAGGTCGACGAGAATCGTGACTTCAGGACGGACCGACGCGTGGCGGATGATGCCGCCGTCCGAGAGCCGCACGTAGTTGAACATCGATTCCTGCGTGGTCGGCTGCCACTCTTCGTCGCGTGCCGACACAGGCAGGACGAGCACCTCGCCGTCCCCGAGGCCGCCGACGTGCGACTGGTTGAGCGTGGTGGTCAGCGCCAGCCGAAAGCCGATGCGCCCCAGTGCGGTTTCGGCCCAGGCCGTGTTGGGGTTGGCCGCGAGCAGGTTGCCGCCCATGAGAATGGCCGCGTCGACATCGCCGGCCGAGGCGGCTTGCATGGCCGCCATCGTGTCCCAACCTGCCTCGCGCGACAGTGTGATGCCGAATGCAGACTCCAGTTTCTCGAAGACGTCTTCGGCCAGCACGGGTTTGACGCCGATCGTGCCGATGCCCTGCACATTGGAATGCCCACGTAGCGGTAGCACACCGGCATGCGGTCGGCCGATCATCCCGCGCAGCAGTGCCAGTGCGGCGATGTACTCGATGTTGTCGCAGCCGTTCTCATGATGGGTCATGCCCATACCCCAGGCGAACACGGCTGAAGTCGATCGCGCGTAAGCCGATGCAACCTCGCGGCACTTGGACTCGGTGACGCCACTGGCCGCCGCAATCGTTGCCCAGCTCGTCTGTGCCAGGTCGTCCGCGAAGCCCTCGAATCCGATCGTGTGTTCGTCGATGAAGTCGGTGTCGACCGCACCGGCTTCGAGCAGCGCCTTGGCCATACCCTTAAACAACGCGAGGTCCCCACCGATGCGCGGCTGCACGTACGTGGAAGCGATGTCGCTGCCGCCCTTGAGCAGCGAGCGCGCACTTTTCGGTACGGCGAAGCGCACGAGGCCGCGCTCGCGCGCGGGATTGATGACGATGACCTGGCCACCGCGGTCTCGACAGGCCATGAGCTTGTGGATGAAGCGCGGGTGGTTCGAGGCAGGGTTGGCGCCGATCACGAAGATCGTGTCCGCGCCATCGAGGTCGGCGAGCTCGACGGTCGCCGTGCCCGTGCCAATCGTCGCGCCCAGCGCCACACTCGTTGCCTGGTGGCAGTAGTAGCTGCAGTTATTAACGTTGTTGGTGCCCCAGGCGCGCGCCAGCAGCTGGAACACGAAGCCGGCCTCGTTGGACGAGCGGCCTGACGAGTAAAAGAAGGCGCGCGCGGGGTCCGTGGCGCGCAGCCTTGTCGCGGCAATCTCGAGTGCCCTGTCCCAGTCGACGGGTTGGTAGTGATCAGCGCCCGGTGCGCGGTGCAGCGGCGTCGCGAGCCGACCCAGGTGTTCGAGTTCGTGAGGCGAGAGCTCCGCGAGCTCGGCGATGGGGTGGCCGAATACGGCTTCGGGGATGGCGGGCTGAATATCCGTGGACTGCGCCTGCACGCTTTTGTTGCAGACCGATGGGAATTCGCCGAGCTCGTTGGTCATGCCGCCGGCCTGGCCGCCCATGCCGTATGCGCAGGCTTTGCAGGCGTTGTTCGACCTGAGCGCCTTGCCCGTGCGTGCGAGTCCGATGCGCTGCGCCGTGCGCAGCGTGTAGAGCACCTTCTTGAGGCCGCCACCGACCGTCTCACGTGGCATGCGCGAGGCTCCGAATCTGTGTGCGACTTATGGTAACGCACGGCTCCCCGCACGGTGTGCGGCGCCGGGTGACGCTATAATGGCCGACTCGACAAACGCCCCCAGTGCCATGCTCGACGGAACCCCACAAGACGACGCGGTTCAGACCGCCGTGCACGACCACGAAATCGTGATCGTGGGCGCGGGGCTGTCGGGTATCTGCGCGGGCTGGCATCTGACGCGGTCGCGCCCGTCGGCTGACATCGCGATTCTCGAGGCGCGTGAGGCCATGGGCGGCACCTGGGACCTGTTCCGCTATCCGGGCATTCGCTCGGACTCGGATATGCCGACGCTGGGCTTTGCGTTCCGGCCGTGGATCCGTGAGCAATCCATCGCCGACGGCCCGAGCATTCGCGAGTACATCCGCGAGACGGCCGCCGAGGCTGGGCTCGACAAGCTGATACGGTTCGGCCATCGCATGACCTCAGCGAACTGGGACAGCGCACTGCGGCGCTGGCGCCTCACGGTCACGGTGAACGGTGGCGCCACCGAGATTCGTTGCCGCTTTCTCATGATGTGCACGGGCTACTACCGCTACTCGGCGGGCCATCTGCCAGAGTTTGAAGGTCTTGATGACTACGAAGGTCAGGTCATTCATCCACAGCAGTGGCCGGAAGACCTCAACCTCAAAGGTCAGCGCGTTGCCGTGATCGGCAGCGGGGCGACGGCCGTGACGCTCGTACCCGAGCTCGCGCAGCGCGGCGCGCAGGTGACCATGGTGCAGCGCACGCCGAGCTACATTGCCGTGATGCCCGCGCGCGATGCGGTCAGCCGGTTCATGCACAAGGCGTTCGGTGCACGCGCCGCGCACTTTCTGACGCGTTGGAAGAACATCCTCTACACGATGTTCACGTTCAACCTGTCGCGCTGGAAGCCCAATTTCGTGCGCAACAACATCCTGAAAAACATCCGTGCGGAAGTGGGCGACCGGCTTGATGTCGACAAGCACTTTCGCCCGCCTTACGACCCCTGGGACCAGCGTCTGTGCCTCGCGCCCGACGGGGATCTCTTCGAGGCCATCAAGGCGGGCCAGGTGGAGATGGTCACCGACCAGATCGCGCGCTTTGAAGCCGACGGCGTACGCATGGCGTCGGGCGAGAAGGTCGTTGCGGATACCGTCATCACAGCGACGGGGCTGTCACTGCTCGTCGCGGGTGGCGCCAAGCTGCACGTCGATGGCGAACCGATATCGGCCAACAGCCGCGTGACCTACAAGGGCGCCATGTTGTCGGGGTTGCCCAACCTGGCCCTGACCATGGGTTACACCAACGCGTCCTGGACCTTGAAGTGCGAGCTCATCGCGCGCTGGGTGGTGCGCCTGCTCGCGCACATGGACCGGCACGGTTTCGACGTAGTGACGCCCGAGTATTCTGGTACGGGTCCGTACCGGCCGTTTATCGACCTCGACTCGGGCTACATCGCGCGCGCGGCCGATCGGCTGCCCAAGCAAACAGGCACGGCGCCCTGGACCGTGAATCAAAATTACTTTCTGGACTTGCGCACGTTTCGCTACGCGCGCATCGATGACGGCGCGCTCGCGTTTGAGCGCGTGCCCGAACGGGCGTCAGCCGTCGCCTGACCGCTCAGTACACCTGCAGCGGCATGCTGTTGTAGGGGTCGGTCGATACCTCAGGTGCCTCGAGCTCGAAGTCGGCTTCAGGCACATCCCCGGCCCATACACTGTGGCCCAGATCGTTGACGGCGATCTTGGGGCGCGGCAGGCGAATCGTATCGCCGATGTGGTTTGCGTCGTCCATGACGGTCCAGCGGCAGTCCCTTGACGAACTTTATGGTAAATCGGGTGGATAGCGCCGATCTGTGACCGGGGTCACAACCTGCGACACCGGATAGGGGCGACCGGAGACGGTCACTTCGGGGGAATCAGCTGTGCCGCGGTTGGCACAAGCGCCTATTATTGGGCCATCGCGGGGATACCGCAGATCGTCAAGCGCAGGGGGGTGGGATGACGCGGCTGCAATCAGTCAATGAGTACTATCAAGAGCACGGATTCGTAGACGCTGCAGAATACGAAGCACGCTACAAGCGCTCGATTGAAGACAACGAAGCCTACTGGGCGGAACAGGCGGGCTGCATTGACTGGTTGACGCCGTTTACCAAGGTAAAAGACGTCTCCTACGCCCGAGAGGACCTGCATATTCGCTGGTTCGAGGACGGCGAGCTCAACGTCTGCGTCAACTGCGTCGACCGCCATCTGGCAGCCAAGCACGACGAGACCGCCATTATCTGGGAGGGCGACGACCCCGGGACGGCGCTCAAGATCAGCTACGGCGAGCTGTACGAACGCGTCTGCCGGTTTGCCAATGTGCTCAAGACGATGGGTGTCGCCAAGGGTGACCGCGTCACCATTTACATGCCGATGATTCCCGAAGCCGCGGTCGCGATGCTGGCCTGCGCGCGC
Source organism: Pseudomonadota bacterium (assembly GCA_039814545.1). Taxonomy (GTDB): domain Bacteria; phylum Pseudomonadota; class Gammaproteobacteria; order Steroidobacterales; family Woeseiaceae; genus CALBPI01. The sequence continues at coordinate 29,629 of JBCCBB010000007.1, forward strand.
ATCGGCGCGATTCATTCAGTGGTGTTTGGCGGTTTCTCACCGGACGCTTTGGCGGGTCGCATCATCGACTGCGATTCCAGTGTGGTGATCACTGCCGACGAAGGTCGTCGCGGGGGCCGCACGATTCCGCTGAAAGCTAATGTAGATGCAGCCGCTGCGATCGACGGGGTCAACTCACTGCAAAAGGTACTCGTGGTGCAAAACACGGGCGGGAACATCGAATGGCACGGAGACCGCGATGTCTGGCTGCACGAAGCGGCCGAGCAGGTCGACGCCGATTGCCCCCCGGTGCCTACGAATGCCGAGGACCCGCTGTTCATTTTGTACACGTCGGGCTCGACCGGTAAGCCAAAAGGCGTGTTGCACACGAGTGGCGGTTACCTGGTCTATGCCACCACCACGTTTCGCGACGTCTTCAACTATCAGCCCGGCGATATCTACTGGTGCACGGCAGACGTCGGCTGGGTCACCGGGCATTCCTACATCGTCTACGGGCCGCTCTCGAATGGGGCCACCACGTTGATGTTCGAGGGCGTGCCGACATATCCGGACGCATCGCGGCTTTGGGCGGTCTGCGACAAGCACGCCGTCAACATCTGCTACACCGCACCGACGGCCATTCGTGCGTTGATGCGCGAGGGCGACGCGCCTGTGAAACGGACCTCACGCGAGTCACTGCGTTTGCTCGGATCGGTTGGTGAGCCGATCAACCCCGAGGCCTGGGAGTGGTATTGCGATGTCGTGGGCGACGGCCGTTGTCCGATCGTGGATACCTGGTGGCAAACCGAAACCGGCGGCGTGCTCATTAGCCCGCTACCTGGGGCGACCGCCTTGAAACCCGGCAGCGCGACGCGGCCGCTGTTCGGAATCCAGCCGGCCTTGCTGGATGCCGAGGGCAATGAGATCGAAGGCGAAGGTGCGGGCAATCTGGTCATCAAGGACAGCTGGCCTGGACAGATGCGGACGGTTTACGGTGATCACCAGCGATTCATCGACACCTACTTTTCCACCTTCGACGGCGTCTACACCACAGGCGACGGCGCGCGTCGAGACGCCGACGGCTACTACTGGATCACGGGGCGCGTTGACGATGTACTGAATGTCTCCGGCCACCGCATGGGCACGGCCGAAGTCGAATCCGCACTCGTGGCCCATGAGTGCGTTGCCGAGGCCGCCGTGGTCGGCTACCCGCACGACATCAAGGGGCAGGGTATTTACGTCTACGTGACGCTCATGGAGGGTGTCGAACCCAGCGAGGCGCTGCGCGGCGAACTGCGGCAGTGGGTGCGCAAGGAAATCGGCCCCATCGCCACGCCCGATCTGATTCAGTGGGCACCAGGCCTGCCGAAGACGCGCTCTGGAAAAATCATGCGCCGGATTCTGCGCAAGATTGCCGAGGACGACTTCGGCAATCTCGGCGACACCTCAACCCTGGCCGACCCCGGTGTGGTCGAGGACCTGATCGCCTCGCGCCAGAATCGCTAATCCACATCACGTCCCAAGGCAGGATATGACCAACAAGAAGGGTTACTGGCGTGCCAACCTGCGCCTCGTGTTTGGCTGCATGGTGGTGTGGTTCATCGTCAGCTTCGGGTTCGGAATCATTCTTGTTGAACCGCTCAACAACATAAAGATAGGTGGCTACAAGCTGGGATTCTGGTTCGCCCAGCAGGGCTCCATCTACGTCTTTGTCGCACTGATCTTTTTCTACGCGTGGCGGATCGGGAAGCTCGATCGCGAATACGGCGTCGCGGAGTAAGCCGCAGATGACGCTGCAGACCCTCACGTATCTCGTCGTCGGCGCGACATTCGCCCTCTACATCGGTATCGCAATCGCGTCGCGCGTGAACTCGACCAGCGACTTCTACGTAGCGGGCGGCGGCATCCACCCGATCGCCAACGGCATGGCCACCGCCGCAGACTGGATGTCGGCCGCGTCGTTCATCTCGATGGCCGGGCTCATCGCCTTCATGGGCTACGGCGGGTCCGTATTCCTCATGGGCTGGACGGGCGGCTACGTGCTGCTGGCCATGCTGCTCGCGCCCTACCTGCGCAAGTTCGGCAAGTTCACGGTGCCCGAGTTCATCGGTGACCGGTACTACTCCAAGGCCGCGCGCATCGTTGCTGTCATCTGCCTCATCATCGCCTCGATCACTTACGTCATCGGCCAGATGAAGGGCATCGGCGTGGCGTTCTCGCGCTTCCTCGAGGTCGACTACAACGTGGGCCTCACGATCGGCATGGCGATCGTTTTCTTCTACGCCGTCATGGGCGGCATGAAGGGCATCACCTACACGCAGATCGCACAGTACTGTGTGTTGATCCTCGCCTACACGATCCCGGCCATCTTCATCTCGCTGAATCTGACGGGAAACCCGTTCCCGCAGCTGGGTCTTGGCGACACGCTCGTCGGCACCTCGACCTACCTGCTCGACAAGATCGACCAGGTGGTCATGGAGTTAGGCTTCGCGGAGTACACGACCAATGCCAGGCTAAGCCTGACCAACATGTTCATGTACACGATGTCGCTCATGATCGGCACGGCAGGCCTGCCGCACGTGATCATTCGCTTCTTCACGGTGCCGAAGGTCAAGGACGCACGCAGCTCCGCGGGCTGGGCGCTGGTGTTCATCGCCATCCTCTACACGACGGCACCGTCGGTCGCGGCCATGGCGCGCCTGAACCTCATGCAGACGATCGAGCCCACGCCCGGTGAGTACATGAAGTACGAAGAGCGCCCGACCTGGGTCAGCAACTGGGAGAAAACGGGCCTGCTCGAGTTCGAGGACAAGGATGGCGACGGTCGCATCCGTTACTCGGCCGACCCGGAGCTCAACGAGGTCAAGAAGATCGACAACGACATCATGGTCCTGGCCAACCCCGAGATCGCGCAGCTGCCCAACTGGGTCATCGCGCTCGTTGCGGCGGGCGGACTCGCGGCCGCGTTGTCGACAGCGGCCGGGTTACTGCTCGCGATCTCGTCGGCCATCTCGCATGACCTGCTCAAGGGGGTATTCAAGCCCGACATCAGCGAGCAACAAGAGCTCCTGGCGAGTCGTATCGCGATGGCGGGTGCGATTGGTGCGGCGGGCTATCTGGGGTTCAATCCACCCGACTTTGCGGCCGGGACCGTGGCATTGGCCTTCGGTCTCGCGGCATCGTCGATCTTCCCGGCGCTCATGATGGGGATCTTCTCGAAGAAGATGAACAAAGAGGGCGCCATCGCCGGCATGATCGCGGGTATCGGTGTCACCTTGTTCTACGTATTCCAGCACAAGGGCATCATGTTCGTCGCCAGCACCGCATTCCTTGGGGAGATGCCGGCCAACTGGTTCTTCGGTATCGAGCCCAACGCCTTCGGTGCCGTGGGTGCCATCGTTAACTTCGCGGTTGCCTATGCGGTCTCGGCGATGACCGCCAACCCACCAGATCACATCCAGCGCCTGGTCGAGGACATTCGTGTCCCGGCCGGTGCGGGTGGCGCGACGGGCCATTGAATGGTGGCCTGGCACAAGGGGTCAGCTTCGGCTGCCCCCGTCTCTTGTGGTCCGCGGCTCGGCCACGTTGTCTATCGGACGGCACAAAAAAACGGCGCCCCAGGGGCGCCGTTCTTACGTCACAGGTGACGACGTTTATTATCTGCGAGAACGCCGTCCAAAGTGAACGCCGCAAAGACCCAAGCCCAACAAAAGCAATGTGGCTGGAGCCGGCACCTCGGTGACATGAGCGATCAGCTTCGACTTCTTCCACCAGAAATCGTTGTGTCCGCCCGGCATGTCCACCGCTGTAACCGTGACCGCGAGAACCCCGTAGGCGTTCAAAGTGTCGATGCCGTCCTGACCAACCGTGAGCCACCGAACGTCAAATCCGAATACGTGCGTGCCGTCAACCTCGAACAGGCCGGAGACGCCGTCGCTGGAGATATCGGCCACGTCATAGGACCAATCGGGAAGCAGGTAGCCGTCGGAAAATGCGAGCCGGAGTCGTGCCGAGTTCACCATGTATTCGTCGGGTACGCCGTCATCCGTGAGGTCGTGATACACAGTGTGTGATTCACCTTCGCTCAGGAATTGAAACGGGTTGTCGACGTCTGTAATGACCAGCGCGTTGACTGCGCTGGAAAGCATCATGACTGCGGCGGCGGCGAGTACCTTGATCGATGTTGCTGTCATTTGGGATTCCATGCTGTGGGGGTTAAGCGTACCGGACAGAATTTCCAAAGAGCTAGCAATTTCTGGGCCAATATCATTTTTCTTATAATTATCAGAGCTTAAGCGATCTCAGCGCGGGTCATGGCAGACCGAGTTGTAAGCGCTACCGACACTCGTTCGACTTCAGTCGCAACGACGCGGTGACCGTCGCGGCCCAACATGCGGTTCAGGCCATAGTTCGTGCACGGAGGGGAAGGGACATCACCGTTTGGAAAAACAAACATCTGACTATCGCGCTGCTCATCGCACCCGTGCTCGCGATTATTGCGTGGTTCGCCGTGGACCGGATGGTGGCAGAGGAACCCCAGGCGGCCGTCGCTGGTGGTGCCTATGAGCTGGTCGCCAAGCCCAACTGCCGTTACGCGAGCGGTGAGTGCGAGCTCGTAAACAACGACTTCCAAATCGCGCTGGTGCTCAGCGATGACGTCATGATGTTGCGCGCGTCCCACGCGCTCGACAGCGTGCAGCTCGCTTTGGGTGATTCGGCGGGCACGTATGGCGTGCCGCAGGCGCTCAATGGATCAGGCCAGTCATGGCAGCTCGCCTTGGAGGGTGCGTCACCCGGAGGGTCGATTCGTGTGCTGGCCAGTGCGGGCGGCGCGAGCTATTACGCCGAAACCTCGCTGGCCTTCATCGGCGGCGTTGACTAGGCGCGCGTCTCAGAGGCTTCGCCACCGTACTCGGCCGCGTCGTCTTCAAGCTGCAGGTAACGCCTGAGTTTCGACGTGAGGATGTAGAACGGGATCGTGTCGAGCAATGCCGACCCGGCCTTGAAGGCATAGTTGCCACCCACCAGCACGAGCAACGAGTGGAAGGTGCGTTCGCCGGCCAGGTAAGACGCCCCGAAGGTGACCGCGACGACCGTGACGGAATCGACAAGCTGGCTCGTCAGCGTCGAGAAATTGTTGCGCACCCAGAGGTATTTGCCCTTCGTGAGCCGCTTCAGAAAGTGGAACACCTGGACATCGCAGTACTGCGCCGCGATGTAGGCCAGCATCGAGGCCACGACGGCGCCTGACGTCGTCGCGTAAATGAGGTCGAACATCTGAATCGTGCCTGACAGGCTGTCGCCACTGGGAAGACCAACGTCGCTGGCGAGCTCAATCGCCTGCCAGGGCGGAATCGTCGTGGCAGGAGCCGCGGGAACGATGTCGATGAGCCACATGACGAGCAAAATAAAGCCGTTGAGGCAGAGGCCCACGGTGACCATAAAGTTGGCGCGCTTGCGGCCGTAGAGCTCACAGATGAGATCGGTGCAGAGGAAGGTCAGCGGGTAGGGCAACACGCCCGCGGCCACGACGAGCGGTCCGAAACTCAAGAAATGCGAGATTCCGATGACGTTGAGCAGCGTCATGGCACAGAGGAAGGTGCCGGCCAGAACGAGGAACACGCGTTCCCTGCGTTCATAGAGCTCGGAGCCGAATTCCGGTGCGTTTCTCTGCGGTGCCGCTGCAGTCATGAACCATCCACTCTGATAAGGCGTGCGCGATTGTGCATTTCGGGCTTTCGAAATGCGACGTAATCCGGATTCGAAAACCGCTAGGCCTGCTACGATTTCCTCATGAAACTGTTCGTCAAAGTGCTGTGTTTCGGGCTCGTGCTGGCGCTAGCCGGTCCGTTTCTGATGCGCGGCCCTGACGGAGAACCGCTGTATACGCCAGCCCAGGCCTGGCAGTCCCTGCAGGCCAGTCTGCCCAGCCTCGATGTGCCCGAAGTGCTCCCCTCGGAACCTGTTGAGGTCTACCGCTGGCAGGACGCGAGTGGGCAATGGCATTTTTCGGGCACACCACCTGCCGAGGGCACGGCCTACACGGTGCTCGAGATCGATCCGAAGACGAATGCCGTGGGTACGGCCCCGACGCCGGTTGCCGACGCGCCGGGTGCCGAGGCCGCTGAGGCCGAGGTGTTGGGTCCCGAGAACGCCATGTTGGGGCCGTATCCCAATCCAGAGGCAGTAAAGCAGCTGCTTCAGGATGTGCAGGCGATCCGTGAGGACGCCGAGCGACGTGCCGTTGAAGGGCTGAACGCCGACGCGCCCTGAGCGCACGCTCCCGCCGCGGCGCGTTATGTGAAGTTGCCCGGGTTGTGTCAACCGATCCGGTTGGCGCGCGTTATTCCAGGTAACCGGCGCCATTGCGCCACGGAATGACGCAACGACTGACAGGGAGTAACACCATGAACAAGTCCAGGTTCTTTTTGGCCGCCACAGGCGCCTTGATTCTGATCTGTGCCGCAGCCGCACCCAACACGCGGGCGGCTTCTATTCCGAGCTTCGAAGTCTACGCATCCGCAGGTGAGCCGAGTCGCAAGACGACGCGCAAGCGAAGCGGCAACACGGCCGAACGCCGCACGACGCGCACGGGCCGGAACGGCAACACGGCGACCCGTGAGGCACGCCGCACGGTTGACCGCGACAACCAGACCGTACGCACCGAGCGCCGCGCCACGGGTCCAAACGGCCGCTCCGCGACCTCCGACTCCACGCTGTCTCGCACCGAGAACGGCTACAACCGCGACACCACCGTCACGGGCCCCGAAGGCCGCACAGCCAACCGCAACACAGACGTGAGCTACGACCCTGAATCTGGCGTAACGCGCGACCGCGTCACCACGGGCCCGAACGGCGGCGAGTGGACGCGCAATGACAACGCGCAGTGGGACCCCGAAAGCCAGACGTACACGCGAAACAGCAGCCGCACTGCCCCCGACGGACGCGAGCAGTCGGTCGACGTGACGGCGCGGCGTACGGAGACGGGCGCGACCCGCAGCGCAACGCGCACGCGGGCCGACGGCACCGAAGTGACCCGCACGCAGGAAGTCGAGCGCGAGGACGCCGACGACTAAGTCCCCCGCCAACCGATCCCCCCTTGACGTACCGGTCGTTATCTCCTGATCGCTCCCGGTACGCTCTCCTTCCCCGGCTTCGGCCGGGGTTTTTTTTGCGCTTGTGACGTCGGCTCGCTTTACATTCCGCGTATTTGAGCGGTTTTCCATAACATTTTTTTTCATCAAGTATCGGAAACGAAAGGAAAAAGTGATGCTGGCGCGCGAGTTGCATAGGCACTGTGTATATCAGCTTGTGACCTAGGACCATCCAATGATGACGTTTCGCAAATCCCTCTGCGCCATGGCGGCACTGACGATCGGGCTGGCCTCAGCCAACGTCAGCGCATCTCTGTTCGAGTACCGAAACGACGGCGGCACGTTCGGCGGCCAGGGTGGCGCGTACGGTTTCAACAGCATCTACGGCAGCTACGACACGGTGTCCGAAGACTTCGTCTGGGCGGTCGACTACGACACGACGGCTGCCGACGGCGGTTGGCTCGTCTTGAGTGATGGACCGAATCCGAAGGCGGCTGACGATCAACTCGCCATCCTTTACTTCGATGCCTTGACTGAAGAAGTCTGGGCTTACGCCTACAACGGCCTCAACAACAACAAGAGCTACCTGACTACGGACTTCCTTGGCTACTTCCAGGGCGCCTACACGACGGTGGGGACGCTTGCCACGCTGAGCATCAATGTGGCCGCGATCAATGACGCGCTCTCCGAAGGCGTCATGTTCGATACGTTGATCGGCATCTGGTTCCACCCATCGTTCAATGTCACGACAGCGATCAACCCCGACGGATCGCTGGCGCAGTTCAGCTCCAACACTACGGTGTGGTACGACACTAAGAACGAGACGGCGACAGAGGTGCCGGCACCGGCAGCCCCGCTGCTGCTTTTCAGCGCATTGCTGTTGCTTGCTGGTGCGCGCCGCCGCTGAGCCGGTGGTTCGCCGCTACGCCCGATCATCGTCGGGCAGAGAGGCCGGCCCAGCGCCGGCCTTTTTTGTGCGCGGGTACAAAGCGTGGCTCTGGTTGCAACAGCCCTCGGAGGACCGCACCATCGGTGCAAGCGGCCGCGATGCCGAAGACTCAGGGTGTCCCACAATGATCTATCGTTCATGCCTTCTTTTGGTTGTGCTGTTGTTGGCGGCCTGCCGTGCGCAACCGGACTCCGAGACGGCCGAACCCATTCTGGTCAAGGTCGTGGTGGTCGCCATGTTCGAGCGCGGCGAGATCAAGGGCGACTCGCCAGGTGAACTGCAGCTCTGGCTCGAACGCCTGTCGCTCGACACTGTGTATCCGTTTGCCATGGGCGAAGTCCCGCTGCACGGCAACGACGATGGCGTGCTGGCGCTGCTCACGGGCGGTGGCATTCCGAATGCCACGGCCTCGATCATGGCTTTGGGCACGGACACACGCTTCGACCTTTCAAATGCCTACTGGGTCATCGCCGGCATCGCGGGTGGCGATCCCGTGGATTTGTCGTTGGGCTCAGCAGCCTGGGCGCGCCATATCATTGATGGCGACCTGCTCTACGAGATCGACGGCCGTGAGATTCCAAGCGAGTGGCCCTATGGCATGATCCCGCTGGGTGCCAAGGAACCGACGCAGGATCCCGTCGATCTTTCGGGCACCTGGTCGCTCGACACGATCAAGTTCACGCTCAACCCGGGGCTCGTTGAGTGGGCCTACAGCGTGAGCAAGGACGTGCCGCTGGCCGATGCGCCGGGCATTTCGGAGTTTCGCAAACTCTACGCAGGCTACCCCAACGCACAACGCCCGCCGTTCGTCACCATTGGTGACACGCTATCGGCTAGCACCTACTGGCACGGCGCGTTGCTCAACGGTTGGGCCAACGACTGGGTGCGCCTCTACGCGGGCGCCGATGCCAATTTCATGACCTCTAACATGGAGGACAGCGGGACGCTGACCGCGCTGCACCGGCTCGACCGGGCGGGCAAGGTCGACGCAGACCGTGTGCTCGTGCTTCGTACCGCCAGCAACTTCACGATGCCACCCGAAGGCAAGACGGCTGTCTGGAGCAATACCGCGCCGTACCCCGATGACGGATTGCCCGCCATTGAGGCCGCATTCCTCGTCGGCAACGCCGTTGTTCAGGCGCTCGTCGCAGATTGGGACACCTACCGCGATACATTACCTGGCGTGGCTGAAGAGGCCGGCGACTGATGCGTGCTGCACTGGCGCGCTGGTTTGATCTCAGCGCGCACGACACGAAGATTGGCACCGAGCTCACAGCCGGGCTCACGACCTTCCTGGCCATGGCCTATATCACGATCGTCAACCCGTCGATCCTGTCCGAGACGGGCATGGACTTCGGGGCTGTGTTTGTCGCGACCTGTGTTGCGGCGGCTGTCGGTTCTATCGCCATGGGCGTGCTCGCCAACTACCCGATCGCGCTCGCACCCGGCATGGGTCAGAACGCGTTCTTCACCTTCTCGGTCGTCATCGTGGGCGGTCATTCCTGGCAAACCGCGCTGGGCGCGGTGTTCATTTCAGGCGTGTTCTTCGTCTTCCTGAGCATCGTGCCGTTTCGCGAGTGGCTGGTGAATTCGATCCCACGCAATCTCAAACTCGGCATCGCCGCCGGCATCGGTTTATTTCTGGGCTACATCGCGCTCAAGAACGCCGGCGTGGTTGTCGATGATGCGGCCACACTCACCGCGCTGGGTGCGCTCACGCAGTTCGAGCCGCTGATGATGCTCGCGGGCTTCGGCCTCATCGTCGCGCTCACAGCGCGTGGTATTCGTGGCGCCGTCGTCATCGGCATTCTCGTCGCAGCCGCTGTGGGCTGGATCACGGGCGAGGTCGAATTCCGCGGCGTGTTCTCGGCGCCGCCGGCGTGGCTTCCGGTGCTGGGCCAACTCGACATCGCGGGCGCCATGACGCTGTCGATGGCCACGGTCATTCTCTCGTTCCTGATCGTTGATGTCTTCGATACCGCGGGCACGCTTGTCGGCGTTGCCACGCGCGCCAATTTGCTCGACGCGGAGGGCAAGCTGCCCCGGCTGCGTCGCGCGTTGTTTGCGGATTCGGGCGCCACCGTCGTGGGCGCGCTTGCGGGGACCTCCTCAACGACGAGTTTCATCGAAAGTGCCGCGGGTGTTGAAGCCGGCGGGCGCACGGGCCTTACGGCTGTGACCGTCGGCCTGCTGTTCCTGGCCTGCGTCTTTCTTGCGCCGCTCGCGGCCAGCGTGCCGGCCTATGCCACGGCTTCCGCGCTGTTGTTTGTTGCTTGCCTCATGGCGCGCAGCCTCGCCGACCTCGACTGGGGTGACATCACAGAGAGCGCACCGGCCGTGCTGGCGGCCGTCGCTATGCCGCTCACGTTTTCGATCGCTGACGGCATCGGGCTGGGCTTCCTGAGCTACGCCATCATCAAGGTCGCCTCGGGGCGTCCCGCGCAGTGCCCGGCGGCGGTCTACGTCATTGCGGCGATTTTTGGCGCCAAGTATGTCTTCCTATAGGGCCGGGGAGCTCTAGTGTGACCGCTAGCGAGGGCTTGGGCTAAGCTAAGGCTGCGTGTGTTTCGAGAGGAACGCGCTATGTCTGAAACGAGCCAAACAATTATTCGGCCTGCATCCGTCACCGAACTCGTCACTCGGTTGCAGCATGTCGATCAGTTTTCGACGCTTCGCCAGATCTATATCGATTTCCTGAGTGGCGTCGGTGTGCGCATGATGAGCTATCACCATTTGCCGCCACTCGGTGCCGAGGACTACGACCCACACATTGCCGTCATGGCGCACGGGTTCCCCGATGCCTGGGTACAGCGATACGTTGACGAGGGTCTTTACGACATCGACCCGATTCCTCAGCACGCGGCTAACTCTGCGCTGCCGTTCAAGTGGTCAGAAGCACGAGGCTTTCCAGACCTGACCGAGGACAACTGTCGCTATCTCGACCTGCTCGATGCGGCAGGACTGGGGGATGGTCTGGCGATACCCGTCTTCGGCCCGCATGGGCGCAACGGCTACGCGGGCTACGGGTTTGGTGCGCCGACTCTCGACATTGACCCGACAGAGGTGGCGTTGCTCCGATGGGCCGCCCAAATCGGCCACCTCGCGTACTGCGATCTGCTCGTGGCACATCCGGCGAGCGCCTGCCACCTTTCACCCCGGGAGTGCGAGGTTATGAAATGGGCCGCTCGCGGAAAGAGTAATGCCGTCATCGCCGAGATTCTCGGAGTATCCCGCCACACGGTCGACACCCACGTCCGACGGGTGTTCAACAAGCTAGGCGTTGCGGACCGGGTGACGGCGACCCTGAGGGCCCTCTCGTTGGGGCTGATCTAGGCTGCAGCCGTCTGATATTGTCAATGGTCGGCCGGTAACACGGTAGCGTTACGGTGACGGACGTGCCGTGACCCCGCATGCTCTGCAGCGACAAACTGCCGCCGGTTCGGCCGGCAATCCGTTTTACGGTCGCGAGTCCTAGGCCCGTTCCGCTGGACTTGCCGCGTGTGAAAAAGGCCTGTGTCGCCAACATCCGGGTGGCCCAGGTCATGCCCGTCCCGTCATCACTCACTTGCAGGAGTAGTAGGTTAGGCCCGGGACGACGACCCGTTCTTTGGCGCGCGGCTTCGAGCTGTGCCGAGATCACCACATGCTTGGCGCCTGCGTCTCGCGCATTGAAAACAAGGTTGAGCAAAATCTGGTCGATCTGGGAGCGCGACAAAGTGACGTCGACCCGGTCTGCCGGCAAGTCCAATGAAATCGCGAGCTGCTCACCCAGTGTCGTTCGCAGCATTTGCCCGGACTCGAGCAACTGTGCCATGACATCGTTGCAGGGCTCTATTTGACGGTGTCCGCTGACTAGGCCGGTCATCTGCTGGTTGATTCGGGTTGCGCATTGCGACAGCTCGCGAATCTGTTGCGCGGTTTTTTGCGGTGACGCATCTGCGGCGCCGGCCTCCAGCAGCTCGGCGTGCCCACTGATACACGTCAGCACATTGTTTAGATCGTGGCCGACGCCCGAAGCGACCAATCCGACGCTTATCAGGGCGTCGCGGCGCGTCAGCCAATTGCGGTAGCGGCACACCGCGCACTTCGCGCCCGTAAGAAGCACGGGCGCGACGAACGCGCCGACCAGGAGGTATGCGGTGGATTGCATCGTGTTGTCCCCGATTGTTGCCGTCGCGCAGCCGAAAACAGGCCGCCAAACGGTCGTTGAGGGAAAGATTAACGACTTTGTTGCACTGCAGCATGTCACGCAGTTGGGGGACACCGTCTATGCTGTGACGAAGCGGGGTCTTCAGGCACCGAAAATGGTCTGGCTTGCCCAACCGTTCTAGTTGTCGCAGGAGTCGCCCGGGACGCACTCGCGGTAGCGCGGCCAGTCGGCCAGCAGCGTATCGATGACCACAGACCCGACCCGATAGGCCGACTCCAGAGCAATCTCGAGCCCGCTGTAGCCTTCGTTTTCGGCCAGCAGGTTGTCGGCGGCCGTCACACCCGGCGGCGGCATCACGTAGTTGCTGGCCGTGCGCAACGACAGCACGCGCCTGGGGTCGGCACGCCCCGTCTGCGCGAGCCAGGTGATGGACTGCATCGTGCCCGTCTCTTCCATAGCCGAGGACACGAACTCACCCTTGCTCTCCGTCCACCAGTCGACCCAGGCGTTGGCCCAGCCATTCAGGATCTCTCCGTGCCAAAACGTGGAGGCAGCCAGGTGGTCGCCGCGCAGCACGAAGGGCGGGCGCTGTGCGTTGGGGTGTTCGCTGTAGCGGGCCCGCGTTTGTGCGAGCTCGTCGTTGTCAGGCAGTGGTGTGTCTTTGGTCAGCTCGAACGCCCAGTCCACGAAGGTGGGATTGAGCTGGTAAAGCTCGCCGCGCGGATCGCGCCGCGGCGTCTCAAACGGCGTTTTGATGTAGCGCGCGATGTAACCCCACTCCCAGTCGTCGGGTTTCTCACGCGCATCAATTTCGTGAGAGATGTCGCCGTCCACGAGCCATTCGGCCCACGCGGCGGACCCGATTGAGGCGTCCTCGGGATCGAATCCCGCGATGCCGACGATCAGCCAGTAGCTTTCGGAGACATCAAAGCGCGGATCCATACCCAGCGCCATGATGGAGGCCGCGGCGCGCGCCGTGCCGATGCCCGTGACCACACCCAGCAGGCCCGAGTCCGGGTTGTAGTGCAGGTCGTGGTGCGCGACAGCGGGGTAGACCACGGCATCGAGATTGCGGCGCTCGTTCCAAAGCTGAAATTCGCCGGGTGCGTCATCGCGGTCGGCGCCACGCTCGAACATCGTGACGATGACGATTTTGGGTGCGACCGATTTTGAGCCCGACGTCGCCGCGCAGCCCGAGAGTGCCAGGTGAAATACCGTCAGTACGACGAGAATGGCCGTTTTCTTCCTGGTTTCAAGCCAAAAAAAGGCCCGGGCGGATGCTTCCGCCCGGGCCTTCGAGGCGAGGCTGACGCCGCTCAGAAGCGGAACGACAGCGATGCCTGGTAGTGACGCGGCAGCTCCGGCAGCACGATTTGGCTGCCAAATAGGTTCGGGAAGTTGGCTCGGAAGTAACGCTCGTCTGTGAGGTTCTTGCCAGTGACGCTGATCGCCCACTGCTCACCTTCGTATCGGACGCCGGCATTCACGAGTGTGTACGCTGGCAGTTCAACCGCTTGCGAGAATCCGGAGAACACCTCTTCCACGTCGATGATGCTCGCGTTGACTGAGAAGCCGTTGTCGAACAGGTAGGTGCCCGTGAACGAGAAGATGTTCTCGGGTACGCCTGCCTTGCGCGCGTCGTCTTCGCTGTTTGCGGGCGGGTTGCCGATAACGACACCGCCGTAGATCAGCGTCGGATCGATCTGCGGCAGGTCGCCTGCACCGTAGAAGCTGAAGCGGCCACCATTCTCGAGCGTGTTGAGGTTCACTACTTCGATGCGCGAGTATCCCGCCGTCAGGATCAGGTTGTCATTGACGACCCAGCGCGCTTCAAGTTCGATGCCTTCGGTGCGGTCGGTCGAGTTGGTGACAATGGCCTGTGCGTTGAAGTCCACGCGCTCCTGCTCGTAGACCGACAGTGCGATATACAGTTGGTCGTCGAGGAAGCTGCCTTTAATGCCGTACTCGAGCAGCTCGGATTGGTCGAACGCTCCGCCGCTGAACACGTTCCCAGCCGAAACCTCTGCACCCTGACCTGCGATCAGCGTGGACTGCTCAGAGGCTGTGATGTAGGGGATGATGCCGCCGTTGAAGTTCCAAGACACACTGGCTGTCCAGGACGTGCCGTCGAACGAATTCGAAGCGTTCACGGGTGCGGTAATGTCGTCGAGAGAAGGGTTGGCCGTATCAAGGCCAAAGTTATTCAGAATGAACTGGCCGTCATCGGACAGAACGACGAATTCTGACGTGAAGTTTGACAGCAGAACCTGGTCAATCGGAATCCGGCTCTCGATATCAATATCGTCATAGCGAACACCGAGGGTGGCGCTGAAGCCACTCTCGTGGGTGATGTCGGCCAAGGCCGCAAGCCCCCAGTTGGAGTAGTCACCAATGTAGAACTCGGTGTAGTCGTCATCGATCCGAGTCGACAATCGACGCGCGTCGCGGGCGGTAGACGGCCCAGTCAGATCACGCCGGTCGAAATACTCGTTTGTGTAGTCGTCGGCGTGAGCGAAGTCTGTGAAGCGGTACGATGGCGACAATTGCAACGATGTGCTCCAACCGCCGCTGACGAACGTATTCGAAAAAACGAGCTTCTCTTCTACGACCCAGGTGTCATGGAACTGCGAGAACCCGTAGGCGTTTTCGTTGAGGTTCTCGTAGCTCTCGTAGAACAGCTGGTTCTTGATCTCCCAGCCGTTGTCGGCTTGGTAAATCGCGTCGAAGTAGAACGTGTAGACCGTGTTCTCAAGCGTGTCGTCTTCAGCAACAAGCACCTGGTTGCCGTCGAGACGGCCGACCCCGGGGTTTTCGAGCGCCATGAGGCTGTCGAGATCGGCGACAGTCACTTGATCCGGTCGGAACACGAATACATTGACCCCAAACAGGCCGTCGCCATCCGTACCGTCAAAGTCGGCGGTGGCGAAGTAGTCCTGGTGGGTGATGAGCCCATCGCCATCACTGTCGAGCGGCTGCGCCAGACCCGTGATGTAGGTGCCGTTGTCGATGAGATCCTGAGTCAGTCGGTTCCAGCCCGCAACCTGATTGCCTTCGAACCGGTGGTACATGCCGCCAAACTGGATGTGCAGCTTGTCGTTGACGTCGTGGTCAAACGCCGCCTGCAGCAGCGTCTGGTCCGTAGAGGTGTTGTCGTAGTAGCTGCCAGAGTCCTCGATTTCCGAGTACAAGTAATAGCCAAACTCACGCCCGGCGAGCTCGCCGGGTCCGCCGACTTCAGCGGTGACAATATTCTTGTCCCAGGTGCCGGTGGTGTAGGAAACGGATCCTTCGATTTCCTCGAGGTACTGGCCGCCTTCGGCACGCGCAGACTTCGGCACGAAGTTCAGGTAGCCGCCGATCTTTGCGGGACCGTAAATCGGTGATGCCGGGCCGCGTACGATGTCGACCCGGTCAGACGCGCCGATCGGTGTCGGGTAGTTGCCCGGGTTGTCGAGCCGACGAATGCCACGGAAGTAGGTTTCGCCCGGCGTGCCGCGGACGTCAAGCGCGCCGGCAACTCCGAAGAACGACTGGGTGAATGTGCCCGGTGCGAGTGCGACCAGTTCGTCGATATCGCGGATGTCGAATCGTGCGATTTGCTCCGAACTGACCGTGGACGCGGAGCGCGGTGTCTCGAGCAGGGTTTTGTCGAACCCAAAGACACTGCCGACGTCCTGCGTTGGGAGTGTATTCAGCGAGCCCTCGACGACGATTTCGTCCAGCACTTCCTCGTCTTCCTGGGCTACTGCTGGGCCGGCTACGCCGGTGGCCAGTGCCGTTGCTACGGCCGTATACAAGGCCTGATTACGTTTCATTGAGCTCACCCTCCTCAAAGGCACACATCTCACGCGTCGCGGCGAAACGACGCTCTTTCACATCGGAAAATGGTTTTGGATCGTTAGTTTGTGCGGCAGGAAACCCGGTCTCCGGACCTGTTGTTAAAAGGTAACACCGAACCGGGCTACCGCCATGTGTCATGCGCAATAGGCAAAAGATAGGCCGCGAGGGACGCGAGCCGGATCAACTGCTGTTTGTGCAAACCTGATTACCCCCCAGGCTTGCGCCAACGCTTAGTCGCAGATCTTGTAGCGGGCACAAATGAAGAGCCGAGTCTCCGGCATGGGCGGCACCTTTGCAAGTCCGCGCCGTTCGAGGTCGCGCTCAAAACGCTGGATTTCACGCTCAAAGTCGTCGAGCAGCCCTTGCTTCACATCGGGCTCGGCCAACGCATGGGCCAGCGAATTTCGACCCAGCGTCACGACCTCGTCCCAGGTTAGGTCGAACTCTCGTACGGCGACGTAGAACTCGTCGGTAAGCGTTGAGTCCCACATGCCGCGGTCATCCGTAGACAAGGCGACGGGAATTCCAATGCGCAGGTACTCGGGAAACGGGTGTTGCGAAAAATCCACAACGTACTCAAGCAGCAGGTTGCTGATCAAATTAATTTCAACGAGATAGGGCCCGTACCTCATATCGAGCATCAGATCGTCATCGGTGATCAGATTAAGCCCGTGACCGATGCGTTCGGCGCCCAGCAGCAGCGTGTCGCGGACATGGTCGTTGGGCTCATCGACCTCGCCGCCGTGAATGGCGAGTGGCACATCGTAGTCGCGTCGAAGTGCTCGCAAGGTCTCGAGAAATCGGCGTGGGTGGCCCTTGTCGTTATCCTCCCGACCGACCATATTGATCGCGGCAATCATGTCGGGGTTGGCGCGCGCCGTCGCGTACAAATCGCGCAAACTGCGCTCAGCGGTTGGCAGGAATCGCAGCAGACTGAGCTGCAGACGCACGGTCATGCCCGTTGCCCGTACGTCGTCCTCGGCCAGGCGCTGTCTGTAGATCTCAATCATCTCGTCACGCGAGAGCAGCGCGCCGTCGGGCGTAACGACGCCGTTTACGGCCACCATGACCTCCAGGTAGCGTGCGCCCTCGTCAGCAAGGGTCTTGAGGTTCCGATAGAGCGCCTCGGCGTGGAGGTGCGGGTTGGCCATTAGCGCGTTCAGCCGCTGCCAGTGTTTGCTGAAGAATTCGTCGCGACCTTCGGAAGGTTTGTCGAGCCGCACACTGTTCATCCAGGCGGATTTCTCAGTCGCATTTAGCGCGTCGAGCCGTTTGTGTTCGCCCTGTTCGCACTCGGGCAGTGCCGCATACTCGATGTGGCTGATGTTGCGGAACATCAGCAAGTAGGTATCGGTGACCGTCTCGAAGCTGCGGCAATTATCGATGCGCGTCTTCGTGTAGTAGGTGTAGCCGTTGGCCTCTTGCGCGACCGCAATCTCGTAGAGGTCCTCGACGAAGATCGAGCCCGTGTTGTGGTTGTGCAGGTCGCCGCCCTTGGGCATGGCGTGCAACACGCGGTACAGCGCTTTGTCGTCGCCCGAGTCCTTGAGTGCCTCGAACCAGTCGGCGGCGCCAACGTCTGCGGATGTTAGCGCTGCCGCAAAAAGAACCACCCCTAAACGCATCGGCTGCTCCAAAAACACATGACGGTCATTGCGAGCGACCGCAGGCCGCGTGGCAACCTCGCGACGATATCGTGCTGTTCAACTGTGCGACAACCTGAGAGAGATCGCCACGGCGCTTCGCGCCTCGCGATGACGGGTGTCTCGGCGCTGCGCGCCTCGCGATGACGGGGTTGACGGCGCTTCGCACCTCGCGATGACGCCGCTACTTTCGCGGTAACAAGACTTCCAACCCCATGGCGATAAACGCACCGCTCGATACGGGGAACGAGACCAGCATGCGCAGCGCATCGGGCAATGCTGTCATTTTCGGCCCAATGACACCCAGCACCAGTCCGCTGACAATGGCTGTGACGACGACGAGGCGGCTGCGCTTCAAGTCCGCGTCGCCGCGGGCGATATGAAACCCGGACACGGCCACCATGAAGAACATGAGTAGCGTCGCGCCCGACACCACGGCGCCCGGCAGCGCGTTGAGTACCACGGCAACCGCGGGGATGAGCCCGAGCAGCACGAGGAACGCGGCCGCCCAAAGACCCACGCGGCGTGAACACACGCCCGTGAGCCGGATGACACCATTGTTCTGGCTGAAGGTGGTGTTGGGGAACGTCGAGACGAGCGCTGCCAGGAAGGAGTTGATGGCGTCGGCGAACAAACCGCCGCGCAAGCGCTGCCAGAAGGCCCGGTCGGTGATCGACAGCTTCGAAAGGCTGGCTGTGGCCGTGAGGTCGCCGACGGACTCCGTCGCCGAGATCAGGAAAATGGGCAGCAGCACGAGCACAAAGGTGAGATCGAGCGACCAGGGGTAGCGGCCAAACTCGGGCAGGAACAGCACCGGTGCGTCGCCGCGTTCGATCACGATGGGCCAGCCCAGTGCGCCGGCAACGAAGAAGCCGACGATGAGCCCGAGCAGGATGCTGGACAGCCGCAGCATGGGGCCGCCGCGCCACACGGCCAGCGCAATGGCCGCGAAAACGGTTCCCGCCATGACCAGTACACGCCAGCCCTCAGCGCCCGCGGCCGTGTACTCGCGCTCGATATTGCCGAGCGTCGCCTGGACGAGCGTGATGCCCAGCAGCACGATGGTTGCCGCCGCGACGCGGCTCGTGACGAAGTAGCGCAGGCGCTCGACGAATCGCGACAGTGCCATGATGACCACACTGCAGAGCGCGCAGGCCGCAAACAGTGCGCCGAGGATGGCACCGCTTTCCAGCTCGCCCGCGCGGGATTGGTAGAGATAGACAAGCGGTCCGACGAAAGTAAAGCTCGTGCCCTGGATGCTAAGCAAGCCCGAGCCCACCGGCCCGATACGCGCGATTTGCACCGCCGTGGCCAGGCCCGACACGAGCAACGCGCTGCTGATGAGGTAGGCCGTATCGGCGGCCCCCAGGCCCATGCCGAGTGCGATCAGCAGCGGCGCGGTGACGATGCCGCCAAACACGGCCAGCAGGTGCTGCAGGCCGACAAACGCGGCCAGCGGAGCCGCGGGCTTGTCGTCGATGCCAACGGCGAGTGAATCAGTGATGGCGCGCATGGCCGGACTATAAGCAGCTTTCCCGCGTCATTGCGAGCCTGCGGCCTCTCACCGTCATTGCGAGCCCGCGGAGCCACCACCCGTCATCGCGAGCGGCCGCGGGCCGCGTGGCGATCTCCCGACGCTGACGCGGCGTTGGGAGGTTGCCGCGCCCACTTCGTGGGCTCGCAATGACCGTCACGGTGCCGGAGCTCGCGGTTGCCGCCGACGCACGCCACGACATAGCATCACACCACTGCCAGCCAACCGGAGTCCCGCCATGTCTGAGTTCATCGAAAACATGCCCAAGTGCGAGCTGCACGTGCATCTCGAAGGCACGCTCGAGCCCGAGCACATTTTCGAGCTGGCGCAGAAAAACGGTATTGAGCTCGAGTACGACTCGCCGCAGGCCGTCATCGACGCCTACGACTTCAACGATCTGCCGTCATTCCTCGCGATCTACTACGCCGGCATGAACGTGTTGCAAACCGAGCAGGACTTCTACGACCTGACCTATCGCTATTTCGAGCGCGCGGCGGCTGACAACGTGCGTTACGTCGAGCCCTTCTTCGACCCGCAAGGCCACACGACGCGCGGCGTCGCATTCGAGACCATCATCGACGGCATCGTGCGCGCACAAAAGGACGCTGCCAAAAATCTCGGCGTCGAGTCGAACCTGATCATGTGCTTCCTGCGTGACATGAGCGCCGAGTCGGCCATGGAGCACCTGGAAATGGCGAAGCCGCATCTCGACAAGATCATCGGCGTCGGCCTCGATTCCGATGAAAAGGACAACCCGCCGCTCAAGTTTGCCGAGGTCTTCGCGAAGGCGCGAGACTGGGGGCTCAAGCTCACGATGCACTGCGACGTCGACCAGGAGAACAGCGTCTCGAACATCCGCGATGTGGTGACCAGGATCGAGGTCGACCGCATCGATCACGGTGTGAACTCGCTCGAGGACGACGCGCTTTGCGACGAGATCGTGCGCCGCGGTCTGGGTCTGACGGTGTGCCCGGTCTCCAACACGTTTTGCGCCAATTCGCTGACGGCCGATGAGATTCGGACGATGCTGCAGAAGGGTATGCGCGCGACCGTCAATTCCGATGACCCGGCGTATTTCCGCGCTTACATGACCGACAATTTCAAGGCGTTGTCGGAGCAAGGGGGCCTGACAGACGACGAGCTCGTGCAGCTCTCACGCAATGCGTTCACGGTGAGCTGGCTCGATGACGCGCGCAAGCAGGCTTACATCGAGGCGCTCGATGCCTACGTGGAGTCGGCGCGCGCAGCCTGACGAACGGAGCACGCGACGTGCGCACCTGGATTCGTAACCCGCTCGCGGCCTGGACGGGCTGTGACGTCGACGCTTCGGGCGGCCTCGTGGTTGAGGGCACGGACATCGTCGAGTGCCTGTCCACCGGCGCCGAACCTGCGGCCGCCTGCGACCAGGTCTTCGATGCCAGTGACTGCGTACTGATTCCCGGGCTCGTCAACTGCCACCACCATTTCTACCAGACGCTGACGCGGGCCTTTCCCGCGGCGCTGAACAAAGAGCTGTTTCCGTGGCTGCAGGCGCTGTACCCCGTCTGGGCCGGGCTCGACTCGCGCGCCGTCGAGCTCTCGACGCGCCTGGCGCTCGCTGAGCTCTTGCTGTCGGGCTGCACGCTGGCCAGTGACCACCACTATCTGTTCACCGACGCCATTGACGACGCCATCGACATCCAGGCCGGTGTCGCACGAGAGCTCGGCGCGCGTGTGGTGCTCACGCGCGGGTCAATGAGCCTCGGCGAGAGCGCGGGTGGCCTGCCGCCGGATAGCGTGGTGCAGTCACCCGAACACATCCTGGCCGAGAGCGAGCGGCTTATCTCTCGCTACCACGAAGCCGAATCGGGCGCGATGGTGCAGATCGCGCTGGCGCCGTGCTCGCCGTTCTCGGTCACCGACGAACTCATGCGCGACAGTGCTGCATTGGCGCGGCAGCACAACGTGCGGTTGCACACCCACCTGGCCGAGACGCAGGACGAAAATGACTTCTGCCAGTCGTTCGTGGGCAAGCGACCGCTCGACTATCTCGAGGACCTGGGCTGGCTCGCCGACGACGTCTGGCTGGCCCACGGTATTCACTTCGAGGACGCCGAAGTCGCGCGACTGGGTGCCGCCGGCGTCGGCATTTCGCACTGCCCGAGCAGCAACATGGTTCTGGCTTCTGGGACCTGTCGCGTGCGCGATCTCGAGGCTGCCGGCTGCCCCGTGGGTCTGGGTGTTGATGGCTCGGCGTCTAACGACAGCTCCAACCTGTTCGGTGAGGTGCGTCAGGCGTTTTTGCTGCAGCGCCTTCGCGATGGCAGCGCGCAGGTCACGCACGATGATGCGTTGCGTTGGGGCACCGTGGGCGGTGCGCGCCTGTTCGGGCGTGATGAGCTCGGCACGCTGGCGCCGCGTCAGGCGGCAGACTTCGGGTTGTACGCACTCGATGAACTGCGTTTCTCAGGTGCCGGCGATCCGGTCGCGGCACTCGTGCTGTGTGGCGCACACCGCGTGCAGCACCTCATGATCGCGGGCGAATGGCGCGTGCGTGACGGCGCCATCCCGGGGCTCGATCTTGAGGCGCTCCGGCATGAGCACGGGGCGGCGGCGCTTCGATTGAGCGCCGGGTAGCGTTCCGAGGTTGCCGCGCCCGCTTCGCGGGCTCGCCATGACGGCATGCCCGTCGCGGGGACGTGGCGACAGTACACCGTCATTGCGAGGAGCGTAGCGACGCGGCAATCTCCCAAGTCCACGCCGACGACCCGGGATCCACCATGCGCCACATCCGAATCATCGCCACTATTGCCGCCACTGTTCTCGCCGCCAACGCCACGGCCGGACACCACGAGAAGCCTGAGCACAATACGCTCATCATCCAGGCCGACTTCGAGGGCATGGTTATGGCGGGCGTCGCCAAGAGCGTGAGCAAGAAGCTTGAGGTGTTCAACGTGCGGCCGCTGATCCCGCTTTACGACATCCGCGCAGCCAGTGAGACGCTGGCCTACAACGCGCAGACCTGGCCTGCGGGCACCGTGTTTGTCTCAGTCGTTGACCCTGGTGTCGGCACCGCGCGTAAATCGGTGGTGCTCGAGACCGAGAACGGGCTCTATTTCGTGAGCCCTGACAACGGCACCTTGTCGGGTGTGGCTGACGCCTACGGCATTTCCGCGGTTCGAGAAATTGATGAAACCGTGAACCGCCGCCCCAACACCGAGTGGGCACACACGTTCCATGGTCGTGACGTGTACAGCTACACCGGCGCGCGACTGGCGGCCGGCGTCATCAGCTTCGAGCAGGTGGGCCCGCTACTCGAGCCCGAAGTGATCCGACTCAAAATCATCGCCGGCACTTATGAGGAGCGCGCGTTTAAGGGCCAGGTGGCCGGTGGTGTTGATCGCCTCGGTAACATCTACTTCAACATTGACCGAGCGCTGTTTGAACGTGACAAGCCAGTGTTTGGCGACATCTACGAGATCGCCATCACCAACGGCGAGCGCATCGTCTGGGAAGGCGCGATGCCCTACGCCAGGTCGTTTGGTGCCGTGGCCGTCGGTGAGAACTTGCTCTTTATCAACTCGTCGGGCCTGCTGAGTATTGCCATCAACCAGGGCAACTTTGCTGAAGCGAACGGTATCGGCTACGGCCCAGATTGGCGCATCAGCGTTCGGAAGCGGCGGTGATTACGCCCCCACCGTCATCGCGAGCGGCCGCAAGCCGCGCGGCGATCTCCGGACGCTGTCGCCGCGGTGGGAGATTGCCACGCCCGCTGCGCGGGCTCGCAATGACCGTGGTTGTTGCTGCCACGCTGACAGCCTGTGTCTCCCCCGTCCCACTGCAGCAAGAGACAACGGACATCACGCTGCGTTCTCGCGGTGTCAACGTGCCGGCCACGGTCGTCCTGCCAGAGCGTCGGCTGGGTCAGGCCCTGCCGCTCGTCATTCTCATTCATGGTCACGGCGGGACGCGCCATGAGGCGGGCGGGTTCACGCGGCTGGCCGACCAACTCGCGGACGCAGGCTACGCGAGCATCCGCACGGACTTCCCGGGCTGCGGCGACAGCTCGGAGCCGTTCTACAACAACAGCCTCGGCACGATGCTCCAGGACATCCAGACGGCACGCGACTGGGCGACAGACAACATCGGTGTAAACCCGGCACGCGTCGGGCTTGTCGGGTTCAGCATGGGCGGTCGCCTTGCGGCGCTGTATTCGCGCGAAGCGGGCGGTATCGACACGATGGTGTTCTGGGCGCCCGCCGTCGAGAACGGCGCCGGGCGGATGGTCGAATATGTGGGCGGGCCCGAGAGCTGGGCACAAATGAAAACCACGGCCGCGCGCGACGGCTTTGCACCGTTTACGACGTTCTGGGGCCAGAAACAGCAGCTGGGCCCCGCGTGGTTTGAAGATCTCGAAACCTCACGCCCGCTCGATGACATCGCGGCCTTTGACGGATCGCTGCACTTCGTGCATGGCAGCGCCGATGCGGTCGTGCCGCTGGAGACGTCGGACGCGGCCCTGGGCGCCGCGGTGAGTGCGGAGACGGTGAGCATCACGATCATCGACGACGCCGACCATGGCTTCGGTTTGTTCGCCGAGGAAGACTTGTACTCGCAGAAGCTCATCGACGCGACGGCAAGCTTTATCGAAGCCGAGCTGTAGTTCGAGGCATGGCAGACGCAAACCAGGGCGGCACGCCCATCCTGACCCTTGGGCTCGTGATTGCGGGCGCCGTGCTCGGTCTTGCGGGCACCGATCTCGTGCTGCCAGCCGTGCCGAGCCTGCCCGAGACGCTGGGCGGTGACGCCACGCAGTCTCAGTATGTTCTGGCGACCTACGTTGCCGGTGTCGGCCTTGGTCTGCTCCTGTTCGGGGCGTTGGGCGGGCGCTTCGATCAGCGCTGGTTGCTCGTATTGGGGGTCGCCGGTTTTGGTGGCGTGTCGTTGCTCGCGACTCAGGCGACCTCGATGCCCGCGCTCATTGCGCTGCGGTTTGTGCAGGGCGTGTTCGCGGCGACGGCGCCCGTGTTCGCGCCAGGTATCATCCGGGCCCTGTTTGATGAGCGCGGCGCCATTCGCGCGATCGGTGCACTGGGCAGTATCGAATCACTCACCCCGGCGCTGGCGCCCATTGCGGGCGTCGCCTTGCTTGAAGTTGGCGGTTGGCGCCTGAGCTTCACAGTCCTGGCGGCACTGTCGGCCGTTGCAGCGGTTGGGTTGTTGCTCATCCGGCATCGCATCCCTCACGTCGAGACCAAGCGCGAGGGTTCCGGTTACGGCGCGCTGCTCGTGAAGCTGCCGTACCTCCGACATGTCGGCGCGCACTCGATGACGCTGGGCGCCTTGCTGACATTCGTATTCGGTGCGCCCGCGGTGATCGTGAACAGCATGGGCGGCACGCTCACCGACTTCATCATCATGCAGGTCTGCGGCATCTCGACCTTTGTTGTCGCGGCCAACGGTGCCGAGTACTTCGTGTCGCGGTTTGGCGGCGAGCGCATCGTATTGTTCGGGTCGGTGTTGTCGACGCTGGGCATTAGCGCGATCAGCCTCTATGCGCTCTCAGGCGGCAACGAGCCGCTTTGGCTTGTGCCGCTGTTTGTCCCGATGAACTTTGGGCTGGGGTTGCGCGGGCCGCCGGGGTTTTACGCGGCGATTGTCAACGCCGACGGCGACGACGCGCGCGGCTCGGCGCTGCTCATTCTCGCGGTGATGCTGGCAACGGCGCTGGGTACGGCAGTGGCCGCGCCCATGATCGACGGCGGGCTCTTGCCGCTGGCGCTCGTGAGCCTCGCGATGTCGGTGCTGTCGCCTGTCCTGCTCATGACCCTGCCGACGGGCAAGGTGCTTCTGCAGGACTGAGCCCTAGTGCGCGCCAGCGGCTTCCTCGTGTCTGAGCTCTGCAAGCTCGCGGCCGAGAAAAAAGCTGATGGCCGTGCGAATTACGACGAGCGCGGACACAAAGATGAGATCCATGAGTTCGCGTGAGATCACCGTGTGAATGATGTCCGAGGCGATCATGAACTCGATGGCGATGAGGATGTAGGTGCCAAGCTCAAGCCGTACGCGCTGGCACTGCACCATTGAGTAGCCCTGTTTGAACCGGCTGAGCTCGAGCGCGACAAAACTGAATGCGGCGCGAACAAAGCCGTAAAGAACAATCGCAATACCGATCAGGTCAATGTAGCGCGCGATCTCTTCGAGCGTGTGATGTAGCCAGTCCATAGTGCCCCCCGGTCCTGGTCGTGGCATGAGTGGTGTGTCGGCGGAGACCGCGGCGCGCGGTGAGTTATTTCACTAAGTCTCAGGTGCCGCCGCGATCATTGTGCCCACTTCGGCAGCTCGTCGAGGCGCGTGGCCGTGATGAGCTGGTCACCGGCGGGTGCCGTGACGACGAGTTTCTCCTCGCTCGCCTCGACAATGTCGTTGCAGTAGAAGTTGTTGGTTTCGACGTCACCCGACTGCACGCTGACGTCCTCGGCCAGGTCGACCAGCAGCCACGCCTCGAGCAGGAAGCAGGCCTTGCCCGGTCGCTCGTCCCAACGGCCGAACACGTCATAGCGTGTCTGCGACTCTGCGTAGAGGTTGTAAGCGGCGAAGGTGTTGTCGTCGAGCAGCTCGTAAATGGATACGCAGCTGCCATCCTCGGCCTTGCCCGTGCACCAGATGCCGGCATGCTGCAGTGAGTCGGCTGCCCAGGTGGGCGAGGCCGTCAGGGTGACTGTCAGCGCCAAAATGTATTTACGGATCATGCGTCATCACCTCCCGCCCCATGGCGTACGTGGCGCGGATACGCTGCGCGCCGTCAACGATGAGCGACACGAATAACGATTCCTCAATCGAGGTCGCAATGGCGTGGCGGCGTGCCGCGACCGGCGTGCCGCCCATCTTGATGACGGCGATGTCGGCCTCCATGCCCACGCGAAAACTACCGATCTTGTCATCGAGGTGGAGCGCTTCGGCGCCACCCAGTGTGGCCAGGTACAGCGCGCGGAATCCGGTCAGCGATTGCCCTTGCAGCTGCAGCACCTTATAGGCCTCGCCGCCTGTGCGCAGCAGACTGAAGCTCGTGCCCCCGCCGATGTCAGTGCCTAGACCAACGCGCACCCCATGCGTCCGTGCGCGGGCCAGGTCGAACAGGCCGCTGCCCAGGAACAGGTTCGACGTCGGGCAGAATGCGGCAGCGCCGCCGGCGCGGCCCATGGTCGTGAATTCTTGGTCCGAGAGGTGAAGGCAGTGTGCAAAGACACTGCGCTCGCGCAGCAGGCCGGCGCGTTTGTACACGTCGAGGTAATCATCCGCCTCGGGGAACAGCTCGCCGACCCACGCGATTTCGTCGGGGTTCTCGGCCAGATGCGTGTGCACGAGCGTGTCGGGAAATTCGGTGGCAAGCTCGCCCGCGAGCCGCAGCTGCTCGTTGGAGGATGTGAGTGCGAATCGCGGCGTGATCGCGTAGTGCGCCCGCCCATTGCCGTGCCAGCGCTCGATGAGCTCCCGGCTTTCGCGGTAGCCCGATTCAGCCGTGTCGCAGAGGTTCTCGGGGCAATGCCGGTCCATAAGCACCTTGCCGGCCCCGACGCGCAGGTTGTAGCGCGCGGCGGCCTCGAACAGGGCGTCCACGGAGTGCGCGTGCACCGTGCAAAACACGAGCGCCGTCGTGGTGCCATTGGCGAGCAGCTCGTCGACGAAGAACCGCGCCGTCTCGTCGGCCACGGCACGATCGGCGAAGCGGGCTTCGGACGGGAAGGTGTAGTCATTGAGCCAGTCGAGCAGCTGTTTGCCGTAACTGGCCAGCACGTCGACCTGCGGGTAATGCACGTGGCAGTCAATGAAGCCCGGCACGATGAGATGCGTGTCGTAGTGCGTGACCGGGAACGTCTCGGGCAAGGTCTTGAGCAAATCTTCGGCGGGCCCGAGTTGCGCGACGCGACCGTCTTCGATGATCAGAATGCCGTCCTCGAAGGCCTCAACGGCTTCGGGGTTGTTGTCCGGGCCCGGATCGCGCAGGCAGTGTGCGATACGGCCACGCAGTGCAAACGCGGTCATGGGGCGGCCTCGAGAATAACGGGTTCAGTCAGCGAGACTTCATCACAGTTATTGGGGTCGTCCCGATCGATGACAAGGAAAGCCTGGCCAACGCGAAACCCGATGAGTGGCAGGTGCCAGATGCCGGGCCGCATATTGATGCCCTGGCTGCCGTCGCTGGCGAACGCACGCAGCGCGTCGGGGTCAGGTGCGTCGCCGGATGGCGCCACGACCACAGTAAAGGCTTCGCCGGTCAATGGCACAAACGCCTGGCTGCCGTGCGGATGGCGCTCCATCAGTGTGATCTCGAACGGCAGCGTGCTCGCGTTGGCGCAGCGGATCATATCGATCTTGACACGCTCGCCGCAGTCCACTTCGGCCAGGTTGACCCAGCGGTCAAAGCGCGCGTCATTGATTTCAACGTGGCGCGCCTCGTCGGGCTCGATAACGTCACCGAAGGGGGCAAACGCTTCACGCGTTAGCGGCGCTGGTTGCAGGCGCCGCGTGCTCACTCGAGGATCTCCGCGAGCCGTCCGAGAATGCGCAGCCGACTGACGCCGCCATCGGGGTAGATGTTCATCCGAATGTGCGTGACAGGGCCGATGTCGGCGACGGACTTTCTGAACCGGTGCTCGGCATCGGGGCCGAGTTTTTTCTCGGGCAACAGCACGTTCCACTGGCCGCTGGCGGCCACAGCTTCATCATCCCGCATGTCCGCGGGCAGGCCGGCGGCCTGCAGCATCACGCGGTCCGGGTAGTTGCCCTTGAAGTGCGCCGTATCGATGAGCACCTCGTCGACGTGTGCGGCGTGCCCGAGCGCGAGGACCACCCAGTCGTGACCGTCGTCGCGCCGGCGCCGTGTCTCCCAACCGTCGCCCATGTTGATGCCGCGACCGGGCGCGTTGAGGTTGTACATCGTGCCGAAGTGTTCGTCGTTGCAGGCCAGCGCGCGGCCGCCATGCTTGAGTGCGAGCACATCGACAGGCTCATCGCGGCTGAACGTCGACCAGTCGGGCTGGATCACACCATAGACGCGCAGGCGCGCCACCCCGCCGTCGGGGAAGATGTTGAGCTTGACGTGCGTGAACTCTGTGTCTTCAGTTACCGGCACGAAGTGCTGGAGATTGGCCTTGAGCGCGAGCCGCGGCACGATGTCGACCCACTCGGTCTCGTTGCCAGGAATGAGCTCGGTGCTGACGCAGGCTTGCACGGTCGCGAACGGTGGGAAGTTGCCGATGAAGTGGCGCGTGTCGATGTTGATGCCGCGCACCACGCCAGGCATGCCGAGCTGCAGCACGCACCAGTCGTGGCCGGGTTCGCGGCGGCGGCGACTCTCCCAGCCGTCCATCCACTTGCCGTTGTCGTCGTACTTGTCGTCAATCCAGACGGGCTCGTTCGGCAGGATGAGACGTGACTTGTCACCGAAAAATTCATCGGTCGCAAACACCACGTCGCTGCCCAGCCGCGGTTGCGCCAGGTCGACGAGGTGGGCGAACGGAATGTCCGGCTGATCGATCGGGTTACCCATGGCCTATTCCGCCATCGCCTGCAGCCGGAGTCGCGCGATTTTGTGCACCTCGGCCAGCGCCGTCGCAAACTCGACGGTTTTTGGATTGTCGAGGCGGGCCTCGAATGCGGCGAGAATTTTGTGCCGGTTGGCGCCACGAACGGCCATGATGAACGGCATCGCAAAGCGGCGCTTGTAGCGGTCGTTGAAGTCTTGGAAGCGCGCGAATTCCTCGGCCGTGCACTGGTCGATGCCGGCGCTCGCTTGTTCCTCGGTTGACTCGGCTGTCAGCTCACCGGCAACGGCTGCCTTACCCGCAAGGTCGGGGTGGGCACGCAGCAGAGCGAGCTGGCGCTCTTGACCTGCGGCATCGACGACAGCACCCATGGCGGTCGCAAGCCCCACGGGCGTATCGGCCTCCGGTTTGAGACCCGCTTCCCAGGCCGCCTCGGCGATCCAGGCCGAATGTTCGTAGATGCCGCCATAGTGCGAGACGAAATCGTCGCGTTCGAGCGACGACGGCGGCGGCGAGAGTGTCGGCGTGGTCTCGGTCATGATGACTGCGCCGGATGAGTTGCCCGCCAGTGGTCGGCGATATCGATGCGGCGGGGCAGCCAGACCTGGTCGTGACGCTGGACGTAGTCGAGGAATCGTGCGAGCGCAGCCGCGCGACCGGGCCGGCCCGCGAGTCGGCAATGCAGCCCGACCGACATCATGCGGGGCACCTCGGCGCCTTCGGCGTACAGCGTGTCAAAGCTGTCCTTGAGGTAGGCGAAGAACTGATCGCCACTGTTGAACCCTTGCGCGCTTGCGAAGCGCATGTCGTTGGCGTCAAGCGTGTAGGGCACCATGAGCTGCGGCGCAGCGCCCTGGTAGTCCCAGTAGGGCAGGTCGTCGGCGTAGCTGTCGGCGGAGTAGGCAAAGTCGCCGTACTCCGTAATGAGCGCGTGCGTGTTCGGGCTGCAGCGCCCCAGGTACCAGCCGCGCGGGCGCGCGCCCGTCACGCGTTCATGAATCTCGATGGCCGTGTGCAGGTGCTCGCGCTCGGTGTTGATGTCGAGATGCTGGTAGTCGATCCAGCGGTAGCCGTGGCTTGCGATTTCCCAGTCAGCCGACTGCATGGCCGCGACCGCTTCCGGGTTGCGCTCAAGTGCCATGGCGACGCCGAACACCGTCACCGGAATGTCGCGCGCCGTGAACATCCGGTGCAGGCGCCAGAAGCCGGCACGCGAGCCGTACTCGTAAATGCTCTCCATGTTCATGTGGCGCTGGCCTTCGTAGGCACTCGCGCCGACGATCTCGGAAAGAAACGCCTCGGAGGCGGCGTCACCGTGCAGAATGTTGTTCTCGCCGCCCTCTTCGTAGTTGACGACAAACTGCACGGCCACGCGCGCACCGCCAGGCCATTGCGCCTGCGGCGGCTGGGCACCGTAACCCATGAGATCGCGCGGGTAAGACATCTCCCCAAGTGTAGGACAAAACGGTGCGTTTGAGCGTCGGATAAGTACCCGTCATGGCGGGGCTTATGTTATTGCGTTGTTGCGTGGCTATCGCCCGTCTTTGCGAGACCGCGTACCCGAACCCACCGTCATCGCGAGGCGCGTAGCGCCGCGGCGAACTCCAAGGGTCACGATGTCGTTGCGAGAGTGCCCCGCCCGCTGGACGGGCTCGCAATGACGGCTCAAGTCAACTCGCGATCGCTTCGGGCTCGGGGCAGCCGTAAGTGCGTCGGAACTTATCGCGGACGACATCGGCGATGCGATCGATGGCGTTGGTGTCGCGGTGGGCGGCCCGGTAGCAGTTGACGAACACGTCCGGCAGCTCAGGTAGGGCACTTTCAGGCACCGCCTCGTGGTCGTCGCGGGCCGGGCCGCCAATGCGGGCCAGCACGCCGAGGTCAGCGCTCGTAATCGCTTCCTGCGTAAAGTCGTCGTCGGCATCGCTGGCCTGGTACCAGGTGATGTCGGCCGCAGTGAGCGCGGCGGCGATGGCGGGCTTCTGCGCGCAGTTGTTGCAGATGGCGAGCGGCAGTGGGCGCTTGAGATAGGCGGAACCGCCAACGGCGCCGTACCAATTCTGTTGCAGCGTACACATGGTTTCTGCGCGTGGATCCGGGGTCTGCTCCGTGCCGAGGATCAGGTCCGCGCGACCTTCCTCAAGCTCACGATGCAGCACATTGGTGATACGCGTTAGCAAGGTCACGCGGATGCGCGGGTAGAGCGCCGTGCACTGGCGCAGGATGCCGGGCACCGCGGGGTTCACGAGGTCGGGCGGTACACCGAGCACCACCTCGCCTTCGAAGTCGTCGTTGGTGATCCGCGACCAGGCTTCATCATTAATAGCGATCACGCGGCGGGCGTAGTCGACGAGTTGCTCGCCGACCTTGGTCAAGACAACGCCGCGGCCCTCGCGCATAAGCAGTTTCTGGTCGAGCAGGGCTTCGAGCCGCTTGATCTGCATGCTCACCGCAGACTGCGTGAGGTTGACCTGGCTGGCGGCGCGCGTGACGCCGCGTGTGTCGGCGATCGCCACAAGGCTTCTGAGCGCCGCGATATCGAGGTTTCGAATCACATCACCACTCCTGATCGATCGGATGACAACAAGTCGTTGGAGTTCGACACGTCTGGTACCGATCATACATCAGCGTTCTATTAAGAAACGCTAATATTAATCAGTAATGGTGATGAATATGATCAGGATACGGAATCTTTGGGGCGGCTTGGTCCTTGGGGCCTGTGTCATGAGTGGCTGCGCCGTCGACAACAGCGGTCGCGGGGCCGTCCCCTTCGAGCCCCCGCAGCAGACGGTCGTGACGTTGCCGCTGGCCTGCCCGGCCGGAACGATCAAAGTCTGCACCGACAGGCTGCCGCGTTCGAAATCCTGCGGCTGCACGAGCGAGCAGGTCTTCGAGGTCCCCGTACAGTTGCCAATCGGCGGGTTCTCTCGGTGAAGCGGTGCCGCGGGCGGGGCCAAATGCATGGTGTGCCCCGCCCGCGGTGTTGCGTCTTTCGCTACAGCGGGCTCAATGCGAACCACGTGCCGTAGACGCCATTCACATCTTCGGGGCTCGCGTCGCCCACAAAGAAGTAAACGGGGTCGCCACGGTAGGTCCACTGGCGGCTGCCGTCGCTGCGTTCAATGATGTCCCACGCGCCCAACGGGGCATCGTCGGCGTCTGCATAGAGCGGCGGCCAGGTCGCGGCACAGCCCCCATTGCAATCCGAGTCGCCCGCGCCGTCACCCTCGGTGTCCGTTCGATCATCCTCGAAGCGGTAGAGCGTAAAGCCCGTGCGGTCGCTGCGCGTCTCGGCGCGTTCACCGTTGGCGTCGACATCGGACACGGTGCCACGTGCCTCGAAGATCAACCCGACGTTGGCATCGGTGACGGTTTGCACGGGCGCGATACGCGCGGTGTGCCAGACGCCACCCACCTCGTCACCATTGACGTCGCCTTGCGCAAGATCGTTGGCAAAGAAGTAGAGCGGCTCGCCGCGCAGCGCCCACTGGGCGTTGCCGTCATCACGGGTGATCAGCGAGAAGGGCGCCCGGGGCGTCGCAGCAGCATCGGCAAACAGCGGCGGCCAGGTTTCGGCGCACCCGCCGTTGCAGTCCGAGTCGCCTGATCCGTCTCCGTCGCCATCGGTGACGTCGATGTCGAATACGTAAAGCGAAAAGCCGGCCAGCTCGTTGCGGGTCGGTGCGGGACCCCCGGTCGGATCGAGTGCGGCCGTATCCGTGCCTGCGACCACGATCGAGCCGATCGCGCTGCCGCCACCGGCAATGGGCGCCGGGCGGGCAACGAACCAGACGTTACCTGCACCTTCGCCAAGCGTGTCACCGGGGACCTGATCTGGGGCGTAGAAATACAGGGGCAGACCATTCAGTGCCCATTGGCGCGAGCCGTCATCGCGGTCGATGATCGTAAACGGCCCGCCCGGCGTGGCGCCCGCGTCGGCGAACAGCGGCGGCCAGGTTTCAGCGCAACCACCGTTGCAGTCAGAGTCGCCCGCGCCGTCACCGCTGGCATCGTTGCGGTCGTTCTCAAACGTGTAGAGCGTGAATCCTTCGCGGTCGACGCGCGTGTCGGCCTGACCACCGCTGCCGTCCACGGTGCGCACGCTGCCGAGGCCGGCAAACACCGTGCCGTTAGCGGCGCCGCTGACTTCAGCCCTCTGCCAGGGGTCAGGGCGCGCCACGAACCAGGTCCCGCCCGAGCCATCGCCGTTCACCTCGGCCGTATTGGCGTCGCCCGAAAAGGTGTAGAGCGGTAGGCCCTTGAAGGCCCACTGCAGGGCCAGGCCGTCATCGCGCGTGATGATACTGAAGCTGCCCTCGGCAACAGCATTGCTGTCCGCCAGTAGGGGTGGCCAGGTCTCAGCGCAGTTGCCGTTGCAATCGGAATCGCCGAGGCCGTCGCCATCCGCATCGTTGCGGTCGTTCTCGAAGGTGTAGAGCGTCAAGCCATCGGTGGCCTTGCTGAATACCGGACCGATCGCCGTATCTGTCAGTGTGCCCGGCGTCGTGAGCTGCGGTGCGTTTTGTGCCGCCGGCGGGTCGCCCGCCGTGTCGTCGTTGATCGGTGCGTCGTTGTCTGAGCTGCTGCAACCGGCCAGCGCCAGTGCCGCGCAAGCGGCTATTGTCGCAAGCCGGGGGCTCTTGTTGCGTCTGTTCATCATGGTTCCTTTCGCTGTAGGGTGTTTGGACGGTCAGGGGAACGCCGTCTGTTCGGGCCGTGAATGCCCGCGCGGGCCGCGAAAGTTCATGCGAAAAAAATATTTCGCAGGCCGTGAACCCTTTTGCGCTCTGGGCGTATTCACGTTTGAACCGAGCGTGGAAACACCCATGGCAACCTTAACGATGGATAGGCCGATGACAGGCGGTGCAGTGAACGAGGCGACTGGCGATGGCGCCGATCGAGAGCTCGTGCGCGCGATCGCGGAGCACGCCGATGCCGATGCCTTTGAGCGGCTCTACCACGGCTACCGCCATCGACTGGGCCCGTTCATGTACCGCTTCGTGCGCGACACGTTTGCACACGAGGAGGCCTTCAACGACGTCATGATGACGGTTTGGCGCAAGGCGGCGACCTTCAACGGGACAAGCAAGGTTTCCACGTGGATTTTCTCGATCGCTTACCGGCACTGTCTCAAGGCACTGAAGCGACGCCAGCATGAGCCGCTGGGCGACGGTGAGGACACGCTGGCGGCACCCGACGAACGTGGCGCCTTCGAACAGCGCGAGCTCATTGAGCGCGCGTTGGCCGGTCTCAGTGCCGAGCACCGGCTCGTCGTGGAACTGGCTTACTTCGGTGGCCACAATTACAGGGAGATCAGCGAGATCGCGGATTGCCCCGAAAACACTGTGAAGACGCGCATTTTTCATGCACGCCGCAAACTCAAAGCGCTGATGCAGGCGCTGGGCGAAACTGCCGCAGAGGAACGCACACCATGAGCGACAACTTGACCCCCCTGGCAACGCGCGCCGATATCGATGCTGAACTCGATGTGGCGGATTACGTGGCGGGCCGGATGGACCCGGCGTTGCAAGCCAATTTCGAACAGCGTCTGGCGCAGGAACCCGAACTGGCGGCCGCAGTGGCTGACGAGCGTGACTTGCACGCGGCGCTGACGTCCGGCGCCCGAACCGGTGTGCCCGAGGCCGCGGCATTCGGCCGGCTGCGCGACGCGCTCGAGCCCCCTGCATCTCGTCGCCAGGCACCGTTCCTGGCCGCCGCTGCCGTGGCGATGCTGGCGGTGTCGATTCTCGTCCTGCGCCCAACAGAGCCGGCGCCCGTGTTCGAAGGCTTGTCTGACCCGAGCACGCAGATCACACAAGCGGGTGACTACCGCATCGTTTTTGCACCAGACACGGACGCCGCGACCCGCTCGAACATTGCCGAGTCCCTGGGTTTCGAGATCGTATCGGGGCCGGGACCCGGCGGTGCCTTTGTGGTACGACCCGACAATGGCGTTCAGCCCACGGCGCTGAACGCCTGGCGTGCGCATCCCGATATCGTGCTCGCTGAGCCGATTGCATCGAGTCCGCGATGATGCTGCGTTGTCTTGCACTCCTGTTGAGCCTGGCGCTGGCAGCGCCCTCCGCGACCGCGGAACCGCCCGAGGCGGACAACAGCGCTACCGCGAATCAGTGGGTCGTGGTGCTCGACGACCCGCGCCCGCCGCGCCGGCGTGGCTGGGCCGGCGGTGTCGGGTATGGCGGGCGCTACGCCTATGAGGTCGATCCCGCGCTACAGCGTCTGGCCAAAGCGATCGTCGATACACACGATGTCGCCGTGTCTGACCAATGGCCCGTGCGAGCGCTCGGCGTACATTGCCTCGTCGTTAACATCACGGGTGAGGTAGAAGCCGTACTCAAGGCGCTGCGCGCCGACCGCCGCGTGCGCTGGGTGCAACCGCTCAACGATTTCGAAGGCCTCGAGGATAATGCGACAGGGGATCCCTATCGCAAACTGCAACCCGCACTTGACGCGCTCAATCTCGAACCGCTCGCACGCGCGTACACAGGTCGTGGCGTCACGATCGCGGTTGTTGACTCGGGAGTTGAAGCGGACCATCCCGATTTGCAGCACGCCATCGCGGCGCGTTCCGATTTCGTGGGCCGGGGCAATGCGGCCGAGCGCCACGGCACGGGTATCGCGGGCGTCATTGTCGCTGCGCACGACAATGACGTGGGCATCGCGGGCGTTGCCCCCGATGCGCAGCTGTATGCGCTGCGCGCTTGCTGGGATGCGGAGGGCGGCGGCACCCGCTGCAACAGCCTGACGCTGTCACGAGCGTTGGACCGGGTCGTGTCACTCGCGCCTCACCTCGTCAATCTGAGCCTTACCGGACCCTCTGATCCCCTGCTTGACGCGCTGGTGGCGCGTATCGTCGAGGCTGGCTCGATCGTCGTCGTCGCCGAGTCATCGGCGCGCGGTGCGCGATTTCCGACGCACCGCCCCGGCATTGTCTGGGTGCGCGCCAAGGCGAACGGGCAGTCGAGCGAAGCGCTGGTGGCCCCGGGCGTTGATGTGCTCACGGCGCAGCCCGGCCACGCTTACGATTTCATGAGCGGCGCGTCCATCGCGGCCGCCCACGTCACCGCAGTGCTGGCACTACTGCACGAAGCCCTGCCGCGGCAACGCGACGCTGAGCTCGTGGCGCGTCTGCATCGCAACACGGAGCCCGTTGCTGGCGTTGTCCGTGTCGACGCCTGCCGCGCCGTGCTGGGTGTGGGTGACGGGCGCTGCAACTCAGCGCAGCAAATAGCTGACCCGTAGCGCCAGTGCTGAACCATCGGCGCCCGGCGCCGGGATCAGGTCCGCCGCCGTTGCATTGAATGACAGCTCGGTGGAGATTCGGCCGCGCGCCACACCAACGCCGAGCGTGCCCCAGCTGATGCTGCGGTCATCGGCATCGGGGAGCCAGCCG
>JBCCBB010000119.1:0-6767 GCA_039814545.1 Pseudomonadota bacterium
CCGAGGCGCTTGATCAGCGACTGGTAGCGCTCCTGGTCTTTCGACTTCAGGTAGTCGAGTAACTTGCGGCGCTTGTTCACCATCTTCAACAGGCCCAGACGCGAGTGGTGGTCTTTCTTATGCGAGTTGAAGTGGCCGGTCAGGTCAGTAATGCGGGCGGAGAGCAGCGCTACCTGGACTTCGGGCGAGCCCGTGTCCTTGTCGTCCAGTCGATATTCTTCGACGATGCTGTTCTTCCGTTCGGTGGTCAGTGGCATGGCTCAAAATGCTCCAAAAAAACAATGCCCACGTCGGCCCCACTGTGCGCACGGCTCTGAGTCATCGGTGCCCAAAAGACACTGCGAGACCTCTCGGCCGCAGGCGACGAAACGCCAGACAGGGGTGCACACGCGAGCAGTCTTGAATCTGTGTGTGCGATCAGCCCGCTATTTTAGCGGCTTATTGGCCACAAGCACAATGCTGTGGCCTTTTTTTCAAGGGTTTTTCAGGGCAAAAGTGCTACAGGCCCCAGCCATCACCCGGGACGGCACCAGGCGACCCGACGCTTCAAGCGTCGCCGTGCCCAGGAATGCCCCACTCTCGCTCGTTACGCGGACGTCTGCGGGCTTGTGCCCGGGCCCCAGCCCGAGGCGCTGGCCCTGGCAAAACCGCGCCGCTTCGCTGTCAGACAACCTGACAACAGGCCAATCGCTGAGGCCGGCATCAGTGGGCAGCAGCCAACCCTCGGGTAACGACCCGCCTGATTCCAGCGCTTCAAGCGCTTCCAGTGTGTGCATGGGGCCCACAAAGGGCGCCACTGCCTCGCGCCGCAACCCCGCTGTGTGCGCCACGGTTCCCGCAGCTTGCGCCAGG
The DNA here is from genome assembly GCA_039814545.1 of Pseudomonadota bacterium. Lineage (GTDB taxonomy): Bacteria > Pseudomonadota > Gammaproteobacteria > Steroidobacterales > Woeseiaceae > CALBPI01. Next base: position 853 of record JBCCBB010000119.1, read on the forward strand.
TCTTCGACGAGCGTTCGGATGTAGGTGCCCTTGGAGCAGGTGACCCGCAGCGAAAGCTGCTCGCTGTCGAGTGCCGTGATCTCGAGCAAGCGAATGTGAATGCGTCTCGCGGGACGGTCTACGGCCTGCCCCGCCCGAGCGAGCTCATAGAGCCGCTTGCCCTCGTGCTTCAATGCCGAGTACATGGGCGGCACCTGATCCAGGTCACCCAGGAAGCCGTTGGCGAGCTGCTGCCAATCGGCCAGATCCAGATCGGGCAGCGGCTGCGCTCGCGTCACCTCGCCTTCTGTGTCGCCCGTGCTCGTGGCCTGGCCCAGCGCGGCCACCGCCGTGTAGGTCTTGTCAGCGTCGAGCAGCAACTGAGAAACGCGGGTCGCGTCACCAAAGCAGAGAGGCAGCATGCCTGAGGCTAACGGGTCCAAGCTGCCCGTATGGCCGGCCTTGCGCGCGGACAGAGCGCGACGCGCCCGTTGCAGCGCCTGGTTAGAACTGATCCCAAGCGGTTTGTCGAGCAGCAGGATGCCGTGCAGATCGCGCCACTGGCGGCGCTGACGGTCAGTCTTCGCCGTCATCGTCGCCCGGCTCGGGCGTGGTGGTGTCGGCAATGAGCCCCGACAAGTGGAAGCCCCGTGCGACGCTGTCGTCGTGGGCAAAGCGCAGCTCAGGCACCCGGCGCGAGCGGATTTCACGCCCCAGGCGGCTTCGCAGAAAGCCACCGGCAGCCTTGAGGCCTTCGAGCACAGGCGCGGGGTCTGCGTCGGGTGCCAAGGTCGAGAAGTAGACCTTGGCCACGGACAAATCCCCGCTTAGCTCGACGCTGCTGACGCTGACGCCCTCAAGCCGGGGGTCCTTGCTTTCGAAGCGCAGCAGCTCGTTGAGCACGCGCTGCACCTGGCCGCCCAGACGGGCCTGGCGTGAAAACTCTCGTGCCACGCCGAAGCCTGCCTAGTCGATCGTGCGGGCAACCTCGACGCGCTCGAAGCACTCGATTTGGTCGCCGACTTTCACGTCGTTGTAGTTTCGAACGCCAATGCCACACTCTGTGCCGGCACGGACTTCATTGACGTCGTCCTTAAAGCGACGCAACGACTCGAGCTCACCCTCATAGATCACGACATTTTCACGCAGTACGCGGATCGGCAGCGACCGACGCACGAAGCCGTCGATAACCATGCAGCCCGCAACATTGCCGAACTTGGGCGAACGGAAGACATCGCGAACCTCAGCCAAGCCGACAATCTGCTCACGAACCTCGGGCGACAACAGACCGGAGACGGCCGCTTTCACGTCGTCGATGGCCTCGTAGATGATGCTGTAGTAGCGCACATCCACCTCGGCTTCCTTGATCATGTCGCGCGCTGTGGCGTCGGCACGAACGTTGAAGCCGATAACAATCGCGTTTGAAGCCTGTGCCAGCGTGATGTCCGACTCGGTGATACCACCGACACCAGACGTCACAACGTTGACCTTGACCTCGTCGTTGCTGATCGCCTGCAGCGAATCCTTCAGCGCCTCGGCACTGCCATTCACATCGGCCTTGATCATGATCGACACGGTGACTTGCTCGCCTTCCGTCATCTGGCTGAAGACGTTCTCGAGCTTGGCCGCCTGCTGCTGCGCAAGCTTGGTGTCGCGCGCCTTGTTCTGGCGGAACTCAGCCACTTCACGCGCTTTGCGCTCATTCTCGACGACGAGCATTTCGTCGCCGGGCGCCGGCACGCCCGATAGACCCAACACAACAGCCGGCGTCGAAGGACCCGCCGTTCCCAGTGTCTGCTGCGCTTCGTCGAACATAGCGCGGATACGGCCGTGTTCTTCACCCGCGAGGATGTAGTCACTGCGCGACAGCGTGCCAGACTGGACCAGTACTGTTGCAACCGCACCGCGGCCTTTCTCGAGACTGCCTTCGACGACAATGCCCCGTGCCGGGCCGTCTGCGATGGCCTTGAGGTCCATGACCTCAGCCTGCAGCAGTACGGCTTCCAGCAACGCGTCGACGCCCTCACCCGTATGGGCCGAGACGTTCACAAACTGGCTTTCGCCGCCCCATTCTTCGGGGATGACTTCGTGCTGCGAGAGCTCGTTACGCACTCGCTCCGGGTCGGCGTCGTCGCGGTCAATCTTGTTAACGGCAACAACGATCGGTACGCCCGCAGCTTTCGAGTGCTGAACGGCTTCGATTGTCTGCGGCATGACACCGTCATCGGCGGCCACCACGAGGATGACAATGTCCGTCGCCTGGGCGCCGCGTGCACGCATGGCCGTGAAGGCGGCGTGGCCCGGCGTATCCAGGAAGCAGATCTCGCCATTGTCGGTTGCCACCTTGTAGGCGCCAATGTGCTGCGTGATCCCGCCTGCTTCGCCTGCGGCGACGCGTGCGGCGCGGATGTAGTCGAGCAACGACGTCTTGCCGTGGTCAACGTGGCCCATGATCGTAACCACGGGCGGCCGCGTGATGGCATCGCCTTCACCGGTTTCAGCAACGTCGGCAAGCAGTTCTTCGTCGACAGAGCTGTCGCTCACGGGCTTGGCGACATGGCCCAGCTCTTCAACGACCAGTGTGGCGGTGTCCTGATCAATGGTCTGGTTAATCGTGACCATCGCACCCATTCCCATGAGCGCCTTGATGACTTCGGTTGCCTTAACCGCCATGCGCTGGGAAAGCTCGCCGACAGTGATGGTTTCGGGGATCTCGACGTCGCGAATCACGGGCGCCGTCGGGCGCTCGAAACCGTGCTGTGTATCCACGTTGACGCCCGCGGCACGACGACGCGTCTGAGCCGGACGCTTGCGCTTGCGGCGGCCACTCTTGTCGCCCGCCACGTGCAGCTCTTTGCGGCCGTACTTGGTCTTTTCTTTGCGTGCGGCCAGCGCTTCGCGCTCGGCGCGCTCGCGCTGTTCACGCTCTTCGCGCTCGCGGCGGTCTTTCTCGGCCTGCTCGGCTTCGACGCGACGGCGTTCGCTTTCTTCGGCGCGCTGCCGCGCAGCCTCTTCGGCCTCACGCGCTTCGCGCTCACGTTCTTCAACCGCACGGCGTTCTGCGGCGTCCTGCTCTTCCTTGGCGCGTGCCTCTTCTTCTTCGCGCTCGCGACGCACCTGGTCCAGCTCTTCCTGCTGGACCCGTGCCTGCTCTTCGAGCACATCGCGCTTGATGTAGGTGCGCTTCTTGCGAACCTCGACGGCGACCGTGCGTGCGCTGCCCTTGTTGCCGGACATGCGCAGCTCGCTCTGCGACTTGCGCTTGAGCGTGATCTTGCGCGGTGCCGCTGTGAGCTTGCCCTCGTCCTTGCCGTGCTGGCGGCGCAGGTAACCGAGCAACTCCATCTTCGCGTCTTCGCTGATGGTGTCATCCGCACCCGCAACCTGGATGCCCGCCTCGTCAAGCTGCGTGAGCAGCTTTTCTACGGGGACCTTAAGCACCTCGGCGAATTGTGAAACGGTCACTTCAGCCATTCATATCTCTCCACGCATCCGCGTTTCGCGGTTGCTTAACCTGCCTGCTCCTGCTCCGCGGGAGCGGCTTCTTCCGCTTCCTCGAACCAGTGTGCGCGCGCCGCCATGATCAGCTTGCCGGCGTCTTCTTCACTCATCTCGACCACTTCGAGCAGATCATCTGTGGCCTGCTCAGCCAGGTCGTCACGGGTCACGATGCCACCGGCAGCCAGTGTGGCGGCCAGGGTTTCGTCCATGCCCTCGACGTCGAACAGGTCGGCAGCAGGCGCGGCCTGCTCGATCACCTCTTCGCTGGCAATGGCCTGCGTCAGCAGCACGTCACGTGCACGGCTGCGAAGCTCGTCGACCACGTCTTCGTCAAACTCTTCGATGGCCACGAGTTCCGACGCGGGCACGTAGGCGATTTCCTCGATACTCGAGAAGCCTTCCTGCACCAGGATCATGGCCACTTCCGAGTCAACGTCGAGCTGCTTCATGAACACTTCGGAGAGCTCACGCATTTCGGCTTCGCTCTTCGCCTCGGCGTCCGCCTCGGTCATGACATTGAGTTCCCAGCCCGTCAGCTCGCTGGCCAGACGAATGTTCTGACCGCCGCGCCCGATGGCTTGCGACAGTTTGTCCTCGTCAACCGCGATATCCATGCTGTGCTTGTCTTCATCGACAACGATCGACACGACCTCGGCCGGCGACATCGCGTTGACCACAAATTGGGCGGCGTTCTCGTCGTGCAGGATGATGTCGACACGCTCGCCGGCGAGCTCATTGGAAACCGCCTGGACGCGCGAACCGCGCATACCGACGCAAGCGCCAACCGGATCGATGCGGTTGTCGTTGCTCTTCACAGCGATCTTGGCGCGCAAACCCGGGTCGCGAGCAGCCGCGAGGATCTCGATGAGGCCCTGGCCCACTTCGGGCACTTCCAGTTGGAACAGATCAACGAGGAATTCTGGTGCTGTCCGACTCATGAACAGCTGCGGGCCGCGCGGCTCCGAGCGCACTTCGATGAGGCGCGCCTTGATACGGTCATGCTGGCGCACGGGCTCACGCGGCAGCATGTGCTCACGCGGAATGAAGCCCTCGGCGGTGCCGCCCAGGTCAACGTAGACGCCATTGCGGTCTACGCGCTTAACGATGCCGCTGAGCATCTCATCGACACGGTCTTCGTATTCTTCGACGATCTTCGCGCGCTCGGCTTCGCGGACGCGTTGCACAATGACCTGCTTGGCCGTCTGTGCCGCGATGCGACCAAATTCGACCGACTCGATGGGCACTTCGACGAAGCCATCGACTTCCGCGTTTGGGTCCACATCGACGGCATCGATCATGCGCAGTTCGCGCTCGGGCTCCTCGAGCTCCGTCGATTCGTCGGCGAACACTTTCCAGCGACGGAACGTGTCGTACTCGCCCGACTCGCGGTCGATCGCCACGCGGACCTCGATGTCGTCGCCGTGACGCTTGCGCGTGGCCGAAGCCAGCGCCGCCTCCATCGCTTCAAAAATGATCTCGCGGTCGACGCCCTTCTCGTTCGAGACGGCATCGATCACCATCAGCATTTCTTTACTCATATCTCGCTCTGCCTGCGATTGTGCAATTCAGCGCCTCAGATCTCGGGGACCAGCTGCGCCGATTCAATCTTCTCCAGCGGCAGCCGATGGATGTCCCCATCGACGTCCAGCAGGACGATCTCGTCTTCCAAACCTGACAGCCGGCCCTTGATGCGCCGCCTGCCCTGAAAACCCTTCTGCATGACCACGCGTGCCAAGGCACCCACGTAGCGCTCGTAGTGCGACGGCCGCCGCAGCGGGCGGTCCAGACCCGGGGAAGACATCTCCAGGTAATACTCACCTGGCACCGGATCTTCCACGTCCAGCACACCGCTGACGGCGTTGCTCGCGCGCGCGCAGTCATCGAGCGTGATGCCGTTCTCTCCGTCGATAAACAGCCGCAAAGTACTGCGCCCGCCCTTCGACTCGAACTCAACATCAATGAGCTCATAGCCCTCGCGTTCGAGCACGGGGGCCAACAAGGCTTCGATCTCGTCGCTGAGCATCTCGCCAACTCCCGTCGCCACAACCAAAAAATGGGCACAAGGCCCATTTCACATCTCTAGCCCCGCCGTGCTGCTGCACCAATCGCCGGGCAAACAAAAAGCCCCAGAGGGGCCTCAATGTCCTGCGAGCATCCACTAAGGGCTCGCGTCCTGTCTGTCGGGTCGTTGCTATGGCGACGTGTCTTGCACGTTCGCCAGGGAGTTCGCCCCAACTAGCCCGCGATAATACCAGTCGGGCCTTACCTGCCTCAAGGTGCCCGCCCTGGGCGTGCCATCTCGAGGCATAAAAAAAGCCCGGTCTGCAAGCGAGACCGGGCTCTCGATAGCGGTGGTAGCGGGGGCAGGATTCGAACCTGCGACCTTCGGGTTATGAGCCCGACGAGCTGCCAGACTGCTCCACCCCGCAGCCGAG
>JBCCBB010000160.1:0-3374 GCA_039814545.1 Pseudomonadota bacterium
GCCCTGCATCGAGCGCAACGCCATGGCGTCCGTCAAAGCCATCAACGCAAGCCGGTTGGCGCTGCGAGGCGACGGCCGCCACATGGTCTCGCTCGACAAGGTCATCAAGACCATGCGAGACACGGGCCGGGACATGCAGGATAAGTACAAGGAAACAGCGCGCGGCGGCCTGGCCGCCAATGTCGTTGAGGTCCCCGTCAGCTTTGTGGATTGCTGACGCGGGCGCCCAGCAGCTGCTCCGCAATCGCGTGGCCCTCACGCGTTGCCGCCATGACGGTCCTCGGTGACAGGCAGTCGCCAATGACGTGCACGGGCAAGCCCGCCGCTTCGAGTGGCTGGCGGAGTGCGGCGCGCGGCACGCGCGGCGTGGCAAAGGTCACGGCCGCGATGTCCTCAATGCGCGCTGTGTCGCCGTTGAACACGTTGCGGTATTCGAACGCGGCTTCTTCCAGCGCCTCGACACCCGTCGGTACGGCCGAGGTCACGATGCGTACGCGGCATTCGTAGAGCCGCCGGTAGGTCTTCTGTCGCGTCACGAGCGCGACGTCCGTGGCCACGCGCTCGCGCGGCGTGATGAGCACCACCTCGTCGAACCAGTCGCTGAAGTACTCGGCCGCGGCGTAGGTCATCTCGGTGTGATCCTGGTCGTAGATCACGAGCCGGCCATCGCTCTTGGCGGGGCGTGGCAGAAAGTCGGCACAGAGCGTACGAAGGTCGGGGACGAGTCCCTCCTCGCGCCAGTCGGCGTCGAGCCACGTCGGCGTTGACAGGCCCGCCCCCGTTGCGAGGACCACGGCACTCGGGTCGCAGCCCGTAACGTCGGCCAGCTGCGCGTCTGATCCCATCACAAACCTTGCGCCCGCCTTCTGCGCGCGCAAGGTCTGATAGTCGTACACGCTTGAGAGGTTCTCACCACCGGGCAGCTCGGCGTGCAGCCGCGTCGCGCCGCCTGGCTCATCACCGCGGCCGAACACGGTCACCTCATGCCCGGCCTCGGCCAGAATCCAGGCCGCCTCCATACCGGCGACGCCCGCGCCGACGACGGCGAAACGCTGCGGCGACTTCGACGGCGCGGGATGCCAGTCGCCCTCGTCAGCACGACCCACGCGCGGGTTGTTGTCACACTCGAGGTAATTGCGCTCGATGATCGCGCGCCAGCAGCTGTTGCAGGACACGCAGTAACGAATCTCGGCCTCGCGCCCGCCGGCCGCCTTGCGCGGCAGCCAGGGGTCGGTCACAAGCGCACGCGCGAGCATCACAAGCTCGGCCTTGCCGTCGGCAATCTGTCGCTCGCCCTGCATCGGGTCCGTGATGTAGCCCAGCGCGCCTGTTGGTATTTCCGGAGCAACCGCGCGCAGCTCGGCGGTCGGGTCGATGTAGGGCACGGCGGGGCCATGCGCATCGGGCAGATGCTCGTAGAGTGAGTTCGCGTGCGAGCCCCAGGCAAACGACCAGAAGTCGATGGGACCCGTCGCCGCCACGTGCGCGGCGATGTCGCGCGCCAGCTCCAGGTCGATGCTGTTCGAGACGCCGTCGATGCCGGGCAGTTTCACGCCAATGGCAAAGTCGGGCCCGCAGCGCACGCGAATCTCGTTGATCACACTCGTGAGCAGGCGCGCACGATTCTCGAGGCTGCCGCCGTAGTCGTCCTCGCGCACGTTGGACCAGGGCGACAGGAACTGGTGAAACAGGTGGCCGTGGCCGGCCGAGATTTCGCAGCCCGTGACGCCGACGGCCGCGAGCTTCTGACAGCTCTCGGCCATGCCGTCGATCATGGCCTCGATCTCGCCCGGGGTGAGCGCACGAGGCACCGTCCAGCTGATGTCGTCGGGCAGGGGTGAGGCACCGTAAGCGTCGTCGATTCGGCCACCCTCGTGGCGACCGCGACCGCGGTCCTGCACCTGCACAAAGAAGCGGCAGTCGTGCGACTCGATGCGTTCGACCATGCGGGCGATACCGTCGAGCGCGCGGCCGTCGGACACGGCAAGGCGCGAGGGCGCGTTTTGCCCAGGTGCCACGTTCATCGGTTCACTGACAATCGCACCCGCACCGCCCTCGGCGCGACTGACGAAGTAGTTCTCGTAGGCGTCCGTGACCAGACCGTCTCGCGCATAGCGCGTGGTCATCGAAGCGTGAATGATGCGGTTTCTGAGGCGCTGACCGCCAAGCTGGATCGGCGAGAACGTCAGCGGATAGCCTGCGCCCGTGGTCTCCGCGGCCACGCCGCTAGCCGAACGCGTACTTGGACAGCCCGAGGAACGCCGCGCCCAGCGTGCAGGCGTAGATGCCGATGACGCTCGTGTAGGTCGTATCCATGGCGCCTTTGATCTGCTTTTCGACCTCGGGCGTCGAGCCCGTCTCGGGCAGGGTCATAAACCCGATCACTGCGGGCTGGAACGCTTTCTCAAGCCAGAGCACGAGCACCAGGATCACGGCCAACAATGCGAGCTTGCCGAAGAGCCAGCTCGGGCCCACGACGGAGGTGCCCAGCGTCGCCGAGGCGATCACGCCGAGGAACGCCAGCAACAACAGGTAGTAAATGACTTTCTCTGAGCGCTCGACCCAGTGCGGCGCCTGCTCGGACAGCACGCGCGCCACAATGACCACGAACCAGGCGACCAACACGGCCCAGCAAACCAACGTTAGCCAGCCCGGCAAGGTGATCCAGCCGGCAGTCACAGACAGGTAGAAGCCCGTGGCCACAGCCGAAACCATGCTGACACGCGGGAACTTGTCGACAATGAGCGCGACTTGCAGCAACAAGAGCCGCTGCTCGACCGTGTAGGCTGGGTTCTGGGCGAACTTGCCGAGAATGAACACGCCGATGTCGGCGCCAAGCCAGAAAACGAACGCGAGCAGGTGGACGAACAGGACGAGCGTGTAGAGCTCGCTCACGCGTCAGCCTCGGCAATCGTGGCGTCGCCGAACTCGTCCTGCGCCTTCTGGATTTCGGCGCGCGGCGTGAACTCCGACTCGAGCGTGCGCAGGATGGTCTGCAGGTACTCGGCGCGTTTGGCGTCGAGCGCCGCCCGGGCTTCGCCCTCGGGTTCCCAGGCCTCGATACGCGCGGCCAGATCAGGGGCCGCCTCGCCAAGCACAGCCTCGATCGCGGCCATGCGTTCCTTGGTCACCCAAAGCTCGGTCGTGAGCTCCAGCACCATTGTGACCATGGCGTCGAGCGCCTTGTCTTCAAAAAAAGCGGGGCGCCGGCCTTTGGCCGAGCGTGGCATCGTTTCGGACATGAGGTCGCCGCGCTACTTGCGCGCCCCGAAGCCATACCAGCAAATGCCATCCGTGAGCCGGCCCGTCTTGTCGTTGAAGCGGCCGTCGGCGTGAATCACCTCGTCGAAGAACGCTTCGTCGGAATGGCCCCA
>JBCCBB010000196.1:0-1721 GCA_039814545.1 Pseudomonadota bacterium
AGAATCGACGCTGAGTCCGTGGCGGTCTACGCGGTCAGTCATGGCAAGCCCCTGAAAACAGTGCCCGAATTCTCGGCGAGGGGCCGCCATTAGTCTAGCGAATGGCGGTTATCCCCGGCATAGCGTGCGTGAATGTCAGGCCGGTGCGGCGTCGGCGATCTCGCGGAAGCACTGGCGCAGCCAGCGGTGGCCCGGATTGTTGTGCAGCAGGGGGCTCCAGGCCATGGTCAGGTCGATGTCGTCGATGGCGAATGGCGGCGCCACCGTCGTGACGTCCTTGTTCCAGGACATCAGCCGCGCGGCGCGGGTGGGCACCGTGGCAATCAGGTCCTGATCGGCTGCGTGCTGCAGCGCCACGAGGTAGTGGCGCGTGAAGATCGCGATGTTGCGTTTGTGGCCAATGGCATCGAGCGCCTCGTCGACCCAGCCCAGCCGCTGCACGTCCTCGGGGTCGACGCCGACACCCACGCCCATGCCCGTTTTGCTCACCCAGACGTGGCGCGACGCAAGATACGTATCGAGATCGAGCTCACGACCCGCGAGCGTCCCCTTGGCCACGACGCAGGAAAAGCTGTCGCGCCAGAGCACGGTCTGGTGGAACGAACTGGGCAGCTCATCAAAACGGTTGATGACGAGATCGACTTTGCCCTGCTCGACGTCGTGGAAGTTCACGTCGCTGGGTGTCATGACGTCGAGCGTGATGTGCGGCGCCTCGCGGCGCAGCCGCCCGAGCAGGCCGGGCAGCAGCGTCACTTCGGCGTAGTCACTGCACATGATGCGGAACACCTGCTCACTTGTGGTCGCCTCGAAATCCGTCATGGGCTGCACGAAGTGCTCGACGCGCGAGAGCACCTCGCGCACTTCGGGCTTGAGCTCGAGCGCACGCTCCGTGGGCGTCATCCCGTCACTGGTGCGCACGAGCAGCGGGTCGCCGAAGGCATCGCGCAGTCGCTTGAGCCCGTTGCTCATGGCCGGCTGGCTGATCCCGAGCTGTTGCGCGGCGCGGGTCACGTTGCCCTCTCGCAGCAGTACATCCAGATACACGAGCAGATTCAGGTCGAGGCGGGCGAGGGTCATCGCCGCTCCTTTATTCACCGAATGAATGCCGAGTATACGCTTAATAGTCTGGAGTTATAGCTAGACAGCTGGCTAGACTGCGCCCATTCCTAATACCTACGGCCGAGGATTCCCCCATGAGCACTGGCAACTACGACCGCGACGCAGAGATCACCCGTCTTGAGAAAGACTGGGCTGAAAACCCCCGCTGGAAGGGTGTGGAACGCACCTACTCGGGTGGTGATGTCGTTCGACTGCGCGGCTCGATCAAGAAAGAGAACACGATTGCTCGTCGCGGCGCGGAGAAGCTCTGGGAGCTGGTCAACGGCGGCGCCGAAGCCAAGTTCGGCAAGGACTACGTGAACTGCCTCGGCGCACTCACGGGTGGCCAGGCCGTGCAGCAAGTGAAAGCGGGCGTTCAGGCCATTTACCTGTCGGGCTGGCAGGTGGCCGCCGACAACAACAGCTACATGTCGATGTTCCCCGACCAGTCGCTGTACCCCGTCGACTCGGTGCCCAAAGTTATCGAGCGCATCAACAACTCGTTCTCGCGCGCCGACCAGATCCAGTGGCAGAAGGGCGTGAACCCCGGCGACGAGGGCTACATCGATTACTTCGCACCGATCGTGGCTGACGCTGAAGCCGGTTTTGGTGGCGTGCTCAAC
>JBCCBB010000034.1:0-29381 GCA_039814545.1 Pseudomonadota bacterium
CGCGCACGGGGTTGCTGCAATCGCGCACAGAGCCAAACGGGTCCGTGAGGCCATCAGGCGTCTCATTACGGCAGAGGAACGTGTAGCCGAACAGGCCCGCTTCGTTGCCGTCTTCCTCGACGCGCGTGTAGCGGCCGATGACCTGCAGGCGATCGCCGCTGTAGAGCGCCGACAAACGAACGCCCTTGTCATCCTGCGCACCCAAGTCAGGGCCCGCAAGGTTTTCGATAAAGCCATCGCTCTTGTCGGTGAAGCCCGCGATACGCACACCGAAGTTGTCGGTCAGCGGCATGTTGAACGCGCCGTCAACCCGGGCGCGGTCAAAGCGCTCGAAGCTCACACCGACGTTGCCACCCACTTCCTCGAGATCGGGGATGTTGGTGTAGACGTTGAGCGCGCCCGCAAACGTGTTGCGGCCGTACAGCGTGCCCTGCGGACCACGCAGGAATTCAACGTTGCGGATATCGAAGAACGCGCGCGTCTGCTGCGAGGCACGCACCTTGTAGATGCCATCCACAAAGGCACCGACGATCGAGCTGTTGTCACCGAAGGTGTTGGTGGAGTTGGCGCCTCGAACGTTGAACTTGGCGTCGTTACCCGCAAACGCGTAGTTGAGGCCCGGAACCAGGAGTTCTAGGCGGGATACATCAGTGATACCGCCGAGCTGCAACGCTTCTTCGTTGAACGCGCTGACCGAGACACTGACGTCTTGCAGGCTCTCTTCACGACGTTCGGCGGTGACGACGATTTCCTCGAGCTGTGCCTGGGCCGGCATGATCGAGGCATACGTCATGAGGATGGACGCGGGCACGGCAAGCGCCTTCGCCCGGCTGGACCGGAACAAAAACATCACAAGCTCCCCCTTGGCTGTGTCTGTAAGGCGTCCGCCGTCATGACAACTGCAGACGCCGCTAGAGTGCCCTGTTCTGACTGCGAATGCAATTCACAGGGCCCATGCTTACAACACAATGGGCGCTTAGTGGTGTTTTTATGGGTATTTCAGGTCTTGTTTTTATGCATTCGCAGTAGAACCCAGCCCCACGGATATCGCTGAAACCGCCTGAAATTTGAACTTCGACGCGTTTTTTTGACGGGCCAAGGCCTACAATTTGACTATTCAGATTATGTCGAGGACCCGCGCACCCCCATGCGATCGGATCTTTTGCGTTGAAACCCACTACGTTTTCACAACGACTGGCTATCGTGCTGGTGCTGTCGCTGGGCGCCGCGTTCTTCTACGCGACCTACAAGGCCATCGACAACATTGTCGCCGAGCAAAGCCGCGTGCAGCAGCAGGCTGTCTCGCCGGTCTTCAAGCTCGTGCGCGACGAACTGCTGCGCCCGCTGTACATCGCCGAGACCTTCGCAAGCTCCGTCGACTTCACGGCCATGATGGATTCGCCCGATTTCGATGAGACCGCATTACTCGAGCGGCTACAGGGCATGGAGCAAGACCTCGGGCTCGTGTTCTTTGTCGCCAGCGAGAAGACACGCAAACAGTACTTCTCGAACGGGCTCACGATCGACCTCGTCGAGGGCGAGGTGGCCTGGTACTTCGAGGCCATCGAGCGCGACAAGGACTTTATGGCCGACCTGGGCCAGGTCGGTGACGTCCACCTGTATTTCGATGTCAAGATCTACGGCCCACAGCGCGAGTTCCTGGGCTATGTGGGCGTGGGCAAGCGCGTGCAAAACTTCCTGGCCACGTTCGACCTGTACAAGGCGCGCTACGGCTATGACTTCCTGTTCGTCAACGACGATGACGAGATCATCCTGACCTCGCTGCCCGACCTCGTCGTCCGGGACGCCTACATCCCGACGCTGGGTTCGCTGGACTGGTTTAGCCACGAGGGCGGTCAGGGCCACAGCCACGACAGCGAGATCATCAAAGTCGAGGACGGCGACTACCTGATCTCGGAGTTCGGGATCGAGGAGCTCGGCTGGCGGTTATTGCTGCTCGCACCGCTCGAGGCCCGCCAGAACCAGATCGTGAAGGCATTCCTGACCAACGCACTCGTCGCTGCCTTCAGCGTGACGCTGCTCGCCGGCGCAGGCCTGTTCCTCGTGCTGCTTTACAAGCGCAGCCTTGAGAAACGCAACGAGCTCGACCCGCTCACGGGGCTGCCCAACCGCGCCCACGTGCAGCGACGCTTCCAGCAATTGCAGCGCTCGGGCGTAGATCTCTGCGCGGTGATCATCGATCTGGACCACTTCAAGCAAGTGAATGACCAGCACGGCCACGATACGGGCGACCGCGTGCTGCGCGAGGCGGCCGATGCGCTCAAACAGGAGCTGCGCGAGCAAGACATCGTGAGCCGCTGGGGTGGCGAGGAATTCGTCATGCTGATCCCAGCCGGCAACATCGAGCTGGGTCAGAGTATCGCGGAACGCGCCCGACAGAACATTGAGAGCCTGCGTATCGATACCAAGCGCGGGCCTGTCAGCGTCACGGCCAGCTTCGGTGTTGCGTTCGGCTCAGCGAAACACGAGCAGCTCGAAGCGCTCGTCGCCAAGGCCGACGAAGTGCTCTACCAGGCCAAGGAAAAAGGCCGCAACCAGGTGGAGCTCTACGAAGCGTCCTGACCCAGCGCTGCGCGGTAGACCGCGTTGATCACGTGCATGGTATGGACCGCATCGTCGCCGCCCGTCACCTGGGGCGCACCGCCGTCGATGACATCGATCACGTGTTGCAGCTGGTAGTGATAGGTCGGTTTGAGACTCATCGTTTCGGCGACCACGTCCTGGCCGGATTCCACACGCAACGTATGCCCCAGGTGCGGCGCGATCAGGTTGTCTACGCTTAGCACCCCTTTGTCGCCGGTGATCTTCAGCATCGTGTCGAGTACATCCGGCTGGTCCTCGGACATCGAACACGCCAGATGCGCCGTCGCGCCGCCCGGAAAGGCCAGCGCTGTCGTCATCGCGACATCGACGCCCGTCTCGTGCCAATCGCCACTGGCAGACATCACCTCGGGCTCCTCGCCGACCACGTGCCTGGTCCAGTGCACGGGATAGCAGCCAAGGTCCATCAGCGCGCCGCCGCCCAGCGCCCTCTCGTATCGGATCTCTGACGGGGAACAGGCAATGGCCACATTGAAGTGACTATCGATGCGACGCACCGTGCCGATGGTGCCCGCCTCGATCATTGCTACAACGCGTTTGAAAAGCGGGTGGAAGCGATAATGAAACGCCTCGATAAGGACTTTGCCGGTTTCGCGTGCAGCGCCAACCATGGCTTCGGCTTCTGCCGCCGACAGGGCGAACGGCTTTTCGCACAGTACGTGCTTGCCCGCGTGCAACGCCGCAATCGTCCAGTGCTCGTGCTCACTGGGCGGCAAGGCGTTGTAGACGAGGTCGACATCGGGGCTCGCGATCAGTGCGGCGTAGTCCGCGTGCGTAACCGGAATACCGTGGGTCTCAGCGTACTGGCGCGCCCGGGTGGGGGAACGCGCGGCGATCGCGTGTACCTGAACCTGGTCGAAGCTCGCGGCCGGCCGAATAACAGCGCCAACCGCGATACGCGAGGCGCCTAGTAATCCAATGCGGATCAACGCTTGAACAGGTGACCGCTTGCGCCCGTGGCCAGCTGGGACAGCGCCAGCCAATCGACGTCTGAGGCTGGCATCGACGCTGCATCGTCCCTTAGGGCCGAGATGCGTTCGGGCCAGCCGTCTAGAGTCCCCCCGGTATTCCCCCCAACGTAAGTCGGGACCGTGCGGATTCGTTCACAAATTCGCGATGCTAGTGCTTTGGCGCGCTTCTGGTCTTCGCTCCAGCCAAGCCGGGAACCGGTGACGATGATGGCATCCAATTGCTGCTCATAAAGGGCGCCAATGGTTGCGTCTTCGCTGGGCGCACTCACCATGCGCACGGCAATGCCCGCATCACGCAACAAATCTGACTTCACGATCGCACCGAGGCATTCCGTGCTGTTCGGCGGCACAACGACCGCTACGCATTGTCGCGACTGCACAGGCTGAAGCACGCGGCCCGAACGCTGCCAAATGAGGTTGAGGTGCGCCATGCCCAGCGCGACCTCGATCGAGGTCCAGCGATCCTTGCGCCAACCCGAAACGAATTCACGGCACACGTCATCCACGAATTGCGCGCGCGCGTGCAGATGATCGCGTGCGGCACCCGGCAGGTGTGGCGACGCGCTCGGGCTGCGATGAATAAGTTCATGCGCAAATTCTTGCAACGAGGGACAACCGCTCGCTCGGTTGCGCTCCCGGTGGTAGTCCGTTTCCATCGCATCGAAGGCGGCCAGCGCCTGCAGAGTGTCGCAGGGCGCTTTCGATCGATCCTTTAGGCGCCCGCCGGGCGTGGTTCCGGGCAGCGGTAGACCGGCGAGCTGCATCGCCCAGTCCGAATAACGGCGGTCGGCAATCCAGCCCGCACTATGCAGCGTGACATCCGTATGGCGCGGGTCCTCGGTAATGCGGGACATCACTGCGCACACCTCGGGCGCCGGGCCCTCGAGCCACTGCAAAAACAGGCCGTGATCGCTGAACAGCACGCCGGAGACACCTTCCCGGCCGTTGTTGTCTGCCGCGTGGCTGGCGAGCTGCGTCGCCGCACTGCGGTGGATCGGGCGCGTCGCGCGACTCGAATAACTGAGCCGGAACACCCGCCCGGGGTGCGCCTGAATCTCTGAAATCGGTGTCATATCTGCCTCCCTCCAACGTGGGTGGGGGGCAGTGGGTCCGCAGGATGCCTGGCCTGGCAGGTCGTGGCATCGTCAGCGCCCCCCGGTGCACCCCGCCCGGTCAACGTGTCGTTGTGACGGCAGGTTTCCTGACTCGCGGGTCGATGCTCCCTCGTTCCTTCCCGGGCCGACCGCCCAGTGGATCCTGTCGAGTTCGCTCGCCGCTTACAGTTGCGGGGGCAGTTGTGGGATTGGGCTCTGGCCCGCACCACATTCCCTTTCGCCAGCCCAATCCGGGTTGGCACCGTCACGCGTTGATAGTGCCCCAATGGGTTAAAAACGTCCACACGGCTTGGACATAGGTGTCGTGACCAACACCACTACAATATGTTGACTTTGATCGCTCGCATGACACAACATCTAGGGGTCGGTTCGCCCACAAGGCGATGAAAAGGGAATCCGGTGCCTGGCAACTGCCAGAAGTCCGGAGCTGCCCCCGCAACTGTAGTCGGCGGCGATGTGTCTCTATGCCACTGGGGAAACCCGGGAAGGCGACACATCGCGCAAACGCCGTGAGTCAGGAGACCTGCCGGCACAACAGAACTACTCATCGGACGGGGTGTGCCGACAGGGTTTGTTGCCGGTCGCTCCCATGACCGTGTCCGCAAAGCCTCAGCCCCTCGTGCCTATAACTCGCACTGCATCAGGGGCAACACATGGCTACACCGGCGTCAGAAACCACGCAATCCACCCAACCGTCAGGCATGGCGGAGCGCTTCGGCATCCGCATCGATCACGCGCGCGATGCGCTGCTGACCGAATTCGGCAAGGCGACCATGCGGGATCGCTACCTGCTGCCCGGCGAGTCCTACCAGGATCTGTTTGCGCGCGTGGCCAACGCCTACGCGGATGACGCCGTCCACGCGCAGCGGCTCTACGACTACATGTCGATGCTCTGGTTCATGCCGGCAACGCCCGTGCTGAGCAATGGTGGCGCCGACCGCGGCCTACCCATTTCCTGTTTTCTCAACGCCGTTGAAGACAGCCTCGACAGTATCGTCGGCACCTGGACTGAGAACGTCTGGCTGGCGTCCAACGGTGGTGGTATCGGCACCTACTGGGGTGACGTCCGCTCCATCGGCGAGCCGATCGGTGAGAGTGGCGAGACGTCTGGGATCATTCCTTTTGTGCGCGTCATGGACTCGCTGACGCTCGCCATTTCTCAAGGCTCGCTGCGCCGTGGCTCGGCGGCGGTCTACATCGATGTGCATCACCCGGAGATCGAGGAGTTCGTCGAAATCCGCAAGCCCTCTGGCGACTTCAACCGCAAGAGCCTGAACCTTCACCACGGTATCGCGATTACGGACGAATTCATGGAAGCCGTGCGCGAGGATGCGCCGTTTGCGCTGCGCAGTCCCGCCGACGACACGGTGATCCGCACCGTCTCGGCGCGTGAGCTCTGGCAGCGCATTCTCGAAACGCGACTGCAGACGGGCGAGCCCTACTTGCTGTTTGTCGACACCGCGAACCGCGATGTGCCCCAGCACCAGAAGCAGCTGGGATTGAAGGTGCGTCAGTCAAACCTGTGCAGTGAAATCCTGCTGCCCACGGGTCGCGACCACAGCGGGATGACGCGAACTGCTGTGTGCTGCCTGTCTTCGGTTAATCTCACGCGCTGGGATGAGTGGCGAACAGACACACGCTTTGTAGAGGACGTGCTGCGCATGCTCGACAACGTGCTCGACGACTTCATGGAGCGGGCACCCGACAGCATGGCGCAAGCGCGCTACTCGGCTATGCGCGAGCGCTCCGTCGGCCTCGGCGCCATGGGTTTTCACAGCTACCTGCAAGACAAGGGCATCGCGTTCGAAGGCGCCATGGCCAAGAGCCTCAACCTGCGCATGTTCCGACATCTGCGTGACGAAGCGGACCGTGCCTCGGCAAACCTTGCCGAAGAACGTGGCCCCTGCCCTGACGCCGGCGAGGCCGGTATTTCGGAGCGCTTCAGTCACAAACTCGCTATCGCCCCGACCGCCAGCATCAGCATCATCTGCGGTGGCGTCAGCGCCTGCATCGAGCCGATCCCGGCGAACATCTACACGCACAAGACGCTCTCGGGATCCTTCACGGTCAAGAATCCTGCGCTGGAACAGTTGCTCGAGTCACGTGACCTCAATACGCCCGAGACCTGGGCCACGATCCTGCAGCACGACGGGTCCGTGCAGCATCTGGACGCACTCGGTGACGAAGAAAAGGCCGTCTTTCGCACCGCCTTTGAAATTGACCAGCGCTGGGTTGTTGATCTGGCGGCAGACCGCGCACCTAGCGTGTGTCAGGGCCAGTCGATCAACCTGTTCCTGAACAGTGATATCCACAAGTGGGACCTGCTCATGTTGCATTGGTCCGCCTGGGAACGGGGCATCAAGAGCCTCTATTACTGCCGGTCCAAATCGGTTCAGCGCGCCGGCTTTGCCGGTGTCGAGGGTGACAACACAAAAGCCTGGCCCGAGCGCGAGCTCAGCGACGGACTCAACGACTACGACGAATGCCTGGCCTGCCAATAAGCCGCGCACTGGAGACTAAGACGATGAAAAACCAAAACCAGATCGAATTGATTGGCAAGCCCGGCCTCATGCTGCCGAGCAAGACCTACAAGCCGTTCCGCTACCCCTGGGCGATCGAGTTCTGGCGCCGCCAGCAACAGATCCACTGGATGCCCGAAGAAGTGCCGCTGGGCGAGGACTGCAAAGACTGGGCGCATCACTTAAGCGACGCCGAACGCAATCTCCTGACGCAGGTGTTTCGGTTCTTCACGCAGTCAGACGTGGAGGTACAGGACAACTACCTCGAGCGTTACGCGCTCGTGTTCAAGCCCACAGAAATCAAGATGATGCTGGCCGCGTTCTCGAACATGGAGACCGTCCACATCGTGGCCTACGCGCTCTTACTCGAGACGCTGGGCATGCCCGACTCCGAGTTCGCTGCGTTCATGGACTACGAGGCCATGCGTGACAAACATGACTTCATGCAGGAATTCGGTGTCGCCAATGAAGGTGACATCCTGCGCACGCTGGCCATGTTCGGTGGCTTTACGGAAGGGCTGCAGTTGTTCGCGAGTTTCGCGATCCTCCTGAACTTCCCGCGGCACAACAAGATGCGCGGCATGGGGCAAATCGTCTCCTGGTCTGTACGCGACGAAAGCCTCCACTGCGAGGGCGTCATGAAGCTGTTTCATACGTTCGCCGAGGAAACCGGCGCGCTCACGCAGGCCGTCAAGGACGATATTGTCGATTGCGCCAAGACCGTCGTGAAACTCGAGGACAGCTTTATCGACCTCGCCTTCGAGATGGGCCCGCTTGAGGGCCTCGACGCCGAAGCCGTGAAGCGCTACATCCGCTACGTGGCCGACTGGCGGCTGCGCCAACTGTCGCTGCCCACGGTTTACGGTATTGAAGAACACCCGTTGCCTTGGCTGACAGAAATTTTGAACGGCGTGGAGCATGCGAACTTCTTTGAGACGCGCGCCACGGAGTACGCCAAGGGCGCGACGGGCGGCAGCTGGCACGGCGACGCCGGCGTCTGGACCGCGTTCGACGCGCGCGCGCAGCAGTCGAAGCAGGCGGAGATGCCGATTCTCTCAGGCGTCTGAAGCGATCGTACGCAGCCGGTCGCGATTGGATTCGTGAACACCGGATGATGGGAGCCCGCAACTTGCAGTAGTCTTCGGGCATGGCCTCCTGCACTCCATCTCCGGCGGCGCTGCCGGTACTCATGCTGCTGTGGTCCTTCTCTGCAATCGCCGGCGCGCAGACGCCCGTCGTCGTGGCGACACCAAAAGTCGCCCCGGCGGTTGAGCAGCTGACACTGAGCGGCTCCTTTGTGCCGCGTCGCCAGGCCGCACTGTCACCGCAGGTGTCCGGGCTTGTGGCTTCGGCAGACTTTGAGCCTGGCGATCGGGTCGCTAGCGGCACGGTGCTCGTCAGGCTCGATGCTCGCGTCGCCGAGCTTGAGCTGGCGCAGGCTGAGGCCGAAGTGACGCGCGCCGAGGCGGCGTTACGAGAAGCGGAGCGTCTCGTGGAAGAAGCCGAAGCACTGCGTGCGGATCGCCTGTTTCCCGAAACCGAGCTTCGCGCGCGTGAGTCGGGTGCCGAGATTGCAGCCGCTGCACTGGCCGTCACGCGCGCTGCCCGAGACACCTCAGTGCGCCAGCGTGAGCTGCACGATGTCACTGTGCCATTTGATGGCGTCATCGCACGCCGACTGGTCGACGCGGGCGAGTGGGTCAACCAGGGCACGGCCGTGGCACGGCTCGTGGCACCCGATGATCTCTGGCTGGAAATTCAGGCCCCGCAGTCACTCTGGCCGCAGCTGTCTCGCCTCGAATCCGCCGTCGTCACCGTCGACGCATTGTCCGACCGGCGATTTGCGGCGACGCTGGCAGCGGCCGTCCCGCAAACTGATCCGGGGGCACGCACGTTCCTCGTTCGGCTGCGGCTCACGGAGACCATCACCGATCTGACTCCGGGCATGTCAGCCACGGCGGACCTGACGCTGGCGAGCAGCGAGGAAACGCTGCTGATTCCTCGCGATGCGCTGATTCGCTATCCCGACGGCACGACGACTGTGTTCGTGGTGGACGGCGGCACGACACCGATCGCACGCCAAATGTCCGTTGACGTAGACCGGGTGTACGGCGAAACGGCCGTAATCGCCGACGGCCTGGATAGCCTGCTCCCCGTTGTCACACGCGGCAATGAAGCACTGACCGACGGTCAGGCGGTGCGCGTCATCGACGGCGCCGGAGACTAGCCGACCATGTTCGAGCGAGTCATCCGCCACGGCACTCTGCTCGCAGTCATCGTGCTCGTGGTTGGCGTTCTGGGCGTGCTCGCGGCGCTTCGCATTCCCGTGCAGATGATCCCCGATCTCGAAGTACGTGTCGTCACGGTTGAGACGCGCTGGCCGGGCGCAACGCCGCAGGACGTCGAGAAGGAAATCCTCATCGAGCAGGAGGAGTACCTGCGCTCGCTGCCCGGGCTGGAGCGCATGATCTCTTCGGCGTCCTACGGCAGCGCCGAAATTGAGCTCGAGTTTCCGTTTGGCGTGGATATCAACGAAGCGCTCATTCGGGTCAACAATGCGCTGAGCCAGGTGCCGAGCTACCCTGAGAACGTCGACGAACCGAGCCTCGAGGCAAGCTCGTTCTCGCAAAACTCCTTCATGTACTTCTACGTCCGGCCACTGCCAGGCAATCCGCTCGACCTCGATGTCACGGTGCTGCGTGACTTCGTCGACGACAATGTCCGCACGCGCATGGAACGCGTACCCGGTGTGTCACGCGTCAACGTCTGGGGCGGCGCCGAACGCCAGGTGCGTGTGCTTGTCGATCCTGCGGCAGCCGCCGAGCGCGGTGTATCACTGGCCACCATTCGCACAGCGATCCGCGGTCGCAACCGCGATGTGTCGGGCGGCGATCTCGAGGCCGGCAAGCGTCGCTACCTGCTGCGGACTGTCGGTCGCTATGACTCGCTGGACGCCATGGCAGACACGATCGTGTCGTCGAACGGTGACCAGATTATTCGGCTTGGCGACATCGCCGATATCGAGCTCTCGCATTACGAGTTGCGTGGCCGCTCAGTCGTGAATGGTCTGCCAACGCTGACCCTTTCTGTCGACCGCGAGCCCGGCTCGAATGTCATCGACATCAAGCGTGCGATGCTGCCCACGGTCGAGCAAATCAATCGCGAGCTCATGAATACAAACGGGCTGCAGATCGGCCTGTTCAGCGACGACGCGCGCTACGTCGAAGCGTCCGTGAGCAACGTCTGGAAAAACCTCGCCATCGGTGCCTTCCTGGCAACCGCCGTCATGTTCCTGTTCCTGCGCTCGGGGCGGGCGACCCTGGTCGGCGTCGTCGGTGTGCCGATCTGTACGATCGCCGCATTCCTGGGGCTACTCGCGGCCGGGCGCACGATCAACGTGATTTCGCTGGCGGGCGTGGCGTTCGCCATCGGGATGACGCTCGACAACAGCATTGTGGTGCTCGAGGCCATCGAGCGGAATCGGCGGCTCAGTATGGGCCGGATGGAATCCGCCGTGGCCGGTGTGCGCCAGGTCTGGTCGGCGGTACTGGCTTCGACGATGACGACCGTACTCGTCTTCGCGCCCATCTTCTTCATCCGCGAAGAGGCCGGACAACTCTATTCCGACATCGCCGTGGCGATCTCGGCCTCGATCCTTGCCAGCATGCTCGTCGCCGTCACCGTCGTGCCGGCCCTATCGGCTCGACTGAGCTTCGGTTTTCGCAACTCCGCCGAAACAGGCCACGCGCTGCGCGAGCGCATCGTCGCCGGCGTCGGCTGGCTCATTGGTTCGCCAACGCGCCGAACGGCGACCGTAGCCGGCACGCTGCTGGGCGTCGTCCTGATTCTCACGCTGCTGACACCGCCCGCCGAATACCTGCCCGAAGGCGAGGAGCCCAAGACGTTCGCGTCGATGACCGCACCACCGGGCTACAACTTCACGGAGATCACCCGGATCTCGAAGGAAATCGAAGAGGCGCTGCTGCCGTTCGTCGGTGCGGATCGCGCCGACTTCGCGGCGGGGCGCACGGACGTACCGCCCATTGTCTACTTCAATCAGTACTACAGTCCGTCAGGGCTGCGCGTCATCGCTGAAACGGTCGATCCCGGCGACATCAACGCCTTCATGGCGGCGATCACGACGCGCTTCGAGCAGTACCCGGGTATGCGTGCTTTTGCGACTCGCGGGTCGATCATCTCGAGCAACAACGGCGGCACACGCAGCGTCAATCTCGACATTACCGGCCAGGACCTGGCCGAGCTCTACACGGTGGCCGAGACCGCGTTCCGGTACGCGGAGGCCGCCTTCGACGATCCCAATATAAACTCCTCACCCGGCTCGCTCTCGCTCGACCAGCCACTCGTCGAGGTGCGCCCCAACTGGTACCGAGCCGCAGAACTGGGCTTCTCGGCAGACGGGCTTGGCTTTGCCGTGGCGGCGTTGACCGACGGTGCCTTTGTTGACGAGTACTTCCGTGGCGACGACAAGATCGACATCTTCCTTTACTCGTCCGCCGGTGATGCTCAGCAACTCGCCAACGTTGAGGACCTGCCCGTCTTCACACCGTCGGGTGCCGTCGTGCCGCTGGCGGCCGTGGCCGATATCGTCGAGACCGTAGACACCGATTCACTGCGCAGGCTAAACGGGCGGCGCACCGTCACCCTCAATATCATCCCGCCGAGATCGGTGGCGCTCGAAACGGCCGTTGAACGCGTCCGCACGGCCGTCATTGCCAAGATGCGGGAGGACGATGTGTTACCGCAATCGGTGACCGTCGACATCTCGGGGGCCGGCGACCAGCTCACGGCGACACGCGCAGCACTGTCCGACAACTATGTCGTGGCCATCGTGCTGAGCTTTCTCGTCATGGTCGCGATCTTCAGCCACTGGGGCTGGCCACTCGTGATTCTGACGGCCGTGCCGCTGGGTATCGCAGGCGGCATTGCTGGCCTTGCGCTCATGAACGTCGTGGGCGTACGCCAGCCGTTCGACATGATCACGATGCTGGGCTTCCTGATCTTGTTGGGCGTCGTGGTCAACAACCCGATCCTGATCGTGGATGGTGCGTTGGCCAATCTGAGGAATGGTGCCAGCGATGCGGTCGCCGCCGTGCGTGACGCCGTCTCCACGCGCATTCGGCCGATCCTCATGTCGATGATCACCACACTCTTTGGGCTTGCGCCACTCGTGTTCCTGCCCGGCGAAGGCACGGAGCTCTATCGTGGTGTTGGCGTTGTCGTGCTGACGGGCTTGTTGTTTGCGACGCTTGTGACGCTTACCTTTCTGCCGTCGCTGCTGGTGATGCTGCTCACGCTGCGCGAGCGCTGGGTCGCGGGCCGTTTGGCATCGGCAAGTCCGAATCCGCTCTAGCCGGGAAGTGCCTCCCGGCCCCAGAATGTCCAAGCCTCAAATCACGGAGCATTGAATTGACTGCCTACCCGAACCTGTTTACCCCGCTTGATCTCGGTTTCACGACGATCAAGAACCGGATTCTCATGGGGTCCATGCACACCGGTCTCGAAGACGGCAATCAACACGCGCGCCTCGCCGCTTACTTTCGGGAACGCGCGCGCGGCGACGTCGGGCTGATCGCGACGGGCGGTTATGCCCCGAACCGCGCGGGCTGGGTAAAACCGTTCGCCGGTAAACTTACAACACGCGGTGAAGCCATGAAGCACCGCACGGTCACTGAGGCGGTTCACGAGGAAGGCGGGAAGATTGCGCTGCAAATCCTGCACGCAGGTCGCTACGCCTACCACCCGTTCGCGGTGGCACCATCGAGACTGCGATCACCGATAACGCCGTTCACACCTCGCGAACTCTCCACGGCAGGCGTCGAGAAACAAATTAGCGCGTTCGTCAATTGCGCGGTACGGGCACGCGAAGCGGGTTATGACGGTGTGGAGATCATGGGTTCGGAAGGCTACTTCATCAATGAGTTCCTGGTGACCCACACGAATCAGCGCAGTGACAAATGGGGTGGCGACTACGAAAGCCGTATGCAGCTGCCGATCGAAATCGTGTCGCGCACCCGGGAGGCCGTTGGTGACGACTTCATCATCATTTACCGCTTGTCGATGATCGACCTGATTCCCGATGGCAGCTCATGGGATGAAACGGTGCAACTCGCAAAGGCGATTGAGCGTGCGGGTGCGACCATCATCAACACGGGCATTGGCTGGCACGAAGCGCGTGTGCCCACCATTGCGACGTCAGTACCGCGCAAGGCATTCACGTGGGTCACGAAGAAAATGAGACAGGAGGTGGCCATCCCATTGGTCACCTCGAATCGCATTAACCTGCCGCACATCGCCGAAGAGGTGCTT
The DNA here is from genome assembly GCA_039814545.1 of Pseudomonadota bacterium. GTDB lineage: Bacteria > Pseudomonadota > Gammaproteobacteria > Steroidobacterales > Woeseiaceae > CALBPI01. The sequence continues at coordinate 13,555 of JBCCBB010000034.1, forward strand.
GCGAGCGGCGACGCGGACATGGTGTCACTCGCCCGCCCCCTGCTTGCCGACGCTGAATTCGCGAAGAAGGCCCATGAAGGGCGCGCTGACGAAATCAACGTCTGTATTGCCTGTAACCAGGCCTGCCTCGACCACACGTTCTCGAACAAGACGAGCAGCTGCCTCGTGAACCCGCGCGCCTGTCACGAAACCGAACTGAACTATCTGCCCACGCCGTCCACGCGTCGCTTTGCGGTGATCGGTGCGGGGCCGGCGGGACTCTCCACGGCGTTGGTACTCAGTGAGCGAGGCCATGAGGTGGATCTCTTTGATGCCGCAGACCGCATTGGCGGGCAGCTCAACATGGCCAAGGTGATTCCGGGCAAGGAAGAATTTCACGACATGCTTCGATACTTCGAACGCCAGGTCGAACTCAGCTCGGTTCGCGTCCACCTCGGCGAGAGGGTCGCGGCAACAGACCTCATCGAGCAGGGATACAACGACGTCATCGTCGCGACAGGTGTCACCCCACGAGACCCAAAGATTCCGGGGCAAGATCACCCGAAAGTCCTGAACTATGTCGATGTGCTGCGCCGCGGTGCCCCCGTTGGCGCGCGCGTAGCAATTATTGGCGCAGGCGGTATTGGATTCGACGTTGCCGAGTATTTAGCCCACAACGAAGGCGAGTCGGCCACGATGAACCTCGACGAGTGGCTCGCCGAATGGGGCGTCGTCGACCCAGAGCAGTCCCGCGGCGGTTTGGCCCTCGATCGACAGCGGCCAGCGCCCCCGGCCAGAGACGTGACCTTGTTGCAACGCAAGCAGGGCAAGCTCGGCGCGAAACTCGGCAAGACGACGGGCTGGATTCATCGCGCCACGCTGAAGACCAAGGGCGTCAAGATGATCGGCGACGTCAACTACGAACGGATCAGCGACGAGGGCTTGTTGATCACGTTTGGCGACAAACGCGAAAACCCCACCTGGCTGGATGTCGATAACGTAATTCTCTGCGCCGGACAAGAGCCGTTGCGAGAACTCAAGGACCCGCTTGTCGCGGCCGGAATTAGTGTCCACGTCATCGGCGGCGCCGACGTGGCCGCGGAACTCGATGCCAAGCGCGCCATAAACCAAGGGAGTCGACTCGCGGCGAGTCTTTGACGCGCCGCGCTATCACGCGCAACGCGAGGCTCGCCCACGGGCCGCTCCAGCGCGCCCGGCGACGTGCTGGCTTGGTTCAATCGAGCCCAGCCACCCGCATCGCCGTGGTCATCGAGATCATGGACTCCAGGGGCTCGGGGCGGTGGATGCCAAAACCTTGCGCGTAGTCGCTGCCCATGGACTGGACGGTTTCAAGAACCTCATGGTTTTCGACAAACTCCGACACGATGCGCATGTTCATCGTGTGCGCAATATCGATAATCGACTTGACGAAGATGCGGTCCGTCGGGTCTGTCGTGATATCGCGCACGAACTGGCCGTCGATTTTCAGGCAGTCGACGTTAAGCTGCTTCAGGTAACCGAACGACGACAGCCCGCTGCCGAAGTCGTCGAGCGCAAACCGGCAACCCATTTCCTGCAGCGCTGAGATGAGCCGTTTGGCGTCGGTGATCTTACGGATGATCGCGGTTTCTGTGATTTCAAAGTTCAGGCAACCCTCCGGCAACCCCGCCAACTGAACCATATCGATGAGCGCATCGGCCACCTTGTTGTCACCGATACTCGCACCCGAGAGGTTGACCCAGAATTGTCGGCTCGCCAGCTCATCAATGTTCTGCGCGTGCAGCGCATCGATGACGTTGCGGACCACCCAGAGGTCAAGGCGCCCCTGCAGGCCGTAGCGCTCGGCGGCGGGCAGGAAGGCCCCCGGCGGAATGAGTCGCCCGTTCTCGCGGTCGCGCATCCGCAGCAGAATTTCAATGCGTTCCGTTCGGTCACAGCGACCGCCAAGCGGGAGGATACGTTGCCCGTAAAGCACGAAGCTGTCGCTGTCGATCGCGTGGCTCAGTCGCTGCACCCAACGCATCTCGCCGCGGTGCTCGTGGGCCGCGTCCTCGCTGTCCGAGACCAGGTGCACGCGGTTCCGCCCGGCTTCCTTGGCCGCGTAGCAGGCCGCGTCAGCAAGCTGCTGCAGCTCGTTGAGGTTTTGCGAGCGGCCCACAATGGGCACCACGCCAATGCTCACGCCGATGCGGAACACGTCCTGTTCCCAAAGGAACTCGAGGTCCTGGATCCGCTGGCGGATGACCTCGGCGCGCCGCATCGCGGCCGCTTCGTCGCAGCCGACCAGGATCAGGGCAAACTCGTCCCCGCCCAGCCGCGCCACGATATCGTCATCGCGAACGCTACTGATGATCACACCACTGACATTGCGCAATAGCTCATCGCCCGCCGCGTGCCCGCAGGTGTCATTGACAACCTTGAACTGGTCCAGGTCGAGGAACATTAGGAATGCTGAGGCGCCCGCGTCCACTCGATCGCCGACAACTTTAAGCTTCTCGGCGAACGCACGTCGATTAGAGAGCCCCGTGAGCTCATCAAAGCGGGCCTGGTAGGCCAGCTGGTCCGTCATGGCGCGACTTTCTGTCACGTCGTTCGCCAGCACGACGAGGTACTTGAGCTCACCGTGCTGGTCACGGACCGCGGAGGGATGAAAATCGATATGCAGCGTGGCGCCATCGTGGGCGACGCAGGCGCACTCCATACTAGTCTCTGTGGCCCGATCCAACGCGCAGGCGTTGAGGAACGCTTCAAACTGCTCGCGGTCTTCCTTGGCCACGATACGAAACAGTGGCTCCTTGTCGTTCTCGCGCGAGTGCGGCCAGAACAAGGCGCGCATCTTCGGGTTGGCGTCGTAAACAAGACCCTCCGTGTTCACGAGCGCCATTCCAACGGGTGAGTTGTGATACGCCTGCTGGAATCGCGCCTCAATTTCGGCGCGCAGCTCGTCGGCTTTCTGGCGCTCGAGAATTTCGCTGCTGAGCTGCGCGTTGATCTCCTCGAGCGCACGCCGGCCTGCTTCGATGGACTCAGTGCGCTCCGCAACCTCAGCGCGCAGGCGCTCGTTGATGCGCGCCACTGACCGCAGTCGCAACTGCACGATCGACCAGACGATGGCGGTCATGACGAATGCCGCGAGCGCCATGAACCAGGGGGTTCGCCAGAACGGTGTCGGCACCACGAACGACCAGCTCGCCGGACTGCTCCACTGGCCGCCAGCAAGTCGTGCACGAACCTCGAAGGCGTAGTCGCCGGGATTCAGGTTTGAATAGGAGATCGAGGTGGTCAAGGTCGCACGACTCCAGTCCGCGTCCTGACCGTTCAAGCGGTAGCTGTATTCGATAGCGTCGGGCTTGAGGGTCGATACGGCCGTGAAGTCGATGCGGACCTCTCCCGACGCAGGCTCCTCGGGCAGCGCATCGGTCGGCCGAATCACGACGTCACCGATGGTGCGCGAGGTGATCAAGGGCTTGGGCACAGGCACGCCCGCCATGGGCACGCTGATGTCCATCTTGGTCACGCCACTGGTCGTACCGATAAGCAGATGGTCACCGCCATCGTAGTAGGTCGCATGCACCTTGGCCTCGATCGCGACGAAGCCGTCGAGCGCTGTGTAGTGGTCCAGCTCTTCGAGCTCCGTGTCGTATCGGTACGCACCACGGCTCGTCGCCAGCACGATGCTGTTGTCAGGCAGCGGCTGAATGGCGTAAATCGTATGGTCCGAGAGCACAGGCTCGTTGATGACCTGCGACGCAACGCCGTTCTCGATGCGCAGCAGATTGCCTTCGATGCCCGCCAGCCAGACGACGGCGGCGTCACCAGCCCCTTCAACGACGAGCTGCGTGAAGAATTCCTGCTCCAGCGCCTCGTGCGGAATCACCTGCACGGGCTCCGCTGCCGGATCAACGGTGTCCAGCCGGAACAAGCCCTGGTAGTTCGCAGCAAACCAGAGCGTGCCATCGGATGCGAGGTCCATTGCGTAAATGGCCGCACCGTTGCCCAACTCATAGGTACGCGTCTCGTCCGTGACGGGGTCATAGCGGTCGAGCGTACCCAGGTAGGAGCCCGTCCAGAGCCGGCCCTGTGTGTCGGTCAGGGCGCGAACCGTGACGCTGTTTTCGCTGCCCAGCGTCTTCGAAATGGTCTGGGACTCGAGGTCGATGCCGTAGGTCGGGTTTTGGACATGGGCAATCCATAGCGTCTTGCCATCGGGCGACATCACGACGTCGCGCACTTCGCGGCGCGGGATGTCGAGCGCATCGGAGCGATTACTCAGCGTGCCGTCAGCGGCAAGGTGGAGCAGGCCCTGGCTTGTACCGAACCACAGGCCTTCTGAATCGTCCGGCAGAATCGAAAAGACCTCTGGCTTGTTACCGTCCATCTCGAGCCCGTAGTGCTCGAACCGTGACCCGAGGTAGCGCGCCAGGCCGCCGCGGATCGGAATCCAGAGCACCCCTTCCTGGTCGTAGAGGGCACTGGCGCCACCACTGCGCTGCAGCAACGGTGCAGCATCCGGATTGTCGAACGGTAAGATGCCTACGGACGTTACGAACACCCAGCGGATTTCGCCATCCTTTTGGATCAAGCCCGTGACGCGGTCAGAGAATTGCTGCTCGAACCAGTCGATGCCGCTGTCGCGGCGCAGCTGACCCACGCGGCCATCGACGTTGCCGACGACAATGTTCCCGTCGCCATCACTACTCAGCGCCGACGCGCCTTCGAGAATCAGCTCGAATTCCGAGCTGCCTTCGTCGAAGTGGTACAGGCCATCGCTGCTGAGCACGTAGATCAGGCCATTGCGGCTGCGGACGAGCACGATGATCTCGTTGGGCGCGCCCTCGATTCGCGTGAGACCTGCGTCGAGATTCTCAAGATCGAGTCGTCGCAATCCGCCAGGCTGGGTACCGACATAGAGCGTGCTGCCCACCTGCAGGATCGCGCGGGCGACACCGCGCGCTTCCTCATCGGGTTCGAAGATACGAACGACGCGTCCGTCTTCAATGATGGAGAGACCGCCGGCCGCATCGCCGGCCCAGATCCGATTGCGGTCGTCGACGAGCAACGACTGGATGAGGTTCTGCCGCAAGCCCTCGCGCGTGGTGAAGCTGTCGAAGTGTCGACCGTCGAACCGGTTCAGTCCGCCGAATGTCGCAATCCAGAGGAAGCCATCCCGATCCTGCGCCACCGCGAGGACCGTCTTCTGGTTCAGGCCCTCGGCGACCGAGTACAGCTTGAACGGCGGCTCTGCGTCGAGCGGCAATTCCAGCGCCGGACTTCCTGCACAGATCAGTGTGGCGCAAAGCGCACTTATCAGTTTACGTAATACCAATGTTCGATCACCCAGCCCGACGCCATCTGAGCGGCAGTTGGCAGGTGGTCTTTAGAATCTGAGGCAGCGGCGTACCTGGGTTGCGACGCAGGTCACACCGAAAACGCCAGGCCACGCCTGCGAGCACCAAGAAAGCCGGGGGCGAATGTGGCATTTGGCAAGAAATTCACACGAATCCCGAACGATATCCACTGCCACGCGCTGGAACCGCGCAATGTGCGCGCGTCAGTAACCTGGCGTTCGCAGGCCTAACGACTGGCCAGTTGCACGTCGCTACCGGGTGAGACGACGGTCGTTGCGACGACAGTGCTCCACCCCATCAGCGCCGACAGCAGGTCGTCGGAGAGCCCGGGCGCCGCCGCGTCCTGCATGTCCGCCATACGGACAACGGTATCGCCCGTACTTGCATCGATCAGCTCCGCAACCATGGTCACGTGGCCGGGCTCGACATCGAAGGTGAACCGGCGCGTCCACGCCAGCGCTTGCGCTGAGACGGGCGTGTCCGTGAAATCGATAAACTGGACCCGAACGATCATCGTGTTTTGCGCAGGCGCGTCTGCGATCTCAAGGCCTTTTGCCGCGAACGCGGTGCCGAGCTCGCGGGACGCCCATTCGCGAAGTGTGTCGACACGATCCTCCGCCGTAGCACTCTGCGTCGGGTACCAGACTGAAACCGGTTCGACGTAGACCCGTTCGTAGCCGGCAACGTTCGCGCCCGAGCTCGTGAACAGCATGTCGAGTGTCGGGTGTTCAATGCGTTGCCAATTGTCAGCCGCCATCAGCGGCGCCGAACCCAGGCCAAACCAAAACAAGGCGCTCACCGCCACGATCGTTTTCATCTTGCTCGTCATTGCCATCGGCCTATTCCTGTCTGCTTTGCCCTGAATAACGGACGAGCACGGGATGCGTTGACAGGCCGGGGTCAAACAGTGCGGCGTTATGTCATGCAGGATGGCGCGGCTAAGGCTTGGCGAGCGTTCCCGGTCTAGCCGGTGGCGTCGCGCTGCGCCTCAATATCGGCGATCAGCGCTTCCGCCGCCTTTGTACGCGGGTGGTCGTCACCCTGCTCAGTGCGCAGGTGCCCTATGGCGTCACGCACCAACACTTCCGCCTCATCGAGCTCCCCGTTTGTGAACAACGCTTCGGCCAGGGATAGCTGCACCTGAGTTACGTTCAGGTGTGAGGCATCAAAGTGTTGCTGTCGCATGGGCAATGCCTGGCGATACAGTGTGATCGCGGTGTCCACGTCTCCCTTGGCCATGTAGGTGTGCGCCATGCCGTAGATCGGATAGGAGCGGTGAAAGTGGTCCGGCGCGAGGCCGATGGCGTCCTGCTCGGCCATCGACCGCTCGAAGCTCGCAATGGCCGCGTCATAGTCGCCGGCATCGTGCTGCAGGTAGGCGTAGTTGTTGTACGCGGCGCCGTAGCTTGCGTTTGGCCCCGTGTGGTTGGCATCGAGAATACGCATGAACGCTTCCGCCATGCGCACGGCCTCCGGCAGGTCGCCCTTGTCGTCGAGCATCTGGCTGTATTCGTTGTAGGTGTTACCGAGCTCAATGGCCGTTTCGCCGAGCAGCTTCTTTTGGGCGTCAATCACCTCGACGTACAGTGCTTCGCTGGCTTCGTACTGGCGTGTGTCCCTGTAAATGCTCGCCAGGTGGCGCTTGGCCTTGGCAATGTTCAGGTTCGGCTCGCCATAGAACGGGATCATGATGTCGAGCGCATCGCGCAGCATACGCTCGGCGCCCTCATTGTCATCTTCATCACGCAGCACGCCGGCCCATTTCGTCAAAATCTCCCCGATCACGCCATGCCCGTCGGGGTGCAGACCCGACATCATGTCGTGCGCTTCACGGTACAGCGCGATGGCCTTATCGCGTTCACCCAGGTTCTCGAGGAGATAGGCCTGTGCCGAAATGACCTCCGCAACATCCAGGTGCGGGCCACCGTGATGCTGCTCCCGCAGCACGCGAGACTCCTGAAACAGCGTCTCTGCCCGATCGAAGTCGGAAGTATCCTGAGCAATAAACGCTAGGATCAATTTGGCCGATCCGACCTCCGCCAGGTTGGGCTGCGCCAATTGATCGGCGACGGCCAGCGCCAGGTCCATCTGTTCGTTGGCCTCGAACCGGGCACCGATATCGTAGTAGGTCTCACCGAGAATTCGACGCATCCGCAGCTGCGTCTCGAGCTGTCCGTCGAGATCCTCGCTAACCTGCTGGCGTCCGAGATCGAGCAGATCGATCACCGTCATCGGTTCACCGCGTGCTGTGTTCGGTTCGGCCTGACGGAAGATGTTTTGCAAGAAGCGGCTGACCGCCTCAGCGTTGCGCTGCGCAACGACAGCCGCGTCGCGCTCGGCTGTGACGCGATTGACGGAGACGGCTCCACCAACGAGCAGTGCCGTAGCGGCGGCCGCAGCCACTGCCGTCGCCGCCCGGTTACGTCCGACGAACTTTTGCGCGCGGTAGACCAGCGTCGCCGGCCGCGCCAGCACGGGGCGACCATCGAGATAGCGCCTGAGGTCGTCGGCGAACTCGAGCACCGACGCGTAACGCCGCTCGGGGGTTTTTTCGAGCGCCTTCATGACAATGTTGTCGAGGTCGCCACCCAGCGCGCGCGCCAGCGATTCCGGGCTGGCCTGGTGAGTTTCGCGGTAGCGTGCCGAGTCACTGCTGCCGGTCAGTCGTGCGCTTGGTCGCGCCGGGTCGGTGTCGCAGATGGCGCGTTCGATATCCTGTGGTGACGTCACGTGTTCCGCGTAGGGGTGAACGCCGCTCAGCAATTCGTAGAGCAGCACACCGAGCGCGTAAATGTCTGTCGCGACCGTGACGGGCTCGCCACGGACTTGCTCAGGGCTCGCGTTCAGTGGCGACATGACGCGCGCGCTAGGACGGGTCAGCCGCAAGTCGGCGTCCGCCTCCAGCAGCTTCGCAATGCCAAAGTCGAGCAACTTGACCTGGCCACCGTCGGTGACGGCGATGTTCGACGGTTTGACGTCGCGGTGGATGATCAGGTTGCGGTGCGCATGGTCGACCGCTGCACACACGTCAAGAAACAACTCGATGCGTGCTCGTGTCTCGAGCTGACGCGTATCGCACCAGCCGTCGATGGCCTGCCCGTCAACGTATTCCATGACGAGGTAAGGCACGCCCGTGTCTGTCTCGCCACCATCGAGCAGCCGCGCGATGTTCGGGTGTTCGAGCTTCGCGAGCATCTGCCGCTCGGCGATGAATCGCGCGACGAGTTCTGTGCCCGGTCGCTGCGCGCTGAGCAGCTTTAGTGCGACCTGTTGTTCGAAGCGCTCGTCGGCACGTTCGGCAAGGTAAACCGTGCCCATGCCGCCTTCGCCCAAGAGGCGATTCAGTCGGTAGCTGCCGATGACCGTATCGAGCTCTGGGGCCGCATCCATGCCAGCGGCGGCGCGCGCAACGATGGACTCCAGCGGTTGCCCGGTGCGCTCCGCCGCTTGCAGCAAGGCCAGCGCTTCCTGGCGAACGCCCTCTTCTTCGTCTGCGGTGCGGATGAATTTGACCTGCCGCGCGGCAGGCTGTTCTAGTGCCTTTCGGAACAGCGCACGTGTACGTTTCCAGTGGTCTGTCGTGTTGTCCATCACGGCTCCTTCGTGCCCGGTACAACGCAATACGTCCCTGCCCGGTATGACGCACCGGGCAGGGACGAGCATCCTCCTACTCTGCTGAGAGCGCAAACGTCACAAACACCGCCGAGTTGCCAAAGGCAACGAGGTCGCTGCGGCCATCGCCGTCGACATCGCCCATGAAGCGCGGGTTGATCGTGTTGTCGTAACCCTGAGTGCTGCCGTAGTCGGCGACCCAGAGGCGTGCGCCTTCAAACGCACGGCCATCACCGGTGTTGATCGCGTAGATGACGCCGCCACCGATGCCGGGGCCGAAGCCGACCAGGTCCGGCAAGCCATCACCGTTGACGTCACTCTGGAAGCGCGCATCGCGATCGAGGCGCCAGCCGTCGTTAAAGCCGAACTGCGGGGAAACCCCGCTCAGCGGTCCACGCTGCAGCTCGCCCTCGCCGTCCGCACGCTTGATGAAGACACCCGAGTTGGCGTAGGCGACCAGGTCATCGAAGCCATCAGCGTCAATGTCCACCGCCGTTCGAATGTGGCGGTCGATCCGGTAGCCGGCATTGGCGGTCATGATGCTCGAGTAGTTCTGCTTGTCGCCGAATCGGTAGTTGCCGTCGTTGATGGCGACAACGAGGACACTGCCCCCGAATCCGGCAATGTCATCCAGACCATCGCCGTTCACATCCAGCAGGATGCGCGGGTTTGCCGCCAGCCAGCCACCGCGGTCACGACCGTAGTCCTCAATCGCAAAGCCGCCCGGGTTCGCATCGACAAAGCCGCTGCCCGTCGCGCGCCCAATTTTCACACCATTGTTCGAGAAGGCCACAATGTCGTCGCGCCCATCGCGGTCGACGTCCGACAGGTAGCGGGGGAAGGTCGGGAAGTCCGCATAGCCCTGTGCCACGCCATAGTCCGCCGTACAGGGCGCGTCCGGGCACAGCACGCTGAAGTTGCCCGCGCCATCGTTGACTGCGATACGAACGCCGTCGTCGGCGAATTCGACGATGTCCAGCGCCGCGTTCCCGGCAACGTTCGCAAGTTCGCGGCGCCTCTGCGTCTTGTTGTAGCTCGCGCCTGAGGCGAAGTTCTCGAACTGGAGCACTGCCGGATCGAAACCGGTGCCGTTGGACAATGCCGTGTAGGTGCCGCCCTGACCGAAGGCAACGATGTCATCGCGGCCGTCGCCGTTGATATCGGCGATCAGGCGTGTGTCACGCGACTCATCGAAGCCGCTGTTTGCCGACAGGCCCAAGTCCGCAGCGAACATCGGTGTGACCCCGACCTGGTAGCTGCGCGACTCGGAGCTTGATCCGTCAACATCAGCGGTAACCGTCAACGTGTAGTCCCCTTCCGCCGCGTACTGATGCAGCGTGGCGACCGACAGTGAGGCGCTGCAATCCGGGTTACAGTCAGGCGCCGCGAAGATCGGCGTGCCGTCGCCCCAGTCGATGCGCAAACCGGTAACCGTGCGCTCGCTGCCCGAGGCAATGACGGTGACGTCAGCGTCGAGCAGCAGCGTCGGGCCCTCAAACGTGGTGACGAAGGTCACGCGGTCCGGGCCGGTCGGGTTCGGGTCGTCGTTGTCGGCGAGGCCATCGCCGTCGGTGTCGGCGTTGTTCGGGTCGGTTCCCGCACCGCGCTCGACGAGGTCATCCCAGCCGTCGCCGTCTGAGTCGGTATCGAGCGGGTTTGAGAACACCATGCGCGCCTCGCCGTCGACCGAGACGCTCCAGCCCTCGCGCGCTTCTACGAAGTCGCTCAGACCGTCGCTGTCGCTGTCGGTCTCGATTGGGCTCGTGCCCAGCAGGAACTCTTCGCGGTCGAACAGCTCGTCGCCGTCCTGGTCGCGAAGGTACACGATTGAGATGCGATCACGGGGCTGCATGATGAGATCGTCGAAGTCCGTCAGCGGATTGTCGGCACTCTCACTGCTCGTGAAGACATACCAGAAGCCATCGGCAATGCTCTGTGTTTCGACGCCGCGCACGCTGTTGACGATGCGGCGCGACTCGCCGGTCGGGTTGCCGTTGTCATCAACGATGTCTTTGACGATGGTCGTGTAGGGAATACCCAGCGAATCACCGAGCAGCACACCCATGGACTCACCAATGACGGTGCCATTGGCATCACGCGGCACGTTTGTGGCCACCTGGTAGCTCTCAACCGTACGACCGCCATTCAATACTGTGTTGTTGGCGCCGAAATCGATAACGACCTGCGCAGTTTGCGCGGCGACGTCCTGCGATACCTCACCCCAGCTGCGGCCCTCAACGGTACCGATGTCAGTCATGAAGAAATTGCTGACGGTGAACAACAAGCCGCTCGGATCCTGCATCAGGCGTTCGAGGTCGTTAGCGTTAGAGAACATCCGTTCGACGTCGGCTTCAATCGAGCCGCCGTTAGCCACCTCCGGATCCGGGTTCGGGTTTTCCAGCACCAGTTCGCCCAGCGTCTGGATGCTGCCACTGGCCGTCCGCCGGCTGGCGCCGATGCGCAGACTCTCGAGGCTGAAGGTCAGATTGGAGGTGTTGGTGACCCGGATGCGCGTGCGCAACGAGCCGCCGTTGGTTCTGCGGTTGTTCGTGCTCGCGTTCTCCGTCAGCTGGCCATACTCCTGCCGCGCACTCGATGCCGAGTTGCTCGTGATCGACGTGGAACGCTCCTGCGTGACCGAGGCGGAGACACTCGACTCTGTGCCGGACTTGGCCGAACCACCGATGGATGTCGGTGTCGCCGATACAGACGCCTCTGAATAGACGCGCGTACTGGCTTCGAGGGTGGCCGACGTCGCTTCCGTGTCGGAACGGGAGTACGACGTCTCCTGCCCGGTCTCGAACGTTGAATTGAAACTCTGCGCATTTGAGACACCGTCCTCGTCCGTGACGTTGATCTCGATCGAGGGATCGGTGACGACTTCGATGGTGACGGTTGGCAGGTCAGCCACCAGCGGATTGAAGCCACCCTGATTCTGCTCTTCGAAGTCGGTCAGGCCATCGCCATCGGTATCAGCCAGGTCTGGCGATGTGCCAATGGCTGCTTCCTGCGCGTCGGTGAGGCCGTCGCCATCGGTGTCGATGCTGGCCGTCGGGGTCGTGCAGGTTATCGAGACGTTCGTAACGTTGGCTGTCGCCGTGCCACTACCATTCGCTACGCTGCAGTCCTGCGCTGGATTCGACGGCTGGGTGGACACGGTGACGTTATAGGACGAACCCGACGCCACCGTGGATGAAAACGTGAAGCCGCCGTCGGCCGACACGGACAGGTTGTCGCCGCCGTTGTTCTGCAGCACCAGGCCGTCGCCGGACAGGCCGCCGACCGTGCCGCCAATCGTGTAGCGGGTCACTGGCGGCGGTGGCGGCTGGCTCGTGTCGCCGCCGCCGCCCCCGCCGCCGCAACCCATAATGGCCAGGCAGATTGCGGTCAGCCCGGCACGTTTGTTCATTGTCTTGTTCATGATCGTCTCCCGGCCCGCCACTGCAGGCGTGTTTTGCGTATTCACCGGGTAATGCGCAGGCCGGGGAGAAATCGTTTGGAGATTTTTGGGCAGATCTTGAAAAGCGATCAGAAACAGTGTGTTAGATTGACTGCGGTTGCCTCATGGACACTACACACGACATCACGCAGCTGATCGAGCGCTGGCGCGACGGCGATGCCGAAGCGCTAGACGCGCTTACGCCGCTCATCTATGACGAGCTGAAGCGCCTGGCGCGCGGCTACATGAAACAAGAGCGCAGCAACCACACGCTGCAGGCGACGGCGCTGGTCAACGAGGCGTTCCTGCAGCTCGCCGGCACCGACGCCGACTTTCAGAGCCGGGCGCATTTCATGGTGGTGGCAGCACGGCTGATGCGGCGCACGCTTGTGGATCATGCGCGTGCAAAGGCGAGCCAGAAGCGGGGTGGTGGCCAACGGCCAGTGACACTCGATGAGGAGGCGGTCAGCGCCGCGACCAATCATGACGAGTTACTGGAGCTCGATCTGTCGCTGGACCGGTTGGCCGAGCATGACGCGCAATTGGCGACGACCGTGGAGCTGATCTTCTTTGGTGGACTGACGTATGAAGAGGCGGCCGAGTATCTCGGGCGGTCGCGGTCGGCGGTTTACGACGACCTTAAGTTCGGCAAGGCCTGGCTGAGACGGGAGATGTCGCAAGGGCCTTAAGCGCGTTCGGTACCTAAGACAGCAGTGGGCATCAGTGTCTGCACCAGACCCGGCGCACCCATCAAACAAGAAGGAAACGGACGGCCAACTTGTCACCGTTTCAATGGGGTACTACGCGTCGACCGAAAAAAGGCCATGGCAAAGTCGTAATCGCCATGGTTAGTTGCGACGTCAAACACTGACAGCGTGTACTCCGCGATTCAGTCACAGAATCGCGCTATCGAAGGCGCACGCTGGCGGACAGGTTGAGGTCGAACGCGGCATCACCTGAAATGTTTCGCAATGCACTCGGGTCTCCCCCGACATGCGTGCACGTCTTTGCTCCATCGCCTGGTCAACGCACCCGCTAGGGATGACCGATCGGCTCAGCCTATGCAGGCGCTCGTGACCACAAAGCCTCGGGGCGGCAACACGGAACGCCGCCTCGCCTGGCACCGGTCACCGGCCGTACGCGCGGTCGTCGCAGCCTCGGTCGCGTTCACGTTCTACGCCGCCTGGGGCGCCTGGGCCAATCGCGCTTACGGCAGCGCCAGCATGGTTTTGGCCGGGCTGACGCAGGGCGGCTACAGCGCGGTCGTCACCCTCGCCATGACGTCGGCGATCGAGTGGTTGTTCGCGGGCGATGGCGGCATCCGGGTGCGGCAGATGCGCTGCGTCGCGGTGAGCGTGGCTGCGCTGGTGGTCTCCTCAATACTCGTCCACTTGATCGCAGGCACCGCCGAAGTGGTTCTGACGGTCTTACCGAGCTGGGTCTTCGGCACCGCCTACACCGTCGCCTACGCACAGGGACTCGCGCGCGCTGAGCGACGCGCAGGACGCTAGCCCATGGCAGTTTCCAGAGAACACCGCATCTCGATCCGCTCAGTCGCCGACCCGACCACCAGCATCGGCCGCCGACTGTCTCGGGCGGCGCCGTTGCTCGACCGCATCCTGGGCATTCACCTTCTCGACCGCTTCTATCAGCGGAACGATCTTGTCGGTCTCCCGGCACAGCGGTTTGCAGAGGAGAGCCTCAGTGCCCTGGGCGTCGAGATCGCCGGTGCTGAGGCGCTCGCTGAACGACTGCCGACAGAAGGACCCGTCATTATCGTGGCCAACCATCCGCATGGCGGTATCGAAGGTCTGGTGCTTATCAAACTGCTGGCGGCGCTTCGACCCGACACGAAACTACTCGCCAACTTCGCCCTCAAGGTTTTTGATGAGCTGAAATCACACTTCCTGTTTGTCAATCCGCTCAATACCCGCGACCCGGCGAACCGTCGGGGATTGCGCGACAGCCTGAGGCACCTTCAAGCCGGTGGCGTGCTCGTGATCTTCCCGGCCGGGCGCACCTCGTTCTATCAGCCCGACCTCGGCACGATCGCGGACAGCGAATGGAGTCGGTCCGTGGCCAGTCTGGCCCGCAAGTCGAATGCCAAGGTCCTGCCCATTCGGTTTACGGGCAGAAACAGTAAGCTCTTTTATCGTCTGGGCGCCATCTGGTATCGGTTCCGCCTGCTCATGCTTGCGCGCGAGCTCATGAAGATGCGGGGACAGCGCATTGAGATCGCCGTGGGCGTCGCCGCCGACTCGTCGCGCTTGCAGCGCTACGACGATGAGACGCTTACCAGCATGTTTCGTGTGCTGTGCGCGGCACTGCCCGCCACGAACACCCGTTCGGACTACACCGGAACCCAACAGCAGCCCCTGGCGGCGTCAGTAGACGCTACAGCGATCACCACAGAAATCGCTGCACTGCCCAAAGCCCAACGCGCCGTGACCGCGCACGGCATGGTGGTCGGATTCGCGGCTCGCTCAGATATTCCAAAACTGGTGCAGCAGATTGCACGGGAGCGCGAGCGCACCTTCCGCCTGCTGGACGAAGGCAGTGGCCAGCCCATCGACACCGATCATTTTGATGATCGCTACGACCACATCTTCTGCTGGCATGAGCGGGAGCAGGCCCTGGTCGGTGCCTACCGCGTCTGTCGGGGCCAGCCCGCCGGTGCTGCAGCGCCCACCTACCTGCACGCCGTGTTCGAGTTCGACGACGCGTTCTTTCCCGCCGAAGGCAACGCGCTTGAGCTCGGCCGCTCGTTCATTACGCCCGAGTACCAGCGTTCGCGGCACGCGCTCGACCTGCTCTGGCGCGGCATTGGGAGCTATCTTCGAGCACACCCCGACATCAGCATGCTCTACGGCACCGTGTCGCTGTCGACACAGTACGACGCGGTGTCGACTCAGATGATCTGCAGCGCACTCATGGAAGCCGAGAGTCCTGTGAAGCCGCGGCACGCATTAGCGCCCACCCTGCCGCCCGAGTGGCAGCGTTTTCTTGAGACCCATGTCGTCGATCTGGCCATGCTCAACGCGCTGATTACGGCGCGTGAACATGACGGCAAGGGCGTCCCGGTGTTGCTACGACACTACGCCGGTCTAGGCGCGCGCTTTCACGCCGTCGGCGTGGATCGTCAATTTGCCAATACGCCGGGGCTCTTGCTTAGCGTAGACCTTGCGACACTGCCAGCCTCGAAGCGCAAGCGTTATCTGCGGCGGGAATCGTAAGAGAGCGTGTTCGACTAGAACCGCCCCTCCAACTCGAGCCCGATCACACGAGGCGCATCAATTGGTCCGTAGAATGTCCCGTCGAATCCAAAGGTGAGATTTGGGAATGCAAGGCCGGAAATGACGCGTCGATCGGTCACATTTTCTGCGAACAACTTGACTGCGTAACGATCGAAGTCGAATCCCGCAAAGAGATTGATTCGCGTGGCCGCTGGC
>JBCCBB010000038.1:0-28633 GCA_039814545.1 Pseudomonadota bacterium
AGCCGTTGAAGACTACAACGTTGATAGGCTGGGTGTGGAAGCGCAGTAATGTGTGAAGCTAACCAGTACTAATTGCTCGTGCGGCTTGATCATATAACTCCAAAATTTCTTTGGCGGTGTGACGCCAATTGCGACACTCCAGGCCGAAAGGCCACACGTCAAAACATTCCGAATTGTTAACCCTTTTTGGTTCGCCGTTGGTGTATCCGACGTCGCGCCATACCAGTTTGCCTGGCGGCTATAGCGAGTGGGAACCACCCGATTCCATATCGAACTCGGAAGTGAAAACGCTCAGCGCCGATGGTAGTGTGGGGTCTCCCCATGTGAGAGTAGGACACCGCCAGGCGCCTAATCAGAAACGCCGTATCCCTTTGGGGTACGGCGTTTTTTTTGGCTCTTACGCCGCTATTTCGACGCGGTTCGCACCCGCTTGCGATACGCCCGTTGCAACTCACGCTCTCGCCCCGGGTACATGCGTTCCTGATCCGCCAGCATGCTGCCAAGCAGCCAGTCGGGGAATGCCTTGGCGAGCATCTTCGGGCCGATGAGCTTAACGTTGCCGTTGGCAATCTCGTCCCGTAATGACACGAACCCGCGCCAGGCGAACGTGAATGGCCGCAGCTTTGCGATCACTCGAAGGTCTTCATCGAAGCCAGGATGCTTCAGGCAGGCCTGCACCTTCTCGTCCTCTGCGAGAATCCAAAAGTAGCGTTGCTTGGTGGGCTGGTCCGCGAACTCGAAGGCAATCGTGGTACGACCGGCCGGCATGATCTCGGTATTCATGCGCATGTGCATGCTCCAAATGAGATGCTCCGGATCCAGGTCATCGGTCGCCAAGTCGCGACCCCACCGATGGCCCCACTTGCCAAGCTCAAAAACGACCTCGGCCAGCTCATCGCCCGCGGCAGTCAGGAAGTAGAGCGCCTTGCCGCCGCTGTCGTCGGGACGACGTTCCACAACCCCCGCCTCCTCAAGGCGCTTCAGACGGGCGCTCAAGGTTGATGCCGAGATCCTGGGCAGCGCCCGTTCCAGCTCCGAGAAGCGATGGAAGCCGTCTGCGAGTACCAGCACCACGAGGATCGTCCAGCGCTCTCCGAGAATTTCGGTGGCCAGTGCCACAGGGCAGTACTGTCCGTATTTGCTGTCCATGGTCTTGAGTGTGCCGCAGCGACCTGCAAAATCAACTTCGAAATTGCTAGTAGATAGGTACCAGGCCGCTTGAGAGGCTGTGGCTAACCACTGTGGGGAGACCGACATGCTGCAATCACTCAATGCTCGACTGGACCCTTTGCTGCCTCTGATGGCCGCGCACCGAAAAGAGGCAGAGACAAACAGACAGTTATCTGATGCCGTGTGCACGGCGATCCGGGACAGCGGATTGCTGGCCATGCCCATCGCGCCGGAGCATGGTGGGCTCGGCACGCCGCTGCCAGACATGTTGCAGGCCTATGAGGTTATGGCCTACGAGGATGCTGCGGTCAGCTGGGTGGTCTGGAGCGCAGGGCTGATCGGGCTCTATGCGCGGTTCATGCCCGAGGCCTTACGTAGCGAGCTGTTCTCCGACGGCAATCAAATGATCTGCCAATCCACGATCCCTGCCGGTGAGTTGCATGTTGATGGCAAGACGACTCGTGTCCGCGGGCGTTGGCCCTTGATGTCGGGCAGCCCGGGTGCCGATTGGGCGGTACTCAGTTGTCGGAAGTTCATTGATGGAGAACCCGTCGTGGATGCCACGGGTGGTCCCGAGATCGTTCTCGCCGCGTTACCGCGAGAAGCTCTTAAGATCATCGACACCTGGCATTCGAGCGGCTTGCGTGGCACCGGCAGCAATGACATCGAGGTTGACGATGTGACGGTGCCCGAGCACCGAAGCTTCGGCTTTGCGCCCAATGCGGACGTGATAGGCCCCACCGATCGGCTTCCGATATTCGCTACCGTCTCGGCGATTTTCGCAGCGCAGGTACTGGGACTGGCGCGAGCAGTGTTCGATCACGCGTTGGACCGTGGTCGATCGTTGGTGACACACGGCCCCATGCCCGATCCGCGTGATCCCCCGGACTACCAAATCGCAGTCGCGCGGCATGGGGAAGCACTCAACGTGGCCGGTGAGCGACTGAAGGTGGCAGCGCATACCGTCTGGGTCCGCGCTCATGACGGTCAGGCGCCGGCGCCCGAGGCAAGTACGGACCTCTACGCCGCAGCCTTCTTTGTCATCGACGCCGCGAAGTCAGCCGTGGAGACGCTGCACGATCTCAGCGGCACCGCAGGCATCTACGAAGACTCGCCGATCGAAAAGCCGGCTCGCGACTTGCGCGCCATGCTCCGACACATCGTGGCGCAACCGTTTATGCACGCTGACGTCGGGCGCGTGAAACTGGGGCTGGAGCCTAACTGGCCTTTGTTCTTTATGTAGTGGACGAGGTCCGACCACTGATGGCGCAGGCCTCATTCCCTGACACCGGCGCCTCACCCGCCAGAGCGAGTGAGCCGCCGAGTCATGAATCACCCGATCAACAGAAAACCTGCCCGCACATCGGCTCATCGGGGGGACCACCACCACCCGGCGGCGGTGGCGGCGGTGGTGGTGGCGGCGGCGGGGGAGGCGGCGGTAGCGGCTCACCGGCGATCGGGCACTGTGGCCAGTTAAACGCGCCCTGGCCACCCGGGAAGTCCTGCCAGGCATAGAGCTCGACCTCGGCGTAGGTGGGATAGCTGTTCAGGCCGATGCGGCTCCTGGCAGTAACGGCGCGCAAAAGCCCAACGGTCCAGTGCGTGCGATCGAGCCCCTGATAGTAAACATTGCCGAGACTGTTGTAGAGCGTGTAGCGCGTTGCGTTTTCTACAGCTGCCACGGTGTACTCCGGCGAACAAGGCCCCGTCGCTTCCGCGCGCCCGATAAACGTTGGTGGTGCATCGTGGTAGACGTCGAGGATGACGCGCTGCGCCGTGCGCTGGATTCTCAGTCGCACGTTGACGCCGCCAAAGATGCGGCTCCAATCGGTACCGACGAAGCTCTCCAGCGCTTGAATGGCTTCGGCCTCGATGGTGCCCACCGCGGCAACTGCGTTGGCGTAATACGCGTTGAGTTCGTTGATCAAATAGGTGCGCAATTCCGGAAGATTGACCGTGAGGTAATTCGAAAGGTCGAACGTTGGGCTCGTGAGATCGGCCAGCGACATGGTGTCGAGCTGCGGCAAGCGCGCCGCGATGTACTCAACCAAGCCCTGCAAACGTTCATTGAGCTGATCAATCTGCGCCTGCGTCTGCAAGTTCAACCGGACGATCAGATCATCGGTGATCTCGTTCGCGATAAACGCCGCGGCGGCATATCGGGCGCCGCTCAGGAAATCCAGGGCGTCATCCACGGCGCGCTGGATCTCCCGGTTGCCGGTGACCAGCAGCCCCTGCAACGCGTCTTCCAGCGAGAACAGGTTTTGATACCGAGCGGGCTGATCTGCAGCTGCACCATCAATGGCGTCAGCCACTTCCTCCGCATAGTCGAAACCGAATACCGGCGCCAGAAACACAACAATCGGTCCGATGATGGGCGCCGAGCACTGGACGTTGTCGACCTCTACGCTGCTGCGATTGAATCGAGCTTCGTCGATGCCACCGCTGAAATAGTTGTAGTCGACATCGACGCTGGCGTCATTGAGCGTAATGGTGGCGGACACGTTGCTGCCGCAGAGCAGACGGATGTACCACTCAAAACTGGACGTGCGAACGCGTGCGGAAATTCGTATTCGGTCGATACCCCCCACGGTTAGAACGACACTGGTGTCCTCGCCTGAAAGCCGCACGAACGGATTCTCGAAGTCGATGATTGGCGTTTGCAGCAGCGTGAGATCGGGCTCTGCCGCAGCGGCCGCCACAACGCCATCGATAAGGTCGGCGTGGAGTGCGTCAATTTCGTTGAAGATGTAGTCGTTCGGTACCGTGATCGAGGTCGACTTGAACACGGGGTTGGTGAGCCCCGTCGGTTGTCGGAACTCGAAGGTTGTCGATCCCAGCAGGGGCCTGCAAACCAGCAAGGTGACTCCGGTCACCACTGCCAGCACCCATGTATTCCTGTACATATGCTGTCCTCTCTTTCTCTCCCAAAAAAGACCGGCAGCTGGAGCCGCGTGCGCCGTTTACCCCAAGACTCCAGCGCGGACATCCCGAATTTAGTCCCAAAAGACCGTATTTGCGAACAAGCACTCCCCTTAGCTAGTCTCAAGAGGTGTCGTCAGCCCTGAGAACTGGGCGTTGATGCGTGCATTCGGACGGCTAATTGCAGCGGTTTTCCACCCCCCTGGCCTGCGCAAATGCGCTCCAGTAAGCTCAAGGTGTCGAAGTCATGTTGTCTGCGAAGGGCAGTGGGACGTCTTAGAGATCTCATCGTCGGATCACCGCGGCAGGCTTACTCTATTGGCCTTGCCCTGATCGCCGTGCTGGTAACCATCCAGTTCTTTGGGCTACGTGTCGCGACAGCGCGCCAGGAAGTTGCGGCGCTCGAGATCAACCTCGCCGGCCGGCAACGCATGTTGTCGCAGCGCATCGCCTGGATCATGTCCAGCGTCGCCGAACTCGATGCGTCGACACGCGAAGCCCTTTACCTGCGGGGTCTGCTCGGCAACTGCACCGACCTCATGGCACGTTCCCACAACGCTCTGCGCAGCAGGGATCGTGATCAACTCGCGGCGGCGATGTCTTCGGGCAGCGCGTGTCTGACACCGGACCCCGAGCGGGTCTTGCCCGTGTCAGAGCGTCGCGTGGATATCGAGGCGCCGCCGAATCTTGCCTTGCTGCTGACCGCGGCCTGGAACGTTGCTGCGGGGCAAGCATCGCCCGTTGTGCCAACTGAAGACGTTGCGTTGCTTCAGCCGCTTATGGGAACCGTCCTCGGGCAGCTGGACGACGAAACGCGCGTCGCCCAGCAGGAATCCATCGAACAACTGGAGTTCCTGCTGTCGATAAACTGGGTTTTGATTCTGATCCTCGTGGTGGGAGAGGTGTTGCTGATCTTCAGACCCATGTCGCGCGCCGTGGAGTCCGCCATCGCGAGACTGAAGGACGCCAATGCGCGCTTGGCAAACAGCGAGCAGCGTCTCAGGGACTACGCGAGTACGGCGGCGCACCAGTTCTGGGAAACCGACGCCGAGCAGCGTTTGGTCTGGATCGGTGACTCGGATTCGGCGCTTCCCATCGACGATGTATCTGCCAGTTTGGGCAAAACACTGTGGGAGCTGCCCGACGCCAGCGCCGACGGGATCGACGAGGGCGGCGAATCAAAGGAATTCAGGAACGCGCTCGCGGAACGACGCCCCTTCATGAACTTCGAGTTCTCGTCGCCGGAGTCGAACGGTGACACCCGTTGGTGGCGCCTCCATGGTCGTCCTTACTTCGCAGACGACGGCGCCTTTCTTGGGTACCGCGGCACGGCTCAGGAGATTACGCGCGAGCATGAGCTTGCCGTTCAGATGCGGCGTTCCGAACGCATGCAGTCGATAGGTCGGCTCACAGCGGGCGTGGCGCACGACTTCAACAATCTTTTGACCGTCATCCAGGCGAACGCAGAAATGATGTTGTTGGCGCCAGAGGCGGACCAGCAGGATGCGTCCAAGGCGATTGTCGCCGCGAGTCAGCGAGGCGCTGAGCTGACGCAGCGCCTGCTGGCGTTTGGTCGCGTCCAGCGCATACGAAAACAGAAAATCGACGTCGTTCCGTTCCTGAAGGACCTCGAGAAGCTTCTTGCGCGAACGCTCGGTCAGGACTTCGAGGTCAATGCTGTCCTCCCATCAAAGCCGCTCTGGATTCTGACAGACCGGCACCAGCTTGAGGACGCATGCTTGAATCTCGCGCTGAACGCGCGCGATGCGACGAACGGCAAGGGGCGGCTCGAGATTTCGGCAAGTCCGACTGAGGTTTGGGAGCTGGACGAACATCCCGACTCGCGGAGCGCGAATGAGTTCGTCTGTTTGTCATTCGTCGACAATGGTCCAGGCATTCCGAAGGACGCCCGGGACAAGATTTTCGAGCCCTTCTTCACGACGAAACACGGTGACTCATCGGGCCTGGGGCTCAGCATGGTGCACGGCTTTGTGCACCAGGCGGGCGGACAGATCAAGGTGAAGGAAGTGAGCCCGCAAGGAACGGCCTTCGAGCTTCATTTTCCGAGGGCTGCGCCGCGACTCGAGGCAGTGGCTGATCCGGTCGAGAACGAATCCGAGCACGCTCAGGGAAAATGCGCCCTGGTGGTCGAGGACAATGACGATATTCGTGAGCTTGTGGTGCAGCAGCTCGAATCCATGGGCCTGGACGTGACCGCGGCGGCAGATGGTGCGACGGCGATCGAGCGTCTCCGGCACAGTGACACCTTCGATATCCTGATTCTCGACGTTGTCTTGCCCGGGGACCTCGACGGCATCGATGTCTACCGGCTCGCGCGAGAGCTCGGCCACGAGTCAGGCGTCCTGTTTTGCTCGGGTTTCGCGGGCGCTGTATCGGGCGGCGATAAGGAGGCCGATTTGCCGGGGCCACTGCTCCGCAAACCGTTCAGCCGGTCGCAGCTGGCCAGCGCCGTCGCCGAGGGGCTCCGAAACACAAGTGCTCGCCAGGAGGGTGAGGGGGCATCGACCTAGCCTGGTGACCGTCGCGCCAGCGTCAGTATTCGGCGTCGCCACGCGCTGAACGCTTGCCTGCTTTGGGTGGGCGGCCTTTTTTTGGTTCAATGGCTCGCGACCTTTAGCGGAGCTCGGCATGGACCCCAACAACAAGCGCACGACGATCAAAGGCGACATGCTCGTGGGCATCTCGGCTGTTGTCATTGTCCTGGCCGCCCTGGCCGTCTCGCTCTACGAGGCACGACTTATGCGGGCGGAGCAGCGCGCCGCTGTACTGCCGATCATGGCGCTCGCCAAATCGTTCGGCCCAGGTGCTGATGCACAAGGCGACATGACGAACCGTTTCCAGTTCGTTGTGCAACCTGTATAGGGACTGGGGTAGGGAAGACGCTGCCGCGGACATTGAGGCGCTAATCGCGGAAGGCGCCTAAATCGTCGCCGCTCGTGATGAGCGCTGGGCTATTGGGACAAGCGCTCTAACAATGCCGTTCGAAACGACTTGCCGATGGGCAAGTGCTCCCCTGTAGCGAGCAGCGCGGTACTGCGCTCGCCGTCGGCCGCCTTCACCTCGCGTATCAGATCAACGCGTGCCACATAGCTTCGGTGCACCTGTATGAAGTCGCTCGCCGGAAGCCGAGAAAGCACATGCTTGAGTGAGGCGCGAAGCAGGTGGCGTCCGTCACTGTGGTGGATGTCGACGTAGTTGCCGTTCGCGGCGATCCAGTGGATGTGGTGGACGTCGACGAAGCGTACGGACGTGCTCGACTTGATGACCAGCCGATCCAGAGGCGTTTGCCGCGCCCAGGCTGACTGCGTCGCGCGCGCCGTATCGTATGCGGACTGATTGTCGAGCACGTGCTCGAGCTTGGCGACGCACTGCGCGAGGCGTGCGTCGTTGAAAGGCTTGAGTAAGTAGTCGACGGCATAGAGCTCGAACGCCTCGACTGCGTACTCGGAGTGAGCGGTTACGAAGACGAGTAGTGGCGCGCAACACAGTTCGAGCAACGACTTGGCTAAGCTCACACCGTCATTCCCGGGCATCTGGATGTCGAGAAAAACGACGTCAGGCCGGTGCCGCACGACAGCATCGGTCAGGCCGGCGCCCGCCCCGAATTCCCGGAGGTCGGCCCAACGGCTGTGAGGGCGCAGCGCCTCGATCAAGTTGCCGCGCGCCATTGGCTCGTCGTCAACAATGAACGCGCTAAACGGCATGCGATGCCTCTTCAGCCGGAAATGTGAGCACGACACAGTAGGTTTCGGCGGATACCCGCGTCTCAAGCGCGTAGGCATCGCCGTAGGTATGCGCCAATCTTGACTTCAGATTGTTGATGCCCGTTCCGTGACCCGGCGATGGCGTATCGGTGGTCACCCCAGGTGTGTTGCTGTTGCACACGCTCATGGCGACGTCGGTTGCGTGACGCTCAATCGTGACGTGGACGCCTACGCCTTGTGTGATCTGATCGTCACCCGGGGGGATGCGCTCAACGACATGACGAAATACGTTTTCGAGCAGGGGCTGCAGTGTAAAGGGCGGGCAGTGCTCCTGCGCGGCCGCCGGGTCCGCGTCGATGACGCAGACAAAGCGATCACCAAACCTCAGATCCTGAAGTGCCAGGTAGTCGCGGACAAACTGCAGTTCCTCACCCACGGTGATTTGAGCGCGGGATGCGTTCTCGACCGTAAAACGAAGCAGACTACCGAGTGTCGAGATCGCATCGACCAGCGTGTCTTTCTCGGACTGTCGCGCCAGGTAGCTCATAGAGCTCAGGCAGTTGAACAGAAAGTGTGGTGCGAGCTGCGACTGCATCAGCTGCATGTGCTGCTCCGCGAGCTCGAGTGCGGCCTCCGTTCTTTGCTGCTCCAGCGCCAGGTTTTCCTGCTGCGCCTGGCGCGTCCGTGCGGCCAGCACGACGCCGCCACACAGCGCAAAGGTCAGCGCGTAGACGACGGCGTAGAAAAACACCACGGAGCCGCTCGTCGCGGCCAGTGTATCGATCCACTCCGCCCAGCCGCCGCCCGCCACAGCCACGGAAACGCCATAGTCGTATGCGAAGTAGATCGGTAGCCACAGCAGCAGGCCACCTACAAAAAACGCCGCGAGCCGCCAGAACGAGAACGTGAAGCGCCGGCTCTGCATGACGCGCAGCAGCACCACCGTGACAACGATCCAGGCGGCGTAGGACAAGAGGTAGTAGCCGACGTCTACCGGTGTGAAGGGTACTGGGAGGTCGTACTTGACGATATCGACGTAACGCGACAGCGCGTGGATGAGTCCAACGGAAACCCACATGACTGTGACGAAGAGGACGGTACGACGACTCAAGAGAAACATCCGGTGGCGGTACTGACGGATCCGCAAGCTTCGCCCGCGGCGTCTGATAGTAAGAAGAATAGACGGCAAAAGTCAGGGCGTTCGTCACCACGAATCCGGGTGTTCGTCACATCGCGCTTGTTCGTCATTTGGAAGGCCGGACATTGGCCCCTGCAGGGCTACTGCAGCAACCAAAACAAGGGGTCAATACGATGACAACCGGACGATGGACGACATCACTTGTGGCGATACTGCTCGTCGCGGCATCAAGTGCAGCGCAGGCGGGCAAGTCGCTCCCGTTAAGGGTTTTGAATTTCGACGGCATTCACATGGCCGATGATGGCTTTATCTATGCCGCCGAAGGGTTCCTGGGTGACCGACTCTTCGTGATCGCGCCCGACGGGCAGGTCTTTATTCAGGCGGCCGGGCTTGCGGGTCCCATCGACATCGCCAACGATAGCACTGGCAACCTCTACGTCAGTAACTTCAATAACGCGACCGTCAGCAAGGTGACGCCCGAGGGTGTGGTTACCAAGTTTGCCGACGTGTTGCCTGGCCCGGCCGGCATTGTCGTGGACTCGCACGACAACGTCATCGTGTCGCAATACGGTGAAGGTGACGGCGACGGCGTTACGGTCACGAAGATCACGCCGAGCGGCGAGGTCAGCGCGCTGGCGTCGGGCGGCCTGCTGCTGGCGCCGGTTGCGACGGCCATCGATGATGAAGACAACGTCTACGTCGCCAATTTCAATGAGGGCAGCATCATCAAGATCAGTCCCAACGGCGAGCAGGAATTTGTTGCGAGAGTGGATGCGCCGGCCGGCTTCGCAATAGGTCACATGGCTTTCGTGGGCAATCGCCTGTTCGCCACAGCCATTGCGGGGCAGAAGATCATCGTGATTCGTCCCAATGGCCGTATTCGCGAACGCGGTAGAGCGATCGATGAAGGCCGCTTCCCGAACGGTCTGACCTACGACGCCGCCAACAACACGGTGTTGTTCAGCTACGGGTTCACGCCGGTTTCCGAGATCGAGCAAATCAGGCTCCGGACCCCCGAGTAGTGCCAGGTGGCGCTCCCTCACATTTGCCCCCAAGAGTGGTGGGGGAGCGCTGCCAGGCCCATGGGCTACTGCATGGCCGGCAGAATGTAGCGGTCAATGAGCTCGAAGGGTCGCTCCATATCGGGAAACTTACCGTAGTTCTCGCCAGTGAAGACGGCAACGAGGTCGAAGGTTGGGAACACCATGATGAACTGACCACCGTTTCCCCAGGCCTCGAAGGACCGAACCGGTTGTCCGTCGACCTCGCGGTCGATCATCCGCCAGAGGTAGCCGAAGTCCTCGCCGTAGAGATTGCTTGTGGCGTGCTTCTGCGTCGACACCTCAATCCACGCTTCGGAAATCAGGCGCTCGCCTTGCCAGACACCGCCGTCGAGGTAGAGCTGGCCAAACTTCAGCATGTCGCGTGGGCGCAGGTTGAGCCCGCCCCCGGTCATTGCGAGACCCTGGTTGCCACGTGAGTTGGTGATTGGCCATTTGTACTCGGTGATGCCCATAGGCTCGAACAGGTATTTGTCTGTGAACGCCGGCACACGCAATTCAGACGCGCGCGTGATCACGTTGCCCAGGGTGACGACGCCACTCGTCGCATAAGAGAACGTACTGCCGGGATCGGCCACCAGCGGCTGGTCGAGGTAGAACTTGATCCAGTCATCGGTGGGGTACATGGCATCTTCGTTGCCCCGAACGCCCGAGGTCATGCTGAGTAGGTGCGCGAGTGTGATGGCTTCCTTGCGGGCGTCCCAGTTCTCGATGTCGCCCGCGTACTCGGGAAAGTAGGGCAGCACCGGGGCGTCGACGGACGCGACAAAGCCCTGGTCGATGGCGATGCCGACAAGCGCCGACGTGATCGCTTTAGACGCCGAGCGTGAGGAGTGCAGGTCGTCGCGGTCCCACTGGCCGAAGTACGCGTCGAGGACCAAGGCGCCATCGCGAGCCAGCACTATGCTGCTGACGCCTGCGTAGTCGCCGGCGTGGACCCGGGTCAGCATCTCCTGGATCTTGGCTGCGTCTATGCTCCGGGCTACGACCGAAGCCGTGGTCCAGCCATCGCCTGTGTCTTCCGGTACGCGATATTCGGCCTTGTCGGACGGCGAGCACGCCGCGACAAGGACCCACATCAGCCCCACGGCGATGCTGCGAATCTTGCTCACTGACTGTGCTCCTCGGACGGCGCGGCTGAAACGCTAAGACGGGTTAGAGTCCGCCCGAGGCTAAGAGGTTTAGTCGCGCAGCGGTTGCGAATCCACGAAACCCTGGATCGCTGCGAACACGCGCTCGGGATCCTCGAGCTCCGAGAAATGCCCCAGGTCATCGAATGCGATCAGTTGTGCGTGCTCGGCGAAACTAAGCGCACTCCGCTCGTGCTCTGCGGGGTGCGAACCGTCAGCACGTCCCCACAGCGCCAGCAGCGGCTGCTTCACCGGGCCCAGTTCATTGTTGGGGTTCACGTAGACCTGGTAGGCACTCGCCAGCGACCAAAGCGCCCCGTGCTCAAAAGACTCTGCGGCGCACGCGCACAGGGGTGGCACGGCGTCTTGCCGGCCAACTGCGAGTCGGTACCAATCCGGCATACGCTTGCGCGCTAGCCGTTTCATCATGACCTGGCCTGCGACGGGCTTGCGCAGGATGCCATGCGGATCGCGCGCGGCCTTCCAGCGATCGAACGCGGCTACGTCTCCAGTCTGCATGACCACGACATGGCTCGCCAACTCCGGTCGTCGCGAGGCAATGTCTATGGCGGCCAGTCCCGCGACGCATGAGAAGGCGAGGATGGCGGGCGTGCCGACCACACCTTTGAGAAAGCGCGCCAGGTCGTCATTGGTGTCGCGAAAGCCGAATGTGAAGCCGGTTCGCGTCGCCGAAAATCCCATGGCCGGCAATTCGACCACGACCACCCGAAACGCCTGATCGAAAATATCGAGCAGCGCGTCGTACGCCTCCAGCGTGACGGGGGGGTCGGCGGTGAGCACGATCGTCGGTGCGTCGGGTCGCGCCGAGAGGCGCTCGCGATAGCGGTACTGAACGCTGGGTGTGTTGAAGAAACCGATCTCTTCGGACGTTTGTGCGGACCAGCCTTCGCGGAACCGACGCTGCCGGCCCCGCCCCCCGCGCGTATCGACCCAGAGACCCAGCCGTTGCAGCCAGCTCATGGTGCTGCGCCCACCGCGGGTTTTTGGCATATGTTGTGTTGGCGCATGGTCACCGGACCCGGTCTGTCGCTCGGATATGGAGCAGTGTTGCACCCTGCGGGCCCAGACCGCATCATCATTATTGAAAAGCAGCTTTTCATGGTTGGCGATATGCGCGGGCCGCGTTGGGATGATCTCAGGACCTTTCTGGAGGTCGCGGAACAGGGCAGCTTGTCCGCGGCCGCTGCTGTCATGGGGTCGTCTGCTGCGACTCTGGGTCGGCGCATCGATGCGCTGGAGACGGTGTTTGGCTTTCGCCTGATGCGGCGCGGGCCTAACGGCGTCACGCTGACCCAGGACGGCGCGCGTGTTCTTGAGCTGGTTCGTGCCGGCGCT
The DNA here is from genome assembly GCA_039814545.1 of Pseudomonadota bacterium. Lineage (GTDB taxonomy): Bacteria > Pseudomonadota > Gammaproteobacteria > Steroidobacterales > Woeseiaceae > CALBPI01. Next base: position 12,503 of record JBCCBB010000038.1, read on the forward strand.
GATCGATTTGGCGAGCTGGACCGACTCGCACGCCACCTGGTGCAGGACGCGATGCGCCCCCCGATCCGCATCTCGTCGACGGAGCCCATGGTGGCCGACGTGCTCGCGCCCGAACTTCCGCGGCTTCAGGATGCGCACCCTGAGGTTCGCGTTGAACTTGAATCCTCGCTGGAGCTGTCCAGTCTCAACCGGGGCGAGGCGGATATGGCCATCAGGATGGTTCGCCCCGTCGGAGAGACGCTGGTCACGCGACGACTCACGCCGATTCGGATGGGGCTGTTCGCCACCGCGGCCTATCTGGCGGGGCGCTCGAGACCGCTCGATCTCGCCGAGGCCAGGTTGCTCTGGTACGACGCCGCGTACGGTGACATTGCGGAAAACGTATGGCTGCGAAAGTCCGGGCTGGAGTCGCGCGTGGTGATGCGCTCTGGCAGCGTGCGCGCCCTGCTTCAAGCGGCATTGGCCGGTGTTGGCGTCGCACCATTGCCCGTATTCCTTGCCACGCGGCACAAGCTTGTCAAAGCGAGCGATCAGGGGCCACCAACGCGCACACCCTGGCTCGTGTTTCACCGCGACACGCGCAATGACAAGACGATGAAGGCCGTTCGGAAATGGGTGGCCGATGCCTGCCGCAGCGTGATCGCTGATGCGTCAGGCTGAGGTGTTGTCGAAACAACGTTTAACATGGCGTTGTCGGGTCAAACTGGCATTGGCGCCCGGAAATGCCTAACGTGACCTGACGCGTGATATGAACCTTCGGGAACAGATGGGGCTGTGTACCGATGAGTGATCCCAACACTTTCAATGTCGTGACTACCGGCAAGCTCGAGCCCGGCTTTGAGCTTGCCGACGTGCAACCAAAACTGATCGCGGCCATGAAGCTCAAGCCCGAGCAAGCCGCGCACTTCTTTGATCGACCTCGCGTCGTCAAGAAAGGTCAGACGAAGGCGAGCGCCGAGAAGATCTGCGCGCAGCTCGCGCGGATGGGTGTGTCCGCTGAAGTGAAAGATACGGCGCCGCAAATGGCGCCGCCGCCACCTCCGGACAAGCTCATTTTCGAGGATTCGGTGCCGGCGAGTGCGGAGCCAGAACTCGCCATCGTTGATGACGCGCCAACGCCGACTTCAGGCGGTGGCGACTTCGCCTGTCCCAAGTGCGGCCACGTGCAGGTCAAGAAAGAGCAGTGCGAGAGCTGTGGCGTCTGGTTCCACAAGCTTGAGCCGCCGGTCGATAGTCCCGCACCAGCCATTGGGCGACCTGACAGCCCGGCCGCTTTGAGTGCGGCGGCGCCGGCGGGCGCCGCGGCGTCACAGGCTAAGCCGGCGTCGCCGATGGAAAGCCGGCTTCGCGAGGCGCCCCCGGACGATAGTTCGTTAAGCCCTGCGGCGCTCGGCGCAGCGTTGGCCGCTGCTTTCGTGGGTGCCTGGGTCTGGAAGTTTGTGGCGGTGACCTTTCAGTTTGAGTTCGGCCTGATTGCCTGGGGCATCGGTGGCGCGGTGGGTGCGGCCGCAGCCGGTATGGGTTCGAGAGGCATGAAAGCCGGTGTGGTCTGCGCCATCCTCGCACTCGGATCTATCGTGGTTGGCAAGTACTGGTCGTACTCAGCCGTGCTTGGTCAGATTCAGGAGCTCGTGATGTCTGCCATGGGGGACGAGGAGGGCGAGATGCGTGCCGTGTATGAGGAGGAGCTCGAAGACGGCCGGATCCTGATCGCAGGCTCTGGCAGTGATGACTTCACGCGTCGCTTCATGATTGATCGCTATTACTCGGACGCGAGCCGTCCCAGCGACATCAGCGATTCCGAGCTCGCCGATTTCCGCGAGTATCAGGTGCCGCGGCTTCGCGAGATTGCCGAGAGCGATCCCAGCTTCGAGGAATGGCAACGGCTCAGCGTCGGCGCCATGGATGAGATTCCCATCATGCAGCTCATGCGCGAAGACCTGAGTGCATTCGACTTCATTTTCGCCTTCTTAGGTATAGGTACCGCATTCCGACTTGGCAGCAAGATGGGTTGATGCGGTGCGGTGCTGCGCGACTGACCTAGTGGTCGGGACGCAGTGGGTCCGCTTCAATCGCTTGCATGTGCCTGCGGAACGCCTGCGCCAGCTCGGTCACCCGTTCCTGCTGCGCCTCGGAGACGTCCATTAGCTCGAGCGGATCCGTTTCGAGGTCGTAGAGCGCGACAGGCCGTTGCGCCGCGTCGAGCAATAGTTTCCAGCGGCCGCGCCGAACCGCGAAGTCAGGTCCGTCGGCGTCTTCGAGTGCCCAGACCAGCGTTCGCGTCTCAAGCGTTTCGCCTGAGAGCGCCGCACCGACATCAATACCGTCGATGTCTCGGTCGTTGGGTACTTGTGCTCCCGCGATCCCAACCAAGGTCGTAAACAAATCCGTGCCGACAATCAGCGCATCCGACCGGCTGCCCGCATCAGTAACGCCGGGCACGCGCGCGATGGCTGGCACGCGAATTCCGCCTTCGTAAACGCGGTGCTTGCGGCCTCGCAGACCGCCTGTGCTGCCGTGCGCGTTGACCTCCCACCACGTGCGCCAGTCCTCTGTGACGGGGCCGTTGTCACTCGCAAAGACGATCACTGTGTCTTCGTAGACGTTGCGCTCGCGCATCGCAGCCAGTAGTCGCCCGATCTCGTGGTCCATGTAGGTGACATTGGCGTAGTACTCGCCCGGGCCCCGGGGTTCGAGCAAGGCCAAGGGCGGCGTGTCACCACCTGACGGGATGGGCACGATGTCACCATCGGTGTAGTCCGCGTACTTTTCGTTGAACTCGGGTGGGTTCTCGAACGTCGTGTGTGGCTCAGCCATGCTGAACATCAGCAGGAAGGGCTGCACGGGATCGCGCGCATCTAACCAACGTACCGCATCGTCGACGTAGAGTGCTGCGATGTAGCCTTCCTGTTCGCCGACGGCTTCGCGACCGCGAAAGAGATTGACGGGGTTTCGACTGGTGGGGATTTGGTAGGCGTTGTGACCGTAGAAATAGTCGAAGCCCTGGTCGGTGGGCTGCGGTTGCTCGTCGCTGCCAAGATCCGAGTTTAGATGCCACTTGCCCACCAGTGCCGTTGCGTAGCCGACCTCACGCAACAGTTCCGCGAGCGTGACTTCCTCGTCGCGCAGGAAGATGCCGCTGCCGCCGGGAATCCAACTTCGGATGCCGGTTCGGTAAGGATGGCGACCCGTGAGCAGCGCCGCGCGTGAGGGCGAGCACAGCGGCGAGGGCGCGTAATAGTTGGTCAGGGTCACGCCGTCGGCGGCCAAAGCATCAAGGTGCGGCGTCTCGATGACGGGGTGGCCGAAGCTCGCGAGGTCGCCGTAGCCGAGATCGTCGACGTAGATGATGAGGATGTTGGGTTGTTCGGAGGCCGCGTCAGTGGTGCCCACGAGCAGCAAACCCAGCAGTGCCGCGAGAGCAAAGCGGCGCACGGTCAGGTCTCAGGTCGCGCGGCCGTGGCAAGCCGCTTGAGGAGTGTGGCGAGCTGCTTTCGGTCGGAAGCGCGCAGCGCCTCGACAGACTGCGCGGCGACATCAAATCGTGCCGACGCGGCCTTTCTGGCCAGCCTTCTACCGGCAGCCGTCAGCTTGGCGGACTTAACACGCCGGTCCTCAGGACGGGCGTGCCGCGTAATCAGCTCAGCGGTTGTGAGGCGATCGAGCGCGGCTGTCATGGCGCCCGAAGTCAGCAGTACGGCGCTGCCAAGCTCGCCGGGCGTCAGTTCGTAAGGTGCGCCACTGCGTCGCAGCGTCGCGAGGATATCGAAGTCCGTGTAGGGCAAACCAAAAGGCCGTAGCGCGGCGGCTGCCTGTTTCTCGTAGAGCCGCCCCAGGCGCATGATGCGCCCGACGACAGCCATGGCTGCCGTATCGAAATCCGGGCACTCGCTGGCCCATTGGCGCATCAGCTCGTCCATGAGGTCTTGTGATTCAGTCGTAGTACTCATGCAATTATCTTGACATCAAGATAATCACTTGCCAATATCTTTACATCAAGATAAATGGAGCAAGGCAATGACGGGTAGGGTAATCATCATCTGGTTCTTTGGTGTTCTGCTAGTCGCGTGTGCGACGCCGTCGGAGGTGGTCGCAACCGCGCAGGCCAGGCCGATGACGCTGGCGCCCGTGTCGCGGGACTACCCGTCGGGCACTGAGATCACCTACGAGATGGGCACGATCGTAGTGCCAGAGAATCGGGAAAAGCCAGGCAGTCGCGACATCTCGCTGAAGTTCCATCGCTTTAGTGGCAACGCCGATGCGCCGCCGATTTACGTACTGCGCGGTGGTCCGGGGTTCCGCGGCCTGGAGTACGACCTCGAACGCGACGGCTACTATGGCTTCTATCTCGAGCCCTACCGTGAAGCCGCCGAGATCGTCGTGATTGAGCACCGCGGCTTTGGCGTCGACAATGCACTGCCCTGCGCGGAACAGCCTGTCGCTGAGCTTGCGGATGTCGATACCGCGGCAGAGCGTCGGGCGCGGTATCGCGCGGCGGCGTTCGAGTGCCGCGATGCCTACACAGAAAAGGGCGTCGATCTGTCGGGCTACACGGTCATGCAGATGGTGCATGACGTGATCGACGTGGCTGACGCGCTGGGCCACGACGAATTCCAGGTCATGGGCGCAAGCTTTGGTTCGCATTGGGGTATGGCCGTGGCCCGAACCTATCCCTCGCGCGTCGTGCGCGTCACGCTGTCTGCGCTCGAAGGTCCCGACCACACCTTCGATATGCCGCTGGAGAAAGAGGCGTCACTTCGCAGGCTTGGTGCCAAGGCTGCGGGGGCGCCGGGGCTGGCCGACGTCACGACGGCGGGCGGCATTGTCGATCAGTTTGCGGCGCTCATCGCGCGCGCGAATCGCGAGCCTGTGGTGGTTGAGTCGACAGATCCCTGGACCGATGCGCCGGTCACTCTCACGCTCAGCGGCGACGACCTCAAGCAAGTCACGCAGGGGTTTTCGCGCGGCACAACCTGGGGTTTCCTGTTCCCCCGTTGGGCCGAAGACATGCGGATCATGCTGGGCGGCGATCTCTCGGGCGCAGCACGCCGAATTCAATATGTGTGGCGCCGCCCCGCGGTCGACAACGCGGCCTGGATCTCGCTTGAGTGCGCTTCTGGCGCCAGCGCAGCCCGGCGCGAGCTGCTAGCGGCGCAAACGGCGACGGCGCTGGTAGGTAATCACGAGCTGTTCGGCCCGGACATCTGCGCGGATTGGCCCGCGGACCTTGGTGCGTCATACCGCGCGAACTTTGAAAGCAACGTGCCCGCCCTGCTCATGCATGGCACCTTCGACACGTCGGCACCCTACGCCAACGCGGCCAGCGTGCGGTCGTACTTCTCCGACCACCACTTCGTCGAGATTCGGGGTGGGTCTCACGGTGCCAACATCGAGGCGATCGAGCAGGAGCTGGGGTTTCAGGCGGCGCTCATTCGCTGGCTGCAGACGGGGTCGGCCGAAGGGCTGCCGACGGTTATCGAGCTGGCGCCCATCGAATGGCAATGACGCCCGCAGCCCGTTATGTCGAAACTTGCGGCTCCCGATAACGCACGGCCAGGACCTCAACCTGTTGGACCTGCTCATTGATGGTGATGTCGATGACGTCATCCACGGCTTTTCCCAACAGGCCTTTCGCCATCGGACTGTCCACACTGATCCAGCCCTGCTCGGGGTCGATTTCATCGGCGCCGACGATGCGGTAGGTCACAGTCTGGTCTTCGACGAGCAGCGTGACCCAGGCGCCAAAGAAGACCTTGTCGGTCTCCGCGCGGGCAGGCACCACCTGCACGACGGGCAGCCGCTTCTGGATGTAGCGAATGCGCCGGTCAATGCCCCCGAGCTCCTTCTTGCGGTAGATGTACTCCGCGTTCTCGGAGCGGTCGCCCTCGGCTGCCGCCTCCGATAAGGCCTGCACGACCTCGCGGCGGCGCAGCCAGAGCGCTTTAAGCTCCTGCTCCAGTGCGGCGTAGCCCTCCGGCGTGATGTACGGTGCCGACGGCGGTTGTGGTGGGCGCCATCGGCCCATAGCGGTTTGTCCGTAGTTCAAGGTCGGCATCAGTGTAGCGAAATGCTTGCGCGCCGGACCAATGTCGCGCATCGTCTGCCGACTATGCTGCGCCCCCGCCACAAAGCCCGCTCGTGAACGACGCAACCACCGCGCGCAGCCCAAACGCCGCGATCATATTTCTCGTGATCTCCGCCTTCATCGGGTCGATGGGCTTCGGCCTGGCCGCACCCGTGATGCCCGAGCTCGTGATGCAAATCACGGAGGCGAGCGTGGCCGAGGCGGCGCGATGGGGCGGTATTGCCGTGTTCAGCTACGCGGTCATGCAGTTCATCTTTTCGCCCATTGTTGGCGCGCTGTCTGATCGCTACGGCCGGCGACCGGTACTCATTATTTCGCTGGCGGCGTTCGCTGTTGACATGTTGCTGCTCGCCCTCGTCTCGTCGCTCTGGGCCTTCCTGCTCGTGCGTGCACTCGCCGGTGTTTTTGCCTCGACATTCTCGACGACCAGCGCGTATATCGCCGATGTCACCCCGCCGGGAAAACGCGGCCAGCGCTTCGCGATGATCGGTGCCGCCTTCGGGGCCGGCTTTATTTTCGGGCCGGCGATCGGCGGCATTCTGGGTGATATCGACGTGCGTTTGCCGTTCTTCGTGGGCGCGGCACTCGCGGGCGCCAACGCCCTGTTTGGCTACTTCCTCGTGCCCGAGTCGTTGCCGGTCGAGCGGCGCCGCACGTTTAGCTGGGCGCGCGCGAGTACCTTCGGCACGCTCATGCAGCTGCGGCGCACGAAAGGCGTGGGACCTTTGCTGCCCGTGTTCTTCTTCGCGACGCTGTCGTCCTGGGTGTACCCGACGGTCTGGGCCTACGTCGCCATCGAGAAATTTGCCTGGACGACTGAGGCGGTGGGTTATTCCGTGGCGTACTACGGCGTCATCGCCTTCCTCTCTTCGGCCATTGTGGTGCAGGTGTTCCTGCCCAAACTTGGGATACGGCGCGCGGTGTTCATTGCACTTGTGTTCGAGATCGTGGCGCTGACCGGTATTGGATTCGCAACCGAGAGCTGGATGGTTTACGCCATGGTGACGCTCGCGCTCGTCTCGACGATGCAGGACCCGGCCATTCGCCAGGAGCTCTCATCGCGTGTCGCCGAGGACGCGCAGGGCGAATTGCAGGGCGGTCTGTCGGCACTCACGAGCATTGCGATGATCGTGGCGCCCCTGACCTACATGGGCCTGTTCACGTTTACCGCGGGCGAGTCGGCCATCATCTATTTCCCGGGTGCGGCGTTCCTCGCGGCCGCCTTCATGTCGCTGCTGACGCTGGTGCTCTACGTGTTTGCGGAGCGCCGGCTGCCGCCCATGGAAGAGACGTCAGTCACAGAATCCACGAGTTAGGCGAACCGTCCGAAACAAATTGCCAGCTGACCCGGTCCCGTCAGTATCAGCGCCTCAATGGTGCCCCCCTTATTGGAGCGACCGACATGTTCAAGACCTTCCTTGCCGCCGCAGGCCTGGCGCTCATGCTGCCCGGCGTGGCCGCGCATGCCGAGGACCCAGAGACCCCGCAGCCCAAACTTTATTCGGTGCTGTTCTACGCCGACTGGTGCCCGAGCTGCAAGCTGCTTGACCCGAAGATCGAGCGTGCCCGGGTCAAGGCCGAGCTCGATCAGCAGCCCGTCTTGTTTGTTCGCTTCGATCTCACAGACGCGGACACCACGGCGCAGTCGGAATTGCTCGCGGAGTCTCTGGGACTCAGTGAGTACCTGGAACGCAACGGCGGCAAAACGGGTTACGCGGTACTGGTGAATGCCGAGACGGGTGATCAGGTCAGCCGGTTCACACGCCAGATGTCTGATGACGCCATCGGCATGGCGATCAAGGTGGCGCTGGCGCTCTAGACCCACCCGCGGCGGGGCGGGGCTCCATTTGGTTGACATTTAAACTATATAGTTTATTCTTCAACCAAATCCCGGGAGCCCCCCATGCCCGACACTCAACGCCGCACCCTCGAAGCCGAAAGCTGGCTGGCCGTCGTACACGCGCACCTCGCGTGCCAGCGCCGCTACGCGCAAATGCTCGAGCATTTTGGTCTGACGATTCCGCAATTCGATCTGCTGTCGGTCTTGCGGCGGTTTCCCGAAGGCGCCACGCCGCGCACGATTGCCGCGGAGATGCTCGTCACCAAGGGCAATATTACGGGTGTGGTCACGCGGCTTGAGGCACAAGGTCTGATCCGACGCCGACCTCATCAATCCGATGGGCGCTCTTTTGTCTGCGAATTCACGCAGGACGGACTATCGCTATTCCGTCAGGCGGGCGCCGCGGCGGGCCGCTTTGTGCGCGAGCAGCTTGCCCCGTTCTCAGACACCGATCTCGAACGCACTCGCGACCAGATGCGCCACATGCGCGAACACCTGGAAGCGCTCGACCCCAACGCCATTGCCGTCCCCCTACCCCCCGAAAGAGGCCAGGCTTGAAATGAACGACACAGAACTCAATCTGACACCGCCCCCGCGCCGCAGGATCCTGCGCGAGGCCCGAATGTTCACCGACATGGCCCGCATGACGCTGCCGCTCGCGGACGCCTTCCTGAATCCCACGCGTGACAAAGCGGAATCGTTGGTCATCGTGCTGCCGGGCTTTGGTGCCGGCGATGCGTCGACGGCGCCCATGCGCAGCTGGCTCAACCGGCGCGGTTTCGATGCCGAAGGCTGGTCCTTGGGCCGCAACCTGGCAGGCCTGGATCTCAAAGGCGAGTTCTCGGACCTGGTCGCCGAGTGGGGCGTCGATCCGTCGGAGTCGCACAACGGTGAAGTCTCAGTGCCCTTGTTGGTCGACCGCGTCATCGAGCGTGTTGCCACGCGTGGCGACGAGACGGGTCGGCGTATCAGCCTCATCGGCTGGAGCCTGGGCGGCTACCTTGCTCGCGAAGCCGCGCGCGACCTGCCCGACGTCGTGGACCGTGTGATTACGATGGGCTCACCGATCGTCGGCGGCCCCAAGTACACGGCCGCCGCTGATACATTCCGCCGACGTGGCCAGGACCTCGACTGGATCGAGCAGGCCATCGCGGATCGTGAGGTGCGACCGATCCGTCAGCCCATCACGGCCATCGTGAGTCCGACGGATGCCGTCGTCGCCCGCGACGCGGCCATCGACCGCTACAGCGAGAACGTGAACCACATCGAGGTGAGTGCCGCGCACTTGGGCCTGGCCTTCAATCCGACGGTCTGGCGCCACGTCATCGCGGCGCTGCGGGCTGACGCCCACAGCTAGAACTGGTGGTTGAGGCGCAGCGTCAGCAGGTGGTTGCTGTCGTTGGCGCGCGTGTCGCGTACCTGGTACTGGTTCAGGTACCCCGCCTCGAATCGCCACTGCGGTGTGAGCTGCCAACCGGCGCCGAAAAAGACGCGATGCTGGCGCGGGCCGGCGTCACCGCTCCAGTCGGTGTCGCGAAGGTCGTAGAACGTCTCGGCCCCGACGAATAGGGTCTTACCCCTGCCCAGGGGTTGCTCGTAGCGCGCGAGTAGCCGAATCCAGAGACCATCGTCGTCGCTGATGCTCACGAGTCGCTGTTCGAGTCGTAAGCGGTAGCGGATGGTGCCCGAGCCCAATGGGCGTGCGCGCCAACTCAGTTGCTGCCAGTACCGATTCTCGTGGGCACGCTGGCCTGATGCGGACCGGGACTCGAAGCGCGCAAAGCCCAACCATCCCGTTAGGCTATCGGTGAGCGTCAGACCCAGCGACGGTCGCACAAGGTACTGGGCGGTGCCGCTGCCCGGGTCCGTGAATCGCGCCTGGGTATCGGCTGTGAAACGCCAGCGGCTGTCGTCACTAAGCGCACCATTCGTCGATGCGATCAGCCAGCTGCCGATCTCGTTGTCTACGGCGGCGGCGGGACCGCCCACAATCAATCCGGCGGCCGCGACGCAGGCCGCGAACCGCCGACACGCTTGAGTCAGGTGCGCTCCCAGGTCACACCATCGTCAGCACTACGGTAGTAGATGCCGTAGTCGTCCATGGCGTAGAGATCGCCATTCGGGAAGTTGCCGAGGCGCGTGCCAAACTTCGGCGCCTCACCGACGTCCTCCCAGGTCTCGCCTGCGTCCGTCGTGCGCAGGAAGCGGCCTTTGAGGATGCCGTAGCCCGTGTTGTCGTCGATGAAATGCGGCACCCACATGTAGCGGTCGTGCGTGGAGCGCTCCCAGGTCTCACCCAGGTCCGTGCTGTTCCAGGGATTGTTGAACAGTGCCTTGGTGCACATGCACCGCAACACGCCATCGCCGCCGATGCCGAACTTGAAGATGGACCCCGGGAACGTTCGGGTGACGGCTTCGCCGGTCTTAAGATCTGTAATGAGCAGGCCGTTAGTCGGCAGCGTCGTGATGAGCTTGTCTTCGCTGACGATGGACTGCGGAAAGATCGGCACGCCCGTCCAGAATGAAAACTCAAGTGCGTGGGATGAAAGCACGCGCCATTCAGTGTTATCCAGCGTGGTCTCGTACACGCTCAACGTGTCTTCCGTGCTCACGGTGGCGAAGATGCGGCCTTCGTAGGTGTTGAGTGCGGCGATGTTCTGATAGGGGAAGCCGTCACCGAAGTCCTGCCAGTTGCGGCCGCGGTCGTAAGACACACGCAAGCGGCCGTTCTCGCCGCCCACAAGCCAGGTGTCTTGTGTGACTTCAATGACTGATTCGATGCCGCCCTGCAGGCCAGTGTCGTAAACGACCATGACCTTGCCGGGTTCCCATCGTTTGACCATGCCGAGAAACGAGCCGAGCAGCAGGTGGCCCTCGGACGTGGGCGCGGGGCTCAGTAACCCCAGCGACTGCACGCGCGAGCGTTTGTATCGCGCCTCGAACATCGCGCCACGCTCGGCGTCATCGGCCCAATCGAGGTAAGGCGGCAGCACGGCGCCGGCCGGGATGTTCTCGTAGTACTCGTCGATGTAGTCGGGCAACCAGGTTTCCATGGAGTGCCCGCGGTTGAAGATGACGCCATCGGACTGTTTCTTGAAGGTGACGTGCCCAAGCTCCGTAGTGCGTCCGGCCTCAACCACGAAATTGCCGAACCGCTCGTTCAGCGTGATCGTCGACGTGATGCACATTGCGCCGCACTGCTCGGAACTCAGTTTCTTCAGGCGGTAGGTGCCAGGTGGCAGGTGGCCCAGGTACACAGCCGAGCGCGCATTGCCTTTACGCGACAGGGCGATGAGAAATTCGCCGGCATTCTGGCCACCCGTTTCCTCAACCGTGAGTATGTTCCAGTACTGGAAAAAGCCGATATTGTAGGAATTCGAGCTTAGTCGCATGACCACCAACCCGTTCTCGGGCGGCAGCTCGTCCATGCGGCTCATCGTGGCGGGCGTTGCACACGCGGCAAGCGTCGCAACGAGTGTCGCGACGAGAAGCAAACGCTTGATCATAGTGTCCCCTCTGCGGGCGCCCTGCGTTGGGGCGCCATCCTGTTCGACTCGATGCTAGTACTTGCGCTGCGGAACGCAAGTGCAGTGGTCGCGTTGCAGGGTCAGGTCGCGCCGAGCGCGGAACAGAACGCCTCGGCGGGTTCTGCCGTGCAGGGGTCAGGCAGGATACCCGTCGATTTGTAGTACCCAGCCAGGCCTGAGAGTTCGAGCAATTCGCCGAAGCGTGGATGCGCGCGGAGTTCCTCGCTGGAGGCGCCCCAGAACACCCGCGAGAGTCCACCCCAGCTCGCGGATTCCTCAATGAGCATCTCAACAACCTCATCGGTGAATCCCAAATGCATGAGGGTGACGGAAGCACCCGCGTCGCCGCCGGCGAACTCCGAAAGGAACGCCAAAATGCGCTGCGCGGCCTCTGCCGATTGCGCCTCTGTGGTCGCTGCGGCGAGCGCCTTGAGGTTCTCGATGAGTTCGACGGCGTCAGGTGGTGCCGCGTCGGGCAGGGTCTTTTCGGCGCGCGCCGCAGCGCTCTGCCAGTCGCCCATGGACATGTCGCAGAGCATGCGCGAGAACTCGCCGAAGTCATGCCCCAGCGTCGTCGCACGGTCGGCAGGTTCGGCCAGCGCCTCGCACTCCTCGTCGGCCATGAGCAGCCCCGCCAACATGGCGTTGGCGCCCGGTGAAAACGGGTCGACGTCGAGTGTCTTGCGCGTCGCCGAGTACGCCTCGTTCGTGCGGCCCACGTCCTCGAGAAACTCGCCGTACCAAAGGTTGGCTGTGGCGTTGTTGGGATCGAGCTCCAGCGCTCTTAGGTAATAGGTCTCGGCATCCTGCCAGCGATTCTCGACACGGGTGAGATCACCAAGTGCGGTGTAGGGATCCACGAGCGTCGGGTCAATGGCGAGTGCCCGTTCGGCGTATCCGCGTGCGGCCGCCACGTTGGTGTCGCGCAGCGCTTCCCAGGCTTCGAGGCTGTCGACAAACGCGTAGGACTGGAGTGTGATGTGCGCCATCGAGAGTAATGCTTGCGCACGACCGAAGTTGGGTTCCATCTCGATCGCGTCCTCGAGATGGCCAATCGCCTCGCGAATGTTGTCCTCGCCACGCAAATGCCAGAGGTGTTCGCCAAGCAGGAATTTGTCGTAGGCGGCTTCATTGTCTGTCGCCTTGAAGACCTGTTCGATGCGTGCCTCGCCGTCTTCGCCGATGGTGACGCGCAGGGCCGCAGCAATGCGGCGTGTGATGTCGTCCTGCAGTGCGAAGGCGTCTCTGGCTGGCTCCGTAAAGGACTCGCTCCAGAGTGTCTCGTCGGTGCGCACATTGATCAACGCGGCCTGGATACGCACGCGCCCCGCCGTGCGCTGCACGGCGCCCTCGACGATGTGATCGACATCGAGCAGCTCGGCGATTTCTGGGCTGCGCATGCCACTGTCGCGGAACGCGAAGGAGGACGTGCGTGATACGACGCGAATCGAATCGATGCCACGCAGGGCCGTCAGCAATTCGGTTGGAATGCCGTCAGCGAGATGGCGTTGGTCGCCCTCGGGGCTCTGGTCCTCGAACGGCAACACGGCGATCGACGGCCGCACGCGGTCTTCGATTGCCGCGTTGGCGATTCGCTGGGCCGTGCCGTCGCTCGACGCGTCGTCTTGGTTAAGCAGCAACGTGGCGCCGAGCACGGAAAGGCCAATGGCGGCACCGATCCCAATGACGATATTGAGTCTTCGCCTGATGTGTTGTTGTTGTTCGGCCGGTACGCCTTCGCCATGGTCGACGCGCAGACCGTCGGGCGCGAGCTCAAAGATCCAGGCGAACACGGCAGCTAGGGGCAAGCCCAGCAGCAGCAAGATGAGCAAGGCGCGCATGGCCCAGTCGGGTGCGCCGAACGTCTCGAAGGCGAGGTCGGCAACCTCGGCCACGGCCCAGGCTGCAACGGCGTAGGCCGCCGTGACGCGAAAGACGTTGCGGCGCTTGAACTCAGCTAGCAGTGACACGCAGGCGTGGCCTCAGAAGACCCTTCTTGGCCCGAGTGTAGCGTAATGCGCGGCTTAAACGGACCCACGCTGGGTCCGGCGATCAGGGTCTAGTGATGGTGGTGGTGATCGTCGTCGTCGCTGTCGTCTTCGTGGCCGTGATGGTGCTCGTGCTCATCAGCATGGCCGTCGTCACCATGGTGGTGCTCATGCTCGTTGGCGTGGCCGTCATCGCCGTGATGGTGCTCGTGCTCATTGGCATGGCCGTCGTCACCGTGGTGGTGCTCATGCTCGTTGGCATGCCCATCCTTGCCGTGATGATGATCGTGCTCGTTGGCGTGACCGTCATCGACGTGTGTGTGCGAGTCTGCTTCGGCTTCGTTGTGGTCGGCACCGACAACGACAGGCGCGAATAACAGGGCGGCGGCCGCAGCGGCCGTAACCATCAAGAGTCGGGACATAGCGCTCACTCCAATCTCGTGTTTTTAGTGAGCCGCATCATCCGCCCGGCTGACCGAAGCTGTCAATCGGGATTGGCGGAAGTGTGCGGCGCCGCATTACTCGGGCTTTCTTTAGTTATTTTATAACGTTACGTCGAGAGCGGAGACTGCATCAGCCCGGCTGCCTGGCTGACGTAACCGCCGCCAAACAGGTTCGCGTGGTTGAGCACATGGTAGAGCCGGTAGAGCGCATCGCGCTGCTCAGCGCCGGGGGGCAATGGCCATGCGGATTCATAGGCTTCGTAGAACGCGCTGCCGAAGCCGCCAAACAAGCGCGTCATGGCCAGGTCGGCCTCGCGGTCGCCGTAGTACACGGCCGGGTCGAAGATGACGGGCCTGCCGTCAGCCACAGCCCAGTTGCCGCCCCAGAGATCGCCGTGCAGCAGGGAGGCCTCGGGTGCGTGCCCCGCGAGTAGATCGGGCAGTCGGGCGAGCAACGCATCGCCGGCCGTTCGTAGTTCTCGAGCGAATCCGGCCCGGCAGGCAAGGTCGAGTTGGTGGCGCAGGCGGCGTTCCCCAAAGAACGTCGTCCAGTCGTCGCACCAGTCGTTGGGTTGGCTTGTCCGTCCGATCCAGTTGTCGTGGTGCCAGCCGTGTCGCGCCGCGGTGTGTCGATGCAGGGCCGCAAGTTGCGTGCCCAGTGCGTGCTCGACGTCGTGGCTGCCCCCGTCGAGGTCGAGCCATTCGAGCGCAAGCCAGGCGGCGTCGGATGTGGTGCCCTGGCCAAGCACCTCGGGCACGCGAATCGTCTTTGTGTCTGCGATGGCCCGGAGCCCGGCCGCCTCGGATTCGAGGACGCCGGCATGCGTCGCGCCCAGCGTTTTGAGAAACACACGACCGGAGTCAGTCTCCAGACGCCAGGCGTCGCAGATGTCGCCGCCCGAAACCCGAGCGGGTGGCGCGACGGGCGCGAGCCCGTGTTCCGCCAGCGCCGCATTGAGCTGGCCTTGCATGCGATTACTCGGCGTTGTCCGCGAGCATGTAGGCGGGATCGATGGCGATACCACTTAGGTAGACGCTCCAGTGTAGGTGCGCACCTGTAACGCGGCCCGTGGCACCGACGAGCCCGAGCGTGTCGCCGACTGCGACCGTGTCGCCAACGGCAACGTCGATACGACTCAGGTGGCAGTACAAGGTCACGAGGCCTTCGCCGTGGTCGAGCATGACCGTGTTGCCGTTGAAGAAGTAGCCGCCCGTGGCCACAACGCGGCCAGCCGCCGGCGCCTGCACGGGCGTGCCTGTGGGTGCCGCGATATCCATGCCGCTGTGCGGGTTGCGCGGCTGACCGTTGAAGAAGCGACGCGACCCGAAGCTGTCGCTTTGCCGCCCCGGGACGGGTGCCACGGCAAACGTGCCGAGCACCCCGGTTTCGCGCCAGCTCGCGCGTGCCGTGTCCATTTCCGCACGCTCGCGTCGGTAGCGCGCGAGCTCATCTTCGTCGGGCGTGACGTAGCGTTGTTCCTTAATCGTTAGGTACTGCTCGCGGTACTTGCGTTCGCCAATGGCGATCGCCACGCTGCGTTCCCCCGCCGAGGTACGGACGGTAAAAGACAAATTGCCGGGCTTGGTATCGAGCGGAATGCCGGCCACGGCCGCCCAGCCTGCGCCCGTGCGCACCACGGCGATGCTTCGGTCACCGATCGTGACCGTCGGGCGTTCACCCATGCCCAGCGGCACGACGGCCACGCCGCCAGGCACGGGTTGGTGTTCCGGCAGCGCCGCGAGCGCTGTCTCGCTCGCTATAAGGACGCCGGCCAGCATCAGGGCGCTGGCGCCGCAGCACCAGAGTCGAGAGAATAGGGCGCTTATTGAATTTCGGAGTCTTTGCATGTCGACATCATTGTACGAACTCTCGGTGGGCGCGTACCTGCAGTCCGTGAAAGCGGTCCAGGGGTTTCTGACCAAAGGCCGCGAATACGCCGAGGCCGAAGGCCTGTCGCTTGACGACATCGCGGGGACCCGGTTGCGCGACAATATGCTGCCGTTTCGTTTCCAGGTGCAAGCCGTGCGGCATCAGACCATCGACACGGTGACGGCCTTCGAGACCGGCGAATTTGGTCCGCCTAGCGGTATGGACCCTGACAACTATGATCAGTTGCAGGCGCTCGTCGACCGGACACTCGAAGAGCTCGAAGCCGTCGATGCGGACGCCGTGAACCAGCACGCGGGTCGCACGCTGTACTTCCGCATGCCGGGCGTCGAGCTGCCCTTCAAAGTCGAGCAGTTTGTG
>JBCCBB010000106.1:0-9286 GCA_039814545.1 Pseudomonadota bacterium
GTCGAGCGCCACATCGACGCTCGTGTTGGTGCCGTCCTCGAACACTGAGCCCGTCACGCGCCCGCCGTCCCAGTCGAAGTCGAGGTTGGCGCCACTGTCCTGGCGCAGGGTGTTGCGTGCCTCGTAGTGCAGCGGCAGCAAACCGCGACCAAAGTCGCTGAACCGGGACAGCTCACGGACCTTGCCGCGGGCGAACAGCCCTGCGAAGCCCGAGGCCTCGATCACGTGCAGGGCTTCGAAGTCGTCGCCGCGCCGCTCGAGCCGCGTGGTGAGCCGGCCACTGACCCCACTGACTTTGACCTTGTATTCGGCAGCGTGTGGCGTGAGGCCCACGGGTACCGCCACGGGCGTGGTTGGGGCCACGCCGGGCGCATCGTCGGCAGTCAGACCGGCCGTGGCGAGCAAAGCCGTCGCGGCAAAGATCAATCGGTTTTTGATAGACATGATTCGCATTCTGCCATCAGAGACATGACCGGTTCCTGAACGGCAAGACGGTGGCTCAAAGTGGGGTGAGTTCGCTACCCCGTTTTCAGTTCGTACTGGCCCCCAACAAGAAGTTCCCGGGTACACTTGAATTCGGGGATTTGTCCGACGCGCCAACGATTTCAGAGATCGAGGTAATACTGGGGGGTAAGCGCGCGTGATGCATGCCATGGAGCAGCTGGCGCTGATCTGGGCCGCGGTGTTCGTGGCCGTGATCGCCGCGCGCAAGACGCGCCTGACGCCTGTGCTCTACTACCTCGCGATGGGCTCGCTGCTCGTCAACATCGGCTGGCTGCCGGTCACCCCCGACCACTTCATTGCATGCTGATGCTGACGATCTTCTCGCTGAACCTCATGGTGCCGCTGACCATCCGGTTCTGGAAACCGCGCTACGAGCAATCGCTGGCCGCGTCTGGCTAGTCAGTCGCGTTCGACGTCGGGCAGCGTCGTGCCCAGTGCGGCACCTGCCAAGCCCATAAGCGCCAGCAAGCCCAGCACGCCGTCGGCGCCGATGTACACAGCGAGCGCGCCCACACTGCCCACGACGAGTAAGAGCACACCGATGAGCGTGTTGCTCACGGCCACGTAGTCCGTGCGCTGATTCCCCGTCCCCAGGTTGACGATGTACGTCTGGCGCCCCACACGCACGCCGCTGTGCGCGACCATGAGCACGAAATAGGCCGCGGGCAAAAACCACAGTGTGCCCGTGAGACCGGGCGCGAGGCGTGCGAGCGTAAAGGTCACGAGACCGATGCCTGCCGTGATCAGCGCGGCGGCGACCATAACCCACTTGCTTGAGCGGTCAGCGAACCGCCCCCACACGGGTGCACTGACGAGACTTGCGATACCCGAGGCCAGCACGAACGCGCCCAGCAGTACGGCAGGTGTGCCGACCTCGCGCTGCGCAAGCGCGACATAGAACGGTGCGCTCAGTGCTGAGCACATGAGCAGCGCGCGCGTGATGACGAAGCGACGAAAGGGCCGGTGCTCGAGAATGAGTGTGAGCCGCTTAAGCGCATCGAGAGCGCTGCGCCCGCCACCCGTCTCGCCGGGCTCCTCCGGGATCTGTGCGTAGACGGCGGCGGCGACAAGCCAGAGCGCGCCCGCGCCGATGAGTAGGGTGCCCAGTGTCGTCTCGTTGTTCGTAGCCGCGGCCGGCAGCATGAGTGCGAGACCAATGACGATGGTCAGTGCGCCTGCCGCGCTATCGGACCAGCCGCTGAGCTGGCCGCGCTTGTTCTTGGCTATGGTCTTGCCGACCACGTCCTTGGCTGCGACGGAGGAAAACCCGCGCGCCACGCTGAATATGACGACCAGGACGATCATGGCCCAGCCTGCACTGCGGCCTTCCAGTGTCAGTGCCACCACGCCCAGACCCGCGATGCAGGCGCATTGCGCGACAGCGCCCAGGCTCCACACCCACTTGCGGATGGGCAGCCGGCGAATCGCGCTGCCGATGAACAGCTGCGGCAGCATCGAGCCTGACTCGCGGATCGGTACGAGCATGCCGAGTACGAACGCCGGTGCGCCCAGGCTCGTGGCCAGCCAGGCCAGAGTTGTCTTCGGGTTGCTGGTGGCGTCGCCGAGCTTCATGAAGAGGTAGCTCGTGAGAATGAGCACGAAGCTCTTCGGCGTATCGCGGCAGGCGTCTTCGCTGATGTCACGACATACGCGGGCGTCTTCCTGGTCCGTCAGCAGTTGATAGAGGTTTTGGGAAAGCGCCATGTGTGCGGAGCCCGTTTGCGACGCGCCAGTATAGCGGGCCGGGTTCGACGGGGGTTCGCTGCAGCGCTAAGCTCAGACGATGTCGAATCGAGTACTCTTGCCCGTGCTTTTCGCGGCTTTGCTGTCGGCCTGTGTGACGCGCGAGGCCGTGGATGAAACGCCCGTGCAAGCGGACTCTGCGCTGGGTACGTTTTGCGATCGCTTGCCGCGGCCTGAGTTTGCGGCGCTCGAAAAGCACAGTGCCAGCGACGAATGGTTCGAGGTCTACGAAGTGCGGTCGGGCACATTTGCGATTTACGAGCCCTGGCAGTGGCAGGAAGTGATCTCGTGGCTCATCGTCGGCGAGGCACGTGCATTGTTGTTCGATACAGGCAACGGCATCGCCGACATTCGCCGCGTGGTCGACCGGTTGAGCGATCTGCCGTTGACCGTCACGAACTCGCACAGCCACGCCGATCACGTGGGCGGCAACTACGCCTTCGTCGAGATTCTCTCGACCATGGATGACTTCGCCATCGCGCGAAGCCAGGGACTGCCCTACGAGGCCGTCGCCGAGGAGGTGTCACCGCAGGCGCTGTGCCGGGGTCTGCCTGACGGCTATGAGGCGCGTGCGCACCGCTTGCGGCCCTACCGGTTGTCTGACCGTGTGTACGACGGCGCGCGTATCGACCTGGGCGGTCGCATCCTCGAAGTCATCGCGATACCGGGCCACACACCCGATTCCATCGCTTTGTTCGAACGTGCTTCGGGCTACCTCTGGACGGGCGATACGTTCTACATGGGCCCCATTTGGCTCTATGCGCCGGAAACAGACTTCGAGGCCTATCGGAAGTCCATGGCGCGACTGGTCGCGCTCGCCCCCTCGCTCACAGCATTATTCCCGGCGCACAACACGCCGGAGGCGGACCCGGTTGTGCTCGCGCAGGCGCTTGCGGGTTTCGACGCCATGCGGTCGGGCAACATCGAGGCCGAGCTGGCCTGGCCCGGCACGGTGACGTATCCCGTCGGGGAGTTTTCATTCCTCGTCAAACAAGGGGTCTTTGATGCGCGTTAGCCTGCTGGCACTTGTCACGCTGGCCAGTTTTTCCTGGGCGGAGTTGGCACGTGCCGAGACCTTGTTCGCTATTGAGGATCCACTTGAGGCGACCCTGCACGGACCCCTGACCCAGGTCTACGACGACGGCCCGACGGGCGAGTCGAGAGAGCGCACGGGGCAGTGGATGTACAACGACGCCGAGGGCAATCGCGTCACGTTCAAGGTGCGGTTTCGCCAGCGCGGCAACATGCGACGCCAAGCCTGCTTCCTGCCGCCATTGCGCCTCAACTTCGTCAAGAGCGAGCTCAAGGGCACGCTGTTTGACGGCCAGGACAAGCTCAAGCTCGTCGGCGTCTGCGATCGCCAGCGTCAGTACCGCGATTTCCTGATGCTCGAGTACCTGGCTTACCGCGCCTATGCGCTGCTGACGCCAGCCAGCTTTGACACGCGACTGCTCGAACTGCGTTACATCGACTCGTCGGGCAGCGAATCGATGCGGCGCCATGCGTTTCTCATTGAGGACATCGATGCGCTAGCCACCCGCCTCAAAGCACCGGCGCTCAAGGTCGCACGCGCCGGCGCAGCGGATCTTGATGGGGATGCCGCGGCCTTGCTCGAGTTGTTCTCGCTCATGATCGGCAATACCGACTTCTCCACCATCCGCGGGGCCGATGGCGACACCTGCTGCCACAACGTGAAACTGTTCCAGGGTGCGCAGGGGATCGTGCCCGTGCCCTACGACTTTGACAGCTCGGGGCTTGTCGACGCGCCTTATGCGCTGCCCGCCAAGCTGCTGCCCATCAACGATGTGCGAACGCGCTACTTCAACGGGATCTGCAAGGCGCCCGAGCACTTCGAACGTGCGCGTGCCGTCATGCTGGTGCAGAAAGATGCTGTGATGGCGCTGTTCGAAGACCACGAAGGCCTGAGTAACAAGGTGCGCTCGAAGAATGTCCGCTACATCCGTGATTTCTTCGCCATGCTGGAGAGTGACGATGCGTTCGGACGCGATGTGGTCGCCGCCTGCGTGGGACCAGGCTCGAAGGGCTAGTCGGCCTCTGCTTCCGCTTCGGCTTCCGCCTGCGCACGCTTCGCCGCCTTGCGACGGCGTTTGCGCTCGGCCGCGAAGCGGCTCTCGAGTCCGTCCCCGAAGGTGCTGACCAGCATGGTCGCGTAGCTGAAGAACACACTGACGACGATGGCGATCTCCATCGAGCGCGTGCCCGCCGCGATGCCGACGCCAATGGCCGTGAGGATGAACAACGTGTCGAAGGTGTCCGTCAGGGCGCGGCGGAAGCGCACGCCTGCCACGATGCCTGCCAGACTGAAGGCCAGCGCCAGGCTGTGCTGCACGATGACGACGATGCCCGCGACCACGGCGGGCAGCACGAGCGTGGTTTCATCGAGCGAGCGGTCGTGCACCTCGTCGCGATGAATAGACCGGTATACCCATGAGACCGGCAACATGAGCAACAAGCCGCCTGTCATGGCCGAGAATAGCGCGATCATGCGCTCGACCCATCCGCCCGGGTAGGTCGTGGCCGGCGGGCGTGTGAGCGCTTCGAGCTCAGCGCCGCTGCCCTCGCGGAATGCGTCCGTGACATCGGTGACAGTCAGGTCGGGGCCTGCGACGAGTTGGTCGATGCCGCCGACGGGCCAGATCGTGCTGCCGATGGGCAGTGTGGTCACGAGCAGACCGATGGTCGAGAACAGCACCAGATAGTAGATGGTGACGTGCGCGCCGAGCCGAATCATGCGTCCGCGGTGGGTCGCATCGGCGAGGATTGGTTTTTGTAATTCCCCCATAGTCAGTATGTTAGCGCATGCCCGGCGCCTCGCGCGACGCATGGTCGGCATCCGTTATACTCGGCGGCCCACATTTTCAGCTCAGGAGTCTCGTCATGCGTCGAGTTGTTGCCATTGTCGGTGTCGCTGCCGTGATCGCAGGATGCGGCAAGTCCGAGCCCACCGAGGATCAGGAGGCCAGCGTGCAGCCCGCCACAGAAGACACCGCAACCGCTTTGGCCGATGCGACCGACCCGTACCTCTGGCTCGAAGAGGTCGAGGGTGAGCAGGCGCTCGAATGGGTTCGCGAGCAGAACGAACGTTCGCTGGCCGAGGTGACGGCCAACAGCATCTACGACGACAATCTCGAAAAGGCGATGTCGCTGGCGACCGACGACGAGCGCATCCCCTACGGCACGATCCGCGACGGCTTCGTCTACAACTTTTGGCAGGACGACACCAACGTGCGTGGCCTCTGGCGCCGCACGCCCGTTGCGAGCTACCGCAACCCCGAACCCGAGTGGGAGACGGTCCTGGATTTCGACGCCTTGGCCGCGTCCGAGGACAAGAACTGGGTTTATAAGGGTGCTAACTGCTTCCGCCCGCTCGAGGGTGAGAAGACGCATTGCCTCGTGTCGCTTTCCGACGGCGGCAAAGACGCCGTGGTTGTGCGCGAGTTTGATCTCGACACCTTGCAGTGGGTTGAGGGCGGCTTTGAAACGCCCGAAGCCAAGCAGGGCGCTGCGTGGGTTGATCCCGACACGCTGCTCATCGCCACGGACTGGGGCGGTGATGGCTCGACGCTGACGGAATCGGGTTACCCGCTGAGCGTGCGACTCTGGAAGCGCGGCGAGGCGCTGGAGTCTGCCGCGGCACTCTACGAAGGGCAGAAGACCGATGTCGGCGTGTGGCCCTGGGCGCAGGAGCTCGATGACGGCCGGATGATTTATGGCGCCGTCGAGGCCGATACCTTCTTCACGCGCAAGTTCATCCAGCTCGACACGGATACGCCGCGGCCCATGCCGCTGCCGCCCAAGTCGCAGCTTGACGACCGTTACAAAGGTCAGCAGTTCGTGACGCTGCAGCAGGACTGGGACGTTCAGGGCAACACCTTCAAAAGTGGTGACCTGCTCGCGTTTGATCTCGATACCTACCTCGAAAGCGGCGAGCTGCCAGAGGTTGAGCTCGTGTTCCGCGCCAATGATCGCCAGGCCGTGAACGGCGTGGCGGTCATGGACGGTGCGGCACTACTGTCGATCAATGACAATGTGGCCAGCCGCATCTTGTTGCTGGAGCCCAGCGACGAAGGCTGGACCACCGAGGCGATTGAGTTGCCGGGTGCGGGTCAGGCCAGCATTGCCTTCGCCAACGACCGCAACACGATTGCCTACGTGAATTACGAAGGCTTCCTGACGCCTGATTCGCTGCTCGAGTTTGATGCCACAACGCGCACGCTCGCGCCGCTCAAGTCACTGCCCGCGAAGTTCGACCCCGAAGGTCTGACGGTGCAGCAGTTCGAAGCCACCTCGAAGGATGGCACCAAGGTGCCGTACTTCGTCGTGCACAAGAGCGACATCGAACTCACCGGCGACACGCCGACGCTGCTTTACGGCTACGGTGGCTTCCAGGTGTCGCTGCGTCCCAGCTACTCGGCCACCATTGGTCGTCTCTGGCTCGAACGCGGCGGTGCTTATGTGCTTGCCAACATCCGGGGTGGTGGCGAGTTCGGTCCCGCCTGGCACCAGGCGGGCCTTAAGGGTAACCGTCAGCGGATCTATGACGACTTCATCGCTGTGGGCGAGAACATCATTGACCGCGGCATCACCTCGACGCGTCGTCTCGGCATCATGGGCGGCTCGAATGGCGGCTTGCTCATGGGCGTGATGCTTACGCAGCGGCCGGACCTCTGGAACGCGGTGGTCGTGCAGGTGCCGCTGCTCGACATGCTGCGCTACCACAAGCTGCTGGCGGGCGCGTCGTGGGTCGATGAATACGGTGACCCCGAGATTCCCGAGGAGCGTGCCTTCCTCGAAACGATCTCGCCTTACCAGAACTTCGATACGGGCGCCGACTACCCGACGCCGTTCTTCGTGACGTCGACCAAGGACGACCGCGTCCACCCGGGCCACGCGCGCAAGATGGCCAAGCTGTTCCAGGCTGCCGAGAAGCCGTTCCTCTACTACGAGAACATCGACGGTGGTCACTCGGCTGCGGCCAACCAGAAAGAGCGCGCCAAGCGTTCGGCGCTCGAGTTCACCTACCTGGCCGAGAAGCTCTTCAGCGATGAAGGCTGATGCGATGGCTGGTCGGGCTGGCGGCGGCCGTGGCGCTGGCCGGGTGCGCCAGCGTGGCTGAGCGGCCCGCAGCCGGTGCCGGCCTCGCGCCGTGCCCGTCGTCGCCCAATTGCGTGTGCTCGACCGACGAAGGTCGGTCGGGCATCGCGCCCTTTGCGATCGAAGGTGACGCCGATGCGGCCTGGAGCACATTGCGCGAGGTGCTCGAGGCGAGCCCGCGTACGCGTATTGTGAGTGGCGACGGTGACTACCTGCACGCCACGTCTACCACGGCCATAATGCGGTTCACCGACGATCTCGAATTCCTGCTCGACCGCGAGCGCGGCGTCATCGATGTGCGTTCCGCATCCCGCGTGGGTTACTCGGACCTCGGCGCCAATCGCAAGCGTATCGAGGCACTGCGAGGCGTGCTCATCGAGCGTGGTGCGGTGGCCGCTGGCGCCAGCCGCTAGTCGTGGCGGACGACCTCGCCGACTGGGGCGAGATGACGAAGCGTGAGGTAACCCGCGCGTTCCGGATTCTCGCCGAAGTCATGCCGGGCAACGTCCCCGGCGCCAAAGGTCCTAAAGAAGCCATTGACCCGTTTCGCGGCTGCGTGAGCTGCATGTTGTCGGCTCAGTCGCGTGACGAGAATACGGCGCGTGCCACGAAGGCCTTGTTCCGGCTCGCCCGCAAGCCGCACACGATGCTCAAGCTCGACGACGCCGTGATCGCCAATGCGATCAAGCCCGCCGGTCTCTACAACAACAAGACGCGCAGCATTAAGAAATTCTGCCGGGCGCTCATTGAGGATTTCCATGGCGTGGTCCCGCGCACGCGTGAGGCGCTCATGTCGCTGCCAGGCATCGGCCGGAAGTGTGCCGACATTGTGCTGCAATTCGTGTTCGACCAGAACACGATCGCCGTGGACACGCACGTACACCGCATCTGCAATCGGGCGGGTATTGCGCGCGGCGCGACACCCGATCAGACGGCCATTGCGCTTGAGGCGCGAGCACCCGACTGGGCTCTGGCCGAGGGGCATTTCTGGCTCATCCAGTTTGCCAAGCGGGTTTGCGTCTCGCGTAATCCGCGTTGTGAGATGTGCCCGCTGCAGAAGGTGTGCCGCCACTATCGCGTCCACGGTCAGCCAAAAACGGGGCGATTACACTAGAAAACACGGCAGTACGGCCGGACCGATGTGATCTTGAAATAAAACCTGACCCACGGTGGTCTCTTCCGCCATAACCTACCGATATGCACAGTGCGATCGGTGAGTACACCGGAGAAGAGACCATGAAAAAGTATCTGCCCTACGTGCTGGTCGCCGTGCCTGTTTTCGTCTTCCTGCAGTCGCTGCCGTTCAAGTTTTCGGGCGCACAGGAAACCATTTACATTTTCGACACCATTGGGGCCTGGATGACCGACATCGGTCTGGGTGGCATCGGTGACGTGTTTGCGCGTTACGGCGCTTATGGTGTCGGCAGCGTTGAGCTCGTTGCGAGCATCCTGCTGCTGATCCCCGCCACCCGCCACATCGGCGCCCTCATCGGCGTGGGTGTCCTGAGCGGTGCCATCTTCTTCCACCTGTTCACGCCGCTGGGCGTTGCGGTGGAGTTTCCGGGTGCCGCGCCCGGTGGTGAGCCCGCGCTGTTCGTCATGGCGGTCGTCGCCTGGCTGTCACAGGCCGCGCTGCTCTTTATTTACCGCGACCGATTCCCCGGTTTCAGCAAGAAGCAGGATTCGGGCGCAGTCGCAATGACACTTTAGATATCGAGATCCCCCTCCCTCGGTAACCACGGTCAATCCCCTCTGACCGTAGCTCTGGGGCCGCGCAAGCGGCCCCTTTTTTTTGACAGGGTGACCGGCCTGCGGCAGCAGGCCCGTCACCCTGTCATCGCGAGGCGCGCAGCGCCGTGGCGATCTCTGCCTAAGTCCCCGTGCCCAGCTTCGTGAGACGCCGCTTGACCCAACGCGGCAACAC
>JBCCBB010000020.1:0-36567 GCA_039814545.1 Pseudomonadota bacterium
AAACTCCGATACCCCGAAGCGCGTCTCGATATCCGCCCAGACATCAAGCGTGCGCCGGTACCAGGTGCAGGCCTGCTGCGGCTCACCCGCGTAGTGGTAGATGTCACCCGTCATGTGATGGGAGACCGCCAGCGAGCGCTGCGCACCCGGCGTGTCGGGCTCGGCCCGCGCCTGCGACGAAAACCAGTCATCAACTTCGAGCATGAGCGCAATCGCCGGTTCGCTGTCGCCCATGCGCACAAGCGCCATCGCGCGCGACCCTTTGAGAATGGCGAGCCGCCGCGCGGTCGAAGTATCTGCCGGATCGCGGGCCACGGCGACGCTCACGATGTCGATGGCGACGGCGTAGTCCTCGGCCGCGCGCTCCGGCTGTTCCGTGTCGACGTAGGTGTTGCCGCGTGACCAGCGCGCGACGCCCAGCGCCGCCGAAATCACGCTGTCGTCACCGCCTGCCTTCAGTGCCTGTTCGTAACGCGCGATGGACGTGCCGTACGCATCGAGTGCGCCGTCGTAGTCGTCGCTGAAGTATCGCGCCTCACCCATGAGCTGCAGCGCGTCGCCCTCAATCTTCAATATCTCTGCCGTGCCACCCCATTGCTCGCGCGCGGCCACCGACTGTTCCAGCAGCGCCGCTACGGCTTGCTGCGTGCCGGCGTAGTCTTGTTGCCACTTGTAGGTCTCGGCATCACGCTCGCGAGCCAGCAACCGTGACTCGGCGAGCGCCAGGCTGTCCCCACCACGGTCTTCGGCCGTATCGAAGGCGGCAAAGGCATCGGTCAGAAACCCGCGCGCCGCCTCGGGATCGTTGTCGACCGTGATCAGGCTCGCCCCGCGGTCCGAAAGCAGTTGCCCTCTGACGAGCCACACGGTCGCATCGGCCTCGGGTGCCGCCGCCAGTGATTCCAGGATATCGGCGGCGCGCGTCCAGGCCTCCAGCGCGCGCTCCCGATCCTCGGTACCGCCCACAGCCTGACGGTTGAGGATCGCGTAAAGCCGCGCGTAGCCGCGCGCCGCGTCGAGCCGCACGGCCGGGTCAGCGCTCTCGTCGGCCAGCGACTCGAGATACTGCTGCGCCGTGTTCGCGAGACGTTGCCGCGCGCTGGTCGTGCCGGGAACGCGCTCCAGGTCGTCGAACACATCAAACATCATCGTGCGCGCGATCTCGCGCACCTGATCGAACTGGCGCGCGGCGTCACGTCGGGCCGATTCCGCATTGAGGTAAGACCAGCCCGTAGCCGCAAGCCCCACGGTCAACGACAGGAACAGCGCAGCAGAGAATCCGACGGCGACCTTATGCCGCGAGACGAATCGCCGCGCGCGGTAGGCGAGCGACGAGGCCCGTGCCTCGACGGGCTGACCCTCGAGGAAGCGGCCCAGGTCGGCGCTGAAAGCCGAGACCGACGAATAGCGGTCGGCCGGGCGTTGCGCAAGCGCCTTCATCAGGATGTTGTCGAGATCACCGGCCAGCGCACGCCGCAGACGCTCGGGCGTCGTGGCCCGCGCTTGAGCAATCGCGTCGAGTTTCGATTGGACATCGTCGAGTCCGAGCCGGCGACTCGGCAACGGGATGGCGAGCCGCGCCACCGTCTCAGCCATGCGCCCCTGGCTCATACGTTCGACCTGGTAAGGCCTGACGCCGACAAGCACCTGGTAGGCGAGCACGCCCAGCGAGTAGACGTCGCTCACCGTGGTCACGGCATCGTCGAGCAGCTGCTCGGGGCTCGCGTAGTCGGGCGTCATGGCGGGTGCGCCGAACAGGGTCGTATTGCCGTCGCCGGGATCGTCCTCGGCGCGCATGAGCCGCGCAATGCCAAAGTCGAGCAGCTTCGGAATGCCATCGTCTGTCACGATGACGTTCGACGGTTTGATGTCGCGGTGCACGACAAGATTTTGGTGCGCCGCGTGCACAGCCAGCGCGACCCTCTGCAGCATCTCGATACGCCCAGGCAAGTCGACACGCGCCGCATCAAGGGCTGCGTCGATGGGCTGACCGTCGATGTACTCCATGACGAGATAGGGCACGCCGTCATCGGTCCCGCCATCGATGAGGCCCGCGATGTAGGGGTGATTGAGGCCTGCCAGAATCTGGCGTTCGGCATTGAAACGCTCGAGCAGCGTTTTCGAGAGAAACCGCGTACGAACGACCTTGACGGCCACACGCTGTGTGAATTCATCCGTCTCACGTTCGCCGAGATATACGGCGCCCATGCCGCCTTCGCCCAGCAACTCGACGAGACGGCACCCACCCAGCGACCGCCCCACGAGCTGCTCTGCCGTGAAGCTGTCGGCCACCGTTTCGCCGAATACGGCATCGGCCGAGGTGATCGCGCCCAGCACGGAGTTCACGGCAGCCCTGAGTTCGGCGTCATCGCCACAAGCTTCTTCGATGAGTCCGGCGCGCACCGACGCGGGCGCGTCGAGCACGCGGTCACAAATATCGAGCGCGTCGCGGGTGCGACGATTATCCGTCGTCACTGCCACCCGCCTGCATTTGTTGGTAAAGCCAGCCGCGCGCTACGCGCCAGCTGCGCTTCACGGCTGTCGCCGAGGTGTCGAGCACCTCGGCCGTCTCTTCGATCGTGAGTCCGCCAAAAAATCGCAACTCGACGAGCAACGCGCGATCGGGGTCGGCCTCAGCCAGTCGCTCGAGTGCCTCATTGAGTGCGAGGATCTCGGTAGCCTGATCTGGGGCCCCATCGACGCCCGCGAGCGTGACCTGAATGCCACCATCGCGTTTACGGGCATTGCGCCGCCGCGCCGCGTCGACGAGGTATTCGCGCATCACGCGAGCGGCCATGGCCAGAAAGTGCGAACGCCCCTGCCACTCGATACGATCGATGCCGATGAGCCGCATGTAGGCCTCATGGACCAAAGCCGTTGGCTGCAAATCGACGTTGGCCCGCTCGTCCGCCAGATACCGCCGAGCGATGCCGCCGAGCTCACCGTAGATGCGCTCGATAATCGCTTCGCGCGCTGCGGCGTCGCCGCTGTTCCAGCGCTGGAGCAGCTCGGTGACTTCGGACACGGATTCTCCCGTTGTTATCGGTTCTTGTCGGGCCCACCCAGTATAGCCGAGGGCCGCCGGACAGCATCCGAACACCGCGAATCCGCGAATTGCGTTGCAGATCAACGCAACCCACCGATGGCATACTGCACTTATGAGCGACGACACGAAGCACGATCCGGACCAAAAAGCCGTCTCGGTCCGCCCCGGCGACCTCGACAGCCAGGGCGAACTCGTGTGCCGTCACTACGACCACGCGGCCGTCGCCCTGCCCGAAACCTACGCCCACGGCAACGGCACGGTCGGCTTCCTTCAAGACTGGTATGCCAGCACACCGCGCGGTGTCGTAGTCAAGCAGCAGCGCCAGGTCCTGGCGGAGTTCTTCACCTCGATGCTCGTGCTCTCGGCGGAATTCAAATACAAGCCCGCCGTCGGCACTGTGAACTACCTCTACTACATCGACGGCACCTGGTCGCTTTCGCTGATCGCACCCGCGCAGTGGTCTGAAGCACGTCGCGAAGGCTTTGCGGGCACCTGCGTGCTGCAGCGTGACCGCACCTGGACGATCACGCCCTCGGAACAACTCACGAAAGACACTGACGTCGCGGATGCCGTGGCGCGGTTCTACGACGGCTTCCGTGCCGCAATGGATACCGACGGTACGCTCGAAGACGTGCTGCCATTCTACGCCGGCAAGCTCTCTTACTACCGACGTCTTAATGCCAACGCACTGAGCCGCTCGTTGCGCGCCACGGTCACCATCGGTGGCCAGCGCACCATCTCGAACCGCGAGTGGCTGCTCACGCTGCCGCGCTCAGGTCGGCGACTGCTGGCGGCTGGCGACGCGGCGTGATCTCGCGGCTCGCGGCCTGCGGTGTTGCCGCTTCGGTCGCGGTGCTTGCGGCCTGCCAGCCGAGTAACCCCACACCGACGGTCAGCGATCCACCCGCCGCTGCCGGCAGTGGCATGCCTCACCTGGCGCCAGGGCCCGACGGCAGCGCGGTGCTGAGCTGGCTCGAACCGGAAGGCGACGGCCATCGGCTGCGCTTTGCCACACTGGCCGACGATCAATGGCGCGACGCTGCAACCGTCGCCCGCGGCGCCAATTGGTTTGTGAATTGGGCGGATTTCCCATCGGTCGAACCCATCGCAGGTGGTCGCTGGGCCGCCCACTGGCTCGTCAAACGTCCGGGTGGCACCTACGCCTATGACGTGGCCGTGGCCCTGTCCGACGACAGCGGCGCAAGCTGGTCACCCGCGTTTACACCGCACACTGACGGCACGGCAACCGAGCACGGCTTTGTCAGCCTCTACCCCGATGGCGACGCCGTCGGCGCGCTGTGGCTGGACGGTCGCGAAATGACGGGGCACAGCGGGCACGAGGATCATGGCGAAGGTGCCATGACGCTGCGCAGCGTGCGCATCAACGCGGACAACGCCCTGCAAGACGGCGGGGTCGTCGACGCGCGTGTTTGCGACTGCTGTCAGACCGATGTCGCCGTCAGCGACTCGGGCGTCGTGGCCGTCTACCGAAATCGCACGGACGACGAAGTGCGCGACACCTTCATCGCGCGTCGGGTCGACGGGCAGTGGCTGCCGGGCGCAGCCCTAGCCGATGACAACTGGACCATCGACGGTTGCCCCGTGAACGGGCCGGCCGTAGCCACGCGCGGCAATTCGGTCGCCGTCGCCTGGTACACAGAAGCCGACGACCGCGCACGCGTGCAAGTGGCGTTGTCGCGGGACGGGGGCGCGTCTTTTGCGGCGCCTGTCGTCGTGGATGCCAACGACCCTGTCGGGCGCGTTGATGTCGCTTGGCTTGAAGACGGCAGTGCTGTGACGAGTTGGATCGCGCGCGGCGCGGGTGGCGCCGGGACGGTGATGGCGCGAGCGCTGCAGCCGGACGGCACATTGGCCCACGCGCAGGCTGTCGCGGGCACCGACGTGGCTCGCCGGTCGGGCTTCCCCCAGATGCTGCCCTACGACACGGGCCTGTTGTTCGCGTGGACGGATCTTGCCGGCGACACGCAACGGGTTCGCGCGACCTGGATCAACGCCGACACGCTACGCTAGCGCAGCACCTCGGCGTACTCGGACACGAGAAACTCCGTGAAGGCGACGGCGCCTTCGTAGCGATTGAGATGGGTGGTGTCGCTGAACATGTTGTTGCTCACACCGTCGAGCACCTGGTAGTCGCGCACGGGTAGTCCGGTTGCTTCACTGATCCGCGCTACCGCCGCGGCCTGCCGCTCGAGCGCCTCGGGTGGGTTATTTATCCAGTCCGTGTTCTTGGGCAACATCACGACCTCGACGTGATCGGACACTTCCTTGAAGTTCTCGACGATGCGGATGAAGGCCTCGACGAGTTCGTCATCGAAGTTGAGTTCCTCAATATCCGCCGTGCGAATCCGCGACTGGCGGTCCGCCTCCATGCGGTTGTCCTGCGCGATGAGATCGTAGTACTCATCGAATATCTCTAGCGTCTTTTCGGAGCGCTCCGTCTTGATCGTGCCGCCACCACGCCACGGGTAGTACCAGTCGGACCCGTCGTAGTCCGGGTAGTCCTCGTCGAAAACCTCGTTCAGGTACTCGCCGATCTCACCAAGTCGCTCGCGGTCCTCGTCACTCATCTGCGGCCGCTGTCGGTCATCGGGCGGCTGGAAGGGCTCAGCCCACATAAAGGTCGTAATCATCTCGGCCGAGATGCCATCACGTAAGTACCGAATGAGCCCCATACGAATGCCGCTGGTCGGATCGGCGACCGTCTTCTGCCAGAGTTCGTTGTCGCTCGCGAGCATGGCGATGTAGGACTCTTCGAGCGCGGTGGCGCCATTGCGCCGCGTCTGGGTCGTCTGGAACGGGTTGAATTCGATAACCACGAGTTTGAGCCGACGGTCGCGGGCTTTGAGTTCGTCGACGACGCGTCGCGACAGGTAGTCCTGGAACAGCGGGTTGAGGCCACCAAAGCCGAAGTTGAACGAGGTCACGTCGATGCCCTGCTCGGCCAGCGCCGCGTCGAACTCGCGGGGAGAAAAGCCTGCGCGCACCATCGAGGACCCAAACACCATGACGAGGTCGTTGGGTTCCTCGGCGATCTGCGGCAGCGCGCGTTGCGCCTGCATCACGCGCCCGAGCAGCGACTCGGAGCCGACGCCCAGGGCCGTCGCGAACAGACGGACACCCGCAAGCGCGAGACCCATGCCGATGAGCACCGTGAACAGGACCCGCGCGAAGGCGGCGCGGCCGCTGCCCGTTTGCTCAGAACTGGAAGTAGATGAACTCATTACTCGGTTCCCCGATCATCAGGCAGAGGCCCTGGATCAACACCAGGACGGGCCAGAACAACCACCATTTTTGCTCGAAGCTCTCGCCCTTGGCGATGACGAACCAGTCGAGCAGGTGCAGGAGGACCACGGTCAGCGCCGTGGCAATGAAGATGCGCATGGCGACAGGCCCGGCCTCGGGCAAGCCACCGAAGGTGTGCATGTTGGCCACGATGTCGAACGCCGATCCGATATCGTGCGCACGGAACAGCACCCAGCCGATGAGCACGAGGTAGAACGTGATGGCCCAGGTGACGACGCGCAGCAGCTTCGACTGGGACTTCACAAAGGCACTAAACGCGCTCAGTCCGGACAGAAAGTGCGTACCCATGATGATCAAAGCATGGAAGGCACCCCAGGCGACAAAGGTCCAGGCCGCGCCGTGCCAGAGCCCGCCCAACAGCATCGTGATAGTGACGTTGCGGTAGCGCTGGTTGCGCCCGCCCAGCGAGATGTAGAGGTAATCGCGCAGCCAGGTCGACAGTGAGATATGCCAGCGCCGCCAGAAATCGACGGGCGAGACGGCGAAGTACGGCAGCCGGAAGTTGGGCGGGACCTTGAAGCCGATGAGCAGCGCAAGCCCGATGGCCATGTCCGTGTAGCCCGCGAAGTCACCGTAGATCTGCCCCGCGAAGGCCAGCACGCCCGTCCAGGCCTCGAGCAGACTCACGGGGCCACCCGCTTCGAACAACACGCCGGCGGGTATCGCCAACAAGTCGGCCGCCGTCTTCTTCACGAGTCCTGAAGTGATGAGCAGGAAACCGTGCCTCGCGTCGATCCAGTTCGGAACGGGCAGCGTGTGGAACTGCGGCAGGATCTGGCGCGCGCGTAGGATCGGACCGGCGACGAGCTGCGGGAAAAACGCGAGCGCTGTGGTGAAGTAGATGAGCCCGCGCTTGGGCTGCATGTCGCCCCGGTACACGTCGATCGTGTAGCTCAGACTCTGGAAGGTGTAGAACGAGATGCCGACCGGCAGCACCCACGACAGCGTCGGCAGTCCCGCCTCGACACCGAATACGCTCAGGAAATCGGAGACCGAAAGCAGGACGAAGTCGGCGTACTTGAAGAGCCCGAGGATACCCAGGTTGACGACGACTGATAGCGTCAGGAACAGGCGTTTTCGTTGCTGCGTCTGCGCGTTGCCAATGGCGATCGCTAAGTAGTAATCGACAATCGAGCTGCCGACCAGCAGCGGGATGAAGCGCCAGTTCCAGGCCCCGTAGAAGACAAGGCTTGCCGTAAGCAAGAAAGCGACCCGCGGCAGCTTGCGGACAAACACGAGCCCGTAGAAGAACAGGAACGCGACGAAAAACAGGAAAAAGATCGGTGTATTGAAAAGCACCTGGCCGCGTCCCCCACGGGTCTTGTTGTTGTCATTGACCCCGGGCGCTGTGCGCGCACGGCATCGTCATCGTTTTGATGCAGCAACCCGGCAAAAGGTTGCGTCCCCGGGAGTCTTGTACAGCGCAGCCGGGCGTTTAGGCAATCGTCTTGTCTAGCCACTGCGCCAGCAAATCCGGCACGGGCGCGGCGAATGGGGTGCCCAAGGCCTCGTACGGTAAGGCATCGTCACTGTTGTCGACCTGGAAGAGGTGGTTGTAATTGGTCAGTACGTGGATTGCCGATACGACGCCCGGACCATCGGCCAGTGCGCGGCGCAGCGCAGTTTCGTTGGCGGCGGCGGCAACCTGCACATCGCGGCCGCCAAAGACGGCGAACACGGGGCATTGCAGTTGCGACAGGCGTACCGCTGGTTGAACCTCGATGAGGTAGCGCCATTCCCATTCCAACAAATCGTCAACGGCAGCTTCCGTCTGCGCGCGCGTGTCGGCGTCGAGCGTCTCGACGTCCTGACCATCGAGCCACAACGACAACAGGGCGCGCCGCAATTCCGTGAGCCGAGACGCGACGTCGACGCCCGCGTCGATGTCGGCTTGCGCGGCCGATAGGGCATCGAAGGCGGTGTGCTTGAACTGCAGCAGAGACTCGGTGACGACCTCGGGCAAGCCTTCGGCCCGACACACCTCGAGGTGCTGTTGCAGCAAGCCCTCCCGCCCGGGTGTGGCCATCCCCGCAAGCAAGGCGACGCCGGCCACGCGATCCGCCCACTGTGCGGCGACATCAGCCGCGATCAGCGCGCCCTGGCTGTGCCCGGCGAGGCACATGGGTAGTGCACCGTAAGTGGTTTCCAGTTCAGTCAGCGCCGCAAGCACATCGCGACCGAGCTGCTCGGCATTGGCTGCGAGGTAGTCCCCTCCCGACGCATCGACACCCCGGTCGTCCCAACGCAGCACGAGCCAGCCCCGTTCAGCGAGCGCAGCGGCCAGCACGGCGAACGGCTCATGGCCGGCGATGGTTTCATCGCGGTCCTGTGGCCCCGACCCGGACAACAAAAGCACGGCACCTGAGGGCGGGGCCTGATCGGGACGCGATACGGTGCCGGCCAGCGTGGTGCCATCGGAAGCGAACGTGAACGGCTCGGCGACGACCGTCATGACACGCGAACAGTTAGGGTGGCTAGGGCGCCGCGGTCGCGCTTCGCGCGCGGTACTCGGCGAGCCGTGCGTGCAACCAATCGCCCGATGAGACCGCTGGCGAATCCGAGCAGACCATCTGGTAGGTCTTACGGCTCATCGAGCTCTGGCTGGCAAGCCGCTCGATAAATCGCTCGGCCGTCGTCGCGTATTTGCGGCCCCGGCGGTACTTCAGGCTCAGGTGCGCCTCAGCGGCTTCTGCGTCATGTTCCTTGCCGTTGCGCACAAACATGCACCCACTCTCACCCACGGCCGAGATGAGGTGCTCGATCTCGGCGGCCGTGTCGGGCGTCTCGGCGGTCGCGACGGCCGACCAGAGCAGCGCAGCGATGATGCCCGCTAGCTTGCGGAAAGCCATACGCGCATCGGGTTGTGGTCGGACGCTCGCGTGTCGGTCGCCGTGGCGTCGATGACCTCGAGCCCGCGCACGTAGACGTGATCGAGCGGATTACCCAGAAACCGTTTACGGACGTCGTTGCGGAAAGACACGGGTTCGAGGTCGTGCGCGTCGACGAGTGCGCGCACACGATCGAGGCGCGCGCGACGCCAGGTGTTGAAGTCACCTGTGAGGATCACGGGGCCTTCGTGCTGCGCCACGACCGTGCTGACTTGTTCGAGCTGTCGGTCAAAAGCGGCGAGGCCCAGGGAAAAATTGACGACGTGGACGTTGACCACGAGCAGCGTCTCAGCGCGATCGGTCAACGCGTACTCGGTGGCCATAGTGGCCTTAGGTGACCGCAGCCAAGGCTCACGCGCCTGCATATTGCACTGCACGAGATGGGCCGCATCGCTCAGGGTCATGACACCCGTGGGCGTCCGGCGTGACGTCCAGCCAGGTGCGAAAGCGTGGTAGAGACTTGACTCATGATCGCGCCAACCCGCGTTGGCCAGGGGCGCCTCCTGCAGGGTCACGAGGTCGGCACCGGCGGTCAGCGTGTCCAGTTGATCCCGCCAGTCACTGCGGCTGCCCTTCTTGATATTCCAGTTCACGAGCGCGATGCGGCCTGGGTCGAGCGCCGCATCATGGGCTTCGGGCGCCTCCGCCCAGCCCGTGCGGCAGGCGCTGGAGGCGTTGGCCATCAGCGCCGTTGGCGCGTGAACGGCTATCTGCGGCGCCGGCGAGCTGACCGCAGCGCAGCCGCTGAGCAGCAGAACCGCTGCCGCGAGTGCGACTCGGTAGCGCGCCGTACCGGAACGGGGGATGTGGTGATGGGCCTCCATGCCGCCGCAAGTATACCCATCGCGCCGCGATACTTGCCTCGCGGCACCACGATCACTATATTGAGTTGAACTCAACTCAGGATAGTGAATGCCATGAATACACCGCTTCGCTGGACGCGCCGGGGCGGCGAACGGGCGCGCGACCTGGCCGGCACCTACCGCTTCACCCACAGCGACGCCGCAAGCCAGGTGCCCGAGGACGTGGTCCGCGCCGACCTGGCAACCGTTGAGCACCAGGGCTACGTCATCATCGAGGGCCTGCTCAGCGCCAACGAGCTCAACGCGATCCGCGCGGCAACCGCCCCGCTGCTCAACACCCCGGGGCGCAACGACTTCGAGGGCCTCAAGACGCAGCGGGTTTACGCGGTGCTGGCCAAGACGCGCGCGCTGGACAGGCTCGTCGACCACCCACGCATCCTGGCGCTGCTCGACCGGCTGTTCATGCCCAACTACCTGCTGTCGCAGCTTCAGATCATCAACCTTCTGCCCGGCGAGACCTCGCAGGCGCTGCATTTCGACGATGCGTTTTACCCCGTACCACGACCCCGGCCGCCGCTGGGTGCCGCCACCGTCTGGGCCATCGACGACTTCACCGCCAAGAATGGCGCCACATCGATCGTGCCGGGCTCGCACACCTGGGACGACGCGCGCGGCCCCAAGGCCGATGAAGTCATTCCGGCAGTGATGCCCGCGGGCTCAGTTGTGTTCTACCCGGGCACGTTCTGGCACGGCGGCGGCGCCAATGGCACTGACGCCAATCGACTCGCCATAACCTGCCAGTACTGCGAACCCTGGGTGCGCACCCAGGAAAACTACTTTCTGGGAACGCCGCTCGAAGTTGTCGCCGAGGTGTCCGAGGACATCCGCCGCATGCTCGGCTTTTCAATCCACCCGCCGTTCATCGGCATGGTCAACGGCATGCACCCCAAACGGGTGCTTGAAGGTCTGACCGACGCGTGAGCGCTCGCACTGCAAAGTCACCGCGCCGCGACGGGACGCGGGCGCAGTTGCTCGCCGCAGCCCGGGCCGAGCTCATCGAAGGCCATGGCGATCTTGAAGTCGCGCGCGTCGCCAAGCGCGCGGGCGTGTCCGCCGGACTCACCTACTACCACTTCAAGAATAAGTCGGGCCTGCTGAACGCATTGGTGCGCGCGTTCTACGCAACGCTCGACGACACCGTGACTGCCGTGCCCTTCAAAGGCGCGACCTGGGCGGTTCGGGAGCAGGCGCGCGTCAACGCTATGGTCGCGTTCTTTTACCGCGACCCCGTCGCACTGCTCGTCGCGACGCGGCTGCGAACCGACCCCGCGTTCGCCGCGGACGAGGCGGACCGGCAGCAACGGCTCAACCAGCTGGGTGCCAGCAACATCCGGCAGGCGCAAAGAGACGGCGAGATCGACGCCAGCCTCGACCCGCTGCTGCTCGTCTCGATGCTGCTGGCGGGCGTCATGGCCGGTGTACAGACCGCCCTGAGCCAGAATCTGCCACTCGAGTCCGTGCAGCGCGAAATCTGGTCGTTTGTGGCGCGCGCTGCCGGTGTGCCGGAATAGCAGCCGGTCTAGTTCAACCCGCGGCGCAGCGCCGCCATGCCGCGCCACCAGCTGACATAAGCGAAGAAGCCCGAGATCAAAAAGTTGATCATCGTCTCGACGTCGAGTGATCGACCCAGGTTATCGCCCAGCATCATCGCGCGGGGCGCCACGCTCAAAATCAGCGACACCATGGTGACGAGGCCCTCAACTGCGCCAATGAGTGCGCTCAAGTCAGGCCGCCACTGGATCGCCGCGGCGCACGCGAGACACACCACGTAGTAAACCGTACGCCAGCCAGGCGCAGCATCGAGGAACGCGAGCCTTACGTTGACGTTCAGCCCGACATCTAGGGCAACGAATAGGAATGTGGCGAGGTAGTAGCCGAGCAGAAGGCGATGGGTGGATTCGTTGTGCATAACCGCGGGGTGCATTCGCTGAACGCAGGCTGGATTGTTATACTATAACGTCCTCCCGCTACGCTTTCGGGCGCGGGCAGCACCCCCCAACGCCGTCACCAGACGCAAGAGCATGAACTCGAGACGACCCCCCACACCGGGCGCAGCCGCGGTCAGCGCCCTAGATGTCTATGCGGCCAGCATTGCGATGCTGTGTCTTGCGCATTGCCTGGCGCTGCCGTTGCTCATCTCCACGCTGTCGCTGGCCGTGCCTTTCGCAGAGAACGAGCTTGTGCACAAAGCACTCGTGCTGATCGCCGCACCCGCGACGTTCCTGGCCGTTTACGCGGACGCGAAGAGTCCCGGTCGACGCATCTTCATCGGAGTTGCGATACTGGGCCTCGGATTGCTGATCGCGGGCGCTTTCGTGCCCGCGCTCGAGGCCTATGAAGAACCCGTAACCGTTGCAGGCTCAGTCACGCTCGCGGCCGCACACATCTGGCGCGCCCTCGACGTCCGGGCCAAGCGCGCCCGTCCTGTCGTCGACGCTCCCTGAGTCCGACACCACCGGACCACACACCACACAACGCACTGAGATATGAACGCCGTTGAAGTCGAAGATCTACGATTTGGGTACGGCGACCAGCTGACGGTCGACGTCAGCGAGTTTGCCCTGGAGCCGGGGCAAAGCGTCACTGTCATTGGTCCCTCAGGTTGCGGCAAGACGAGCTTCCTGCACTTGCTCGCAGGCCTGCTGCGGCCACAGTCCGGCTCGGTGCACCTGCTCGGGCAGGACCTTGCCAAGCTGCGGGGCGCCAGCATGGATCGGTTCCGTGGCAAGAACATCGGTCTCGTGCTGCAGCGCTTTCACCTGATCAAGGCGTTGACGGTCCGTGAAAACGTCCTGCTGGCCGGCAAGCTGTCGCGCGCTAAAGCCGGTGGCGACACGGTCGACGCGTTGCTCACACGGCTCAACATCGACGACGTGGCGCAGCACAAGCCCTCGATGCTCAGCCAGGGCCAGGCGCAGCGTGCGGCGATTGCGCGGGCGCTCGTGCACAAGCCACCGATTGTCATGGCCGACGAACCGACGTCAGCGCTCGACGACGAGCACGCCACAGAGGCGATCGGTCTGCTGCGCGACGCCGTGTCCGAGGCGGGCGCCACACTCATCGTTGTCACCCACGACCAGCGCGTTCGCGGCATGCTGGACCGTGATTTTGACTTTGGGGTGTCGGCATGAGCTGGCTGCGTCTCGCACTGGCCAACCTCGGCCTGTCGCGCCTGACCTCAGCGGTCAACGTGCTGCTCATGGCACTGGGCACCGCGAGCATTGTCTTGTTGTTGCTCGTGGGCAATCAGCTGTCGGACACCATGTCGCGCGACGCGCGCGGCATCGACCTCGTGCTGGGCGCGAAAGGCAGCCCCGTTCAGCTCGTGCTCTCGGCCGTTTATCACGCCGACGTCCCCACGGGGAACATCGAGCTGGCCGAGGCTGAACGCTGGGCAGAAGACCCGCGCATCGCCAGCGCCATCCCGCTATCGCTGGGCGACAGTGTTCGCGGCTTCCGCATTGTCGGCACGACCCCCGAATACGGCGCGCTGTACGACGCCGAGATCGCGGATGGTCGATGGTGGTCGGGTTCCATGGAGGCTGTCGTCGGTGCCACCGCAGCGTCTGCCGCAGGCCTTGAGGTCGGCTCGACCTTTGCGGGTGCCCACGGCTTTACGGACGGCGGGCACAGCCACGACAACTCACGCTATCGCGTGGTCGGCATTCTGGATCGCACGGGCTCGGTCCTCGACAGACTCGTACTGACCTCACTCGACAGTGTTTGGGATTTGCACGAGCCTGCGTCGGCGGGCGCGCAATCCAAAGGCGACGCTGATCATGATCATGACGAGCACGACCACGAGGGCGAGCACGGCGACGAACAGGATCACGACGAGCACGAGGACGAGGACGAGCACGGCGACGAGCATGACCACGACGAGCACGACCACGAGGGCGAGCACGGCGACGAACATGATCATGACGAGCACGACCACGAGGACGAGCATGGCGATGAGCATGACCACGACGAGCACGAGCACGGCGACGAGCATGACCATGACGAGCACGACCACGAGCACGAGCACGGCGACGAAGATCGTGAGATCACGGCCATGTTGCTCAGCTATACCTCGCCCGTCGCTGCGGTCACGCTGCCGCGCCAGATCAACACGACGAGCAATCTCGTTGCCGCGGCGCCCGCGGTGGAAGTCACGCGCGTGCTGCAACTCATCGGCGTGGGACTCGACGGCCTGCGCGCGTTTGCCTGGATCCTGATCGTCTCGGCAGGCCTCTCAATCTTCGCGGCGCTTTACGGCTCCCTGCGCACCCGGCGTGGCGACATCGCCATGCTGCGCTGCCTGGGCGCCACCCGCTGGGAACTCTTTTTCGCTTTGCTGCTCGAAGGACTACTGTTGACCCTGATGGGGATCCTGCTCGGATTTGTGGCAGGCCACGTCATGGTCGAGGTGCTGGGCGGCTGGCTGGAACAGTCGCGCGGCGTGTCATTCACTGGTCTGACCTGGCTCCCCGTGGAAACGGCGCTGATCGCGGGATTGCTCGCTGTCGGCGCGGCCGCAGCAGCAATTCCGGCCATTCAGGCGTATCGTACGGACGTTGCGAAGACCCTAGCGGAGGCTCCATGACACCCCACGTATTGAGAGGCCTGGCCACAGCTCTCGTACTGGCCGGCATTGCCGCAGCCAATCTGGCTGCGCAGGTCAAGGTGATCAATGGTGGCCTCACGGACGAGGAGCTCGCGGCCCAGCCCGACAACGGTGACGGCCTCTACGACGAAGCCAAACCACCCGTCGCCTTCAAGGACGCGAAAGACCTTGTACTGACGCCACTCGCCCGTGGCGGCTACTCCGACATCCAGGGCCGCCTGGTCATCGACGTCATCGAGAACGACAACGCGTTTCTGGCTGTTCGCATCGAAACGCCCGACGGCGCGCCCGTAAGCGGCGCGAAAGCGACGACCTCGCTCAAGGGCACCAGTCTGGTCGTCGACTCTTCAGAGGCTCTACTGACGACCAGCGACGACTACGGCATCGTTGAAATCGTCGTGCTCGCAGGCCAGATGGGCCTCGACCTGCTGACCGTCCAGGTGGGCGACGCAAAGACCGAAGTGGTGCTCAACGTGCTGAGCCTGGCGGCCGCGGGCATACCTGCGCTGCCCGAAGTCGAGCGCGGCATCCCCTGGTCGGATCTCATGCGGGCGCAGGTGCGCTACGAGGGCGGCAGCATCGCAGCCGACTTCCCGAACGTGATCTCGCAGCGTGCTGGCGAGACGGTGCGCATCGCGGGTTTCATGACGCCGCTGCAGGCCGAGAACTCCCAGCGCTGGTTCCTGCTGACCTCGAGCCCACCGCACTGCTACTTCGATATCCCGGGCGGCCCCGCGGGTACCGTGGAGGTGCTGGCACCCGATGGCATCGAGGTGTCCTGGGAGCCCATCATCGTGGAAGGCCGGTTCGAGCCCGTCGAGCTCGGCAAGGGCGCCGTGTACAAACTCCACGACGCCAAGCGCGTCGAGCTGTAGTCGACGCCTAATCTACGGCCGCGCGTTCCTCGCCACTGAGCCCCGTCAGCTGCGCGTTCTCAACGTGGCTCGTCACAAATGAGAGCGCCCCCAGCAAATCGGATTGCTCAAGATCACGGACGATAAAGACGACGCGCGAGCGTCTGTCTTCACTGGGCCAGGCCTCGAGGATTTCGGGCGGGTGCCAGATGTGCTGCACACCGTGGATCACCATGGGCACGTCGAGCTCCGAGACGTTGAGGATCCCTTTGACACGCAGCAGGTCACTGCCACGCAGTTGCGCCAGGTGATCGAACCAGGCGTCCAACACCTTCGCTGATCGGGGCGTAGCGAAACTCAGGCTGATCGATCGAATCCGCGAATCATGGCGATTGGGGTCATGCCCGTGATCGTCGTGGTGATGGTGATGATGGTCGTGGCTGTGGTCAGCGTGGGCTTCTTCGGCAAGCCAGGCCTGAACCGCCGCGCCCTTCAATTCGGGATTGAAGGTGGCGGTGCTCTGTAGCAGCGCAGCCAGCGCGTTGTCGGCCAGCGCCTCCTGTAGCGGTGCCGCGGCATTGAGCGCGCGAACCCGCGAGCGTGTGACAGCGATCTCGTCCTCCGAGGCCAGATCCGTTTTGGTCAGCACGATCGCGTCTGCAACGGCCACCTGCTTCTCGGCCTCGGGCTGTGCCGTCAGCGTGCCGACGCCGTTGACGGCGTCGACGACCGTCACGATCTGGCGCAGCGCGTAGCGCTTGGCAATCGCGGGATCGGCGAGGAAGGTCTGAACGATGGGCGCCGGGTCCGCGAGCCCCGTGGTCTCGATGATCACCTGGTCGAACCAGCGCTCGCCGCCGCGCGAATAGCGCCAGGGTGCGTCCTTGAGCGTCTTGGTCAGATCACCGCGAATCGTGCAGCACAGGCAACCGTTAAACAGCTCGACCACGCCCGAGTCGACATCGGCGTGCGCGACCAGATCATGATCGACGCCGATCGAGCCGAACTCGTTGATGATCACCAACGCGCGCTTTGCGGCAGGGTCTTGCAGCATGCGGTTGAGTAGCGTGGTCTTGCCGGCACCCAGGAATCCGGTCAGAACGGTGACGGGGATGCGTTTGCTCATGTTCTGCGCGGCCGGCCTCAGCCGTAGTCCAGCGTGCCGTCCCGACGGACGATGTCCACGGCACGAACGACCTGCGTCTTAAAGTTGCGGGTTTCGATCGTCGACAGCGCGACAAACTCTGCACGGGCCGACTCGCGGCGCAGTGTCAGTCGGACAAATCCGCGTTGACCGCCTGCGATCCATTCGACGCTGTCATTGTGCGCAGCGATCAGCGTGTCGAGGCGCGCGGCAGCCGCCTTGCCAAAGCCCTGGAAACCGCTGGGCGAAGTGATCCCGCTCGTACCGAGCTCCAGGCCCACTGGCGTTCCCGATGCGTCAACCAAACGGTTCTGCCAGAAGACATGCGTGTCGCCCGTCACGGCAAGCAGATCGCGAGCACCAACCTCGCTCAGCATGTTGTAGAGCCGCTCGCGTGCCGCCGGGTAGCCGTCCCAGGCGTCCATGTTGAAGGGCAGCCCCACTTCACCGAGCTGCGCCATGCCCGCGTAGAGCCGCTTGGCATAGTCATTGTCGATCGCCAGCGCGCTCGCGAAGATTTCGTCGTCCAGGTCGGGCGCAACCACTTTGGCGAGAATGATCTGGTTTGCGAGAACACGCCAGGGTTGGCCGCCTGCCACCGACTCGTTCAGGCCGTCGCGAAGAAATGCAGCGTCCGAGCTCGAGATCATGCGTCGGGAGGCATCACCGACGACGTCGTCGTAGAACTCGGCGGCAGCTTCGGGCGTCTCGAGCGCCGCCTCATAGTTCGCGAAGTCGACCTGCTCCGCGCGCGCCATGTGCCGCGTCTCCACCATGTACAGGCTTGCCAGGTCGCCGAAGCTGAAGTGCGCGCGGCGCTGCTCGGGCGGCTCACCAGGGCCGGGTTCGCGCACGGGCATCCATTCGTAGTAGGCGCGCAGGGACACACTGCGGCGGTCGAGCCAGTCGCCTTCACCCTCCTGGTGGTTTTGCGCGCCACCCGACCAGGGGTTGTTCGTGGACTCGTGGTCGTCCCAGGTCGGGATCAGCGGGTGCATGGCGTGCATGGCCAGCGAACCCGGGTCGCGTTTGTACTGCGCGTGGCGCGTTCGGTAGTCGGAAAGCGTGACGATTTCGTGGCCAGGCTCGTGTGTTCGCCCGAGCCTGCGCCCATCGGCTGCACCGTAACCGTCTGCGCTGTACTCGTAAATGTAGTCGCCGAGATGCACGACGACGTCGACCTCGGGGTCGTCGGCAATGGCCTGATAGCCGTTGAAGCGGCCGAACGGGAAGTTGGAACAACTCGTGACGGCGATGACGAGCTGCTCAACGCTGCCCGTGGGCAGTGTGCGCGTGCGCCCCATCGGCGAGGCCGTGCCTGCCGCCGAGAAA
Source organism: Pseudomonadota bacterium (assembly GCA_039814545.1). Classification (GTDB taxonomy): domain Bacteria; phylum Pseudomonadota; class Gammaproteobacteria; order Steroidobacterales; family Woeseiaceae; genus CALBPI01. Next base: position 18,058 of record JBCCBB010000020.1, read on the forward strand.
CTGTAGTACAGCGCCGCACCCGCTGGCAGACCCTCTGGCACGACCTTGACCGTGTAGTCGCTGATCGCCGAGGTCGTCGTGCGGCCCCGCGCGATGACATCGCTCAGCTCAGGGTCCGCCGCAATCACCCAGTCGACAGCGACCGTGCCCGATTGGCCGGATACCCGTGTCCAGAGCACCACACTGTCCGTGGCCGGGTCGCCGCTGGCCACGCCGTGCGCGAAGACGTCGTTAGCGAATATAGGCTGCTTGCCCATCGACGCGGCAACAGGGGACACCAGCGCAGTCGTCATACCGACGACGGCCTCTCTGCGGTTTATTTTCATGTTGTCACTCGGGACCGGAACGCTTGCCTGATATCTTACCGCCAATGCACCACACGAATGTGACAGGGGCGCGCCCTCGGCGACTGCTTGCAGCGCTCTTGCTGTTGTTGGCCGCGTTCACGCTTGCCGCAACCGCAACCGCGCATCCCGAAGACGAGTTCTGCATTCCGGGCGACGGCGGCATGGACCCGTTGCTGTGCGAGCAGCTGGCCGCCCTCGATCGCAGCAGCGACAACTCGGTACGCGAGATTCAGCCACTGCTCGACGAAACGGGCCAGCCACGCGGCGCGATGGCGACCTTTGGTCTTTACACGCAGATCGGTGTCGACCACATCCTGCCGGGCGGGCTCGATCACATCCTGTTCGTGATGGCGCTCGTGCTGACCTCGACGCGCCTGCGCCCGCTCATCATCCAGGTTACGACGTTCACATTGGCGCACACAGTCACGCTCGGACTCGCGGGTGCGGGCGTCATTACACCGCCCGCGGGCATCGTGGAACCCCTGATTGCGGCCAGCATCGCCGTGGTGGCGATCGAGAACGTCTGGGTCCGTGACATGCCCAAATGGCGGCCTATCGTCGTATTCGGGTTCGGGCTGCTGCACGGGCTCGGCTTCGCCGGTTTCTTCGGCGAGCTCGGACTGCCGCCTGGGCAATTCTGGAGCGCCTTGATCGGCTTCAACGTCGGCGTGGAAATCGGGCAGATCGCCGTCGTGCTCGTGACGCTCGCCGTTTTGGTCGCGGCCCAGCGCGCGATCGGTACGGCGGACGAATCGGGCACCACGACCTACAGACGTTGGGTGGTCACCCCGGCCGCACTGCTCATTGCGAGCGTCGGCCTTTGGTGGGCCATCGAGCGCGCGTTCATGGGCTGAACGCGCGCTCGATGACGTCAGACAGATGCGGCCTTAGTCGCCGCCCGCGCCCGGGTCGAAACCCCGACCGATCAGCAGCGGTTCGATGCTTGGGTCGGCGCCGCGGAAGTTGCGGTAAAGCTCGTCGGCTTCGCGCAGACCACCGGCCTCGTAGACCCAGGTCCGCAGACGATCCGCGACCTCGGGGTCGAAGATGTCTTCGGCTTCCTTAAAGGCGTTGAAACCATCGGCGTCGAGAATCTCGGACCACAGATATGCGTAGTAACCGGCCGAGTAGCCACCCGCGAAGATGTGGCTGAAGTACTGCGAGCGGTAGCGCGGCTCGATCTCGTCAATAAGGCCGTACTCAGCGAGCACACGGTCTTCGAACGCTGCCGCATCCGTGATCGCAGCGGCTTCTTCGGCCGTCAGCATGTGCCAGCGCAGGTCGAGTAAGGCAGCGGCAATGAACTCGGTCGTGCTGAAGCCCTGGTTGTGATTCGCAGCGGCTTTCATGCGCTCCACGAGTGCCTCGGGGATCACTTCGCCCGTCTCATAGTGCCGCGCGTAGAGCTCGAGCATCCCCGGCTCGGACGCCCAGTGTTCGAGAATCTGCGCCGGAAACTCCGTGTAGTCACGCGGGCCGTCGACGCCCGAGAAGGTGGGGTAGTCGATCGTGGTCATGATGCCGTGCAGACCGTGCCCGAACTCGTGGAACACCGTCGCCACTTCATCGAAGCTCAGCAGTGCCGGCTCGCCTTCGGGCGGCGTCGTCAGGTTGAGGTTGTTGGTGACGATTGGTCGAATCGTGTCGCCCTCAATGTTGGACGCCGCACGGAAGCTGTTCATCCAGGCACCGCCGCGTTTTGAATCACGCGCGAACATGTCGAACATGAAAACGCCGAGATGCGAGCCATCGGCGTCGCGCACTTCGTAGGCTTCCACCACGTCGTTCCAGACCGGTGCGTCGAGCTCGGTGAACGTGATGCCGAACAGGCGCTCGGCCATCTCGAAAGAACCGCCCAGGACCGCGCTGAGCTCGAAGTAGGGCTTGAGCGCGGTTTCGTCGATGTCGAAACGGTCTTTGCGAATTTTCTCGGAGTAGTGCCACCAGTCATGACCCGCGAATTCGAAGGCGTCGCCGATCATTTCCTGCATGTCGGCGCGTTCCTGCTTGGCCTGCTCGAGACCTGGCTTCCAGACGCGGAGCAGGAAGTCCTCGGCGCCCTTCGGCGTGCGCGCCATGTTGTACTCGAGGATGTAGTCAGCATGTGTCTTGTAACCCAGCAGCGAAGCGCGCTTGGCACGAAGCTGTGCGATCTTGATCGCCAGCGGGCCGTTATCGCCCTCGCCCTCGCTCGCGCGCAGGCGGTAGCCGTTAAAGGCCTGCTCACGCAGCTCGCGGCTCTCAGACTGCGTCATGAACGCTTCGTAGACCGAGCGGTCGAGTGTCACGACCCAGGCCTGCGCGTCCTCGTCCCAGATACTCGCCTTGAAGGCATCAGACAGCCCGGCTGTGTCCGCCTCGTCGGTGATTTCCAGTTTGAATGCTTTGGTCGCCGTCAGCAGGTTCTGGCCGAACTTCGTGGTCAGGCCTGAAATCTGCTCATTGATGGCCGCCAGCTGCGCCTTGGTGTCGGCATCCAGTGCTGCGCCCGAGCGGATGAAACCGCGGTGCATGAGTTCCAGCAGGCGTGCGTCCTGCTCGTTGAGACCCAACGTGTCGCGGGCCTCGTAGACCGTGTTGACGCGTTGCCAGAGTTCGTCGCTCAGCGAGATCTTGTCGGACTCGCGCGTCCACATCGGGTAGATCTCGCTCTGCAGCGCGCGCTTCTTCTCGTTGAGCTCCGTAGAAGCCAGCGGCCCGAATGTCAGGCCGACCTTGACGGCGAGGTCGCCGACTTTCTCGAGCGCGAGAATCGTGTTCTCGAAGGTCGGCGGCTCGGGGTTGTTCACGATGGCCGCAACCTCGGCACGCTGGTCAAGCATGCCTTGCTTGAAGGCGGGCAGGAAATCGTCGTCGGAAATCTGGTCAAACGGCGGCACGCCAAACGGGGTATCCCATTCCTCAAGGAAGGGATTTCCGGCCAATTCGGCTTCGGTGACAACAATGTCATCAGTGGCAGCTGCGGCCTGTTCGGTCTCAGCCGTTGCGGGCGTGTCAGCGTCCCCGCCGCAGCCGGCGACGAGCGCGCCAGCCAGCACGATCCAGGGTAGTTTCGAAGTCATGATAGGGCTCCTTGGGAGCGTCTGTCGTCAAACGACGAAGCTTGGCACAAAGCAGGCCGAAAGTGTTCACTGGGCCGCTCGCGCAGGCACTGCGCCGTGCGTTCGACTGGGGTAATTAGGCGCGATCGGGATGCACGCCAGAGCTTGTAATGTTATAACGTTGCGCCCACGCTGTCACAGGTGCACCCACTGTGAATACGCCCCTTCCCGTTACCGTTTTGTCCGGTTTCCTTGGCGCGGGTAAGACCACGCTGCTGAACAACGTCCTCAACAACCGCGAAGGCCTGCGCGTTGCGGTCATCGTCAATGACATGGGCGAGGTCAACATCGACGCCGCGCTCGTACGCGATGACATGTCGCTGCAGCATGTGGACGAAAAGCTCGTCGAAATGACCAATGGCTGCATTTGTTGCACGTTGCGCGAGGACCTGCTCATCGAGGTCTCGAAGCTGGCCAGCGAAGGCCGCTTCGACCACCTGCTCATCGAGTCCACGGGCGTCTCGGAGCCCATGCCCGTGGCCGAGACCTTTACCTTTGAAGACGAACACGGCCGTTCGCTGTCCGACGTCGCGCGACTCGACACGCTGGTGACCGTCGTCGACGCCGTGAACTTCCCGAACATGTTGCGCGAAGCCGAATCGCTCAAAGCCAAAGGCATGGAGATCGGCCCCGAGGACGAGCGCAGTGTCGCCGATCTGCTCATCGACCAAGTCGAGTTTTCGAACGTCATCATCGTCAGCAAAACGGACATGCTCGAACCCGCCGAGGCCGACGCCGTCATCGCGACCGTGCAACGCCTCAACCCGGGCGCCCAGATTATCGCGGCCAACCATGGCAACGTCCCGCCCGAAGCCATCCTGGGCACAGGCCAGTTCGACCTCGAGGCCGCTGCAAACGCGCCCGGTTGGCTCGCCGAGCTACGCGGCGAGCACGTTCCGGAAACCGAGGAATACGGCATTGGCAGCTTCGTCTACCGCGCGCGCCGACCGTTTCACCCGGAGCGACTTTACAACTTCCTGGTCAATGGCTGGCGCCACGGCAACCTCATTCGCTCCAAGGGCTACTTCTGGCTGGCCAGCCGATTTGACCAGGCCGGTTCCTGGTCGCAGGCCGGCGGTATCATGCACCATGGCTACGCGGGCCTGTTCTGGTCCGCTGTAAAGCCTGAGCTGTGGCCACCCGACGCCGATCACCGCCGCGAGATTATGAGCCAGGTCGAACCGCCTTACGGCGACCGGCGCCAGGAGGTCGTGTTCATTGGCCAGAACATGGACACGGCAGAAGCGACGGCGGCGCTCGACGCCTGCTTGCTCACAGATGCCGAGATGGCCGCGGGCCAGGCCGCCTGGTCGCAATACACCGATCCGTTCCCGGCCTGGGCGCCCCTCATCGAGGAGGCGCTCGCCTGATGCGGGCAGTGACGAGCGACAACCTCGCAGACTTCGCCGGCATCTACGACGCCGATGTCGAACTGGTCAGCGTCACGACCAAAAACGGGCCACTCATGAGCGACGTCGCGGAGCTGTCGCGTCGCGCGATCAAGGCGCGCTGGTCACAGACTCCCGGCCACCGCGCCGTTACCGAAGAACAGGTCCATCGCGCCGTCGAGTCCGAGGCATCCGCATGCCTCGTTGAAGAAATCGACTCGGCCACGCAGTTAATGGCCGATCTCCTGGGCTGCACGGGGGTCGGCATCCGCGTGGCAACACTCAACGGCCCTATGTGCCCGAAGTTTCACGTCGACTACGTGCCCTGCCGGATGATCATGACGCTCATGGGGCCCGGGACCGAGTGGATCGCACACGACGAGGTCGACCGTGACGCCTTCGAAGGCCGCACGAACGAGACCATCCCCGTCGTCGAGGGCAGCAACGTCCGCCACCTCCGGTCGGGATCCTGGACCCTGATGAAGGGTGGCACTTGGGCCGATGACCTGTTCCACGGGGTCGTGCACCGATCGCCGCATTACGCCGGCGACCGCCTGCTCATCTCGATCGACCCCCTGTTTTCGAAGGCTGACGCTTAAACCAGCCCCGGCGCGTGCTGACGTACGGCCCGCTCATGCGCTATCTTCTGCGGCCGCCTCCACCACGGCAGCACCATCGTGACCAAAAGAATCCTCCTGCTTGTTGCACTGACGTTTAACTGCGCCTACGCCGGCGTTGTGCAGACCAAAGGCGACTTCGTTGACAAATTCCGCCAGCTTGATGAGGTCTTGCCGACGGCCAACTCCTACCGGACCGCGGGCGGCGAACCCGGTCACCGCTACTGGCAGCAAAAGGTCAATTACGACATCGATGTCACGCTCGATGAGGCGGGGCGCAAACTGATCGCCAGCCAGACGATTGCCTACACGAACAACAGCCCCGACACGCTGCGCTTTCTCTGGCTGCAACTCGACCAGAACCGATTCCGCCGCGACTCGCTATCCGAACGCTCCGGCGCGTTCGCCGACCCCAGCCGCCGCGGGCCGGCCGTCAGCGCGGAACCCGGCAAACCGCCGCAGCTGAGCCTCGGCGAGCTGCGCCGACAGCAGGCTATGGCCGATACCGATTTCGGCTACACGATCAGCAACGTCAAGACCTCGGGTGGCCGCGACCTGGCCTACACCATCGTTGGCACGCTCATGCGCATCGATCTTGCCGCGCCGCTGGCGCCCGGCCGCTCGACGACGTTCAGCCTCGATTTTGAGTTCGATATCGTCGAAGAAAACGCGGTCCCAGCGCGCGCGGGCTACGAGCACTTCCCCGACGACGCACGCGAGGGCGGCAACGATATTTTCCTGCTTGCGCAGTGGTTCCCGCGCCTGGCGGCCTACACCGACTACGAAGGTTGGACCAATAAAGAATTCCTGGGCCGCGGCGAGTTCACGCTCGAGTTCGGCGATTACACCGTCGACATCACGGTGCCCGCGGACCACATCGTCTCGTCAACGGGCGAGCTGCAGAATCCTGGCCGCGTGCTGACGGCGACGCAGCGCGAGCGTCTTGAGCAGGCCAAGACGGCAGACGCGCCCGTGTTCATCGTGACGGCGGAAGAAGCGCTCGAGAACGAAGCTGACGGCACGACCGACACCAAAACCTGGCGCTTCTCGGCACGCAACGTGCGCGACTTCGCCTGGGCGTCGTCGCGCAAGTTCATCTGGGACGCGCAGGGCTACGAGCAGGGCGGCACCGTGCAGCCGCTGGTCATGGCCATGAGCTTCTACCCCAAGGAAGGCGAACCGATGTGGTCGAACTACTCGACGGCGTCTGTGATTCACACCATGGAGGTGTACTCGCGCTACTCGTTCGACTACCCCTACCCAACGGCGCAGTCCGTCAACGGCCCCGTGGGCGGCATGGAATACCCCATGATCACGTTCAACGGCCCGCGCACGGACCTGCAGGACGACGGCACCCGCACCTACAGCCTGGCTGAAAAACGCTACCTCGTGGGCGTCATCATCCACGAGATCGGGCACATCTATTTCCCGATGACCGTGAACTCCGACGAGCGTCAGTGGACCTGGATGGACGAAGGCCTGAACAGTTTCCTCGACGCGCTGGCGGGTCGCGAGTGGGACCCTGACATTCCCTGGAAGGTGGAGCCGCACGACATTGTCGACTACATGCGTTCCGATTTTCAGGTGCCGATCATGACGCAGTCTGACAGCGTGCTGCAGCTTGGCCCCAACGCCTACGCCAAGCCCGCCGTCGCGCTCACGATTCTGCGCGAGACGATTCTGGGCCGCGAGCTCTTCGACTTTGCGTTCAAGGAATACTCCCGCCGCTGGCGTTTCCGTCGCCCGACACCTGCCGATTTCTTCCGCACCATGGAAGAAGCCTCGGGCGTCGATCTCGACTGGTTCTGGCGCGGCTGGTTCTACACGACGGACCACGTCGATATCTCGCTCGACCGTATCTGGAAGCTGCGGCTCGACACCAAGGACCCGGATATCGACTTCGACCGTCGTCGCCAGGAAAACGCCGACAAGCCCGAGTCGCTGACCGTGCAGCGCGACCGCGAAGGCGGGCTGCGCACCTGGGTCGAACGCAACCCCGGCCTGGATGACTTCTACGACAAGAACGACGAGTACACGGTCACCAACAAAGAGCGTAACGAGTACCAGCAGTTCCTGGCCGGCCTCGAGGACTGGGAGCGCGTGACGCTGGAGCGCGCCGTCGAGGAAGACCGCAACTACTACGTGCTCGAGTTTTCGAACCTGGGCGGGCTCGTCATGCCGATTCTGCTAGAGCTCGAGTTCGAAGACGGCAGCAAGCAGCGCTACGACATTCCGGCCGAGATCTGGCGCCGTAACGCGATGCACGTCAAGAAGCTGCTCGTGTTCGAGAAAGCACTCGTCAGTGTCGTGGTCGACCCGCAGTGGGAAACAGCCGATGTCGACGTGGAGAACAACCACTACCCGCGGCGCATGGTTCCCTCGCGCATCGAGATGTTCAAGTCGCCGCCGCGCGAAGGCTTCGAGTACCGTGACATCATGCAGGACAGCAAAACCGAGCTTGAGCCGGTGTGCGAGTCGGGCGACGAGTGCGACGACGAATAAGCCAATGCCGCCGCGCGGCAACCGCCGCGCTGGCGGTGCTGCTGGCCTGCAGTGCGGTTGCCCACCAGGCGCGGGAAGCTGTCACGCGCGTGTTGTTCAACAACCGCACGGGCAACATCGAGGTGATGCACCGTTTCCTCGTGCACGACGCCGAGCACGCGGTGCGCGACATCTTGGGCGCCGATGCGGACATCCTGGGCTCGGAGGCCACGCGCGATCAGTTTGCGGCTTACGTCAGCAAACGCTTCAAGATGCGCGACCAAGACGACAACTGGCTTGAGCTTACGCCCGTTGGTCACGAAATCGAGGGGCAGTTTCTCTGGGTCTACGCCGAAACGCCGATACCCGAGAACCTCGAGGCGCTCGCGATGAGCCACAACGCGTTGCGCGATATCTGGCCCGACCAGGTCAACCTTGTGACCATCGAGCGCGACGGCGAATCTCAATCCGCACTGTTTGCGGGCGGCGCGCCGTCGGTCACCATCGAATTCGACGCAACGCGCTAGGCGAGACCGGGCCTAACCCTGGGGGCGCTCCGCATCGCTCGTGAAGGCCACCGCTTCGGACTGCAGCATGTTGAGCGGCATCGGGTAACCGTTCTCGGCCTTCTCCCGCGCCGCCTTGAGCTCCTTCCGCTTGGCACGCTTGATCGACCGTGACTGCGGATCGAGGACCAGCACCCGCGCCAGCGAATCGACACGTTCATCGCGGTCGGCGCTCAGCATGGCGATGAACGAGTGGTTGTAGCCCATGTAAGGCTCGGTGACGGCCGCACGCCGCGCTGTATCGAGGACGAATTCGCGATACACGGCCTCCCTCGTTTCCTCGTAAAGCAGCCGTCCAATTTCGAGCATGAGATAACGTGAGTAGATCGTGCGCCAGTTGGTGTAAGTGTGGTCCGCCCGTGCCAGCTTCAGCGATCGCAGCGCGCTGTCGTGTCGACCCTCGATACCGTCAAGCGCAGCGCGCGCCACATGACCGAAGAAAAACACACCCATCGCTTCTGGATCACCAGCAAGCTTCGTCGTTTCACCCTGACGCAAACGTGTGAGGTAGCTTCTGACACGCTCGGTATCGCCAACCTTTGCGGACGCCAGCGCATAAAAAGGCAGATAATTTTCGAGATGGTAGAACTCGGACGCGCGATCTAGTGCCTTGAAGCCCGCTTTATAGTTGCCAGCGCTGATAGCCGCAAGACCGCGGGCGCCGTACTGTGCCGATGTCGACACCTCAACGTCTTCAACGTCTGGGCCTATCGGCATACGCGTGTCGACGTAGCTCGGTGAAGCCAACAGCTTGCCGTTGCGCAACAGAAGACCGTCTCCACGCCGCTTCGGTCGGGGCCGCGGGTCGAGCGCTTCTAACTGGTCTGGAAAACCCCGCGCAATGTCCCGGTCCACCACGCCGGCGAGCATCGCGTAACGCAGCGCATACAAGACGCCGTCCTCTCGAGGAATCTCCGACGCATCCTCCATGGCCCAGCGCAGGTGTTCCTCGAGCGGCGTGTCTTCCGAACGCTTGACGATGAGCAGCCCGTCCCAGGTCAGGTGGGTATTGAGATGATCGAGCGCCGCAGTGGCGGCGGCCTTTGCGAGCGGGGTAGAACCCGTGATCACGGCAAGCCCCATGAGATCACGTCGCGCAACGTTGGTCCCGTACTGACCGATACGGCGCGTCGAGGCCTCAATCGCGGCATCGTAGTCGCCCCGGATCAGATTGAGATTCACCTCGCTGCGCATGCCAGAGTCCGAGCCCGTGTTGTAGCTGGCTGACAACTCGTACAGCGGCACCGATTGATCGTACTGGCCCGCCTCAAAAAACACGGTCGCGGAATTTTGCGCGAGGTTTGCGAGCTCTACACGACTCGCCACACGTTCGTCCGAAAACCCAGGATAGGATTCGAACATGGCCAACGCCTTGTCGTATTCGAGCTCGCGGATGTGGTCGCGCGCCACGGCGTTGTAGGGCATCCATTCGGGGGTCTCAGCCGCAATGGCATCATCGAAGACGGAACGGGCCGCCGCTTCATCGCCACTGCGCAGGTGATAGCGCGCCAGTATCTTGGCCTTGCCCCGGCTCCCCTCGAAACGAAACGCCATTTCCTGAATGAGGGGCTGCAACCAGGCACGGCCTTCCTCAGTCTCGCCGTACAGCGACTCGAGTCGGTCCAGGCAAAAAACGTTGTAGTTACTATAGCCCGTGCAATGGAAATTCGTCACAACACGGATCATGGGCGTCCCCTGCCACATACCGTGGGCGGGCCAGGGCCAATCGGACGCGTGCAGCAGCAGTGACTGTGTCTCCTGCGAATAATCGACGTAACGCGGGAATGACCACCTCGGGATCATGGCCGACGTCATGGTCTCGTCGTATAGACCTTTGCTGATGAGCACCGCCTCGCGCACCAGTTCGTTGCCGCGCTTGATGAGATTGCTGCGCTCCGCACCGCGGGCTTTTTTCGCCTGGTCGAGGTGCGCGAACGCGGCACTAACAAGGTAGGACGGATGCCCCGACATGAGCGGCTCGAACTCGTCCGCGAGCTTGATGGACCGCCTGGGTTGGCTTATCGGAGTCCGCCAGTAGCCGATCGCGCCGTAAATCTGACCCGCGTAGAGCGTGCGCAGCATATCCGTGAGGTCCGCAATCCGAGGGCCGATGAAAGAAGAGGATTCACCACGCCGACGCCGGTCCACGTCGTCGGCGTGCCGAAAACCAAGTTCCGCCACCTTGTACTCATCGGGCGTATCGTTAGAGGCAGCTAACGACGCGAAGAAGCTGTCCAGTGACAGGCGCTCGACGGGAAACAGGCTGTCGGCACCATCCTTGATGTACAGCGTCGTGTGTTCCTGCCACACGTTCTCATCCAGGATTGCGGTGTACAGGAATGATCCCCACAGCTCGTGCGCCTCGTACGCCGTTTGAGCGGCCGCTTCATCCATTGCACCGCTGTAGAGGTAGCGCAGACGCTCGCTTTCGATCCGTGCGATCTCCGTCAGCAACGGCGACTCGATGTCCTCGATAGCGGCTTCAAGCTTTGTGGCGTTGCCATTGAGGAACTCAACGAATGCAATCTCGGCTGGCGTTTCAGGCTCGCGCAACACCATCAATGCCGCGGGTCGGCGGTTCAAGTAAAACAACGCGCGTGCCTGCAGCAGCTTGTAGTCCTGTGACTCGCCACTCATCGTTTCCAGCAGGACCAGCGAGCGCTCGAACAACATGTCGCGCGTGCGCTCGATGAGGTTTCGCGAGCCCAATACGCCCGCGAGTTGCAGGTAGTGCGCAGCCATGAGATTGGACTCCGGTGCCGCGAACGCATCGGCGCTGGCCGGGAAATCTACAACGTCTGCTTCGAGGATCGGTCGCTTAATGGCCGCTTGGTCGCCCGACGCCTCCATGGCGATCTCATGGCGAATGCCAAATGAGCGGAAGTAGGGCGAGTTGACGTCGTTGAAGGGTTGTTCCGCTGTTGCCTCTACCGTGTCCGCGTCATCGAGCGACAGCGAGTCTCCGGGCGCCACGACGCGCCAACGAATTTTGAACTCACCATTGCCATTGTGCGTCACATCGAAGACAACGATGGTCTCGACGCCAAGCGTTTCGGCCAAAGCCGTGAGCGAACTCGCTTCGAACTGACGCTCGTGCAAACCCAGTGCCTGTGCGACCAGAACCGGGTCGGCCACGCTGAGATCCGAGCGCACCTCGATCGCTTGAGCGAGGCTCAGTGTCATCAGCGACCGTTCGGTGGCGTGGAAGGATTGGCCGCGCGCCTGCGCGGGTACCACGAGGACATCGTATTGGCGCCCGTCGAGCGCCGCGTAGGCGCGTTCCTGCTGCTGCTCGACCCAGCGCGATGGGACGTCCGGGTATTGCCAGATATCGGGACCCGGAAGCTCCTTGTAACCCGGCGATGGTCCGTTGGGCGGTGCTGGCTGCTGCTGCGCAGGCGCCGGAGCAGTGAGTGACAGGAAGAGACCGAAAAGGGATGCAATGGCGATCCGCGAAACAGGCTGTCGTGTCACTGACTGACTCCTTCAGAACGAGCGAATAAGACACCTTCCATTGTGCACGGCCACCGGGCGGCGACCAAGCGCTGAGCCCGCCTAGTTGCCTTGGCCAGCCTCGATTGTCATCACGAGCGGCAGGTGGTCCGACACGCCGCGCCGACGCTCGAGATCGAAGCGCCGCACCGTACCGTCCTCATTGAGCTGATCGCGGTAGCCGTTCGCGAGGTAGACACCGCCTGTGCGGATGCGCCAGGCGTCGGGTGACGCGGGGGCCGGCGAGAACAGCACCATATCGAGGAAGGACCAACTTTTTCCGGTGCGCCAGTAGTTCGTACCGATGCAGCCGTCGCAATCGACCTCGTGCGCCACGCGCCAGTAAGGCCGCACACGATCATCCATGATGGTCGTGTCCGTCATCTCTCGGTTTGGCGTATTGAAGTCGCCCGCGGCAAAAACCACGTTGGCATCGGGCACGCTGGCCCGCAGCCCGTTCAGATGGTCGTAGGCCAGCTCGCGCATCTCGATGGGGTGGAACGGCGCCGGGAAGTGCACGGCGAAGCCTGTAAGTAGCCCGCCATCAGGTAACTCGAACGTCGCTTCGAGGACACCGCGTGTGTCGTCGGCCCGGTCCGGAAACGCGTCCATGTTGAAGGGGTGCAGCACGGGCACACCACGAATCGGCAGCCGCGACAGGAAGGCCACATCGATCCCGCGTATATCGCGACCCTCGAGGAGCACGATCTCGCGGTACCCGGCCGCACCCAGGTAATCGCGCGTCAGTCGCTTGAGGATGTTGATGTTCTCGACTTCCTGCAGCGCAATGATGTCGGGCCCGCGGCCGTCGTTCACCTGCAGAATGGATGCCGCCACCTGCTGCAGCTTGAACTCGAGGGCTGCATCACTCCAATCGAGCTCGAGGCACTCGCTGCGCCAACGCGGCACCTCGATGGGTTCGCAGAGCGCCTTGTGCGCGGCCGTCTGCTTCATGCCGACCGGCAGGTAGGCGTGGTCGTCCTTGCCCGGGTCGTCCGTGTTGTCGAACAGGTTTTCGACGTTGAAGGTCATGATGGTGACTGCGGGCACGGCATCGGCCGGCGCGGGCGCGTTGGCGCTGCAGGCGCTGAGTGCAATAGCACCCAGCGCCGCAGCAATGCGGTGCAACCTCATCATGCAGCGGCCTAGCGCCACGCGGGCACACGGCCAGGTGTGTGCGGCGCACCCAATCCTTCGAGCTCCGATTCGAGCGCGGCAAGGTCAGCTTCGATCTGTGTCAGGTCCGCGAGCGCCGAGCGGAACGCCCCGGCCGCGATCTCGTAAGACTCCTGGTACATCGCGGGCACGTCCGACCGCACATCGAGCATCAAGCCGTAGACCGAACCCGCGCGACGCGCGATCGACCAGGGAGTCGGTTCATTGCGCGAAGCGATCGTGCGGTCACCATTCAGTGCGACGACGAGGTCGTCGAGACGCGTCTTGATCTGACGCAGTCGTTGCTCGTGGGACTCGTCGGCCGCCGGCGTATCCGTCAGTGCCGCCTTGATGTGCGTGATACGTGTATTGAGCTCGCCCATCAGCGCGCTCGCACCGGCTACCGCGCGGTAGAGCTCGCCGGCTTTACGCTGGAACGCGGTAACGGCACCGAGGTCCTGACTCGTTTCCTTGCCCTGCGGCATCGACTTGACCGTGAAGGTCCTGGGCCCGGCAACTTCCTCGAGCGTGCCGTTCTGACGAACCGCCAGGCTCACGGTGTACTCGCCGGGTGCTGCCAGCGGACCTTCCGGGTCGGAGGCCCACGGCACCGAAACCGATGTCGTCAGGTCCACGGGATCGGTCGGCGGGTAACGCAGGTCCCAGGCCGTGCGATGCACGCCCGCGCCTGTCTTACCCGCAACTCGACGTACCACGTTGCCCGCCGCATCGCGAACGATCAGCATCACTGCTGGGTCTTCCTCGCGATCCTCGGCGCGAAGCGCCTCCCAGGACGGGTACGGCGTGTCACCGCCTTCCTTTTCGATCTCGATCTCCGCCTTGCGGCGCGCCTTGCTCGCCGACTCCAGGCCTTTCTCGAGGCGGTAGGTGAATACAGCGCCAAACGGCGGGTTGTCGGCGTTGTAGTGCGTCGCGCCGAAGAAGCCCTTCACGCCGTAGCCGATGTTGTCGCCGACGACGTAGGACCACGCATCACGCACATCGAACAGATGCTGCGATTCAAGATCACTGGCTGCCGTGCGCAGCGGCGTGTAGTCGTCGAGGATGTAGATGCCGCGACCGAAGGTGCCGACCACAAGATCGTTCTCGCGCCGCTGGATTTCGATATCACGCACGGCGATCGTCGGGAAGTTGCCTTTGAGCTGGTGCCAGGCGACACCGCCGTCCTGCGAGAAGAACACGCCGAACTCGGTACCGACAAACAGCAGGTCGGCGTCAACATGGTCTTGCACGATCGTGTGCGCCGAGCCCCACTCGGGCAAGTTGTTCGAGATCAGCGACCAGCTGCGCCCACGGTTCTCGGTCTTGAGCACGTAGGGCTTGTAGTCGCCACGCTTATGGTTGTCGATGGTCGCGTAGGCCACATCGGGGTCGTGCAGCGAGGCGACGACATCTTCAATCAGCGACATGTCGGGCACGCCCCGGAACGAGTCGACGCGACGCCAGGTCTCGCCACCGTCTTCGGTGATGTTCATGACGCCGTCGTCGGTGCCCACGTAAATCAGGCCCTCGCTAAGTTCGCTCTCCGAGAGCGCGATCGCAGCACCGTAGATCGACGTGGAGTTGTTCTTGGCGATCGTGTCGACACTCCAGACGCGACCCATCACCTCGAGCGCATTGCGGTCGAGCTGTCGGGTCAGGTCTGGGCTCACGGCGCGCCAGCTGTTACCACGGTCGTCAGAGCGGAACAGTTTTTCTGCGGCGTAGTAGATGCGCTTGCTGTTGTGCGGGCTGACGATGATCGGCGTATTCCAGTTCCACTTGTAGGCGTTCTCGCCTTCGCCCGGATGCGGCGCGATGAACACGCGCTCGCCACTGGTCCTGTCGTAGCGCGCAAGGCCGCCGTACTGGTACTGCGTGTAGATGATGTTCGGGTCGTCGGGGTCGAACTGCGGCTCGTAGCCGTCGCCACCAAGGATCAGCGTCCAGTCGGCATTCGTGATGCCGTGGCGGACCGTCGTGCGCGACGGACCACAGAGCGAGTTGTTGTCCTGTGTACCACCACAGACGTTGTAGAACGGCTCCGAGTAGTCGGGCTGGATGCGGTAGAACTGGGCAATAGGCAGGTTTGCGATCCAGCGCCAATTCGCGCCGTCGTCGTAGGTGTCGTAGATGCCGCCGTCACCGCCGATGACGAGGTGCGACGGCTCGTCGGGATCAATCCAGAGTGCGTGGTCGTCCACGTGACGGTGGTCGCCGCCGTAGCGCGACCACGATGAACCGCCGTCGACCGACACGTGCGTGAACGTATCGACCGAGAACACGCGGTCGGGATTCGTCGGGTCGACCACAAGTTCGTTGTAGTACTGCGGGCTCGAGGTCATGTGGCCCGAACGCTTGTCCCAGGTCAGGCCGAAGTCATCGGAGCGGTAGATGCCCTGCTCATCTGACTTGGCCTCGATAATGGCGTAGATGCGGTCTGCATCGCCAGGCGCGCCCGCAAGACCGATACGGCCCATGTTGTCCTTGGGCAGGCCTGACGTGATTTCGGTCCAGGTTTCGCCACCGTCCTCGCTGCGGTGAATGCCGCTGCCCGGCCCACCGTTGATGAGCGTCCAGACGTGGCGGCGGCGCTGATAGCTCGAAGCCACGATGCGGCTACTGTTGCCCGGGTCGACGACAAACTCGTTGATGCCCGTGTCGGCATCGACAGAGAGAATCTGCGTCCAGTTCTCGCCACCGTCCGTGGTCTTGTAGAGGCCGCGGTCACCGCCCGAATTCCAAAGCGGACCCTGGGCTGCGACAAGCACGGTGTCGCCGTCCTCGGGGTCGATCCAGATCTGGCTGATATGGCCCGAGTTCTTAAGCCCAACGTTGGACCAGCTCGCGCCGCCATCGAGCGACTTGTAGACACCGTCGCCGTAACCCACGCTACGCTGCGCGTTGTTCTCGCCCGAGCCCACCCAAACCGTGTTGGGGTCGGAGGGGTCCAGCTCGACGACGCCCAGCGCGTAGCTGCCCTCGCCGTCGAACAGCGGCTTCCAGGTCGTGCCGTTGTTCTCCGTCTTGAACAAACCGCCCGAGGCGACCGACGCGTAGTACACGCTCTTGTTGTCCGGGTGGAACGCAAAGTCGGAGATACGCCCCGAGATCACTGCAGGCCCCATGGTGCGCAGCGGCAGGCTGGCCAGCGGGTGCTTGTCGTCGGCCATCGCAGGCGAAGGTGTTGCCGCGAGCAGCGCGCAGGCGAATAGCGCAGAGATCAAACGAGTCATGGTGTGTCCTTTGTCTTTATTGTCGGGGCCTACGCCTGGGCTGCACGCCACGCCGCGAGAATCTCGCCGGGTGCCGCACTCCAGACCTTGCCGGATTGTGTGATGTGTTCGAGTACGCGTTCGAGCGCACGGATGCGGTGCGGTTGCCCCAGCATCCAGGGGTGAATGTTGAGTGCCAGCAGGCGCCCGCCGCCCGTGGTCTCGGCTTCGTTGATGAGAAAGTCGCAGGCGTCTTCGACCTGCTCGGCCCATTCGAGCTCGGCGTGCCCGTTGTCCATGATGACGAAGCGGTCTTCTAGCTCCGTCGACAGCGGCATCGCCGTAAGCGCGCCCGCGGGTGTGCGGAACGGGAACGGCAGGTCGTCGTTGATCCAGTCGCACATGTACTCGATGCCGTGCTCGACGAGCAGCGCGGGCGTGTTGTTGCTTTGGCTCTTGGCCGGGCTCAGCCAGCCATTGATCGACTGGCCGGACGCGCCGCGAAGCACCTCGAGCGACCGCGCGACACGCTCCCGCTCTTCGGCTTCGTCCAGACCACCGTAGTGCAGGCTGTCCATGTCCCAGCCATGGCAGAGCAGTTCATGGCCGCGATCGACGACGCGCTGCAACAAGTAGGGCGTGCGCTCGGCGAGCCGAGCACTCATGGCCACGCTGGCGGTCACGTTGAACGCATCGAACGCCTTGAAGATTCGGAACACGCCGACGCGGTTGCCATAGTCGCGCAGCGTGAAATGGCGCAGGTCTGGGTAGGCCGTGACCATCCCACCCGGTGGCGGGAACGGCTTGCCCTTCTGGTCGAGCGGAAAGAACTGCAGCGCGACATTAACCCAGAGTGCCAGGAGCTTTTTGTCGGGCCAGGTAACGGGGGCGCGGTCGGCAAGCATCGACCAATCGTAATGGTCGTGGTCCATGCCGTAACCGCGGCGAGCGTACTTGAGGTAGTCGTCGTCGAGACTCATAACATCGACCCCCGCGCCTCAATGTCGGCAACCGCCGCATCGTAGTGGCTGGCGATCCAGTGCTCGGCAATCTCGCGACCTGTGGTCACCCAGACGTCGCTGTGGCCCGTGATGTACTCGAGCGCTTCCTCGAAGGCACGCAGCCGGTGCGGGTGCGACACTTGGTAGGCGTGCAATGGGATGCACATGACGACGGGGTTGTCGGCGCCCTCAGCGTAAAGCCGATCGAAGTTCGCTTTGAGCATCTCGCCGTAGCGGCGCGGCTCGATCTTGTTGGCCACGTAAACGATCGTGTCGTTCATCTCGAGCGAGTACGGCACCGAGATGAACTTCTTACCCGAGCGCACGCGAACCGGCGTCGGTTGATCATCGTGAAACAGATCGCAGGTGTAGATGCCGCCCGCCTCGGCAAACAGGTCGAGCGTGTGCTCGGTGTGCGTGAGCGCGGGTGCCAGGTAACCGGCGCAGGGCTTGCCCGCGTGTTCGAGGATCGTCGCCATAGCGGCCTCGATCACCTCGCGCTCCTGCGCCTCGCTCATGCCGTAGACGTAGCGCGTGTTGTAGATGCCGTGGCTAAAAAACTCCCAGTCACGTTCGCGGCACATCGCGATGATCTCGGGGTGGTGGTCGCAAAGCGCCGTCGACAGTGAAATCGAACCCCGCACACCGTACTTGTCGAGCAGGTTCATGAGCCGCATATGGCCCACGCGGTTGCCGTAGTCGCGTGTGGCGTAGCCGTGCACATCCGGGACGGGCTTGGGCCAGGCTTTGCGGTGCGGGTTTACGGCCGGGTCAAGCTCGTAGAACTCAATGTTGGGGGCGACCCAGAAAGCGACGCGCGCGCCGCCGGGCCAGCTGATCTTCGGCCGATCCTCATAGGGCCAGTAGTGATACAAGCCTGGGTCTGAGCGCATAGACGTCCCCCAAAAATGCGCGCAACGTGAACAGGTTAGAACGGGCTGCCGCGAGCCTCGCGAATCGGCTTGCAGCCCGGGTGCTGTTTCAGCCAGGCCTCAACAGCAGCGAAGTCCTCGACATCCGCGTACTTGAGCATCATGTCACAGAGGTTCGCGAAGTGCGGGATCTCGTGTTTGTCGGCCACGCACTCCTCGGGAATGATCGTGCGGTAGCCGTGTGACAGCGAGGCGACGCAGGACGCGCGCACGCA
>JBCCBB010000076.1:0-13458 GCA_039814545.1 Pseudomonadota bacterium
ATCAAGCTCCTCATTCGCATCGGCTAGCCCAGCCAGGTCGCGGTCGTCGATGATTGCCGTGGCGAACCTCGGCTCCGCGAAGATCATGACGCCCGCGGCTGACTGGATCAGATGTGCGCAGGTCCGGGATCCCACCACAAGGAAGAATGCGTCCTGAATCTTGCGGTGCAACCAGACGATGCCGGTCAGACCGCAAAACACCTCGCGTTGGCCGCGCTCGCGAATGACCCCGTCGGGGGCCCGCTTGAGCTCGGATAGCGGTTGCAGGACATTGGCGGTCATCGCGCAGCTCCCGGGAGCGATGCCGCCACGCCGGCTGCTGGGACAGCAGGCGTTTCGAGCCGCGCGAGTCTGAATTTCCAGACAAATTGCGCAGCGTTAATGACGTACGCGGCATAGGCCGCCATAGCGAGCCAGAGCTGCCCGGTAATCCCGAGCCAGCCGAAGGCCACGCACGCCAGGTAGGCCGTGTGCAGCAGCATCACAAGCATGCTGACCACGTCCTCCCAGAAAAACGCGGGTACGAATAGGTAGTGGCCGAACACGGCCTTCTCCCAAAGCGCACCCGTAATCATGATGGTGTAGAGCACGGCGGTCTTGATGACCACCGACAGTGTTGCCGCGAACGCACCCTCACCCGTGGCGAGATACCGCACCACGAGTACGACGCTCACGAGAAACACGAGGAACTGAAGCGGTGCAAGAATGCCCTGCACCAGCGTCCAGCGTGTGCTGTCGCGGCGTGATCGCTGCTCAGCCGTGTAAAGCGGCTTAAGCGGCGTCGAATGAGGCTGGCCAAGTGCCATAGCGGATCGAGGACTCCCACAGTCGGCGAAGGCGCGGGCCGGCTGAATGGCCCGACAGCGCTGACGCTCAGACCAAATGTACGAGCCACCCCAGAAAGTGTCAACTTTACGCTACGTCAATGTTGATTGACATGCCGGTCTAAGTTGTGTCTACTATCAGGCGCACGGGTCCGACAGTGCTAAAATTCCTGCATTCGTGCGCGCAGACGCACGGCGCTCTGGGGACACTTAGCAATGACGACGGACCACGCTGAGGCGGGGATCGCTGGGATCTTCTTTCGTCTGATTGACAGCAGCAGAAGGCTGTTGGGTCATTCGAAAACCGCCACCGAGGCGGAGATATCGCATCTCTCGCTAGTTATCGACCGAGAGATCATTCCACGGCTGCAAATGACCTTCCCGAGCCCCACCCCCGACGTCGAAGAGGTCGTCGCGACAGCGCGACCTGAGTACGACGTTGAACGGTTTTTGACCGTGTTGCGCTCCGGCAATGTCGAGGAAGCGTTCTCATTTATTGAGGACCTTCGCGACACGGAACACGATCTGATTCAGATTTATCGCCACCTTCTGGGCCCTGCAGCGCAGCGGCTCGGCGAGATGTGGGAACAGGACGAGTGCAATTTCGCGGATGTCACCATCGCCGTGACCAAGATGCGGCACATGGCGATCGCAACGGCGCCGCTGTTCCCGATCCACAGCTTTGAGGAAGAAGGGCGCGAGGCGCCGAGCATTCTCATCACAACCGTACCGGGCGAGCAGCACACGATGGGGCTACACCTGGCCGTCGAGTCCTTCCGCTCCGAAGGCTGGACGGTGTGGTCCGGCATGCCGCGCTCGACGAGCGAGCTGGTCGACCTCGTTGCGCAGGAACACTACGATGTCATCGGGCTGTCGATCAGCGCTAACCGCAATCTGTCAGTCCTCGCGGAAGCCATCGTCGATGCGCGCCGTGCGTCAATTAATGACGGCGTCAAGATCGTCATCGGGGGCGGCATTGCCGCACATACAACTGACAAACTTGAGGCGCTTAATGTCGACCTCATCGCGGGCGAGCTGAATCACACACTGCGTCAGGTGGCGGAACTGGTTCCGCACCGACGGCTTAGATCCGACTGAAATGGCAACGCTCATCGCCATCTGGAAGCGGCGGTTTGGAGCGAGGCGCGCGACATGATTCCCTTTAAGTCCACGCAGGACGCACTCCGCGAACTGAGCCACGATTCGATCGCGCAGCTCATCGGCGCGTCCCACGACATCACACTGCTCGTCAATGACGAAGGCGTCATCGTGGACATTGCCTTCGGCGCCGACCGACCGCTCGACCGCCTCGCAGACGGCTGGATTGGCAAGGCCTGGGTGGAAACGGTCACCGACGAAAGCCGCGGCAAAATCGAGCGCCTGCTTGAAGATGCGGCTGCCGACACCGGCGTGCGACGCTGGCGGCAGGTCAACCACCCTGTCGACGATCGCGCCGATTTACCCATCCTCTACCTCGCGGTTCGTGCCGGCGACAGTGACCTGACGCTGGCCATCGGCAAGGACCTGCGAGCGATCTCGGAAATGCAGCAGCAGCTGCTCGAGATGCAACAGTCCATCGAGAGCGAATACGCGCGCCTGCAGCAAGCCGAATCGCGTTATCGGCTCCTGTTCCAGACAACGGCCGAAGCGATCGTGATTGCCGAACCTGGCACGGGCCGCATTGTTGAGGTCAACCCGGCCGCGGCACTCGTGCTTGGCGACAAGCAGACGCGACTCATTGGTCGCTCGCTGCACAAATTGCTCGCCGACGGCTCGCGTGACGCCCTCGACGACATGCTGACCAAGGTATCGGCGACCGGTAAACAACATCGCGCGACGGCGACGCTTGCCGATCGCGAAGCCGACGTAAAGATCGCGGCTGTACCGCTGCTGCGCGAGTCGACGCGCCTGCTCATGTTGCGACTCACCGATGACGGCCTGGCGACGGAAGGCCATCGTGACCTTCATGAACGCCTGCTGTTGGCGCTGGCTGAGGACACGCCCGATGCCATCGTAGTCACGGATGCAGCGGGGCAGATCCTGTCGGCGAACACGGCCTTCACAGAGCTCTGCCAGGTCGCGTCCGAAGCGCAGCTGCGTGAGCAGCCGCTCGACCAGTGGATCGGCCGCCCCGGCGTCGACATCAATGTCATTCGCAAGAACCTGCAGCAGCACGGCTCGTTGCGGCAGTTCTCTACGGTCGTCAATGTCGAGTATGGGCAGCCCGTCGATGTGGACCTTTCCGCTGTCGCCTTCGAAGCGCAGGGCGAACCGCGCTTTGGTTTCGTATTGCGTCAGTCATTGCGACCCGTGGAGGCTGCCAAGCGCATCGAGGCCGAGAGCTCGCTGCCACGCTCCGTGGAGCAGATGACCGAACTTGTGGGCCGCGTCCCTTTGAAAGAACTCATCCGCGAAACCACAGACATCCTCGAGCGACTGTGCATCGAGGCGGCGCTTCGCACCACAGGCGGCAACCGTGCCTCAGCGGCAGAAATGCTGGGCCTGAGTCGCCAGAGTCTGTACGTCAAACTGCGCCGCTACGGGCTCGCCGGGGACGATGCGGGCAAGAAGTCCTGACACTTTTCGTGTCTGATTTCTGCCAATCGCGCCATTCCGGACGCGAGTGTCAACCATAGATGACGGAATAATGTCAATTTAGATTGACGCCTGCGGGGTCGCGAGCTACCTTTGAGGTATGCCTGAGACTCGCGTCGCCCGTCTGGGACAGCCGCCCTTCTGGCTGTCTGTCATCGAGCTGCTGAAACCCGTCACCTGGTTTCCGCCAATGTGGGCTTTTGCCTGTGGCGTCGTTGCCTCCGGCGTTGTGGTCTCGAGCCGCCTTCAGTTCCTGATTGGCGGGGTCTTACTGGCGGGTCCCTTTCTGTGTGGCACCAGCCAGGTCGTGAACGATTGGTTCGACCGCCACGTTGATGCGCTTAACCAGCCCAACCGCCCTATTCCATCCGGACGCATTCCGGGACGACTCGGCCTTCACATCGCTGTGGGCTGGTCGATTATGTCGATGCTGCTGGCCGCCATGCTGGGCACGTGGGTGTTCGTGGCGAGCGCGCTGGGGCTTGCTCTGGCCTGGGCCTACAGCGCACCGCCTTTCCGGCTCAAGCGCAATGGCTGGTGGGGCAACGCTGCCGTGGGCCTCTGCTACGAGTCGCTGCCGTGGTTTACCGCCGCTGCCGCCATGCTGGGCGGACTGCCCGACACGCCTTTGATTCTCGTGGCACTGCTCTACGGCGCGGGTGCGCACGGCATCATGACTCTCAACGACTTCAAGTCGATCGAAGGCGATCGCGCCATGGGGTTGCGCTCGCTGCCCGCGGCTCTGGGTCCCGACCGCTCCGCACGACTGGCCTGCATCGTCATGGCTGTGCCCCAGCTTGTGGTCATTGGCCTGCTGCTGCAGTGGCAGCAAGTGCCCTTCGCGCTCGGCGTTCTCGGCGTGCTGCTCGGCCAGATCGCGCTTATGCCACGCCTGCTTAGTGATCCGGAACGATTCGCGCCCTGGTACAACGGCACGGGCATCGTGCTCTACGTGAGCGGCATGATGATTTGCGCGTTCGCACTCCGGGGCCTGCTGTGAGCCCCCCGGCCGCTGGGCTCGGCTGGCTGGGTATCGTTCGACTGGGCTTTGTACAAACCGCGCTGGGCGCCATCGTCGTACTTACGACGTCCACGCTGAATCGCGTCATGGTGGTCGAGCTCGGACTTCTTGCCGCACTGCCCGGCGTTCTCGTGGCGCTGCACTACATGATCCAGATCACGCGGCCACGCTTTGGCCACGGCTCTGACGTGGGTGGGCGGCGCACCCCCTGGATCATTGGTGGGATCGCGGTGCTTGGCACGGGTGGCATTCTCGCGAGCCTTGCCACGCTGATCATGGTTGACCACACGCTTGCGGGTATTGCACTCGCAGTGCTGGCGTTCTCGATGATCGGTGCGGGCGTCGGTGCCGCGGGCACGTCGCTGCTTGTGCTGCTGGCCGCAATGACCACACCGACTCGACGCGCACCCGCGGCCACAATCACCTGGCTCATGATGATCACGGGCTTCGCGGTAACCGCGGGCGTGGCCGGCGCCCTGCTTGACCCGTTCTCGATGCAGCGCCTGCTGGCAGTCACCGCGGCGGTCGCCGCCATCGCACTGACGGTCACGATTCTCGCCGTGTGGGGTATCGAGCCGCGCGCGGGCGTCGCGCCGGATGCCGAGGAACCGGCACCGGAGCGTGGCGCTTTCATCGCCGCCGTGCGCGAAGTCCTCGCCGAGCGACACACGCGTCGCTTCGGTTTGTTCGTCTTCATCTCGATGTTGGCCTACAGCGCGCAGGACCTCGTACTCGAGCCTTTTGCGGGCGCCGTATTCGGATACACGCCGGGCGACTCGACGCAGCTCGGCGGCCTGCAGCATGGCGGCGTGCTCATCGGCATGATTGCCGTCGCGTTTATCGGTGCCCGAGTGCCTGCCGCGCTGCGCCAGTGCATGATCGGCGGCTGCCTCATCTCGGCAATACTGCTCGGCTGCCTCGCGCTATCAGGCCAGGTCGGCCCCGGCTGGCCGCTGGCCGCCAACGTCTTCGCGCTAGGCGCGGCCAACGGCGTCTTCGCCGTGGCCGCCATCGGCAGCATGATGCACCTGGTCAGCGAAGGCAGCCGTGGACGTGACGGCGTGCGCATGGGCGTTTGGGGCGCGGCACAGGCCATCGCCTTTGGACTGGGCGGCATCCTCGGCACAGCGGCCATCGACATCATTCGTTACGCCACCGGAGAAGTGGCGATCGCGTATTCGCTCGTGTTCGCAGCGCAAGCCACGCTGTTCGTGTCGGCCGCCATCCTGGCCGCACGCATCAGCCGCAGGCCACTACAACACAACACCAGGAGCGCACCGACAGCGGCGCTCATCGATCCGCGGGGAGATGCGGCACATGAACCACTTTGACGTTATCGTCGTCGGCGGCGGCCCCACGGGCGCCACGGCGGCACACGATCTGGCCACGGCCGGCAAGAACGTACTGCTGCTCGACAGACGCGGTCGCATCAAGCCCTGCGGTGGCGCGATCCCGCCGGTTCTCGTTCGCGAATTCAACGTGCCCGACAGTCAGCTCGAAGCCAAGGTCACCGATGCGCGCATGATCTCGCCGGCCAATGAGAAGGTCGACATGAGTGTGGGCGGCTGGGTCGGCATGGTCGACCGGGAGGTCTTCGACGAATGGCTGCGCCAGCGCGCGGCGGACGCGGGTGCGACGCGCGTGGATGGCATGTTCAAGAAAGTCACCTCGACCGACGAAGGTGCCGTGGTGCAGTACCGCGAAAACGCTACGGGAGAGACCCGCGAGGCACGCGCGAATTACGTCATCGGTGCCGACGGCGCACGCTCGCGCGTGGCCCGTCAGTGCATTCCGGGCGCCGAGAAGATCCCGCATGTATTCGCCTATCATGAAATCGTCAAGTCGCCCGAACACGGCACGGGCGATTTCGAGCCGACGCGCTGCGACGTGTACTACCAGGGCGATATCTCACCCGACTTCTACGGCTGGGTGTTCCCGCACGGCGAGCGCACCAGCATCGGCATGGGCACGGCGAACCAGGGCTACTCGCTGCGTGCGGCGACCACAATGCTGCGCGAGCGATCCGGACTCTCGGGCGCCGAAACCGTGCGAACCGAAGGGGCACCGATTCCGTTGCGCCCCCTGAAGCGCTGGGACAACGGCCGCGATGTTGTCGTTGCGGGTGACGCCGCAGGTGTCGTCGCACCCGCTTCAGGTGAAGGCATCTACTACGCAATGTGCACGGGCCGCTTTGCCGCCGAGGCCGTTGCGCAAGCGCTCGAAACCGGCGACGCACGCGCATTGCGCCTTGCGCGCAAGCGCTTCCGCAAAGCGCACGGCCGCGTGTTCTTTATCCTCGGCATCCTGCAAAAGTTTTGGTATTCGAGCGACAAGCGGCGCGAAAAATTCGTGAAGATTTGTCGCGACCCCGACGTTCAGCACCTGACGTGGGAGGCCTACATGAACAAGAAACTGGTGCGCGCGAAACCGGTCGCCCATGTCCGCATTTTCTTTAAGGACCTCGCACACCTCGTAGGCCTGGCGCCGAGGTGACCTTCGCCCAATCGCTGCGCGCGCCCTCGCTGTGGGTGGCGCTCGCAGTCGCCTTTTCCACGGGTGCACTGGGCGGCCTGCTGACGCCGCTGGGCCCCTGGTACCGCGCACTCGAGAAGCCTGTCTTCCAGCCACCCGACTGGCTGTTCGGCCCGGCCTGGACCACAATCTTCCTGTTGTCTGCCTTTGCTGCTCATCGACTCTGGCGGGCAGCGGCGGTAGGCAAGGCGCGCACGCTCGTCGTGACGCTGTTCGCGATCAACATCGCGTGCAACCTGGGCTGGAGCTACCTGTTCTTTTTCATCCAGCGGCCGGACCTCGCGGTGTTTGACGCCGTGGCGCTATGGCTCTCGGTGCTGTCGATCATGCTCGCTGTCGGCGGCCTTGCGCCCATCTCACGCTGGCTGTTGGCGCCCTACCTCGGTTGGGTGACGTTTGCGACCGTACTCAACGTCGCAATCGTGACTCTCAACGGTCCGTTCGGCGCATAAAAAAAGGCCGCCGGGATTCCCGACGGCCTTTGTAGCGCTTGCCGGCAACCGGCGCGCTTGATTCAGGCTTTCCGGTTGTAGCTTGCACACCAGCCGTTTTCGTTGCCGGCTTTGCCGGCAAAGATCGAGCAGGCACCCCAGCCACCCTAACGGGCAACGTACAGCGCGCAGTTCTTGCAGGCTTCGTTGGCGTCATCGACCATATCCGCGGCGGTGTCTTTAGCGTCGTCGACCATGTCGGAAGCGGTATCCGCCGCGTCGTCGATGGCGCTGGCCGCATCGTCGGCCATGTCATCGATGGCGTCGGCAGCGTCGTCGGCCATATCGCCGACGGCACCAGCCGCATCGTCAGCCGCGTCTGCAACCGTATCGGCGACATCGTTGGCCGCGTCAGACACCGTGTCCGCAGCGCTGGCAGCGGCGCTCTCAGTGTCCAAGGCGTCGTCACCGCCGCCACAGGCCACGAGGCCCGACAAAGGCAGCACGATCGCTGTACCAGCCGCCGCTTTTGCGAGCTTACGGCGGGTATCGTCCGTGCTCTGTTCGTCTTTGCGCATGAATCTTCCTTTGGGTGAAGGCACGCAGCTCGTTACGGTAATCGAGCAAGCGTCGCCCACGCAAAGCAGACTCGTATCGGAATCAGTAACTTAGCCTGCGGCCTGTCGCCAATCGGTGACAGAAACCCATGCGTATTTTGACAGTGCCGCTACAGCGTGATCAGGGTGACGTCGCAACGAGCGCGGCCACCGCCTCGGCTGCCGCGTTCACATCGGCTACCGCGGATGCCAGTTCGGGCGGCAGCGGCGCCTCGGGCCACAAACCCAGCAACGCTTCGAGAGCCTCAAGCACGCGGCCCTGCTGCGCCTCAGGCAAACCTGGAACGCGCTGGATCGCCACCACCGTGAAACCGAACGCGTCCTGGTACTCGCCCGCATTCACGACGACGCCATCGGCGACACCCTCGCCATACTCATCAATCACTGTGTCCATGAGAAACGCGATGATCTCGGCCGCATCGCCGCCTGCGCGATCTGCGATTTCCGCGAGATGCGCCTCGGCAGCCGCCAGTTGTGCCGCAACGTCGTCGGCCGTCCGGCCTGCTTCCAACGCCGTCGACACCGTTTCGAACAAGGCCGGATCGAAGCCTAACGCGTCGAGGCCCTCTCGTTCCTCTGCGTAGCTTTCGGAGACCGGATGCAGCAGGTGCTTGGCGGCCATTTCAGGCGCGCCAGCCTTGTACAAAGCCAGCCCCGCTTCAACGTGTCCTGACATGAAGGCCAGCCGCAACGGCAACGGCTGAGACCCGATGTCACCGTGCGCTTCGGTTTCGGCATCAGGCTTCGGGGCCTGCACTTCTGCTGCGGCTTCAGGCTCGGTCGTCGGAGCATCTTCCCGGCCGCACCCGGAAAGCCCAGCCACCAGGGCAACCAAAGCCATACTGACTGCCTTTTGATTCATGTTCATACGCTCGACGCCTAACCGGTACATTGGCGCAAATAATAGTAATTCTCATTTAGAGAATCTACCGGAAGCGCGTCACTTGTCGCGTCTCCGTCGGCGATCGGCGCGCCGCCGTTCTGATCCCTCGTGCAACACACGGTGCTGTGACTTGCAGCTGAGTGCGAATTCGATTTGCCCGACGAGCCAGAGCCAGTAGCCAGCGAGCTCGGCGAGTTCCTCCGTCGCGACCTTGGCGACTCGCACATAGTCGTCACCCATGAGCGATTGCCACAAGCCCTCGTTTCCGAGCGCGTTGGCGAACACCGTCACGACACTGATGCCCAATACAATCAGTCCCAGGCCGGGCTCGCGAAGGGCCCGGACCCACCCTGCGACCAGCGCGCGCCGGTTTCGCACACTCGAAACAATGGCGGCGACACCGACAATCGCGACGAGAAGCTGCCAAGCGTGGTCGAAGAGAAAGCGGTCAAGAAACAGGTCAAGTTCCCGAATGATCGCGGCGCACGCGATCGCGAAACCAAGCGTAGCCAACGCACGTTGGAGACGTGACAACCGCGCCGCCCACCAGGCCAAGGCAGCGATCGCGATCAGCATGACAATCTGCAGCCATTCAACGACCGAATACTCGCTGGTGCCTAGCGTCGCGGCCAATGGGCTTGCCACAAGCATCTGCAGCCCGGGCTCGGTGAAACGCTCGATGGCCACCAGTGCGACCATCATGAGTGCAAGACCCACCACGTAGGCGAGCAGCCGCAAGGTCGTCACACGCGACCCGCTGCGGCAAGGCCACGTCGCGAGAGCCACGAACGCGCGCACGCAACGTCCTGCCGAAACCAGGCCGCGGTACTACCAGCGATAAAGCGGTAGCCCCACGCGTCCATGTCGAGCGCGAGCCGGCGCCAACCCAGACCGGGCAGGTCATCGGCCACGAGCAATTGCAGCGCGCAAACGGCCGCCTCTTCCTCGTCATCGCCGCCGGCGTTGTGATCAAACGCAACTCGCCCGGCGGCCCGTGCACAGATCACGTGGCAGGCCTCGTGCAGCAGCGAGTGCAGCGGCGTATCGTCACGCACGTGAAGCGCAGAGCCCTTAACGCCGGCCTCCGGCGCACCCCAGTAGCTGCCTGGCAGCGTGTCATCAGGGGCATGGCGTACCAGCGACAATCCCTGAAAGCTCATCCAGCGCTCAAGCGCGCGCTGCAGCGCGGGCATGTCGGCCACCGCGCCGATCGTGACCATCAGGCGACCGAAGCGATCTGGCGCAGGATAATGTCGACGAGATCGTCAACGATGAGTGCGCGCAGGCGTCGCTCTTCACGAAGCTTGCCGAGCACCTGGGTTTCGTCCCAGATGTAATCGCGCGTGAGCGTTACGGCAGGGCGCTCGAGCAACAGCTCGCGGTCGCGCCGGAAGCTGTAGCTGATCGTGTAGAACACCTCGAACTCACGGGGAATGTTGCGCGCCGACACGGACAACACACGTTGCCCCGTCTCGATGTCGCTGATCGCGAGCCGGTTGGGTGAATCGCGGTCAATACGCACGCCCTGCGCAGCCAGCGCACGCTCGAGTGCCAGGTAGACATCGCTGCGCGTGTCCTCGATGTCGACCGCGATCGTCTCGAAGCCCGAAGGCAACGACTGCTGGCCCGCAAGCTGGAACCCGCAACCCGCCAGTGCGAGCAGCAGCGCCAGCAACGCGCCACGCTGAACTGCGCTAGACCACGACATTGACGAGCTTGCCGGGCACGACGATGACGCGCCGAACTGCTTTGTCACCGATGAAAGACTGCACGTGGGTATCGGCGAGCGCTGCGGCCTCAAGCGCCGCCTTGTCGGCATCGGCCGGCACTTCGAGCCGCGCGCGCAGCTTGCCGTTGACCTGCACGACAAGCTCGATCGCGTCCTTCACGAGCGCGCCCTTGTCGACGCTCGGCCAGCGCTCATCGACGACAGCCGTTTCGTGCCCCAACGCCTGCCAGAGTGCGTGCGTGATGTGCGGCACGATGGGCGACAACAGCAACACACCCGTCTCAAGCGCTTCCTGTCGCACGGCGTGGCCGCGGTCGTCGGTCACATTCGTGGCGGTCACGGCGTTGACGAGCTCCATGACACCCGCAATGGCGGTGTTGAACGTGTAGCGCCGACCGACATCGTCGGACACCTTCGCGATGACCTCATGCGTCTTGCGGCGCAGGTCCTTGAGGCCGGACGGCAGGCCCTCGAAATCGCCCACGGCGTCATGACCGGCATCGAGATGCTCGTGCACGACGCGCCAGAGGCGACGCAGGAATCGGAATGCACCGGCCACGCCGTCATCAGACCACTCGAGCGCCTGCTCGGGCGGCGCCGTGAACATCATGAACAGGCGCACCGTGTCGGCACCGTACTCGTCCACCATGCCCTGCGGGTCAACGGTGTTGCCCTTGGACTTGGACATCTTGCTGCCGTCCTTGTTGACCATGCCCTGCGTGAGCAGGTTGGTGAACGGCTCGTCACCGGGCACGAGGTCCAGGTCGCGCATGACCTTGTGGAAGAAGCGCGCGTACAAGAGGTGCAGGATCGCGTGCTCAACGCCACCGATGTACTGGTTGACGGGCAGCCAGTAGTTGACGCGGTCATCGAGCATGGCCGAATCAGCGTCGAAGGAGGCGTAGCGCGCGTAGTACCAGGACGACTCCACGAACGTATCGAACGTGTCGGTCTCGCGCTTCGCAGGCTTGCCGCACTTCGGACACACGACGTCCACGAACTCCGGCATGTCCTTGAGCGGCGACCCGGTCCCGCTGACCACGACGTCCTCGGGCAGCACGACCGGCAGATCCGCCTCAGGGACGGGCAACGCACCGCAATCGTCGCAATAGATGATCGGGATGGGCGCGCCCCAGTAGCGCTGACGGGAAACGCCCCAGTCACGCAAGCGATAGTTGATCGTACGTGTGCCATTACCATCGGCCACAAGCCGATCCGCGATGGCATCGAAGGCGGCCTGGAACTCGAGCCCGTCGAACTCGCCCGAGTTCACGGTCGTGCCTTTGCCGAGATAGGCCTCTTTCGAGAGATCGACGGTATCGCCGGGCAACGCACCGATGACCTGCTTGATGGTCAGGCCGCACTGTGTCGCGAACTCCCAGTCGCGCTGGTCGTGGCCGGGCACGCCCATGACGGCGCCCGTGCCGTACGACATGAGCACAAAGTTGGCAGCCCAGACAGGCACACGCTCGCCCGTGAGCGGATGGATCGCATCGATGCCGAGCGCCATCCCCTTCTTTTCCATGGTCTCGACCTCAGCCTCGGCAGCACCGCCCTGGCGGCACTCCTCGATGAACGCAGCGAGATCCGAGTTCGACGCAGCGGCGCGCGTGGCCAGCGGGTGCTCTGCCGCAACGGCCATATAGGTCACACCGTAGAGCGTATCGGGCCGCGTCGTGAACACGCGCAGCTTACCGTCGGTGTCGGCGAGCGTGTCCGCGTAGCCGTCTTCGATGTCAAACGCGATTTCGACGCCTTCCGACCGGCCGATCCAGTTGCGCTGCATCGTCTTTACGGACTCGGGCCAGCCATCGAGCTTGTCGAGGCTCTCGAGCAGCTCATCGGCGTAGTCCGTGATTTTCATGAACCACTGCGGAATCTCGCGCCGCTCCACGAGCGCGCCCGAGCGCCAGCCACGCCCGTCGATGACCTGCTCGTTGGCCAGCACCGTGTTGTCCACGGGGTCCCAGTTGACGACCGAACTCTTGCGGTAGACGAGCCCCTTCTCGAAGAGCTTCGTGAACAGCCACTGCTCCCAGCGGTAGTACTCGGGCCGACAGGTCGTGACTTCGCGGCGCCAGTCGTAACCCAGGCCCAGCGAGTCCATCTGGCCACGCATGTAACCGATGTTGTCGTAGGTCCATTGCGCCGGCGGCACCTGGTTCTGGATGGCCGCGTTCTCCGCGGGCATCCCAAACGCATCCCATCCCATGGGCTGTAGCACGTGCTTGCCCTGCATGCGGTGGTAACGCGCCACCACATCCGAGATCGTGAACACCCGCACGTGACCCATGTGCAGCTTGCCGCTGGGGTACGGGAACATGGTCAGGCAGTAGTACGGGTCAACGCCCTCGGTCTCATCGACCTCGAAGGTGCCCCGCTCGCGCCAGTGGCGCTGAACCTGCGGCTCGATGTCCTTGGGATGGTATTGCTTGCTCATGGCCTGCGGCCGGTCTTTAGTCGCTAAGCCGGCAAGGATACAGCCTTGCTGCGGCGTTGGAAGCCCGCTCAGCCCCGGCGACCGAGCGCCGCGCCCAGCGCAATGAGCACCAGGCTCAGAGTCAGGGCCGGCAGGTTGCCGAGCTGCGTGTACGGCGTGTGCCCCGAGACCGTCTCAATCGTGCCGCGAAGCACAGCAGGCTCGAAAGCGGGCGCCTGATCCACGACCCGCCCACGACCGTCGATGATGGCCGTGACGCCCGTGTTCGTGGCGCGCAATTGCCAGCGTTGCGACTCCGCAGAACGCGTCCGCGCGATTTGCAGGTGCTGCCAGGGCGCGATGGAGTCGCCGAACCAGCCGTCGTTGCTCACGTTGACGATGAATGC
>JBCCBB010000013.1:0-47561 GCA_039814545.1 Pseudomonadota bacterium
AACCCGCGCGCGTCATAGGCGGGCTCGGCGGCCGTGTTGCCGTGATGATCGACGGCCACGGCAACGTAGCCTTGTGCCGCCAACGCGCGGCCGAGCCACATCATCTGCAGCGCCGCGCCGCCCGTGCCGTGGGAGAGCACAACCACGGGCAGCCGCCGATCTGAATCGGCGAGCGGCGCGTTTCTTGCCGCGAAGCCCGCCAGGAAAACGGGCCGTTTCTCTGGAATCTGGATGAGCGATTGTTCAGAGGTATCCGTTGGGTACCAGACGGTCGAAGTTACAGGCCGCGGACCCGTGTCCTGCCAATCACGCCGGGTGGTGTCCACCCAGTTGAAGCGCTGCATACCAACGCTCGGACCAGCGGGTGGCTCAGGCGGCGGCGCGTCGCTGCAGCCGATCGAGAAGACGGCGGTCAGCGCCAAGAGCGAAGTGAATTTCGTCGCGGTCCGCACAAAATATCTCCTGAACAGCGATAAGACACGAGCGTTTTTTCGCCAAATCATACGGCATCAGATTTAAATGAGAATCATTCTTATTTATGATAGTGGGCCTGGCCGGCTCGCGCGGTCGTTCTAATCCCCCCCAGGAGCGTACAGAATGATGACCTCACGGCTCGTGACACTCTCTGCATTGATTGGACTCATCGCAGCAACGTTTGGCGTTAGTCGTCCGGCGCAGGCCGCGATGCTTGAGTGCGGCACTCGGGCGCCGGATCCTTCTCGCATCGTCGTCGCTGGCGGTTCTATCACCGAGATTCTCTACAACCTTCAGGAACAGCAGCGCATCATTGGTGTTGACAGCACGTCGAATTTTCCAGCCGAGGCGCTCGAGTTGCCGCAGGTGGGCTACGTGAGAAACCTGTCTGCAGAAGGTGTCCTCTCGCTTGAGCCCACGCTGGTCATGGGTGAGCACGACATGGGGCCGCCAGAGGTCGTGGAGCAGCTGAAGCGGCTCGATATCGATCTGATCCGGGTGCCTGAGGAGTTTTCGGCGGAGGGCATATCTGCGAAGGTTCGCTGTGTGGCGGCAGCCGTCGGTGCGGACGCGGCAGGCGAAGCCCTTGTGAAGCGCATGCTGGCGCAGGTGGACAACGCATCAGCCGCGCAGGCAAGCGCCGCCGTGAAGCCGCGCGGTATCGTTTTGCTGGGTTTACGCGGCGGGGCGCCCGTTGCAGCCGGTCGCGAAACTTCGGGTGCTGGTTTACTGGCTATGGCGGGTGCGGCCAACGTGATGGACGAATTTGAGGGCTGGAAGTCGGCGTCGATCGAGGCGATCGCCGAAGCGGCACCCGAGTTCATCGTCATCCCGGAACGTGGGGTTCGCGATGCCGGCGGCCTGAAGGCGTTGCTCGACCACCCCGCAATCCGGCTCACGCCCGCGGCGGCATCCGAACGTATCGTCACAATGGATGGCATGGCCATGCTGGGCTTCGGGCCGCGCACGATTGAGGCCGCGGGTGAGCTCCGACAGAAGATCGCCGAGTCGCAGTGAGCGCCATCTCGCCCACAACTGAGCGTGAGCCTCATGTTGCGAGGCGAGCCGGTCGTCAGCTTTCGACGGTTCTGATCTTTGGCGTGGTGCTCGTGTTGGCGGTCGTGGTCGCCAGCGCTATCGGTGCCGTGCGCATACCGTTGTTCGCGGCGTTGTTTGGTGATGCCACGCTGACGCCATTGCAATCCATGGTGTTCACGGAAGTCCGCATTCCGCGGGTATTGCTGGCCGCGTTCGTCGGCGCAGCGCTCGCCGTCTCGGGCGCCGTGTTGCAGGGCTTGTTCCGCAATCCGCTCGCGGAGCCGCAGCTGATCGGTGTGTCGTCGGGTGCGGCACTGGGTGCCATTGCTTGCATTGTGCTTTCCGAAAATCTGGCCGTGCCCGAAGCATTCGGACCCTACCTGTTGCCGCTCGCGGCGATTGCCGGCGCACTGGCTGTGACTACGGCCTTATATCTGTTTGCGGTACGCAAGCGCGATCGCGGCGTTGCCACGATGCTACTCGTCGGTATCGCGATCAACGCACTGGCCGCCGTCGGCATCGGCTTTTTCACCTGGATTGCCAACGACGGACAGCTGCGGTCGCTAACGTATTGGACACTGGGCAGCTTCGGCAGCGCGCGTTGGGACACGACGTTGCCAGCCATGGCGCTCATGCTTGCTGCGATTCTCTCGCTGCTGCCGCTCGCGCGTCGATTGGATTTGCTGCAGCTCGGTGCGGTGGAGGCACAACGACTGGGCGTCTCGGTGCCGAAGCTGCGCCGTCGCATTGTGTTCGGTGCCGCCACTGCGGTCGGTGCCGGTGTCGCGATGTCGGGCATCATTGGTTTCGTCGGTCTGGTCGTGCCACATGTCGTGCGCATGATCGGCGGCGTACACCATCGCGTTTTGCTACCTGCTTCCGCCTTGTGCGGCGCCGCGCTGACTGTGGTTGCAGACCTTGGTGCGCGTGTCATCGTGCAACCCGCTGAAATGCCAGTCGGCCTCCTGACCAGTGCAATCGGTGCGCCGTTCTTTCTGTGGCTCATCCTGCGAATTCGAACAACACGATGAGCTTGTCGGGACGTGGCATCGGCGTCAGCGTCGGCGAGCAATGGCTCATTAAGGACATCGATATCGATGTCGCGCCTGGCGAGCTGCTCGTGGTGCTCGGTCCCAACGGGGCCGGCAAAACGACGCTGCTCAGTGTGCTTGCCGGCGATCGCCCCGCCGATGCCGGGGAGGTGGCGCTCAATGATGTCGCCATCGAGCACATCGGAATCGAGTCGCTGGCAGACCGACGCGCAGTTGTCGGTCCGCCGGCTACGTTGGCCTTCGACTTTACGGTGCGAGACATTGTCGAAATGGGCTGGCGTCGTCGTGGACGCAGAGACCAGACGCTGCATGATCAAGCCGTGGAGCGCGCGATCGCCGATTGCGACATCGGTGCGCTGGCCGACCGCGTCTACATGACCTTGTCGAGCGGCGAACGCCAGCGGGTGCAACTGGCCCGCGGTCTGGTTCAGGTCTGGCAGCCTGAGGAGGACACCGCGTCGCGCTGGCTGTTACTCGATGAGCCCACTTCGAATCTGGACATTGCGAACGGTATCAGTGTGCTGGAGCGCTTGCGCGAGAAGAGTCGGCAGGGCCTGGGCGTGCTTGCCATCCTGCATGATCTGAACCTCGGCGCGCGGTACGCGGATCGCGTCTTGCTGCTGCAAGACGGCAAGGCGGCGGCCTGTGGTCGACCCGCTGACGTGATGACCGCCGATCGGCTCAGTGACGTGTACCGGACGCCCGTGCACGTAGAACATCACAACGAGCTCAACCGGCTCGTGGTTCTGACTTAAGTATTGGGGAATAGGAGATACACCATGTTTCTTGCGATGAATCGATTTCGTATCGCCAAGGGGTTTGAGGACGGTTTCGAGAAAGTCTGGCGCGAGCGTGACTCGTACCTCTCCGAGGTGCCTGGCTTCAAGACCTTTGCCTTGCTCAAGGGGCCCGAGCACGAGGACCACGTCTTGTATGCCTCGCATTCCATCTGGGAGTCTCGCCAGGCGTTTGAGGACTGGACACAATCAGAGCATTTCCGAAAGGCGCATGCCCAGGCGAGTGCACCGAAGGGCACTTACCTGGCGCATCCGGATCTCGAGACCTTCGAAGCGGTCGTCATGTGAACGCTATTGATGCAAATAATTCTCATTTGCATCAATAGCGCCCCCTGTGTACGCTCAATGCAAATGAGAATCATTTGCAAATAGTCGACACCCAGCGGCTTGCTGCACAGGACACCATCATGCGAGACCACCGGGCCGCGCTGCGGCGCAATGGCGACGATCCTGTCGACATCATCCTCTGGGCGCTGCGATCACTGCTGATTGCGAAGAAGCGCCAGGAAGACGTGCCAGCCTATCTGCCCGCTCGCTTTAACTGTGCCGGTTTGGGGCATCTCTATTCGGCCATCGAGCGCCTTACAAAGCAACTGGTCGCACGCAGCCATTTGCGGCTCGAGGTCCACGACCCCCTGTGTCCGTGTACCGCACCATTCGAGGAGTCGTTGCTGGCGGCGGTGCGTGCCCTGCAGCGCGGCAACACCAGTCTCTATAACGACGTCCTGGGGGAGGTTATGGACGGCATCGCCGTACGTCTTTCCCTCTACGACATGTCGATTATCGCGAGCTCACTGACCGGCATGCAGCAGATGTGGCCCGCAAAACCCAAGACGGTATCCGCCCCCGACAATGTCGTGCAGTTTTCTCACTACAGCACGCGCGTGCACTAAGCCGTCTGCCAAGAAAGGACCTACGCCATGGCTGCCTTCAGAACTGAACGCGTGCTCTCCATTCACCATTGGAACGACAAACTGTTCAGTTTCCGCACGACACGCGATCCGAGTTTTCGGTTTCGCAACGGTCAGTTCATCATGATCGGGCTCGAAACCGAAGCCCGTCCGTTGAGTCGTGCCTACAGCGTTGCCAGCCCCAATCACGATGCGCACCTCGAGTTTTTCAGCATCAAGATTGCTGACGGTGAGTTGACGTCACGGCTGCAGCACGTGGAAGCCGGTGACGAGGTACTGGTTAGCGCTAAACCTGTCGGCACGCTCGTCATCGAGGATTTGCTTCCGGGCAAGCGCCTGTTCCTGTTGTCGACGGGAACGGGCCTCGCGCCGTTTTTGAGCATCATCCAAGACCCCGATACCTACGACCGCTTTGACACGATTGTCGTTGTGCACGGCGTGCGACGCATTGAAGACTTGGCCTATCGCGACTTCATCGAGGACGACATGCCCGAGCACGAGTACTTTGG
Source organism: Pseudomonadota bacterium (assembly GCA_039814545.1). Taxonomy (GTDB): domain Bacteria; phylum Pseudomonadota; class Gammaproteobacteria; order Steroidobacterales; family Woeseiaceae; genus CALBPI01. The sequence goes on from JBCCBB010000013.1 coordinate 4,782, forward strand.
AGATCTCGCGACGCATCAGCTCAAGTATTACCCCACCGTAACGCGTGAGGCGTTTCGAAATCAGGGTCGCATCCCCGAGTTGCTGACGTCCGGCCGGCTCTGCGACGACCTGGGCATTGCACCGCTCGACAGTCGGCACGACCGCGCGATGATCTGCGGCAGCATGGAAATGCTCAAGGACACTCGCATCGCGCTTGAGCAACTCGACTTTAACGCGTCACCATCGCAGGGCGTTCCGGGTGACTTCGTATTCGAGCGCGCGTTCGTGGACGCACCCGCTCCAACCGGTTAGGGGTCGGCGCCAGGCTTGAGCGTTGCCAGATAGTCGGCCACGGCTTCGTAGGCTGGCAAAGAGGTCGTATCCATATCCGCGTTCTTGGCCGTGGGGTAGGACGCAAAGCGGACCAGCACCATCTCAGCAGTCGGATCGACGTAGATGGTTTGCCCGTAAACGCCGCGCGCAGCAAAGGCGCCGTGATCGTTGTGGAACAGCCACCACATGCTCTTGTAGCTGCCACCGGCGAGCGTCGTGTAACCGCTCTTTTCAAAGGTCTGTTTGCTGCCACCCGCACGAATGTTTTCAACGACCTCGCCCGAGAACAGGCGCTCGCCGTTGATCTCGCCTTCGCCGAGCATTAGCAGACCGATTCGACCGAGATCGCGCAGTCCCGCGCTCATGCCGCCGCCCGCGAAGGGCGTGCCCAAACCGTCCACGGTCATGTAAGCATCCTGCTCCGCACCCATGCGTCGCCAGACCCGTTCCGAGAGTAGCTCCGTCACGGACTGGCCAGTCACGCGCGAGATGATCCAGCCCAGTGCGTCCGAGTTGATGGTCTTGTAGTGAAAGCCGTCGCCATGCTCACCCTCGGGCTTCACGGTCTGCAGATACTCGAAGTAGCCGTTGGGGCCCGAGTAGCCCGCGGGCTTCGGCAGCGGACTTGCGGCCGCTGAGTAGATCCATATATCGGCTTTGGGGTCTGCGTAGTCCTCGCTGTAGGCGAGCCCCGTTGTCATGTTCATGACCTGGCGAACCGTTGCGTTGCCAAACGCGCTTTCCGCAAGCTCGGGGATGATGTCGGCCACGAGCGCCGTGTCGTCGAGCTGGCCTTCCACCACGAGAATCTCGGCGAGCAGACCCGTCATCGACTTGGTCATCGACATCGCACCATGCTTGCCGGCTTCGTTGAGGCAACCGGAGTAACGTTCGTAGACGATTTTGCCGCGGTGAAGGATCAGCATGCCGTCTGTGTAGTTGGCGGCCAACGACTCGGCGAAGGTCATGGTGCGGCGGCTGTTCGAAGGGCGAAACCGGAGGCCATCGATGTTGGTTTCATCGAGTGCGTACTCGAGCGGTACCGGTGCGCCCAGGCCGCGGCTGACCTGCTCCGTGGGCAACAGCTCACGCAGGTGGCAGACCGTCCAGCGCAACTTCGGGAAGCTGAAGTAGTTGGAGTCAGGTTGCTCGATGCGTTTGTCTGGCGGGGGTGGAAAACCTTCCATCCAGCCCATGTTGCGCGGGTCGGACGCCTCGGCCGTCAAGGGCGCGGGCTGAGCCGCGGCAAACTGCGGCGCGACCGCAAAACAGGTCAGCAAAAAAACAATCAGGAGCGGGCGAGGCAAGCGAGCAGTCGTCACATCATTCTCCGGGTTGTCGGTCGCGTTCAGACCATCTTAAGGATCAGGTCCCACTCTTTCTTGGCGACGGGCATGATCGAAAGCCGGTTGCCCTTTTGCACGAGCCGCATGTCGGCGAGCTTTGAGTTGGCCTTGAGTTCGGCCAGCGTCACGACACGCGAGAATTTGGACTCAAATGCAACGTCGACGAGTTGCCAGCGCGGTTTGTCCTTACTGCTCTTCGCATCGAAGTACTTCGACTTCTTGTCGAACTGAGTAGGGTCGTCGTAAGGCGTGCTGGCAATGGTCATCGTGCCCACGATGCCCACCGTGTCGGCGTTCGAGTGGTAGAAGAACGCCTTGTCGCCCACCTTCATCTCGTCGCGCATGAAGTTACGCGCCTGGTAGTTGCGGATACCGTCCCAGGGTTCGCGGCCATCGCGTTCGAGATCGTCGATGCTGTAGACATCGGGCTCGGATTTCATTAACCAGTAGGCCATGACGTGGGCGCTCTGCAAAAAGGGGAGCGCGCACACTAGCACAGCGCGCCGAGGCGGCGCAGCGCTGCCAGGTCATTGGGGCCTGGCTAAGTTGGGCCCGCGTCAGAAATGGTGATGACGTATTCGATGTCCTGCAGGAATCCCGCGTTGGGGTCCTTCTCGCGCAGGTCACGCGCGCCAAACTCCAGTGTGTGATCCCCGGGCGGCAGGGGCGGCAGCATGACCCAGATGCCGCTCGTGGCTGACGGGTATTGTGGACGCACCTTCGACTTCGAACGTTTTCGTTCCATGAGGTCGAAACACTCGGGCGATGACAACACGTAGCCCGCGCCCTCGATGGTCTCACCATTGATGCGCAGCCAGACGCCCAGCCGATCCGCGTTGCGCATCTCCACCTGGCCACGCACGCCCTCGCAGGTGGTCTTTCTGTTGCCGCCGGGCGCGGCGATGTAATTGATCATGGGGAAGAACAAGTGCTTGCCGGCCGGCACGTCGCAGTACCGAATGATCCGGTCGACGCCCCAGCCGCCCGCCAGAAACCAGACCGGCCCCCTCTGATTGACGCCACAGTGAACGCCTTCGCGGTCTGCCACGGGGCTCGTGTTCCGGTCCGCGGCTGCCGCCCATTGCCACCACGCCGTTGCGTACTGTGCAATTGGAAGGCCGCCAACCTCTGCATCGGCCGGTAGTGGATCGACGGTTTGCGCCGAGGTGTTGACCGATAGCATCGCAGCCAGCAAGGCTGACAACAGGAGCTCGCGTCTAAGCAGTGCCATGTTATTCGGCCTCAACCGTCAACACCTATTCGACGGCCTGGACAATGCCGTCGTTGGGCCGACCATCGCGCGTGTCCTGCGCGCCGTCAGATCGAAGCAGTCGGGTGACGACAGCAACACGACCGAGTCGCCCAGGTTGTGGCTGTTGACGCGCAGCCAGACATTGATGATCCCGGTGTTGCGAAACGTCACGGCTTGCTGCACCTGTTCGCAGGTGACGCCCTCCTGATCGCCCGGTGCCTGGAGCAGATTGATGAGCGGGAAGAACAGGTAACAGTCTGCGGGCACGGTGCAGTATCGAATGACCTGGTCAACGCCGAAGCCGCCCGTCAGGAACCAGACGGGGCCCGACTGATTGAGGGCGCATTGCGCGCCCGTGCGATCACGCACGGGGCTCTGGCGCTGGTCCATCGAAAACGCCCATTGCCACCACCGGACAGTCCAGCTCGGCATATCGACATCGCCGACCGTGTCGCTGGCGGTCAGCGCTCGAGGTGCTTCGGCATGCGCCGCTGAGCCAACCGTCATCACGACGGCCAGCAGTGTGGCCAGAATTCTCATACACGCATCGTAGCCGATCGAGTCGGCAGGCGCGTCCGCATTGCCCGAAGGTGACGAGGGAGTTACTGCTTTGTGACAAAATCGAGAGCAGTGAATAGTCGCGTCCTCGTTCTCGGCGGAAACGGATTTATCGGGCGGCATGCCGTGGCGGCGCTCGTGGGTGCAGGCGTTGATGTCACCATCGGCACGCGACACCCGCGCGAGCGCGACGATGGTGTATTAGAGCGCGCCGTGCAGCTCGATCGCATGACGGCGACCGACGACTGGCAGTCGATGGCCGCCGATTTCGACACCATCCTGAATTGCGTCGGCATCCTGCGCCAGCGCAGGCATGAGACCTACGAACGTGTGCACCACGAAGCACCTGCAGCCATAGCGCGTGCCTGCGCCGACGCGGGCACGCGGTTTGTTCATGTGTCGGCGCTCGGGCTTGCGCACCCGCACCGCAGCCGCTTTCTGACCAGCAAGCGCCGCGGCGAGCAGGCAGTTCAAGACGCGGGCGGTGACTGGATGCTCGTGCGGCCGTCGCTGCTGGATGGCGAGGGTGGTTTCGGTGCGGCCTGGCTGCGGGGCGTCGCGCGATTACCCGTCTTTGCTGCGCCCGCCGATGCACAGGGTCTCATCGCGGCGTGCTGCGCGCACGACGTCGGCGAGGCGCTCATGCAGCTTTCAACGGCCGAGGCGGGCGCGCTGAATCTGTCGCAGTCGAGAGTCTTTGAGCTTGGCGGCACCGAGGCGCACCGCTTCAAGGACTACATCCGCGGCCTGCGCGCGCTTCAGCGCACGGGGCGTGCGCTCGCGATCCCGATTCCGGGCATCCTGGCCCGCCTGGGTGCCCACCTCTGCGACCTGCTCCACTTCTCGCCGTTTTCTTTCGGTCACTGGGAGCTGCTGCGCAAGGACAACGTGCCCATCGTGAATCGGCTGCCCGAGTTACTCGGGCGCGCACCCCGACGCGTGATAGGGATGACGAGGCCTAAGTAGACCGAAGCGGCGCTAACGCTGGGTCGACAGCTCCGGCAATGGGATGTCGCGCGCATCGACGTCGGACTCATCAGGCTGCCAGCGTGAGCAGGTGGCCGTGACGACGAGGCGCCAGCTGCTGACGTCGGCATAGAGTACGCCGTCAACGCGCCAGGTGTCATAGGTGCCGCGGGAGCCAGGCACGCGCCAGGGCACACTGCGCCAGAGGTAGAAGTCGACATCGTCATCGGCAACGCCTTCGGCCGTCGCATCGCGCTTTCAATGACTTGCGCGCGCAGGTGACAGCTCCGACTTCGAGGTCCACACTGGTTTGGCCAAGGAGTGAAATGCGAAGGGGGACCGCATGACCTACCGCTTTGACCCGGAAGGCCGCCGCCTTCCCATCAAGCTCGATTCGACGAGCAACGCCGAGTACGCGCCGATCCCGCTCGAACCGCGCAATGAGCACGCGAACGATCTGGCTCAGGAAGCTGCGACCGAGAATGCGAAACGTACGGGATTGCACCGTCGCGAGTTTCTGATCAGCGCCGCCGGTGCGGCCACAACGTTGCTCGCCATCAACGACGCCAATGCCAAAGCCGGCAAGCGCGCGGGCTACTTCGAGCTCGCACGCGAGAGTGGTCTCGACAATGCCGCTGCCGATGACGCTCTCGGTAAGCAGGAGTTTATCTTCGACGTGCAGGGCCACTACGTGCCGCCAAGCGTCGCTGCTGCCCGCAAGGCGGATTGCAGCAAACACGACTACGTCAGCCGCGACTACATGCGCTGCCTGGGCGCCGACGATTTCGTCAAAGACGTCTTCCTCGACGCCGACACGGACATGATGGTGTTGTCATTCGTGCCGTCACGCCGCGATAACGAACCACTAACAGCCGAAGAGGCGCGCGCCACGCAGCAGATTGTCGACGAGCTTGACGGCACGCACCGTCTGCTCGTGCACGGCCGCGTGAACCCGAACCAGGAAGGCGACCTCGACGCGATGGACGAGCTGGCCGAGAAGTACGGTGTCTCGGCCTGGAAGACCTACACGCAGTGGGGGCCCGACGGCAAAGGCTTCTACCTGACGGACGACGTCGGGCTCGCGTTCATCGAAAAGGCGCGCAAGCTCGGCGTGAAAAACATCTGCCTTCACAAGGGCATCCCGTTCGGTCGGCGCAGTTACGAGCATTCGCTCTGCACTGACATCGGGCCCGTCGCGAAAATGTACCCGGATGTAAATTTCCTCATCTATCACTCAGGTTGGGTACCGAATCAGGCGGAGGGCCCTTACGCCCCCAATCGCAACGAGGGCATTGATGGTCTGATCGCCAGCGTCGAGAAGGCTGGGCTCGATCACAACTCCAACGTGTTCGCCGAGCTGGGCAGCACCTGGCGTGGGCTCACGCGCGACCTCGATAGCGCGGCGCACACGATGGGCAAGCTTGTGAAGCACCTGGGCGAGAACAACGTGCTCTGGGGTACAGACTCGATCTGGTACGGCTCACCGCAGGATCAGATCCAGGCGTTCCGCAGCTTCCAGATCGATAAGGACGTGCGGGAGCAGAATGGCTACGCCAAGATGACGCCGGGTCTGCGTAGGAAGATCTTCGGGCTTAACGCGCTCAAGCCTTACCCGGTACCGCTCGAAGAGGTTAAGGAGGCCATGGCCAACGACGTTGTGTCACAGCGTCGGGACCACTACGCCGATCGGCGTGACCCGCACCATCTGACCTTTGGGCCGAAGACGCGGCGAGAGTTCTTAAGTCTAGAGGCGTAGCGAATCGAAATCGCTCAGAGGATCGGCAAAAAATAGTCAACGGCGAATAAGCCCGGAAAGATGAGCAAAGCGCTGTATACAGCGCCTATGCCGACACGTTCCCTGGAGCTCATCGGCTGGAAACGCAGGCTTGCAGACAGCTGGTTTGCGAGCCCCAGCCGCTGGATGGGTTCAGCGGGCGGGCCGAGTCGCTGCTCTAGTTGCTCGAGGACCCACAATCGGAACGCTTCGCGAGTCCCTGTCGTTGGGGGCCGTTCCGCCGCGAGCGCAACGAGTAACCGATTGAGCCGCCACATCGATTTCGAAGCCCAGAGTTGCCACACGCCAAAAAGGGCCAGCGGCCAAAACTCGAGCCACCAGGCCACGACCACTCCGGCAACGGCACCGACCGCGACTAGTAAGACCTGAAGAAACAGCCAGCCGGGCGGCACAATGGCCTGCACAACATGGCTTCCGTCGAGCGGCGGAATGGGCAGTACGTTGAGGTAATTGACGATAAGCAGCATGACGGCCAGGTAGATGATCAGTTGGCGCCAATCAGCAGGCAGAGCATCGGGTGTCAGAACTAGAACGGCGAGCAACAAACCGCCCAGCAATACGCCGGGCAAGGGACCGGCAAGCGCCACCCAGGCGCGGCGGAAAGCGTTGGGTTCATTCTCATGTCCAATCGTGACGCCACCTAGTAGCGGCAGCAGTGTGATGTGCGGATTGCCGTACCCGAATCGCCGCATCGCCCACCAGTGACCAGCCTCGTGTAAGAACACAACGGCAAGCAGGGCGACAGCGGTATCCAAACCAAACAACGGCCATCCCGCAACAACGAATAGTAGGGAGCTTGTTCCGAGCAGCAACCACTGCTTGGACTGCGACGGTCCTCGCTCGGAGACGGCGGCCAGTGTTTCTCCCAGAAAGGCGAGCTGACTCGTTGATACTGGTGGTGGTGCGTCGGCTCGCGGTTCCGGCAGGGGCCGACGGTTTATGTGCCACAGGAGCTTGAGCGCGAACCCCACTGACGGGCGCGCGACCCCGTCCTCAATCTGCACCATGCCCTGCTCAATGAGCCGAGTCCGTATGCCGTTGAGTTCCTGACCTGCAAACGCCAAAACATCTTCCGGCCGGCCACAGGGGAGCGTTTCCATATCGAACGAGGCCACAAACTCGCGGTGCGCGGATAGGGACGACTCGATATCGTCCGCCGCTATGAGCTGGGAGGGCATGCGTGGGTCATCGACAGCTTTGAAGTAGGGGTCTGTCAGCTGCGTCACTGCGAATCGTCCATCCGCAAGCCTTGACGTCAGGAACGTGGGGTAGCGGTCGACCATCTGCGTGTCGACAGTTGGATTCACCCAAACGACGGTGTGACCGTCTTCGGACACATAAACCGCGAAGCCACAGGATTCCGGTATCGCTGGAGAGTCCGCGTCGTAGGTGATCCAGGTGGGGCCTGCCAGACTGTGCTTCGCGAACTCCGGCGCCATCCGGTCAAGCCCTTCAATGCCACCGAATGCGATGGGCTCAGGTCGTTCTGCAAACCTCGGGGTGAGTACGGGAAACGGCATCGACAAAACGGCGCGCAGTAAACGCAACGCGTAGAGCGTTATTAGCCCGACGGCAACACAAATCCATCCCAGCATGAGTCTTGGCTTCAGTCCCTGACGCGCGAAGCCAGAGGATACCTGTATGCGCGCGTCGCACACACCACAAAAAAGGGCCCCGGTTGGGGCCCTTTTCATTGGGACGAGGTCTTCCGATCAGGCCTAGATATCGAAGCGATCTAGCTCCATGACCTTGACCCAGGTGGCGACGAAGTCGTGCACAAATTTCTCTTCGGCGTCTGCTTCGGCGTAAACCTCGGCGAAGGCGCGCAGCTGTGAGTGCGAGCCGAACACGAGGTCGACGCGCGAACCACGCCATTTGAGCTTGCCCGTTTCGCGGTCCGTGCCGATGAAGGCCTTGCGGTCTTCGTCGACGGGCTGCCACTGCGTCGCCATGTCGAGCAGGTTCACGAAGAAGTCGTTCGTGAGCGCGCCCGGCCGATCCGTGAGCACGCCTTCGCTGGCGCCGCCTGCGTTGGCGTCGAGCACGCGCAGGCCGCCGATCAGAACCGTCATCTCGGGTGCCGTCAGCGTAAGCAGCTGTGCCTTGTCGACGAGCGCTTCTTCCGCGGGCATCGCGGCATTCTCGGCCTCGTAGTTACGGAAGCCGTCCTGGCGTAGTTCGAGCACGGCGTAGGAGTCGACATCGGTCTGTTCCTGCGTCGCGTCGGTGCGACCGGGCGTGAAAGGCACGTCGATGTCGTGGCCCGCGGCTTTGGCCGCCTGCTCGATGCCGACGCTGCCGCCCAGCACGATGAGGTCGGCCAGCGAGACGCGCTTGTCGCCCGATTGCGCGCCGTTGAATGCGGTCTGCACCGACTCGAGCTGGCCGAGTACCCGGGACAGTTCGTCGGGCGTGTTCACAGCCCAGTCCTTGGCGGGCGCCAGTGCCACGCGAGCACCGTTGGCACCGCCGCGCTTGTCGGAGTCGCGGTAGCTGGCGGCTGATGCCCAGGCCGCACGCACGAGTTCGGAAACCGAAAGACCCGTGTCAGCGATCTGCTGCTTGAGCTGCGCGATGTCTGCGTCATTCACTAATGCATGGTCGACGGCGGGGACCGGGTCCTGCCAGAGCAACTCTTCGCTGGGCACTTCGGGGCCCAGGTAGCGTTCAACCGGGCCCATGTCGCGGTGCATGAGTTTGAACCAAGCGCGTGCGAAGGCATCCGCGAACTCGTCGGGGTTCTCGTGGAAGCGCTTCGAGATCGCGTTGTAGGCCGGGTCCACTTTCATGGCCATGTCGGCTGTCGTCATCATGGGTGCATGGCGTGTCCCTGGGTCGTGTGCGTCAGGGATCTGGTCCGACGCGGCGCCGTCTTTGGGCGCCCACTGGTGCGCGCCGGCTGGGCTCTTCACGAGCTCCCAGTCGAAGCCAAACAGGTTGTCGAAATAGCCGTTGTCCCAGGCGGTGGGGTTTTCGGTCCAGGCGCCTTCGATGCCGCTTGTGATCGTGTCACCGCCCTTGCCCGTGCCCATGCTGTTTTGCCAGCCCAAGCCTTGTGCTTCGAGCGGCGCGCCTTCGGGTTCCGCGCCAACATGCGCGGTATCGCCCGCGCCGTGCGCCTTGCCGAAGGTGTGGCCGCCGGCGACGAGTGCGACAGTTTCCTCGTCGTTCATGGCCATGCGCGCAAAGGTGTCGCGAATATCGTGCGCTGAGGCTGCCGGGTCGGGGTTGCCGTTGGGGCCTTCGGGGTTCACGTAGATGAGGCCCATCTGCACGGCGCCCAGCGGGTCGGCAAGATCGCGGTCACCGGAGTAGCGGGCGTCGCCCAGCCATTCGGATTCGGGACCCCAGTAGACGTCGGCTTCCGGTTCCCAGCTGTCTTCGCGACCGCCGCCGAAACCGAAGGTCTTAAAGCCCATTGACTCGAGCGCGACGTTGCCGGTGAGAACGAGCAGGTCCGACCAGGAAAGCTTGCGGCCGTACTTCTGCTTGATGGGCCAGAGCAGGCGACGCGCTTTATCGAGGTTGCCGTTGTCGGGCCAGCTGTTGAGCGGTGCGAAACGCTGTTGACCGGCGCCTGCGCCGCCACGACCGTCGGTGACGCGGTAGGTGCCCGCGGCGTGCCAGGCCATGCGGATGAAGAACGGACCGTAGTGGCCGTAGTCTGCGGGCCACCAGTCCTGGGAATCGATCATGAGCGCCGTGAGGTCGGCTTTGACGGCGCCCAGGTCCAGCGTCTTGAAGGCTTCAGCGTAGTTGAAGCCCGGGTCGAGCGGGTTCACGCGCTCCGAATGCTGCGCGAGCAGCTTGAGGTTGAGTTGCTCTGGCCACCAATCGTCATTGGCCAGCGCGCCCGCGGCGGTGTGTCGGTGAATGCCCACAACCGGGCACTTGCTGATGTCGCCATCCATGTTTGCACTCATGATCCAAGCCTCTTTGGGTGGGGTTGAGAGACCTGAACATTAGAGGGACAACGCCGGCGCTGCTAATGAATGTTCTGAATGGTCGCGATAGATAAAGTGAAATGTCGCACTAGGGCTGGAATAACAGCTTGAGATAGGCGTGGTACTGCATGAGCTGGCCCGGCAGTAAGTCCTTGTTTTCCAGGCAGCGCGACAACAGGATGCCGCCCTCGATGAGCCCTGTGAGCATGTCGGCCAGAGTCTCGACCGACTGTTCGGCGCGCATGGGGTAGGCGGCGGTGACCTTCTCGAGCTGGTTCGCGAACAGGGTCCGCCACGACAAAACGCCATCCGCAGTCAGCTCGCGGACATCTTCGTCGAGTTGGTTCGACTCATAGGTAAAGGTGGCCACGAGGCAGCCTGGGTGCGTGCTCGGCAGCTCGGCCATCTGTTCGGCCAGCAGCTTCACGAAGATGAGCATCTGGTGCAGCGGGTCGTCTGTGAGCTCGTAGGCGCGCTCGAACAGGCCGCTGAAGAACACCTCGTCCTGCTCCAGATAACGCATCACGAGGTGCTTCGCGAGGTCGTTCTTGCCGTCGAAGTGGTAGAAGAAGCCGCCTTTGGTGATACCCGACTCGCCGATGATCTGGTCGATCGAGGTGCCCGAGTAGCCGTTGCTCAGGATCAGCGACTCGGCCGTCGAGAGGATCGATTCGCGGGTGCGTTCGCCTTTTGTCGACATGATTACTGTACCTACCGTCTGGTTTTTTCTGGGAGCCCACCAGCCGGTCGCTTTTCGCGTGCGAGACCGGCCCCGCAAGTTACTAATAAAAAACAGAAAACGCAGAAAAAACGAAAAAAGTACCGCGCGTCCACTAGATCGTTGCAGGGCCCAAAATTAGCATATTTCCTACCAACTGGTCGGTCCTGTAGGGCCGCCGGGAGACTGGAAAGGAGCCCCAAAATGCCTACCCCCATTGAATTGATTCTGGACCCCATATCGCTTGGCGTGCTCGCGCTCTACGCGGCAATCATGCTGTGGGAAGCGCTCGCGCCCGCGCGCCGCCTGCCGACCATTCGTGGCTGGCACGTTCGCGCTCTGACGTCGTTTGCCGTTTACTTTTTTCTCTCGTCCTACCTGCCGCTGCTCTGGGACGCATCGCTCACGCGATACCAGCTTCTCGACCTTAGCCACATGGGTGCCGTGCCAGGTGCGATCGTTGGCCTGCTCGCCTACAACGCGCTGCTCTACGCCTGGCACCGCGCCATGCACGCCAGCCCAACGCTCTGGCTCAGCTTCCACCAGATGCACCACAGCGCCGAACGTATCGACACGTTCGGTGCGTTCTACTTCAGCCCGCTCGACATGGTTGGCTTCACGTTCATGGGCAGCCTCGCGCTCGCGCTAGGTGTGGGCTTGAGTGCCGATGCGATTACGCTGTTCCTGTTCGTCGCAATGTTCCTCGGTATCTTCCAACACGCGAACGTCCGCACGCCGCGCTGGCTCGGTTACTTCGTGCAACGGCCCGAGAGTCACGCGGTGCATCACGCCCGTGGCGTACACCGCTACAACTACGCTGACTTGCCCGTCTTCGACATCCTGTTCGGCACGTTCCGCAACCCCGAGGGCTACGAGCCTGCCGCCGGGTTCTGCGACGGCGCCTCGGCGCGCGTTCGCGACATGCTGCTCTGGCGTGACGTGTCCGAGCCCGACGACTCGAGCAACCTGACGGGCGGGGAGGTGCGCTCATGATCGCCCCCGCGTCGCTGCGCGCAGGCGCCGAGTCGTTCCCTGTTCCTTATCGCCGTGCGACCCTGGCGGACGACCACGAGATGGCCGAGCTCGTGAACTTCGCCGGCGAGGGCATGCCCGTGTACCTCTGGTCGAGCATCGCCGAGGACGGCGAGTCTGTCTGGGACATCGGCCGCGCTCGTGCGCGCCGCGAGTCCGGCAGCTTTTCGCACCGCAACACTGTCTTACGTGAGGACAGCGGGCGGGCGAGCGCCGCCGTCATTGGTTATCCGCTAAGGGCAGCGGCTAGTCCCGCGGAATACGACGACATGCCCGGGATGTTTGTGCCGCTGCAGCAGCTCGAGGACCTCGCTGTGGGCACCTGGTACGTCAACGTGCTGGCCGCCTACCCCGAGCACCGTGGCAAGGGCTACGGCACCGCGCTGCTCGATATCGCTGCGCGCATCGCGCGGCAGAGTGGTTGCAACGGGCTCAGCATCATCGTTTCCGACGCCAACACGGGTGCGCGCCGGCTTTACGAGCGGTGTGGTTACGTCGAGCGAGCGTCACGGCCCATGGTGAAGGACGGCTGGGCGAACGATGGCAGCAACTGGGTGTTGCTTGTTCGCGCTTTGTAGCGGCTCATGGTTGCGCTAGTGTCTCGGGCTTGGGAAGTGCGTGTTGGCGTGAACAAGGGAGCGTTTCGTGCATCGAGTTATCCTGACGCTGGTTCTGTGTTTTTGGGCTTCGGGCGATGCCGCGGCTGATTGTAGTGATGCGTGGCTGGATCGAGTCCTCGTGGCAAACAACGAAAAGCGATTCGGGGATACAGCCGAAATCGCCATGGAGTGCATCGATTCGGACAGCCCGGGGAACGAACTCGCCGGCGCTTACATTCTGAGGGGTCGTGCGCTTGTGATCCTTAATCGCTACGAAGAAGGTGTCGCCGACATCCGGAAAGCGATTGCTATAGACGAGGGTGTTTGCTGGGGTCACTTGGTGTTGCTGTCGGTTCGGTGGCAACGGAGAGAACGGCCGCTGGAAACCGCTGGATTACAACGCTGCCTTGCGGGCGATCCCCTCAATCAGGACGCGATTAACGCACTCGCTCTCGCCCACCACGCCAGCGGGGAGTACATCGAGTCTGCGAGAGCCTATGGCGCGCTCTATCTGCTCACGGGAAACCAACAGGACAGGGTGTCTGAAGGTTGGACTCTGGCTTTAGGTGGAGAACTCGATCGCGGGGAAGCTATTGTTCGAGAGGCCATCGCCTCAGATCCTGCCGATTGGCGTGCCTACGAGTCGCTTGCGCAGGTGCTCCGCAGGGGCGAATCGAACGAATCGGCAATGGAGGCGCTGGAGACTGCACAGAAGCTGTTGCCAGAAGACGACGAGATGCGGTCTGTCTTTCTCGCCGACATAGCGGACACTAGAGCGCGAATACTTGTTGCTATGAACCAGCCCGATCGAGCGCGCGAAGAAGCCCAGCGCTCGCTATCCATTCACGAGCTCGGCGGCCCCCACCTCGTTCTGGCCCAGCTCGACATGGGTGCTGGCGCTATGGATAAGGCGTGCGAGCACGTGGACAAGGCCGTCGAGATCGGCGTCGGCTACACGCTGCTGGATGACCTGGAGTCGCTCGTGGCCCGATGCGACAAACACGGCGACAGTGCCCTCTAAACTACTGACCGGTGTTTCGGCTGTAGGCAGGTTCGAACTACGCAACGCCCGCAAGTTCGAGGCCGACGCACAGGCGATCTCGTCGCTGCGGCTGAACGTAGGTACTTCGGCGTTTGAAGAAGTCCAGCGTCTCGGAGCAGTCAATTTGAACGAGCTTGACCGCTTGCTGTTGCGCCTCTGCCGCATGCCCTAGCTGTCCAAGGCTCGCAACGAGATAACGCTGTGCGATGACAAAACCAGGATTTTGCCCGAGCGCGCGCGTGGCCCATGCAAGAGCCTCGCCCCATCGCTCTGCCTGATAGGCGATCATTGCCCGACACGTGTGGCTGAAGAACGTAATGGGGTCGGTTGGTGCGCAAGCGTCAACGCGATCCAGGTACCCCGTCGCTGCCTCGTCGTCACCGGCGAAGTGCGCGACATAGGCCGCGGATAGACCGGCCATGACCGAGAACGGGTTAATAGAAAGCGCTCGCCGCGCGATGTGCATACCGGTTTCAAAGTCCCGCGAGTACTGAGCAATGACTATTGCGGCGATGCCGAGTGTAAAGGCGTCGTCCTGACTGGTTTCCGCTGCGCGTCGTGCGTAGGAAAGCGTTGCGGCGATGGCATCGTCGTTGTCGTTGAAGCCAGGCATGAACGTTCGCACCAGTGCGAGCGCAATCGAAGCCTGGCCAAAGTAGGGGTTTTTTGCGAGCGCGCGCTCGAGCAACGTGCAAGCACCTGATGGGTCGAATCCTTCAGGTGTGAACATCCGAGGCAGCGCGAGCAAGTAGTCGTCGAGTGCGCTGGCTTCCTCGGGCTGCGCCTTTTGACAGCGAGCGATCATCGCGATGGGCAGGTCGATCTCAAAACGTGCACTGAAAAACTGCTCGACGGCCAGCGCTAAACTGTCGCCCGCCGGCGCGTTGATGGGCAAGCGCCAGGAGAACAGGCAATCACCGCTATATGCGTCCACGAGTTGGGCTGACACGATGACATCACCGGTATCCGGGTCACCATAGGTTGCCGAGTGCAGCGACAACTCCGCGCCGTCACTAGGATCGCTGCCGCCGGAGCGGGTCGACACCTGTCTCGCCGTTGCGGGTGCCACCACGGTCAGTGTCTTGTTAACGCTTGCCGCTCGGTAGAGCACTTCGGTGACCTGGCGGCCTTGCTCGTTCTGTTCCTCGGCGCACTGGCAGGCAGTAACCGCCACTCTGGGCTGGCTCGCTGGGGCCGCAAATGGCATGGATCCCGATGCGCCTGTTCTAAGCGTGGCGGACAGTGCCGCGAGCTCGCCGCTAAATGGCACGCCGTATCGATCGAGCTCATCGATGGCCAGACGCATGACACGCTTGGCCTCGCGATACTCGCCGACCGCGATCAGAGCTTCTACATGCAACGCCCACGATTGCTCGGACGCCGGATTGGTGCGAACCAGTCGCCGGGCGTGCTCGATAGAGGCGATATCCCCTCGTTGTTGGCGAACCAAACGCGTGAGTGCCTGGGTCAGCAGATGATTGCAGCGTACGCGCTGCGTGGCCCGCCAGGCTTCAAACTCATTGAGCTTCGGAAGGCTCAGGTCCTCGAGAAACTCAGGCGTCGCATGGTTTGCGACTTTGGCGAGCGTTTCCGGGCGGGCCTCTGTCTCAACCGCCACTTCGAGATCGCGCAAATCACTACATGCGGGAAACGGCGACAGGGCGAGTGCGCCGTGCGAGGACTCGAAGGCATCCTTACCCAATGATGCGCGAAGCCTGCTCAGGCTCCATCTAAGCGCGGCCTTCGGGTCGCTGACGTCACGAAAAAATAACTCGACCAGGCGGTCGCGCTCCTGCCTGCGGGTTGTGCAGGCCAAATAAGCGAGTAGTGCTCGCGTTTTCCGAGACTTAGGTAGTGCGACCGGGCTGCCGCCGCGCGCCACCTGAAACGTCCCAAACAACTGAAACTGAGGGCTGAGGCCGTCCATCTGCATCCTCCCCGCCTGCTGAACTCAAATTACCACGCGAATTCCCACGCTCGCGCACACGGTCTCCATCTAGCGTCTGTTCCGACGCCGCGAAATGTCGCGGCCGTGGGAAAACTCTATGAACCAGGGTGTCATCGTGGGAGTCGTCAAGCCGCTTAACAAGACCATCGTTCGCTTTGATGGCGTCTGGGCCGGCAGGTTTGAGAGCCGACTCAACGTGTTCAATGCAAAGAGCGGCATTGCCAACAATCTGGGTCTCATTCGCCCGGGCGCAGACGACTGTTTTGCCATTCCCTTCGCCTGGGATCCGCGCGACATCGGCGACTTTATTGAGTCTCGCTTCCGCGTATCGGGATTTGATTCGACGGTCAATCGATTCGACACATGTTCCGGCCAGCTTCACGTCGGACGCGACTGGCGAAAGCACCTGGCGCGAGCCGCATCAGATTTCGATGAGGACAGCCTCTGGGCGATAGCTCAAACGAGGCTCGCAACCGCATGCGAGGCCGTGTTGTGCCAAAGCCTTCAAGCAAAAGCCATCGTCGCGATCGGCGCGGCGCAATTGCGGATATGACAGCAGGGGATACGACCAATGGGTGACGCAACTTTCTTAGACACACTCGTCCGGCTCGCCGCGATCGGCGCAGCTGGCGTCTGCATATTCGTGGTCTTTCTGGTCGGGTGGATTCTGCATTCGCCCAGAAAGGACGCCACACCCGACTGGCACCGAAGTTTGCGCTTTTACATGTTGACCTGTGTCGCCTGCGCAACTGTGTCCGGCATGTCAGGCGCGGCCAATGCCTGGTTCAAGGCGCAGACGATTGCCAAGCAATCGACCGAAATCGAGCAGTTGAGCTCGGACCTCAACAAACTGCTCGCGAACCTCGCAGTTCTTTCCAAGAACGGTTACCTGGGCCGTCCTGCGCCACCGACGTGGACGCGCAGCCAGGTCCTGGCATTGGAGGAAGTCAATGCGAGCATCAAGGTGTCGGCCCAGGGGCGCAACGCGTTGACGGACCGCGCTCGCTCGCAGCAGGTCCAGCCATGAAGACCCATCAGGGTCGGCGCCGAGCTTACGCGGAGTCCTTGCGATGACACCGGGGCAAGGCAAGTGGCTTGCAACGCTGACAGTTCTGGCTGCGCTGGTGAGTGCCGCTGTTGCGGTGCTTGAGTTCATGCGCGAACCGACGCCGCCAACGACCGGCAGCTACGACGCGGATCCGGAGACCGAGGACGACCAGCCGTATGTGCCGCCGGAGCCCGAGGTGCCAGCGTGCCCCGGTAACTTCAAGTGGCAGGCGAAGACCAGCCGATGTGAGCGCAAAGAGTCCATCGCGGCCAAGACCTTTTCCATTCGTCTGAGTGAGCGCGTCTCAAGCGTCGCTGGTCGGATCGATTTCTATCTGAACCAAGAGCGACGACCGGGTGCCGATGCCCAGGGCTACGCGATGTACACGAACCGTCGCGGCGCGGTGCAAGTGGTCATTCCCGTGATGCTCGGCAATCGAGAAGTGGGCAATGGGTTTCGCACTGTCATCTTCTCGGCGCCCGACGGCGGCATTTGCAGCATCGACCGATTGCCCGAGACGACCGGCCACCTGCAACGAATGCGGGTCGCCTACTCCGTCCAGCTGGCTGATTGCGCCGGCTCGAACACCAGCTGCAGTGCGCGTCTGGACCAAAACCAGCCGTACCTGAATGTCACTACCAGGGCGCTCGTCGCCACCATCGCCCCGACGTGCTGAACGGGCTTCATTTCGATACGAATCAGGGAGACCTAGCATGGCCGACAGCATCGAGAAACTCACCTCAAAGCAACTCATGGATTTGTTGTACTCAGAGATCCAAGCCGTCGTTGAGAAGGGCGGCAACGACGAGTTCATGTTCAGCTATTTCCTGCCCGCCATTCCGTTTGGTCCGGACCTGGCAGCCTTCATGCGCATTGGCGACAAGGCCAAGCCCGTCGACAATACGGATGCCGAAGGCAAAGAGCTGTTCGACGCGAATGACCTGTGGCGTTCTGCAGTGGGATTCGCCGCGCTGGTTGATGGCGTGCCGACGCTGGGCGCGCCGATTCAGAAGACCGCTGAAGACAGTAGAGACGAGGTTGACCTCACCGCGCTCGTATCAAGCGGACTAAAGGTGTCGCAGATCTACGAGTCTGTGTTGCTCAATTGCCGCGTGGTCGACAATCAAATCAGTGATGCTGACCAGAAGCGGCTCGATAAGGCTCGTGCGCTGCTGTTTCGGGAGCCAGCAACGGCGCCCGACATCGTCGAGGCAGACGAAGCCTCGGGCAATCCCGAGGACTTGCTTGCCGCCGCCGCCCAACCGTCGGAGGAGATCGATCTCGCATCGATACTCGAGGACGGCGCCGATCTTGGCGATGTGGTCAGTGATCCCAACCAGATCAGCCAGCCCACGCCAATAATGCAGCTGTACGAAGCGCTGCGCGCGAAGCACGAGCTCGTGGAGCTGGCTGCCCTGGATCAGATCGCGAAGATCAGCCCCAACGATCCGAATGGCCCCAAGCGGGCCTCTTTGTTGCGCAAGAGAATTAAGCAATCGCTCGCGCGCTGGGAGTCACAAGGCCGCAAGTCGCAAGTCGAGTCTGTGATTGCTCGTATCGAAACGCTGTCCCGTATGGGCATGCCGAAGTACCTGAGCAATCTCAAGGAGCGATTCGAGGGCAATCGAATTGATGCTGCGCTGGTCGCGACCGAGGCGGGCATTTCGCTGCAGTCCGAGTCGGCGCTGTACACGGCGCTGCGACCCAACGGCGTGCTCGATACCAAGGGCGTCGCGGTGACGATCACCAACACCAGCAAGGCTTTCAAGGCGCTCAAAAAGTCGCAAAGTAAATCAGGCTCTGCGGGGCTCGCTGTACCCAGTTTCGGCCTCTTCGGGTCCGCCAAGGGTGGAAAAGGGAAAGAGACCTTCGAGCGGGAATTCCTGAGCGACACCTTCACTATTTCCTTCGAGATCGTTCAGGGGATTATCGATCGACCCTGGCTCGATCTTGGTTTCCTGCAGTCCCGGGCCTACACCACCTTCGAACCCGACAGTGGAGAGTCTCTGGACCCTGTTCTCGCGATTGCGAATCTGTCAGACGGCAAAAAACCACCGGCTGATGGATTGCTCCGCGCGATCCCAACGACGGCGTACTTCGTTAAGAACCTCAAACTGCGCTCTAGCGCAATCAAGTCGATGGCGCGTCGTGAAGAACTCACCTCTTCGGCGAAGGGCGGCATTCGCTTTATGGGTTTTGGCGGCGGCGGCAAGAAGACGGGCAAGACCGTGCGCGTGAACACCTCAAGAGCTGAGACCGAGGGCGAGATCACGATGGAGGGTACGTTTCTTATCGCCATGGCCAGTGTGTTTCTCAAAAAGGCTCCGAACCCCGACTTTGAGGCGTTTCCGAAACCTGAAGACTGGGTGTAAGTGTGGCAGGGCTCGACGAGAAGCTATGGTTCGACGCGTCTCGGATGCTGTTGATCGCAGCGGTATCTGCCGCGGAGGGATTGCGCCCGGCTTCCGCTGTCAACGCGAGGCGCGGGGAGCGCTACCTAACCGCCATCGAGAGTATTGGTGTTGACGGTTTCAGAGTGGCTGATGCGCTTGCGCCGCTGCGCATCATGCACGAGCAAGTCCAGGCTCGCGCCGCGGGTGAAGAAGGCGTCCAGCGCGACGTCTTGGACATCACCGATCGAAATATCGAGTCAATCGCTGAAAGCACGTCACGCTGGCTGCTCAATCCGCTCTTGCAACCAAACGACAGCATTCCCGTACCGCAACGCGAGGACTCGCTCGTTGACGCCTACGAAGCCGCTCTTTTCGGCGCGATCCCTGCTGCCAGTGTTGATGATGCCGATGCGGAGGTGGCTGATGCCCGAGCCCTGCTCTGGTCCAGCCGACCTGACGGGACAGTGACGCCGTCCGACACATACGCGCACTACCTTGCTCTGAGTGATGCGTTGCTTGAGGCAAAAGGTGAGGCGCTCGTCGCCGCGGCGGGCGCGCCAAAGGCCTTGGCGGATCAGCGGGTCGCGCAGCTAGAGCAGCGCCTCTTGGTGGAGGGGCGTAAGAACGACATCGTCGCTGCGCTTGAAACGGTCGAGGCGGAAAGTCGCAAGCAGGGGCGATTTGCATCCCGGCTTGCCGCATGGAAAGCGCGTTACAAAGGCCTCACGCGGGCGCTGGTGTTCCGGGATGGGGCGAGCTATCAGGAGACCCGAATCGTACCGCTGCGTCCGCTCTTGACGGCAGAACCCTCCAACCACTGGCGTGCCATTGATCTCGATAGCGTCGAGCGGCGAGAACTGCTCGACCCGGTCCTTAGGTTGATGACGCACGATACGCAGGAATCGCTTCAAACCGCGCTCGCAAGAATGTCGACGTTTCGGTTCGAGTATTGTCTCTGCGCGATCGAACGTGGCTGGTGGTCTGACGACTTCGTGCGGGCTCGATTCTGGCGCTCCAGTGATGGTGCCACGTTGCTCTCCGACGGACACGGCGGTGGGCTTGTGCCGTTGCTGCCGAAGCACATCGTGTTTGTTCGCAACTGCGACATCCGGGTTGCGTCGCTCGCGTTGGCAGAGCGTGGTTCTGATAAAACCCAATCGTCGACACGCGCGACCGTTCGCGCAAAACAAACAGCAGCAACGGCACGAGCGCCCCGCACGAGTCGAACAACTGGAAATCCCGCTCAGCGCGTTGCAGGCGGCCTGGCATTGCGGCAGTCACGAACTGCAAACGTCCGCATACGCGACCACCGAAAGCACGTCCCGCCGACCACCAAGCGACCTCCGCGGGCCGCACGACGGAAAGGCCGCAGAGCCAGCCCCAGAGGATCGGCGCCGAAGCGGATCGATGTGATCTGGGTCATTGAGGCAAGGCCCGAGTTGAGGGACGAGCTGCAGCTCCTGACGGTTCGTGCCCTGCCCGCCGCCGGGTCGCAAGGCGCGCTACCCAGCGTCGCCGAGAAGACGCTG
Source organism: Pseudomonadota bacterium (assembly GCA_039814545.1). GTDB lineage: Bacteria > Pseudomonadota > Gammaproteobacteria > Steroidobacterales > Woeseiaceae > CALBPI01. The sequence goes on from JBCCBB010000013.1 coordinate 25,265, forward strand.
GGCGATGGCCGCCGTCGCTTCGTCGTATCCATCAAGGCTGGGTCGCGCACGGCTTCACGTCGCGTGTGTTCACTGCAGTGTTTTGACCAGTTTGACGCACCCGTCGGCGATGCCTGGGACCTCATCGACGACGGTGTGCCCACACGGATTAGACGCCGGCTGGCGCTTATCGAGCGGGCCGAGGTGCGCGCTAAACCCGAGAGTGATCCGGCGTTGTTCGGCTACGTAAGCGAGCTGATACCGCGGTGCCCGGACCCCGATTTGTCGCTCGACTGGAGCGACTAATCCCTCCCCCAGGGAACGAAAAGGAGACAGACAGTGAGTGAATTTTTTGTCACGGAAGAGATGGCAAGCGATCGCATCGACCAGTTAATTGAGGCCGGCAACGCCATTGGCGTATCGCCAACGTTTGTGATCACCGGCAACTACTTCCCCGGAGAGCGCGAGGACTTCGAGCGCTACCTCAACGACCACGGGATCGAGTTTTTCTCGGTCGAGGAAGTGGTTCGTCCCAACCACGGACACATTGCCGAGGAACTGGGCTTCGATGACTTCGTGCCGCCCATTCACCTGTGGCCCTGGGCCTTACTGGTACTTGCTATCGGGGACCAGATGCGTGTCGAGACCGGCGAGCCCATCCGTTTGCGCAATCTCTATCGGCCAATGTCCTACAACGAGCGCGTTGCGTCGTCCGGCATCAAAAGTGATCACCCCAATGCCTGCGGAGCCGACTTTGACTTCAAGAGCTCCGAGCTTCGACGACAGGCCGAGGCCCTGATTCGAGACTTGTCGGACACGGTGCCGGCTCTGGAGCTCTCGCTGGGCATGGGGCGCCGGGTGCTGCATGTCGGTGTGATGAGTCCCAAAGGCAGCCGTTCCTGGTTTTACAAAGACTACCCCGACCGTCGCGTCCACCTGAACTAACGCGACCCAATGCGCGAGGAACCCAAAATGACAGACAACGTGCCAAGGATCATGCTGATCGATACGGATCTGCTCGATCTCGAGAAGTTCGACGACCTCGAGGAGCCGACAAGCAGTAGCCTCGAGTTTCCATTGCTCGACGATGACGTCGGCGAGTGTCGACTCACACACGCCAGCGAGCTACGAGACCTCTATGTCGACAACGGCATCGTTCGTATCATGCCGCCGAAGGTCAATATGAGCCCGCTCGCGTTCGATGTGGCTCTGTTGGAGCGTCAAGAGAGCATGATTCACTATTCGGATGGCGCGCGGCTCTTGTTGCCGCTTGACCGAATCTTGCTGACCTCAGGCCAACCACCCCGGCGATTTCTGAAGCACGGCGGCATCATCTATCCCATCGATACGAGTGGCCGTCTCGTGTTGAATGCGTCGACTGTTCCATTCCTTGCGGCCGTGCGTAGTCGGTTTCAGCGCGATATGGAGGAACGTTCGGACCAACTCATTGAGATGGCGGAGCTCGTCAACGCGTTCGCGGGCATCATCAGCCTCAACAGCAACGTCGCCGAAGCATTCTGAGGCGATGAATGACACCATCATTGCTGCGCTGATCTCCGCGGGGGCTTCGGTGTTGGTGGGTTTGTTGGGTAGTCAGTCCGGTCATCACCGCGCCCGCTCGCCAGTCGCACGAGATCGTCGCTCGGTTCACTTGTGGTACGCGGCGATGGCCATGTTGGCAGTGTGGCAGTTGGCGTCGCCCGCCTGGCACCACGACTGGGGTGGCATGAACTTCATCGCAGTACCGATAGCAATGGGCGCGCTCGCCCTGGTGGTGCCGATTCGTCCACTCACCGCGGTGTGGATGACGCTCGCGCTCGCATCGACAAACTTCGTCTTGGGTCCGCTTGGCAATCGGTTAGTGGGATCCTCGAGTGATACACGTTTTGGATTGCCCGCCGAGAAACTCGTGGTTGTTTTTGGCATTAGTCTTGTCGGCGCAGCCGTGATCGGCGCGATATGCCTCCTGCGTGAACGATTTGCGGCGAGAGGTAGCGGCGCCACTCAAAGCGTCACCGAGCCCGGGCCGGACCTGGTTGCAGATCTCGCGACGCTCGCATCGCTGCGAAACAACGGCACTTTGTCGGAGGCGGAATTTCGAGCTGCCAAGCAGCAGCTGCTCGATCGTTCGTAGCGCCGCATTTTGGGGCAGAGTAGTGTTCGCTGTGGGTGCGCTACACCGCCAACCGATCCCTTAACAACTGCGCCTGCGTCTCGTTGCGGTGCTTCTTCAGGTACTTCATGAACGGCGTGCCGCCCGTGCCGATGTCGACGGCGTTGCCCTCGTGGTCACGCTGCTGCTTGTTGATGTAAGTCGCCGCGTACTCGAGATGGCGCGAGCGGAAGCGTGCAAGCTTCTCGACATTCTCGTTGTAGCGCTCGACGACGGCCGCATCACCGAGTTTGCTGACGGCCTCGCGCACGGTTGATCGCGCACGCACGTCGTCGATGAAACGCCGGTGTTGCGGCGGGCGGTAAATGTGCAGCTCGTCGAGGTAGCGGCGCAGCGGGTCGTCGGCATGTCCGAGACCGAGTACCGCATCAACGGCGGGCACGATCGATGACTGCGAGCCTGTCTGCCCACGGAAGCTCTGCGGTTCGCCGTTGGTCTCCGCAACGCCGTCGTAGACGAGCCCCGCGCCCAACGCCGGATTGTCCTTCCAGCCGTGGATCCAGGGGCGGACCCGGTGGAAGTAGACGTAGGGATCACAACGCTCGGGCATGCGATCAAAGATCGCGTTGATGTCGTCCCAGACCGTGCTCATCGTTGAGAGTGCAGCATGGAGCGCCGAGGCATCGTGTCGTTCGGCGGCTGTGAGCAGCGCCGGAAACTCGGCAAGCAGCGCGCCCGCACGCGCCTCGATGGCCACATGAATGAGCACGAACCAAGCTTCGTCCTGGCCACCCAGGAACGGCTGCAGCATCGTCACGTTATCGAGATCGAAGCCCGCCGTGTCATCGATGCGGCCCCAGTTGTCGAGCACGTAACCCGAGTACGGCAACAGCGGCTGCTGGCCGATGCGTTTGGCGATCTGCCAGATCGGCCGCGCCAGGGTCGCCGGCAGCGCACTCGGCGCTTCGGGCTCGCCCCAGACATAGCTTTGGACGAGAAAGCTGTAGTGCACCATGGCCAAGCGCGCTTCGGCGTCCGTGGCATCGACAAGAAAGGCCTCGATATCGGGCTCGGGCAGCGCCTCGAGCAGGGCGCGTATTCGCCCCGACGGCAGCCAGTGCGGCAGATTCAGCGCCGCTTCGCGGATAGGCTGCAGTACGTGCGGGAGCACGACGCGATCGGGTTCGAAATCCGCCAGGAAGCCGCGTTCGGCTGCAATGTCGTAATCGGCAAGTTTCATGGTGTCCCCTTCCGTTGAAACGGGCTTGGGCAAGAAAATGTTCGGTCAAGTAGATACCTGGCAGAATGGTATTCCCCAAACTCAAGGTCGGGAAAGGCATCCATGGCAAAAACAGACGGGATTCGGACCAAGCAGGCAGGCGGCGTCTCGCTTGACCGTATGGACCGAAAAATATTAGGCGCGCTCGTGGTTGATGCGACGCGCGGTTACGCCGATCTGGGCCGGGAAGTGGGGCTGTCCGCACCGGCCGTTCACGAGCGTGTGAAAAAGCTCAAGGCGGCCGGCGTGGTCCGGCGCATCAGCGCCGCTATCGACGGTCCCGCCGTCGGGCGCCCGCTGCTCGTGTTCATCCACGTGGCCACGAACAACTGGGGACACAGTGAGGCTATCGACCGGCTATCGGAGCTACCCGAGCTCGAGGAGATGCATTCGGTCACGGGTGACACCTCGATGATCCTCAAAGTGCGGCTGGCCAACACCGAAGCACTCGAGGCGCTGCTGCGGCGTATCAATGCCTTCGAGAGTGTGGTGGCCACGCACACGTTCGTGACGCTCTCGACCTACCTGGAGCGCCCCGTGCAGGCCAACGTCACCGCCGACTGGCCTGCGCCGCCGCTGCCGCGCGAGTAATCGCGGCTGCGCTACACTGGATGCGTCAGGACTGCGGAGGGGACTAATGGCCTGGAATCTTGCCGACTACGGCGTCGCAGCCGGGCTGCTAACCGCCGTTGCGGGCGGCATCACGCTGGCGTTTCGCCGCTCACCCAATGCGAGCTACCGTTTTGCGGCCGCCGTCGCCCTGCTGGCCGCGTTCCTGCTCGCCTGGATCAACGGCGCCGTAGGCATCATCGGCAGCGAGAACAATGACGCCAACCTCATGTACGCGGGCGTGATCGCCTGCCTTGTTATCGGCGCCGCCCTGGTTCGCCTGCGGCCTGCAGGCATGTCGCGCGTTGTATTCGCAGCCGCAGCCGCGCAGATCGTCGTTGGCGCCATCGCGCTAGCGGGCAACCTGGGCACTGAGGGCAACGCCTGGCCTCGCGATGTGATCGTCCTGACCGCATTCTTCGCGCTGCTCTGGCTTGTTTCGGGCTGGCTGTTTCGGCGCGCTGCTGCGGCTGCCGCAAGCGCCTGAAGCCTTCGAGGGCAGAGCCCGAAAGTGTGAGCCCGTTCAACACCTTAGTTGTCCGCGCGACATAACATGGCGGCATCCTGGTAACGCAATGAAGCATGGCCGGACTGAAGCGCCAGACTCGGCGGCGCGCACTAATCGCGTTGGCCGCCCTGTTCCCAGGCGCCGCATTGGCGGCGCCTGGCGATGTGCTGTTCACGGATAACTTCGAACGCGCCACGCTCGCCCCCTGGACCACGAACAACACGACCCGCGCGGGTCTCGCGACGGGCGGTGCCGTTTCGAACTCGGGGAACACCGGGTTGTTCACGCGGCACGGGCCGGTTGAGGCACAGAGCCCAGCATTCAATGCTGCGGTGCCTGCCGCCGAACTTACGATCTGGGTGCGCCGCGGCAGCGATGCATTCAGCGAAGATCCTGACGGCGGTGAAGACCTTCTGCTGGAGTTTCGCCGCATCGATGGTACTTGGGGCGCGTTGCGAACTTACTCAGGTGCCGGCACGCCGGGCCAAGTCTTCAACGACAGTTTGCTCCTGCCATCTGATGCATTGCACGGCTCTGTCGCTCTGCGGCTGCGCCAGGTTGGCGGCTCGGGCGTCGATTTCGACTACTTCCACATTGACGACGTGCGCGTGGTGGAGCGCGCTGCCGGCAACACGTTGGTTGTTGGCACTTGCGACGACTTCTCGAGCGGCTTGTCGACGAACTGGACCATTAGCTCGGGCGGCGGCAGCGCGGGCACGAGCGCGGCCACCTTCCAGTCGCCATCCGCGAGCCTGTTTACGAATGGCGACCCCGTCGATGTGATCTCGAACCTTATCGACACGACGGACCCGGCGTTCTCGGCGCTCTCGCTTTGGATTCGGCGTGGCGCCGACGCCTTTAGTGAGAACCCCGATGGTGTCGAGGACTTCCTCGTCGAGTACCTCGACGATGGGGGCAACTGGGTGTTGCTCGAGCAGTTTGCGGGCAGCGGTACGCCCGGTGAGGTATTTCTGCGCAGCTACCCGATGCCTGCCAATGCGCGGCACACGGGTTTCCGGATTCGTTTGCGACAGCTCGACGGCTCGGGCCCGACGTTTGATTTCTGGCACGCCGACGACGTCTGTCTCGATACGCAAGCATTACCCGACCTGCGCGTCAGCAAGGTCGTCACGACGCTGACCGATCCCGTCAACGGTGCCGCGGATCCTTATGACATCCCGGGTGCCGAAGTCGCCTACACGATCACCGTCGTGAATGACGGCGTCGGCACCGTCGACGCCGGTTCATTGATCATTACCGACGTGGTACCCGATGACGTGGCATTGCGTATCACGCCTGCGCCCACGGTCGCGTTTGCCGATGGTGCCGTTGCCAGCGGTGTGAGTCTTATCCCCGCCAATGTCAGCTTCAGCAACCAGCCTGGTGGTGGCGCACCGTTCGATTACACGCCAACACCGGATGGCACCGGTGTCGACGCCAGCGTGACAGGCGTACGCATCGAACTCACAGGCGCCATGAATGCCAACAGTGGCTCCGGCTCCCCCTCGTTCACGCTCACGTTTAACGCCATCGTTCGATAGCGCAGACGACCCGCTTCGCCCTGCATGCGACGTCCCTTCGCAAAACCCCCGACCTCTCGAAACACGCACTGAGTCACGGTAGGAACCGCTTTCGACTGTGCGCCGCATCACAGTTCCGTGGAATCCCGCAAGAACTGGTGGTGCCTGCTGCCTGACTGGCTGCGCTGCAATCCGCTCCGCAATCAATCTCGCATGGGAGCAGAGCAATGAGGATTCAATTTGTAGTGGCCCTGGGCGTCGTCGCCCTTGCGGGCTGTGATAGTGGCGGCGGCAACAAGCCGCCAGCATTCGCGTCGGCCATGGTGAGCGTACCCGTCGACGAAAACACAACCGGTGACGTCTTTGTCGCCAGCGCGCAGGACCCGAATGGCGGGCCGCTGACCTATCAGATCACCGGTGGCGCCGACGCCGGCGCCTTCACACTGACGGACTCGGGAAACCTGCAATTCGTTACATCACCGGACTTTGAGGCGCCCGCTGACGCCGGTCTCGACAACAGCTACGAGATCGTCATTGAGGTGAGCGACGTGCCTGGTGCCACCGACACGCAGACCGTCATTGTTGCCGTTAACGACGTCAACGAGGCACCCATGGTCACATCCGCCGGGCAGGCGAGCGTCGATGAGAACTCAACGCTGGTCGTGTACCAGGCGCAGGGCACCGATCCTGAAAACGACAGCTTGACGTTCGACATTGCGGGCGGTGCAGACGCGGGCGTGTTTGCGATCACGCCGGCTGGCGCGCTGTCATTCGCGAGTGCCCAGGACTTTGAGTCGCCCAACGACGCCGATGCCGACAACGTGTACGTCGTGGACATCGTCGCCAATGACGGCAGCATCGCGAGTGCGCCTGTGTCGGTCGCTGTGACGGTTGCTGATGTCGCGTTCGCCATCGATGGCCTCGCCGTCGGTCCGGGTACGGATCCCGTCTCCGTGGTGCTCAACTGGAATGCTATTGAGGCGCCTTCGACGTTCGATAGCTTCGCGGTCACCTACGCGGACGATGCTGGGTCCACTGCGGTCGATCTCGTAACGGGCGTTTCCGGCAACACCGCCGCGGCGCCGTTGTCGCTCGTCACGGCTGATCTCAGCAACGGTGTGTTGCGTGTCGAAGGCCGTGACGGCAGCGGCAACGCGCTGGCCACCTCGGTGCCTTTCCAACTCGACGGCAACCTCGACCCGGCTGCCATCATCGGTTATTTCAAGGCCGGCAACACTGACGATTTCGATTCGTTCGGTTGGAGTATCGCCCTGAGCGCCGACGGCTCGACGATGGCTGTAGGTGCCATCGGGGAATCGTCGCAGCTTTCGGGCGATCCGCTCGACAACAGCCAGACCAGCGCGGGCGCGGTCTACATTTTTGAGCGTGTCGGGCTGGAGTGGCAGCAACAGGCCTACCTGAAGCCTACGACGATCGATGGTGGTGATCGCTTCGGCAACGCCGTGGCGCTGAGTAACGACGGCAACACGCTCGTTGTTGGCGCTGACCTTGAGGACAGTGGCGCCGCGGGTGTCAACGGCAACGCGCTCGACAACGGCATGCCCAACTCCGGCGCAGCCTACGTCTTTGTCCGATCCGGTGCGATCTGGTCGCAACAGGCCTACCTCAAGTCGTCGGCTGGTAATCCCAATGATGTCTTCGGAAAGTCGGTAGCCATCTCGGGTGACGGTTCGCACGTCGTGATTGGCGCCTCATCGGCGTCGCCGAGTTCCGGCAGCGCCTTTGTGTTCTCGCAGCAGACGGGTAACTGGTTGCTTGAGGACACGCTGACGCCGTCAAACGGTGATGCCGGCGACATTTTCGGATTCAGTGTGGCCATCACGGACGACGGCACGCGTATCGCGGTGGGTGCACCCCAGGAAGATAGTGGCTCGAACGTCGTCAACGGCGCTGACGGTAACGACAGCGGCAACGCAGGTGCTGTCTACATCTTCGAAGACGTGGGCACCGGCAACTGGCAACAGCAGGCCTACGTGAAAGCCCCCAATACAGACGGCAATGACCTGTTCGGTTACGCGCTCGCTTTCTCCGAGGACGGTACGCGACTTGCGACGAGCGCGGTCTGGGAAGGCAGCAACCCGAGCCTGGGCCCCGCGGATAATTCGATATTCCGCACAGGCGCGGGTTACCTGTTTGAGAACACGGGCTCGGGCTGGCAGTCGATTGCGATGTTCAAGGAGCCACAGCAAAAGACAACCGACTACTACGGCTCGTCGGTCGCACTCAGCGCGGATGGTATCGTCTTCGCGATGGGTGCACCGCGCCGGAGGGCAACCCAGTCATCGAAGCCGGTCGCACCCGACCCATCGAAGGTCAACACGGAGCAGATTGCCGCAACGGGCAACGTTGCGATCTTCAAGGGAACACTGGCCGTATTCCGAGAGTCGGCGAGCGGTTGGGACTACGACCGCAACCTGTCGGCACCAACCGACGCGGCGCAGCCGGAACAGTTGGGCAGTGCTATCGCCATGACAGACGACGGCACGATGATCGCGGCCGGCGTGCGCGGTGAGGCCGGCACGGCCACGGGTGTCAATGGTGCGCAGAACGAAGACGGTGAAGACGCAGGCGCCGTGTTCCTGTACTAGGCCCGGTAATCAGTCGCCCGGCATCGACTTCTGCAGGTTGGTGTCGGGCGACGCGCTTTCGGGGAGCGTAAGTTGCACGCGAACGCCACGCGAGTCGGCATTGCCGATCTCGATATCCGCGCCCAGCTCGGCGGCGCGCGCCGCCAAGTTTTCGAGACCGCGCCCCGCGGGCCGAGCGTTCGACAAGCCGATGCCATTGTCCTCGACGCTCAGTATGATGCCGCCCCTCCCGCGTTGAAGCGCGATCTCTACGCGCCGCGCCTGAGCGTGCTGGAGCACGTTGCTACACGCCTCCTGCAGGATGCGGTACACGTTAAGCACCGCGCGCGGCGACAGGTCCACGTTGTCGATGCGGTCATCAACCTGCCAATCGAGCGCGACGCCTGCGGCGTCCAGTGAAGGCTGCAGTCTTGATCGGAAGGCCCCCAGCGCCAACGGCAGGCTCTCGCCTGCGGTGTCGAGTGAGTCCACGATGAGCCTGAGTTCGCGAAGACCGTCGCTCAACGCATTGTCGATATCATCGAGCGACACGTCTTCGTTACGCACTCGGGCGATGAGCCCGGCAAGCTGACCGCCGACGCCGTCGTGCATATCGCGCATGATGCGTTGCCGCTCTGCTAGACGGGCGCGCGCTTTTTCGTCTGCTTCTTTGGCCAGGTAGAAGCCTTCAAGCTCATTCGATTGAGCCGAAAGCGCTTGCTGCAGCTTCTCGTTGGCTTCTGTGACGGTGCGACGTGCACGAGAACTCTGCGCAGCCAGGACGACGGCCGAGCCCAGCGCGAGCAGCAGACCGCATGCCGGCGCCGCGTAAAACGTGAGGGCAAGCTCAGGCGCCCCCGGGACGTGGATTGCGAATCGGTCGTCGATGGCGTCGTAGAACACGGCGCTGATGCAAATCAGGAAGAGTACGGATTCGAATCGTGCGGGCAAGCGCAGGGAACGGGCGTTGAATTGCGCGAAGCGCCAGAACGCGTAGGCACATGCTGATAGCGTCAGAATGGTCTCGACGCCAAACAAGTCACGGCTCAATCCGGTGTCTGTGGAGACTTGAATCCCAACGAAGCTGATCCCGGCGATGGCCACGAGTGACAGCAATACGCGGCGCACATTCCGAGTACTCGCGCCTGTCCAGAACCCCGCGAACAGCGCAAGTGCAAGCAAGAATCCGTAGGCAATGCCGTAGTGAACCAGAACGGTGGCGAGCGGTGGTAGACCGGCATCGAGGTTTAGCGCAGCGAGGTTGCGCAGGCTCCAGGCCAGCAGCAACGTGACGATCCCGACCTTCTGCATGGCTGCGCGGCCGGGCCAGTAAACGAGCGCCCAGAGCAACGCGACAAACAGCATGACCGCGGTTGCCGCGATCACGAGCCCTGAGGTCAGCAGCTGTCCCCAGCCGTGTGCCACGAGGGCGGCGTCGGCATCCCCCACATAGAATGCGGGCAGGATTTTGCTGCGGTTGCCTTTGACCGTCAGCGTGAGCAAATTCTCGCCGACGCGCAGATCTTCACGGGGCATGATGTAGAGACCTAGATCAAAGCCGCCCAGCAAACCCCACCGGTCCAGCGCCGTTTGCGGTTTCAGCAAGTTGCCATTGACCCGAATTTCGGTGATGGCGTGTTGCCAGTTGAGCAACAGGCCCAGTTCGCGGTCAGTGCTATCGAGATCAAAACGGTGTGAGAACACGGCTGCCGGCATACCGGCGTCTTCGTGCTCAAAGAAGAACGCGGGTTCGTCAACTTTGGGCACGGTGATCGCCGGCGTATCGGCGACCTCGCGCCAGTCTTCGGTCAGGTGCAAGGACACACTAGCTGGCGCGTCGCCACCCGCGGGCTTCACGCGGGACTCTGCGTAGCCGAGCATGAGCCAGAACAACCCTTGCGACAGTGCAAGAATGCCTATTGCTTTCAGGATGGCAGCGGCAGTCGACTTTTGACGCTCAGCCGTCAATCGAAATGATGCCCTGGCGCGCGCCCGCAACAACGGCTTCGGTACGCGAGTGGACCTCGAGCTTTCGGTACAGCGAGCGAACGTAGTCGACGACAGTGTGATAGGAGATCCCGCAGCGCTGCGCAACCTCTTTGTAGGTGTAGCCGCTGGCCAGGGCGCGCAGGACCTCACGCTCACGCGGCGACAGCGTGTCGTTTTCGGCGGGCGCCGGTGTGGTCTGATCGCGCAATGTGCGCAGCAGGTGGCGTGCCACCGAAGGGCTGACGGGTGCGCCGCCTGCGTCAACCTGGTGGATCGCATCAGCGAGCTGGCTCAAGGGCGCATCTTTGGCCACGTAGCCATGAGCGCCCGCGGCGATTGCCGTGACCACACTGCGTTCATCGCCTAGGGCACTCAGCACCAGTGCGCGTACGCCGGTGGCGCGGCATTGGCCGATCAACGGCGTCGCTTCGTCTTCGCCGAGCCGGAGATCAATGAGCGCGACGTCTAACCCGCCTGCGGCGATCAATGTCCGACCGTCTACCAGTGTCGAGGCTACGCCTGCTACACGCAGGCCCTCGGCTGCTACGACGGCCTCACGCACCGCGGCAAGCGTCGCCACATCATCCTCGATGACCGCCACTCGAATCGTCATTGGATCTCCCCGTCGAACTACTGTGACGTGGGGGTGTGCGAGGGGCAACCCCCCAGTTCTTGCGGAGTGCTGCGCAGATCAATTTGACAGAACCCGGAAATCCACCGGATTTGTGAGCCTTGCGTCACATTCGGCCCTGAGACCTGTCCGAACGAACTCCCACACTCTTTTGCGTAGTCTGGGATGTGCTGATAGGGGTGCATCGTGCTGACATCCGGCCCAGGGGCCGGGCAACAACAACAAACGCAGGGAGTCGCGCATGAGAGCTCGAATCGAAACCGTGCTGGCCGCACCACCGGACGTGATCTGGGAGGTGACGCGACGGAGCAGTACGCTCGTCTACGTCAATCGCGGCATGCTGGGCTTCGATGGCTCAGAGCATTTCCCGGCGCGCTGGTCCGAAGGGCAGGCCGTGGACACCCGGCTTCGGTTTTTCGGGATCGTGCCCGCCTGGAAGCATCACTTGCATGTCCATCGCTGCGACGATGAGGCGCGCGTGCTGCAGACTTTCGAGGGCGGCGGTTTCGTCGAGCGGTGGAACCACCGCATCGAGATCTCGGAGTCACCCGAGGGCACCCGCTACGTCGACGAGGTCGACATCGAAGCCGGACCAATGACGAGCGTGGTTTGGCTCTACACGAAGGCGCTGTACCGCTACCGTCAGAAACGCCTTCAGCGCCTTGTGGCGCAAATGCGACGACCCAACTAGCCCCATTTGCCGGCAGATCGCCGGCTCCGTTTGCAATTGTGCGGCCAGCTGCGAGAATCACGGGCCGCCCATTCCCCGTGTACGGAGCTCCCATGATCCAGCCGAACCGCCTGATCACGAAACTTCTCATTGCAGCCTCGTGTGTCGCGCTCGCCGCCTGCGGAGACCGTACGCAAGACACCGAAGAGGACGCGATGGACAGCGCCACCGCCAGCACCCTGCCAAGCCGAAAGGCACCGTTCGCCGATTTCGATGCGAAGGCTCCCGAAGCTGAAAAGCGGCCTGTCGAGCTCACGCAGCACGATAAGACCCGTGTCGACAACTTCGCGTGGATGCGCGACGACAACTGGCAGACCGTTCTGCGCGAGCCCGAGACACTAAAGCCCGAAATCCTGCAGCACCTCGAGGCCGAGAACGGCTACTACGAAGCCGCCACCGATGAGCTGGCCGGTTTGCGCGATCAGTTGTTCGAGGAAATGCGCGGCCGCATCAAGGAAGACGACAGCTCAGTGCCGCAGGTCGATGGCGAGTACGCGTACTACGTGCGTTACCGCGAAGGTGGTGACTACCCCATCTTCGCGCGGACACCGCGTGAAGGTGGCGACGAGACGATCCTCTTCGACGGTGATAACGAAGCCGGCGACAACGAGTTCTTCAGCATCGAGGAAGTGGCGCACAGCCCGGACCACACACTCATTGCCTACGGCATCGACACGCTCGGTTCGGAGTACTACGACATTCGCGTGCGCAACATCGAAACGGGCGAGGAGTTCGCCGAGACGGTCGGGTCGACCGATGGCGACGCCGTCTGGGCGCCCGACTCCAAATCGTTCTTCTACACGGAGCGCGACGAGAACCAGCGACCCAAGCGCGTGCGTCGTCATGTGCTGGGCACGGACCCGGCTGATGATGAGCTCATCTACGAAGAGCAGGACGATAGTTTCTTTCTGGGTGTCGGTCTGTCGCAGAGCGGTGAGTACATCCTGATTTCGTCGGGCAAGAGCACGTCGTCAGAGGTGCACTTCCTGAAGGCCGACGCGCCCGTGGGCACCGCGCCCAGGCTCATCGCGCCGCGCGCGAAAGACGAGCTCTACTACGCGGGCCACAATGGCGACTACTTCTACATCCAGACGAACGCTGGCGGCGCGATAGACTTCAAGATCGTACGGGCGCCGATCAAGAGCCCCGGCCGGGAGAACTGGGAAGACTGGCTGGCGCATGAGGCTGGCACCTACGTCCTCGGTTTTGTACCGCTTGAGGACTGGATGGTGCGCATCGAGCGCGCGAACGCGCTGCCTCGCATCGTGGTCACGGACTACGAGAGTGACAACGGTTTCGAGATCGACTTCCCTGAGGCCGCCTATGACCTCGGTCTGCGCAGCGGTTATGAGTACGCCACGGACACGATTCGTTTCGTGTACGAGTCGCCCTCGACGCCCGAGCAGACCTACGACTACGACTTGAAGACCCGCGAGCGCACGCTGCGCAAGACACAGGAAGTGCCCAGCGGGCACGACCCGTCGCTCTACGTCGTCGAGCGCTTCGACATTGAGGCCGACGATGGCGCACAAGTGCCCGTTACCGTGCTGCGGCTCAAGGACACGCCTGTTGATGGCACGTCGCCGCTGCTGCTCTACGGCTACGGCAGCTACGGTGCCACGATTGACGCGGGCTTCAGTACGAGTATCTTGTCGCTCGTTGATCGCGGCGTCGTCTACGCCACTGCGCACATCCGCGGCGGTGCGGCCAAAGGTCGTCAGTGGTACCTCGACGGCAAGCTCGGCAAGAAGATGAACACCTTCACGGACTTCACGGCTGCTGCCGAAGCGCTGCAAGCGCGTGGTTACGGGCGCGAAGGCGAGACCGTGATCTACGGTGGCTCAGCCGGCGGCCTGCTCGTCGGTGCGGCTGTAAACCTGCGGCCGGACCTGTTCGGCGGCGTCATCGCGGCGGTGCCGTTTGTCGACGTCATCAACACGATCTCCGACGCCGAGCTGCCGCTCACACCGCCTGAGTGGGTGGAGTGGGGTGACCCGATCAACAGCGCCGAAGCCTACGACGACATCGCGGCCTACTCGCCTTACGACAACATCCGCGGTGACATCGAATACCCGCCCATCATGGCGACGGGCGGTCTGACCGACTACCGCGTCACTTACTGGGAGCCGGCCAAGTGGGTCGCGCGCCTGCGTGACGAAGCCAAGGGCGGTCCGTTCATCATGAAGATGAACATGGGCGCTGGTCACTCGGGTTCCGCCGCACGTTTCGAGCGTCTTAAGGAGCGCGCACACAACTATGCGTTTGCGCTCAAGATCTTTGGCATGGCCGAGAGTGCGCAGGACGTGGCGTCCAGCGATTAGCCAGCGCTCATGACACGCGTTTGCCTCATCGTTGGCGCTGGTGCCGGCATCGGCGGCACGGTCGGCGCCCGCTTCGCGCGCGAGGGATACCACGCCGTGCTGTGCCGACGCAGCGACGAAGCCGGGCTCGCCAAATTGGTTGCCGGTATCGAGGCCGAGGGTGGTGCCGCATCCGGTCGCCTGCTCGATGCGACCCAGGACGGCGCCATCGAGACGCTGATTGAGGACGTCGAGCGCGACATCGGGCCCATCGCGGTCATCGTGTTCAACCTCGGGGCGCAGATCGGCAACCGTGCGCTGGCGGAAACCAGCTACAAGCAATTTGAGCTGGGCTGGCGCATGGCGACATTCGCCTTGTTTCGCGTAGCGTCGGCGGCGTTGCCAGTCATGGCCTCACGGGGCGAAGGCAGCTTGCTCGTCACCTCGGCGACGGCAGCCGTGCGCGGCAATGCGGGCCAGCACTCGCACGCCGCGGCGATGGGTGGGCGCCGCATGCTTTGCCAGACCCTGAACGCGGAGTTTGCACCGCAAGGCATTCATGTCGCGCACATCATCATCGACGGTCCCGTCGACGCGCCCGACACACTCGGCAAGATGCTGGGCCCCGAACGCTATCAACAGCTCCGGGAGCACCGCGGTCTCGACAAGGATGGTCTGCTGCTGCCCGCAGAAGTTGCCGAGACCTATTTCCAGCTCGCACACCAGCATCGATCGGCCTGGACGCATGAGCTGGACCTGCGGCCCTGGTCGGATTCACCCTGGTGGAATGACTGACACGAGTGTCAGCGAACTGAGGCCAGACCTTCCTCTTTAGCCGCCTCGAGTTGTGCGCGCAGTCGCGCATCAGCGGCTTCCTCAACCTCTGTCATGATGCTGGGCGCGGCGGCATCGAGTTCGCGCTGCTTTGCGGCGAATGCGGCTTCGATCTGCTCGGGCGTTGCGACCGGCGACACGTCCAGAATCTGGTGCCAGGCCTTGCCTTCAAACACAGGTGCTTCGGGCTTTTGCTGGTTCATGACGAAGGACACCACCAGGTAGCCGACGACACCGCCCAACCCGATGACAATGAGTTCCGCCGTGCTCACGAGCCTTGCTCCAGCCGTTGTTGCCAGGCCTCGAGTCCAGGCGCGTCCGTGGTGAGTCGATCGCTCGCGGTCTTGAGGTACTGCGTCAGTGTGTCCTGTGCGGGTGCCGACAGCAGCGCGGCGCCGGCGGTCAGTGGGTCGCGTTCGCGCGCCTGCCAGGCCTTCTCGAAGAGTTTACGGTGCAGGTTGGGTGCGTAAGGCAGGCAGACGAGGATTTCGAACGACAGCAGTGCCGTCGTGCCGAGCTTGAGGCCCAACGCGCGCCGCCGGACGAATAACCAGATCGCGAGCATAAGCACCGAGGCGTAAACGGTTAGGAAGAGGACGGCCAGCGCGAGCCGGTCTTTGGGCACGTAGTAGGCAACGGGCAGCCCGACAAACACGAGCAGGAACAACACGCGGCACAAGCGGCGCGGCAGCGCCAAGCGCGTTACGAGATCCTGTACGGCGGTCCGCGTTTGATCGGTATCACCGGCCGTGGCGGGCCAGGCCAATCGCAGCAACGCTGTGCCCGGGTCGAATAGACCTGGAAACACGGCGTGGCGACGATTGAAAAGAAAGCCCCGGTCGGGCGTGATCACGCGCCAGCCGCCGCCGGCCGTGCCGGCCAGCAGCAGCTCGCGCGTTGAGATCAGGCGGCCGCTGTCAACGAGGTACAGCGTGACCGCCAGCCCGAGGACCAGCAGGTCCGTTCGGAGCAGTAGATAGTCAGGCACTCTCGGTGTTGCGTGAGAACAGCTTCTTGAAGATGCGACCGAAGAAGGCGAAGAACGCGAGGATGCCCAAGCCAATCGCCTTGAACAGGCCCTTGCCTGCGCCTTTGGCGACAGCAGCGGCGGCACCGCCCGTGACGAGTGCGGCCAGACCATAGGTGGCGAGCTTCGCCTTCCTTGTACTCGGCGTAGAGGTTGCCGGGCTTGTAGCGGAAGCCTTCGAGCATCGTCTCGAACTCAGCAATGGCGGTATCGAGCTCGTCGGGTGCTGCGACCAGCGTCGCCGACATCACTCCCGTGCGACCGAGTAGCCGAGTGTTGTAGTTCACGATCTGCTGCCCGGCCGATTCTCCGATGATGGCCCACGACAGACGGTTGGTGGCGTCGCTGTAGCTTGGCTGCGACTGCCAGCCGACGATCGTCATCTCGGGCCAGCCCCGGTCGCGACGCTCGCGGTTGCTGTACTCGGTGCCTTCACGAATGGACGAGAGCAGATCACCGGCGTCGATTTCTTCGTCGTCCTTGATGTGGCCCGTGTCGTCGTAGCTGAACACGGAGAACCAGCGCTCGTCGGTCGGAGCAACGTAGTACTCGTTGGTCGACGTCGGGTTCTCGTAAAGCGCCATGAGCTTGGCCGTGTCTTCGGCGTTAAGGCGGTCATAGCCTTCAGGGAGATCGATCTCGGCGCGCGAGGATACGTCAAACGTGCCCGGGCCTGCCGAGAATTCGAGGTTGGCGTAAATCTGCTGTGCTTCGGTGAGTTCTTCCGCTTCCTGCGCGACAGCGCTGGGCGCGGCAAGCAGCGAGAACGCCACCAATGACAGTACGGATGCATAGCGGAACATAGTCTCTCCCCAATATTCCTGCGCGGGACTCAGCGGAACCCGCCTCTAGTAGTTTTCAGTAAGTGCCGGACAATCCCCATCGACCGGCACGGGGAAAGACTATCAGGCCTGCGGCACCGCAACACGACTCAGGTCGCAACTTCGTCGGTCTGCGAGCCGGTGACCCCGACACCGCGGGAACACGGCGCCGGGGCCCGACGGGGTCAGGCCGCGCTGCGCCTGCGCCGCATGAGTAATGCCGAGACAAGCACGAGGCTCAGCCACCCGATCGCCCCGCCGCCGCTGCGCCACGAGACCTTGACGTCTTCGGGCTCTGACTTGAGGCGTTCCTCGAACGCGACGAGCTCGACGGCCAGGTTGGACTGCATCCGCTCACTGGCAAGCTTGAGCGCGCTGCCGCTGTTTCGCCTCAGCGACGCGTCCTGGCGGACCAGCGTGACGTCGCCGCGACGTTCATCGAAACCGGGTGCACGCAGTAGCAACTTGCTCGTTGCCACGTCGATGACTGCGAGGTCGACGAAGGTACGCGTGTCGTGGTCCGTGCCTTCGAACACGTAAGCACCCACGATGGTCCAGTACAGCAGCGACTGCGTGTTGTCGCTCGTCGTCGTGACCTGGTCGTAGGAGATCAGCGCCATCACGTCGACGTCGAACACCCGTGCGACCTGCTGCATGCCCGAGACGCCCTGGGCGCCGCGCAGATACGTCTCGGGAATGACCGTGATCGTATCGACGTAGTCCAGGCTCTCGAACTGGGCGCGAACGCCTTCGAGAATTTGCAGTCGGTCGGCAGGGCTCGGCCCGATGTAGCTCTGATTGCGTGCGGGCACGAACGCCAGTCCAACTTTGAGCGGTAGCTGCAGGTGCGGCACGCGCTCAGTCACGTCAGGCGGGACCTCGCCCTCGGGGTAGAGGTAGCCCACCAGGCTCGTCGAGCTGCCTGCACGTCGTTGGCCGTACAGGTTGTCGCCGAACCAGGTGCTGCAGCCCGAGGTGGTGATGACCGCAATCGCAGCAAGGAAGGTGGTGAGACGGTTCATGACGCGTTCCTCCGATTTATCAGTGCGGGACCGAAACGGTCCACGCACGAGGCGCCGACGATGGCGGTGCCGCCAACGATGGCGAGCGTGATCCAGCCACCGCTGACAAACAGGCTGACGATGGGCTCGACGCCGGCGAGCAATGAGCCCACAAGCGTGAGGACACCCAGCGTGGTGGCCGTCGGACGTTTGGCGACGATGCCCCAGGCGATCATGGCGCTCGCGATGGTCATGCAGAGCAGGACCATGACGACACTGGTATCGAGCAGGAGCGCGAGCATGGCGCACAAGCCCAGTATCGCTGTGGCACCGAATGACATTGCCGCGGCGAGGCGCGGGCTTTTCGTGCCTTGGTAGAGATCGAACGACAGGCCCGCGAAGACGACCGCGAATGCGATGGCCGGCAAGCCGTCGGGCAGCACGATGTCGACAAGGTTGCCGACGGCGAGCGCCGCAATGGCGGCCACACCGATCATGCAGACCTCAAGCAGCAGCGCTACGGTCTCACCGCGCTCGGGCACCCGGCGCGTTTGACGCAGGGCGACGAACGCTGCGAAGGCGAGCACGGCCGACATGAGGCTGTCGATCTCGTAGAAGTAGCCGCTGCGCATGAGCAGGATGGCCGGCGCAATCGCGAAGCACACCATGGCGAACTTGCCTTCGGTGGTGTGCAGCACGGTGTTTGCCTGGTGCAGGCGACGCAGGTGCCAGACGGCCCAGCCGGCTGTGGCCAGCGCCAAAGCGCCCGCTACGATCGAGTCGCGCACAGGCAGCAGTAGTGCAGCGTTCATGGCCAGGAATGGCCAAGTCAGCTGGCGCCACTGGGCACGCGCGAGTACGGCGAAGCTGAACGCTGTGACCGCGATCAGTGTCACGAAGGCAATGGGCGCCACGATCGAGAACGCGACAGGATCGACCACCTGCCAGGTGGCGAAACCCGGGTACTGCCCCAGCGCACCGTCCCACTGCACCTGCGAATAAATGAGTGCGGCGAGTACGGTCATGTTGACGGGTACGGACGCGAGCGCGAGGCCAAACAACACGCGGGCGCCTCGCGCCTCGCGCAGCAGTTGCCCCACGAGCAGACCAGCGCCCGCAAGCAGGCCCGTTTGTGTGAGCAGTTTCAGGTAACGGTCGATGTCGTTGCCGTCGTGCCAGCCTTGCAGCAGGTAGACGGCCATCGACACGATAAGCGCCGCAGCGCCCGCAAGACGCAGGATCTCGCTCAGCGAGGCCAGGTCGCGGATGGAGCGCATGGCGTTTTCGAGCACGCCCGGGCTTTGTGCCGGGGGCGCCTCGGTGGGCGGCCGTTGCGGGGCCGTAGCGACGTGCGTGGTCATGACTGGCCCTCCGTGTCATCTGACAGGAGCAGCTCGAGCTCCGCGCGCAGTGCGGCATCGTCTTCCTCGGCGAGGAATTCGGATTCGAGCACGTCGATGGGCGCGGCAGCCTCGGACAGGATTTCAGTTTCGCCAAGCTGGATCTCCCAGCGGTCGAACGTCTCCTCAAGATCGACGCGCGCGCCGTCGTCCATGTGCTCGACGGCGCGAATGGCCTCGACGACAGACTGGCGCGAGCGCATCTCGTTGCGCTGGCGCATGACTTCTTCGATACGCCCGTCGATCTGGCGGACCTGTTCGGCCATACGCTTTTCGAGCACGGCGTGGTTTTCGATGGCGGAAGCGAGTGCTGTGCGCTGTTGTTCGCAGTCGCGCCGGCGGCGCACGCAGGCCAGTGCTTTGGCCTCGTCTTCGGCCGCTATGGCCCGGGCACGTTCGCCCCAGCGCTCGATGGCGACGCCCAGCGCGTCGTGGCGCTGTTGCAGGCGTTCGCCGTCGCGCTGCAGACGGCGCAGGCGAACCCGCGCGCGGGATGCGGCCTGGCGCGTATCGCGCAGTGCGGCCTCGACAATGGCGTCGTGGTTTTCTACGCGGCTAACGGCGCGGTCCACGCTGGATGACACCGTAGCGGTGATTCGTCGGATCAAGTTCATGGTTTCGACTCCTCTCGGTTGGGTCGATAAACACGCTAGGAAGTGGTGGCGTTAGCTGCAACTAGTTTCTGAAAAGTCAGAGAAAACTGACTATCAGTACAATATTTTTGTACTATTCTGTAAGCATGAGTGTTTCCACCCGTATCGTCGCGACGCTGAAGCGCGAGCTCAAAGCGCAGGGGTTGACCTACCGCGAGCTGGCGCTGCGGCTCTCGCTCTCGGAGTCTGCGGTCAAGCACATGTTCTCCACGGGCAACTTCTCGCTGAAGCGTCTCGACGCCGTCTGCAACGTGCTCGAGCTCGACCTGGGCGAGCTCTCAAGCCGCGCTGAGGCGCAGCGCCCGAAGCTCGAGCAGCTGCCGCCAGAGCACGAGCAGGAAATTGTCTCGGACACGCGTTTCCTGCTGGTCACCTACTGCCTGCTTAACTTCTGGAACTTCGAAGACATCCTCGTACGCTATGACGTGAGCCGCGCCGACGGGCTCAAGTACCTGCGCCGGCTCGATCGCATGAACCTCATCGAGCTGCTACCCGGTGACCGGGTACGCCTGCTCGTGGCCAACAACTTCCAATGGCGCCCGGGTGGCGACATGGAGCGTTACTTCACAGAGCACGTGCAGACGGACTTCTTCGCACACGACTTCAACGAAGAAGGTGCGATTCGTGTCGCCAAAAACGGCATGCTCTCGGCCAAGGGACAGGCGCTGTTGCGTGAGAAGCTCGAGTCGGTCGGCGAACTGTTCGATGACGCGACCTGGGAAGAGCGCCGCCTGCCCGCCGGCGAACGGCGTGGCACGACGCTTGTGCTCGCTATGCGGCGCTGGGTGTTCGACGCGTTTCGTGAGCTCGAGCGCGAGCCTTCAGACGGCTAGGGGCCGCAGCGAACGGGCCTGCCGTTGAAGTAAGTGCGCTTGAGGTAGGCCACCGTGTCCTGGTTGCTCGCGTCCAGCCAGTCTTCGGCGAGACGGGCTCGGTCGGCGCGTGAGAGCTCCCAGGACAGCGGCGGGTCGGCGCGATTGGCCTCGTAAGGCGGTCGAAACTCCACAGCCTCGAAGCAAGGCCCGCGTATGGCTTCAAGCATCGAAAGCTCAAGGTCGCTGCGCGCGAGCTGCGATGACGTACGCACGCTCAACATGCCTTGCAGGGGACCCAGCAGTGCGGCCTGCCAGCCCTGGCCTTCTTCGGGCACGCTGCGTGCGGGGTTGGCCGGGAACGGGTTGATCTGGATGAACAGGATCGGGCGCTGGGCGTTGCTGCCACGGCGTGATTCGATCTCGCGCACCGCTTCAATCCATCGGAACACAGCGACCGAGCCCGGGTTGTCGAAATAGCCGCCGTCGCCGACGTGCCATGGGGGCGTGTCAACGCGAGGCCCATTGTCGGGGTCCGCCATGCCGCCTTCGTAGTCGCTGTCGTCGCGGCGAATGCGTGCGCGCGCCACGGGCGTCACGTAGGGGAAGGTGGCCGACAGTCGTGCTGCGGTCACGGCGCGCATGTCGACGAACCGCATCGGACTCGCGCAGGGGTCGGGTGCGCTCATGTCCGTACCCGCCTTGGCGCGCCGGTTCGTGGTTCGCAGCGCGAGCCGCTCTGCATCGACGGGCGGCGGGTAGTGCTCGCAGAGCGCGGGGTCGAATTCGCCAAGCGTCCAGCGCTCGGGTGCCGCAAAGCTGGCGCGGTTCTCGCGCGACAAGTCGAGTGCGCGCAGATCGAGGCTGCTGGCCAGGAACTGCTCGCCGTTCTCGATCACGGTGCCGTTGAGGATGACACCGGGCAGCACGCCCTCGGCGGCGAGCTGCCACCAGTCGGACAGGCGCGCGGGCGGCGGGCTCTCGGACAGCGCGCGACGGCAGTCGGGGTTTTGCTCCATGTCGTCGAAGTAGACGGTGGTGTCCGTCACCATGCAGCTGCGCCATCGGTGCCAGGCCTGCTCAATGGCCCAGGCGCGGTCCTGCGCGCTGCTTCGCGGATGGTCGCTGGCGAGGAACGGCGTGGCGAGCCGTCGCAGGTCCGGGAACACGAGCCCCCAGGCCGTCGCCTCGAGACTCGACGCCATGGCGGCCTTGGGCACCTGGTCGAGGTATTGGATGCCGCGATCAACGCGCGCCTGGCTTAACTGGCTTTGGGTGATGCTGAAGCCGACATACTTGTCGCGCTGCGTACTGACGGGAGCCGGCTGGTCTGAGTCTTCGCGCGCGAGTGCATCGGCGCGTAGTGCCTCGATGAAAAAGTAGGCGCCAACGCTGCCGCCTGATGTCGCGCTGACGAGGTAGATCGAGTCCGTAAACGTACTCGTCAGTTCCTTGTGCAGACCTTCGAGTACGACGGCCGACCAACCTGCGGCCTGGATGCCG
>JBCCBB010000082.1:0-12285 GCA_039814545.1 Pseudomonadota bacterium
AATGAGTCCGTCGGCCGTATCGATGAGACGAAGCAGCGTCTCAACACCTTCGGGCTGCTTGAGGTCCAGAGCGATGGAGCGCTTGCCGCGCGAGTGCACGTCCTGCGCCGAGGGCATGGCGAGCCCACCGGGACGTGTGGATCGCTCGACGACAATGACATCGGCGCCCATATCGGCCAGCAACATGCCCGCATAGGGTCCCGGCCCAATCCCCTTGAGCTCGATAATTCTGAATCCGTTCAGCGGGCCCATGTCCTACCTCTTACCGACATTAGGTCAAGCGTGCCGCAATGCGCCCGGCGATGCGAGCCCCTGCTTGGGCTGGGTCTCAGGATGTGTATTGACGTTAACGTCAACGTCATTTAATGTGCCGGCATGCCCGATACCCGCAGCTATTCGATCAGCGACCTGGCCGCTGAATTCGGCGTGACGACGCGCACCCTGCGCTTCTATGAAGAGAAGGGATTCCTCGCGCCGGAGCGCCGGGGACGCGTGCGCTACTTTTCCGCCGCAGACCGCGTGCGCCTGCGCCTGATCCTGCGCGGCCGTCGTCTGGGCCTTTCGCTCGAGGAAAGCGCCGAGATCATCGATCTCTACCAGGCACCCGAAGGTGGCAAGCGCCAGCTCACCGCCCTGCTCGGCAAGCTCGCCGAGCGCCGCGCGCAGCTCGAGAAGCAAGCCGCCGATCTGGCGGCCACGCTCGCCGATCTCGCGGGTGTCGAGGATGCCTGCCGCGCTGCGCTGGCTGACCTAAATCCCGCTCGGAGCCGCTGATGCCGCGTTTTATCGAAAGTCACGTCGACACGGGCTCGGCGCAGTTCACCGACAACGCCGAGCGCATGCGCGCACTCGTCGACGACCTCAACGAGACGGTCGCACGCATCGGCGAAGGCGGCGGCGCGGCACGCGTTCAACGCCACCGTGACCGCGGCAAGATGACCGCGCGCGAGCGTATCGACGCGCTCATCGACCCAGGCACGGCGATTCTGGAATTGAGCCAGCTCGCAGCACTAGGCGTTTACGACGACGATGTACCGGCGGCGGGCATCATCACAGGGGTCGGGCGGGTGAGCGGCGTAGAGTGCGTCATCGTCGCGAACGACGCGACGGTGAAGGGCGGCACCTACTACCCGCTCACGGGCAAGAAGCACCTGCGCGCGCAGACCATCGCCGAACAGAATCGCCTGCCCTGTATTTACCTCGTCGACTCGGGCGGCGCGTTTCTGCCCAAGCAGGACGATATCTTTCCCGACCGCGAACACTTCGGGCGCATCTTCTTCAACCAGGCGCGACTGTCTGCCGCAGGCATCCCGCAGATCGCCGTCGTCATGGGCTCATGCACGGCCGGCGGCGCCTACGTGCCGGCCATGGCCGACGAGTCCATCATCGTCGCCAACCAGGGCACGATCTTTCTGGGCGGCCCGCCGCTCGTGAAAGCCGCAACGGGTGAGGAAGTTACAGCCGAGGAACTCGGTGGTGCCGACGTGCACTGCCGCGAGTCCGGCGTCACCGACCACTACGCCCGCAACGATGCGCACGCGCTCGAGCTGGCTCGCGATGCCATTGCCCGACTCAACTGGCACAAAACCGAACAGGGCAACGTGGTTGACGCCGTCGCACCCCGCTACGATATCGAAGAGCTCTACGGCATCGTGCCGACCGACCTACGCAAGCAGTACGACGTGCGTGAGGTCATCGCACGCGTCGTCGACGACTCAGCGTTCCACGAGTTCAAGCCGCTCTACGGCGAGACACTCGTCTGTGGCTTCGCCCGCATCGACGGCCGCCCCGTCGGCATCCTGGGCAACAACGGCATCCTCTTCAGCGAGTCGTCGCGCAAGGGCGCGCACTTCATCAACCTCTGTACGCAGCGCAAGACGCCGCTCATCTTCCTGCAGAACATCACAGGCTTTATGGTCGGCCGCCAGTACGAAGCACGCGGCATCGCCAAAGACGGCGCCAAGCTCGTCAACGCCGTTGCCTGCGCCGACGTACCCAAGATCACTGTGCTTATCGGTGGCTCGTTCGGCGCGGGCAACTACGGCATGGCCGGTCGCGCCTACGACCCGCGCTTCCTGTTCATGTGGCCCAACGCGCGCATCAGCGTGATGGGCGGTGAGCAGGCCGCGAGTGTGTTGGCGACGGTGAAACGCGATCAGGCCGAACGCGCGGGCAAGGACTGGCCGGCTGAAGACGAAGCGGCATTCCGCGAACCCATCGTGGCGCAGTACGAACGTCAGGGTCACCCCTACTACGCCTCGGCCCGCCTCTGGGACGACGGCGTCATTGATCCCGCGGATACACGGACGGTGCTCTCGCTCGCGCTCTCGGCCTGCGCCAAC
This sequence comes from Pseudomonadota bacterium, assembly GCA_039814545.1. Taxonomy (GTDB): domain Bacteria; phylum Pseudomonadota; class Gammaproteobacteria; order Steroidobacterales; family Woeseiaceae; genus CALBPI01. The sequence goes on from JBCCBB010000082.1 coordinate 2,343, forward strand.
CGTCCCATCGAAGAGACGCGCTTCGGCGTGTTCCGGATGTAAGCCGTGGACAAGCTGCTCATTGCCAACCGCGGCGAGATTGCCTGCCGCATCATGCGTACTGCGAAGCGTCTCGGCATCGCGACTGTGGCCGTGTACTCGGACGCTGACGCCGAAGCGTTGCATGTCGAGCTGGCCGACGAGGCCGTGCGCATTGGGCCGCCACTGCCCGCACAGTCCTATCTCGACATCGATGCGATGATCGCGGCAGCGAAGCGCACAGGTGCGAGGGCGATTCATCCGGGCTACGGATTCCTCTCCGAGAACGCACGTTTCGCACGCGCCTGCGCTAAGGCGGACATCATTTTCGTTGGCCCGCCCGTCGGCGCCATCGAAGCGATGGGTTCCAAGTCAGCAGCCAAAGCCATCATGGCCGAGGCTGGCGTACCCATGCTGCCCGGCTACCACGGCGACGATCAGTCTGACGACCGACTGCGCGATGCTGCCGAAGACGTCGGCTACCCCGTGCTGCTCAAGGCGGCCGCGGGTGGTGGCGGCAAAGGCATGCGCGTCGTCACGAGCGCGCGCGAATTCGATGCCGAACTCGCTGCAGCGCGACGCGAAGCGCAAGGCGGCTTCGGCGATGACACTATGCTCGTCGAGAAATTCCTGGGCGCACCGCGCCATGTCGAACTGCAGGTCTTTGCAGACACACACGGCAACTGCGTGCACCTCTTCGACCGCGACTGCTCGATCCAGCGCCGTCACCAGAAGATCATTGAAGAAGCACCCGCGCCCGGCTTGAACGACACGTTGCGTGCAGCCATGGCAGATGCCGCAGTCGCGGCCGCACGCGCCATCAGCTATGTCGGCGCGGGCACCGTCGAATTTCTCGTCGACGGCGAAGGCTTCTACTTCATGGAAATGAACACGCGGCTGCAGGTCGAGCACCCCGTTACGGAACGCATCACGGGCGTTGATCTCGTCGAGTGGCAATTACGCGTGGCCGATGGCGCACCCCTGCCCTGCGCGCAGGAAGACATCACGGCAACGGGTCACGCTATTGAAGCGCGGGTCTACGCCGAGGACGCCGACGGCGGCTTCCTGCCCACGAGTGGTCGTATCACAGCACTTCGCGAACCCCCGACGAACGCTGATGTACGCCTTGATACAGGCGTACGCGCCGGCGACAGCATCGGCGTGTACTACGACCCCATGGTCGCAAAGCTCGTCGCATTCGGTGATGACCGCGAGCAGGCACGACGACGCCTCGTCGCGGCGCTCGACGACTACCTGATCGATGGGCTCGTGAATAACCTCGGTTTCCTGCGGCGCGTTGTGGCCAGCGGACCCTTTACGTCCGTTGATCTCGACACAGGCTTCATCGCGCGACACGAGGACACCATCGCCCGACCCGAGCGCGACGTCGCCGCGTGCATCGTTGCCGCCCAGTTATTGCACCGAGCGTCGCTCACCGACACGGATGCGTCGGCATGGTCGCGCGCTGCGGGTTGGCGCATGAACCGCGCGAATACCGTCAGCGTCCAACTCGACCTCGACGGACCCGTCGACGTCGGACTCGACTTCGATCGCCGGGGCGCAGGCCCCATCGCGGCGCGCATCGGCGGCGCACGACACGCCGTCGCGCTTGAAACGACTGAGAGCGGTGTGCGAATCGCGCTTGACGGACACGATCAGCACTTCAACGCCCTTTGCGACGGCGATGCGGGCGTCATCGCGAGCACGCGCGGTCGCTGGTTCTTCTCGCGTATCGCACCCGACACGGGCAGCGACAGCGAAGCGGCCGGCGACGGTGCGCTGCGAGCACCCATGACGGGACGCGTTGTCAGCATCAACGTCGCGCCCGGCGACACGGTCGCCGCGGGCCAGGCGCTCATGGTGCTCGAAGCCATGAAGATGGAACACACGCTGGCGGCGCCGTTTGCGGGCACCGTTGACGAATGCCGCACCGCAGTCGACGCGCTCGTCGACGGCGGCAGCGTGCTCATCACCTTACAACCTGACACAGATTAGACCGGATACGACATGCTCGACTTCAACCTGGGCGAAGAACTGGACCTGCTGCGCGACACCGTGCGCCAGTTTGCCGACGACGAAATCGCACCCCGCGCGGCCGACATTGACCGCGACAATGAATTCCCCGCCGACCTCTGGCGCAAGCTGGGCGACATGGGCCTGCTTGGCATCACGATCGGCGAAGACTACGGCGGCACAGGGCTTGGCTACCTGGCCCACGCCATCGCGCTTGAAGAGATCTCGCGCGCCTCGGCATCGGTGGGTCTGTCCTACGGTGCGCACTCAAACCTCTGCGCGAACCAGATCTACCGAAACGGCACAGAAACGCAGAAGCAGAAGTACCTGCCTGGTCTCTGCACGGGTGAGCAGATCGGCGCCCTAGCGATGTCGGAAACGGGCTCAGGCTCGGATGTCGTCAGCATGAGCCTGCGCGCCGATGAGAACGGCGACCACTTCGTGCTCAACGGCAACAAGATGTGGATCACGAACGGTCCCGACGCACACACCTACGTCATCTACGCCAAGACGACGCCCGACGCGGACTCGCGTGGCATTACGGCGTTTATTGTGGAGCGCGGCACGCCGGGCTTCACGCAGGCACAGAAGCTCGACAAGCTCGGCATGCGGGGCTCCAACACCTGCGAACTCGTGTTTGAAGACTGCCGCGTGCCCGCAGAGAACATCCTCGGCCAACGCGACGGTGGTGTGCGTGTCCTCATGTCGGGCCTCGACTACGAGCGCGCAATTCTGGCGGCGGGCCCCGTTGGCATCATGCAAGCCGCCATCGACGTCGTCCTGCCTTATGTGCACGAGCGAAAGCAGTTCGGCAAGGCTATCGGCGAGTTCCAGCTCATGCAGGGCAAGATCGCGGACATGTACGCGGTGCTCAATGCGTCACGTGCCTATCTCTACGCGGTTGTTGGCGCCTGCGATAAAGGACGGACAAGCCGCGCCGACTGCGCCGCCGTGATCTTGTACACGGCCGAGCAAGCCACGCAGGTTGCGCTGCAAGCCATCCAGGCACTGGGCGGAAACGGCTACATCAATGATTACCCCACGGGCCGCCTGCTGCGCGACGCCAAACTCTACGAGATCGGCGCCGGCACCTCGGAGATTCGACGTATGCTCGTCGGGCGCGAGCTGTTCGCGGCCTCAGCCTGAAGGAGCACACCATGCCCGGGCTTTACTACGAAGACGCCAGCGTCGGTCACATCATCAAGCACCGTCTGACGCGCACGATCACCGAATCGGACAACGTGCTGTTCTGTGCGATCACGCACAACCCGCAGCCACTGCACCTCGACGCCGAGTACGCCAAAAAGACGGAGTTCGGCCAGCGGCTCGTCAACAGTCTGCTGACGGTGTCGCTCGCCACGGGCGTCAGTGTTGAAGACACAACGCTGGGTACGCTCGTCGCGAACTTGGGCTACGGCGAAATGCGGTTTCCAAAGCCCGTATTCATCAATGACACGCTACGTATCGAAACCGAGGTGACGGCCTGCCGCGAGAGCAAGTCGCGCCCCAACGCCGGCATCGTCACGTTCATGCACCGCGTCTACAACCAGCATGATGAGGTGGTCTGCACCATCGAGCGCACGGCGCTGCTGCAGAAGCGACCGGAAGGCGACGCGTGAATTTGCGGAGCCTCCTGTTTGTACCGGGTGACAGCGAGCGCAAACTCGCCAAGGTTGCTGACAGTGACGCGGATCTTGTGATCTTCGATCTCGAAGACGCCGTGTTGCCCGATCGTCGCGAAGCGGCGCGTGAGTTGGTCGCGACGGCGCTCACAACACCGAGCAAGCCGCAACGCGGTGTGCGCATCAATCCTGCGGACACAGCGGACTGGACGCACGACCTGGCCGCCGTCATGCCCGCAGCACCCGCATTCGTCATGCAGCCCAAAGTACGCTCGGTCGCCGACATCGCGACGCTCGATGCCACGATCTCGGTGCTCGAGCAGAAGAACGGCATCACGCGCGGCAGCACTCGCATTATCGCGCTCATGACCGAAACGCCGCAGATGCTGCTGGCCCTGCCGACGGTCACGGCACTGCCCAAGCGCGTCGCCGCGCTGACTTGGGGCGGTGAAGATCTCTCCGCCGCGTTGGGTGCCAGCACCCATCATGACGACGCCGGCAACTGGACCGCGACCTATCAGCTCGCGCGCAGCCTGACCTTGATCGCCGCACGGGCCTGCGGCGTGCTCGCCATCGACACCTTGCACGCCGATTTTCGAGATCACGAGGGGCTCGCGACGGTCGCGGGCGAAGCACGACGCGATGGCTTCGACGGCATGATGGCCATTCACCCGGCGCAGGTGCCCGTGATCAATGATGCGTTCACGCCGTCGGTGGAAGAACTGGAACACGCGCGTCGTGTGGTGGCTGCGTTCGAATCAGAACCAAGTGCCGGTGCCGTGCAGCTCGACGGCCGCATGCTCGATCGGCCGCATCTTGCACAAGCTAAGCGACTGCTGCAGCGGGTCCTGGACGATTAAGGCGGACTAGCGATTCAACGCAGCGCATCACCACGACGTTAAATGTGGCGATAGCTTGCGGCGTTTCGTGCGAGTAGCTTAAACCTGCGGCCAGGCGTTGAGTCGCGGGCTCGCCTCGAATTTGCCACCACGCTATGCTGTGCGCGGTCGGAATCTACAGTCTCTCCTCATTAGCGCTCAACCCATCACACAACGTATCGACGAGCTCGACGTCTTGCGCGGCGCCGCGCTGCTCGGCGTTTTTGTCGTGCATTTTGTCGGTGTACCGCTCTATGAATTATCGCTCGATGAGGCGACCAGAGATGCGTTTCTCGAGCGACTCGACCACCATATCGCCTTATTTGTCTCCGACTTCTTTTTTCAAAACAAAGCAAACACGCTGTTTGCAACGCTGTTCGGCATGGGTTTTTGGGTCATGCTGCAGCGCCTCACCGCGCGCGACGCTGATTTCGCGGCAATTTATGCGCGGCGCCTGGGCACGCTGTTACTGATTGGTCTGGTCAACTGGTTCTTGTTCTTTCCTGGCGATGTGCTGCATGAATATGCGCTGATCGGACTTGTGCTGTTGGCACTGCGGCAATGGCAGGCAAAAACTATGCTGATTGTCGGTATCGCATTGGCGCTATTCGGCTCGCCGATCTTTAGTCATGTGAGTGCAGCGCTCGGTATCTCGGACGAGGCGTTCTACGAAGCCCAGCGTCTCGCCTTCGAGCAGGGTGAATACTGGACCTACGTTCGCATGATGGGCGGAATGTACATCGAGCGGGATTTTCTGCAGGCGGGGCTCCTCGGTTGGGGGCTCTACATCCTGGGGCGTTTTCTGATCGGTGCCTGGGTCATGCGCGAGCGCTGGATAGAGCGGGCTCGGGACATGCTGCCGCAAGTCAGGCGGCTGCTGTGGATCGTGCTGCCGGTCGGCGCGATCGCCGAACTTTGGTCGCTGCTCATCTTTATGGGAGCCCTGCCAGGTGGCGAGGTGCTTGACGGTGCGTTGCACACGATCGGCGCACCGTTGATGGCCTTAGGCTATGCCTTACTGCTGATCAATCTTTGTCAGTCGGTAACCTGGCGCAACACCGTGCTGTGGTTTGCGCCAGTTGGGCGTATTGCGCTGACCGCCTACGTCCTGCACGGCATGGTATTTACGCTAATCTTCATGCCGTTTGGGCTTGACGCGCTTGGTGTGATCGGGCCGTCGCTGTGTTTGCTGCTGGCCTTCGCGCTGTACATAGCGCTGACGATATTCGCCGTGTTTTGGCTAGCGAAGTTTCGCTACGGGCCGCTCGAGTACCTGTGGCGCTGGGCGACCTACGGGCAGCGGCCGGCGTTCCGCAAGCTCAGAGATACAGGGTCGACCGCCGCTTGACCAGCTAGCCTTGCGAAGGCGTACTCAACTCGACGGTCGCATGCTCGATCGGCAGCATCTTGCGCTGGCGAAGCGGCCGCTGTAGCGCGCGCAATCGAACGACTAGAAGACCTCTTCGATCGACCGTTCGTCAGGTTCGTCGGAGAAGTCCGTATCTTCATCGACTGACCAAGGCCCGGTGCACGTCGACGGATCGACCTGAAACACGCCGTGCTTTGTCACGACCCTCTCACCAGGCAAGCCAGCGACTTCAATGCCGACGATCATGTATTGCCAAATGACGAACATGCACTGGTCACTGGCAACCTCCCCCAACTCGGGGAACCGTGATCGCAGATCGATCGTGAGCTCTGTGACATCGCCTGCCGGCAGCGTCACATTCCCGTGCGAACGCCCCGGTCTCCAGACGCTTGGCAGCCGAGAGAAGTTAGTCGAGTTAACGGAGACATCGAGCCATCCGAATCCCGCCCGAGTCCGGAACGTGGTGATATCAGAATTCGTGCGATTTTCGACCGTGGCCGTCAGCACCATGCTCTCGCGATCCAGAGCGGCGCTCACGATTAGGGGCTCTGACTCTTCTGCAACCGCCAGAGCAGGAAACATGAGCGCAGCAGCCAGGCCGGCAATACCGAAAACGACGCAACTGCCCAGACGCCCGCGCGCCTCCGAGTTCTTCACCCGCTAAGCATCCCGCTCGAGCGGCCCAAAGAACCCGATTACGAGCGTGACGCGACTGTCGCCGTCAGTGTGCGTGACGTCAAAGCCCTCAAGCACGGTCTTGCCGTCGTGGCGAATCGCCCAGTGGTAACGGTGAAACCCATTTTGGGAATCAACAGGACTGACGCGCAGATACTCCGCGCCGGGAACCTGCGACTGCACCTTTATGACATTCGCCTCAAAGGCATCGATGCCCGTCAGGTCGATGGAAGGATCGACGAATCGAACGTCGGGAGCGAGTGCGCGTTCTAGGTGGCCGCGAATCCGGCTCTGGTCCCGCTCGTTCCAGGCGGCGAGCATGTGGTTCAGTGACTCCGGATGATCTGACATGACCTTCTCCCTTGCGTTGTGCGATGCGTAACTGCCCATCACTCTAGCTGCTCCGCCTGCATCGTGGTCAAGAAATTGATCGCGGGAACTGCCTTGTCCACCCAAAGCGTTTCCATCGACTCTAGACCGCGCGCACCCAGCGCGGCAGACTGCAATCTACGACCCTGACGGAAGTAGACCCGGCCGTCGATGATCGCGATCACTTCAGAGTCGTGGCCTTCCATGACCACTTCGAAAGACTCACCTGATGACGGTTTCCAGAACCAGTAAGCGCCGCCGTACGCCCCCGTCCCCATCCAGCGCTCATGCTCGTCGGGATAGACACGCCACGTACCCGGTGTCCCTGGCGTGATATCGCCATCATCTTTCGTTCTGCTCGGCGAGTCCGTTTTGCGGACGACAACCCAGTCGCCCATGATTCTTGGCAAGGCGTACCAATCAAGCGTTTCCTCGCGCCACACGCTCCTGGCTTTCTCGTAGGCCCGCAGCGTCATCCGATAACCGGGGTTCGTTTCACCGTCGGGCATGTCCGTTCGCTCGGCGGTGGTTAAAAGCAGCGTCAGCGTCTTCGTGTTTCCAGCGAGGGTAGCGGGCTCGTTTCGCTGAACCCAGCGTGCTGTGGATTCATCACACACAACGCCCGCAAGGCGAACAAGTGCCGTACCAAACTTTATCGCAATGCCGTTCTCCGGGACGGCAAAGACTGCCCTTGCAGGATTTTGACCCCGCAGGATTGAGTATGGAACCACCCCAAATCTGATATCGGAAAACTCCGCATGGGTAATGGGTACCCACGTTCGGGCGTCGAGATCGATTCCGATAACGTCGAAAGATACGTTTCGACCCGTACTTGCCGATTCTGGGTTCACGGGCTTGCCACTACAAACCGTCCACAGTGCGATGTCGATATCCAGCGCACTGGAATACCAGTGAGACTGCATCGAGCAAGAACGTCCTGAAACTGGGACGGTCATATGCCCGGATTTCTGAAAGTCATCAAAAAGCAGAAAACTCACTCGCAATTCGCCTGGAGTGAATGAGTAGTTCACCAATCTGCGACCATCAGGCGAAAGATCTGTCCAGACGTTCTCCTCGAACGCTGTGCTCACATCGAGGATGTGCGTCTTGTCCGCGCCGCTCAAGTCGATGAGTCGGGTGGGGTAAGACTGCTTTTCGCTGCCAAATCCGCGAGTCGGGAACGAGGCGATACCCAGGAGCATGTCCTGCGCTGGCGCGACTGCCGACCAGAACAAGAACAGCACAGAAGACACCGCGCCCACAGGCTTCCTGATCTTTCGAAACGTCTTACGGATCGCCATTCGAACCCCAGAGCACGCTAATGGATCATAGACTACCTATCGCCACGCGCGGCGGCCGCTCGGTTCAAGCGATCATTAATAGCCTCACCGAGCCCTGTTGCGGGAATCGGCATGACAGCGATGCCTTCCGCGCCCTGCGCATCGAGCTCGCGAAGCATCCGATAGAGATTTGCCGCCGCCTCTACGGTGTCGGCGCTCAGCGAGAGATTGGCCACCTCCAAAGGCGCACCAGGACCGAATGCCAGCAGCACTTCGCCCGCTCGCGCCTCGATCGCATTCAGTCGCACCACCGAACGCGGCGCGTAGTGCGAGGTCAGCTGCCCGGGGGCGGTGACTTTGTCGGGGCGCGGAGTGGTCAGCGGGCCCACAAGCAATTCTATGTCGTCCCGCGAAATCGCCCCAGGCCGCAACAAGCGCACAGGCTCATCGGGTATCACACCGATAATCGTCGATTCGATGCCCACCTCGCTGGCGCCGCCATCGAGCAGAACCGAAACGGAATCGCCCAGTCCCGCACGCACATCGTCAGCTGCGGTAGGGCTCAGCTTGCCAGACGGGTTGGCCGACGGCGCCGATATGGGACCGCCATGCGCACGCAACAAGGCCTGCGCGATGGGATGATGCGGTACGCGCAAGCCAATCGTCGAGAGGCCTGCCCGCGCTAACTCCGAGGACTGGCCCGTTTCAGCAACGGGAACGACCAGCGTCAACGGTCCGGGCCAGAACGCTTCGGCCAGCGCCAACGCGCGGCCGTCAAACCGTCCCTCGCGCATCGCCATCTCCAGATCGGCGACGTGAGAAATGAGTGGGTTGAACTGAGGTCGCTCTTTCGCGGCGAAAACCCGCGCCACGGCCTCGGGGTTGGCGGCATCGGCTGCAAGTCCGTAGACGGTCTCCGTCGGCAGACCGATAAGCTCGCCGCGCGAGAGTGCACGCGCGGCGCTCTCAATCTGCACAGGGTCGACATTCACGTCAGATCAACCCCAGCTCGATGGCCTTAAGCACCGCACGCGTGCGATCACGAACACCGAGCTTGGCCAGCACATTGGACACATGATTTTTGATTGTGCCCTCTGACTTTGAAAGCGCCGTCGAGATTTCCTTATTGCTGTAGCCGCCCGCCATGAGGCGCACCACCTCGGTTTCTCGCGGCGTCAGCGGCTCGGGCATGCTCGCGGCATCAAAATCGCGCTGCTGCCCGCCAAGCCCCTTGAGCAACGTCTCGGTAATCGCCGGCTGGATCATCGTCTCGCCGCTGTGCACAGACTCGATGGCGCGGATCAAATCGTCGAGCGACACGTCCTTGAGCAGATAGCCGCGCGCGCCTGCGCGAATGCTCTCGAGCACCTGCTCATGATCATCAAACGTGGTGAGCACGATCACAGGCACCTCGTGCCCGGCGTCGCGTAGTGACCGGATGGCGTCAGCGCCGTTCATGCGCGGCATGCGCATGTCCATGAGGATGACATCGGGAGAGGCGCGCTCGACGAGCGCCACCGCCTCGGCACCATCGTCGGCCTCGGCCACAACGGCGACGCGATCGGAAAGCTCGAGCAGGCCGCGGATACCCTGGCGAACGAGGTTCTGGTCGTCGATCAGGGCGACGGATATGGGCAAGGCTAGTGTCCCGGCAGCGGAATCTCGACGTTCAAGCTTAACGCGTTGCCGATGCGTTCGCGCGTCAGCGAGCCACCCACA
>JBCCBB010000030.1:0-30530 GCA_039814545.1 Pseudomonadota bacterium
ATCGTCGTCACTCTCATCTTCATCGAAAGCCCATAAGATGACCAATTTCTAGGACTACTAGTTTCCCGGAGGTTGCTCCTCATTGGGCAGTCGCGAACCTACGGGGAAGCGCGGCGCTTAGGGTTTCGGGCCACTCGGCAAAGATCGCAGGAAATAAATAGACGATAGTCGATGACCAGCTATCAGTGACCAATCGCATTCGCGAGATGATTCCCTAGCTAGGTAGAGCCAAAATTTTAAAGAAATAGATCATTAAAACCTTCAACAACCAAAAACTGATCGATTATTTGCTGGCCGAACGCAAGGTGTCGATCCTGACCCGCGACCTGGAGCCCGGCATTTACGACCACCCGGACTTTCTCGAAGCCGTTAAGAAGCTGATCCTGTCGAGACGGTTCGCCCGCGTGCGGGTACTCATCGCCGATCCGATGCGGGCCATCAAGAATGGCAACCGGCTAGTGACCATGGGGCGCAGGCTCAACAGCTTCATCGAATTTCGTAACGTCCACGACGACTACCGTGACCGCCCCGAGGCCTACTGCATCGCCGACAACCGCGCCATTGCCTACCGCCTCGACGCGACGCGCTGGGAAGGCATCGCCGACAGCTACTCCCCCCCGGTGGCTACGAACTACCTGCAGACCTTCGACGAAATCTGGGCCGCCAGCGAAGTCGAGCATGAGTTTCGCAACCTGCACCTCTGAGGCATGACGCAGGAAGCACTGGAAACGGATGTCACGGTAGCCGCGATCGCTGAACGCGACGGCCGCTATCTCTGCATCGAGGAAATGAGCTCCCGGGGTCTGGCTGTGAGCCTACCCGGCGGCCACATCGAAGCCGGCGAAACTCCGGAGCAAGCGATCGTCCGCGAGGTGCTCGAAGAGACGCGCTACGATTTTGCCGTCACGGGTTTCATCGGCGCCTATCTCTGGCTCGACCTGCACCGCAACAAGCGCAAGCTGCAGCTCGTCTACTGCGGTGACGCGCCCGGCATTCCCGACGGGCTAGCGCTCGACGCCGGCATCCTGAGCGTGCACTGGCGCGACCGCGCCGCACTCGAAACCGAAGCGCACCGGCTGCGCTCGCCGCTCATGCTGGCTGCCCTCGATGACTACACGCGCGGCAAGCGCGAACAGCTGGTCGTCGAACCGGGCCTCGACGCCGCGGGCCTGGCCCGCCGTTTTGAACGTAAGGCGCAGCGCATCTAAGACGTGCTCGCGGCCGCAGGCAGGCCGCATTTCTCGTAAAATACCCGGATGGACACGGATTTCTGGATGCCCGAAGGCACCGGTCCCGTCATCGTGGCGATGTCGGGCGGTGTCGATTCGTCGGTGGTCGCCTGGCAGCTCACGCAGGCCGGCTACACCGTCGAGGGCCTGCACATGACGAACTGGGAGGACGACGACGGCTACTGCAATGCCGCCGAAGACCTCCAGGACGCGCGTCGTGTCTGCGACCAGCTCGGGATTCCACTCCACCACGTCAACTTCACAGCCGAGTACCGCGACCGTGTCTTCCAGTACTTCCTTGACGAGTACGCGGCCGGTCGCACACCGAACCCTGACGTGCTCTGCAACCGCGAGATCAAGTTTGGCGTGTTTGCCGACTACGCCCGCCGTCTGGGCGGCTACGCCGTGGCCACGGGCCACTACGCGCGACTGCGCCCCGGCAACAACGGCGTGGAATTGCTCAAGGGCCGTGACCCGGGCAAAGATCAGAGCTACTTCCTGCACGCCGTGTCGGCCGAGCAGCTGGCCACCGCGGCGTTTCCAATCGGCGGCCTCGTGAAGGATGACGTGCGGCGCCTGGCGACGGACGCGGGCCTGGCCACGCACCGCAAGAAAGACTCAACAGGCATTTGCTTCATCGGTGAACGACCGTTCCGTGACTTTCTCTCGCGCTTTCTGCCCGCACAGCCCGGCGAGATCGTCGATGACACCGGCAAGACTGTCGGCGAACACCACGGGCTCATGTACTACACGATGGGTCAGCGACAGGGGCTCGGCATCGGCGGCCGCGCCGACGCCAGTGACGCGCCTTGGTACGTCGCGGGCAAAGACCTCGCGCGCAATGAATTGCGCGTCGTGCAGGGCAAAGACCACCCCGCTCTCTACACGGGTGCTGTCGTTTGCGACGCCCTGCATTGGATCAACGCGGCACCTGACGCGCTCGACAACGGCGCACGGCTGACAGCCAAGATTCGCTACCGCCAGGCCGATCAAGCTTGCACGGTCAGGCGCGAGGGCTCAGGCGTCCGCCTCGACTTCGACGCAGCGCAATGGGCCGTCGCCTGCGGTCAGTACGCCGTGCTCTACGACGGCGAGCACTGCCTGGGCGGGGGTGCCATCGATCGCGTCGAAGCCGCGCCAGCACACACCGCGGCAGCAGCGACGGGCTAAGCCCCGCGCGCCGATTCGCGGCGTGAATAGCGGTTATTGCGCCGCCCGTGGCGACGCGCCAGCCGCTATAATTTGAGGCCTCAATCGAAGCGCTTGCCAGTCGTCCGAAAGGCATCACAGCCCGGGTGCGTGAGACGACGCACCGGCGGCTGGCGCGTTACTGGAGGCAACATGTCGAACTCATTTGGCGCCCGAAGCGAACTCACCGTCGGCGGCACGTCCTACACGATGTACAAGCTCGATGCGGTCACTGATGGCCACGTCGATCGCCTGCCCTTCTCGCTCAAGATCCTGCTCGAGAACCTGCTGCGCCACGAAGACGGCCGTGACGTCACGCGCGACGACATCCTCGCGCTCGCCAGCTGGGACCCCAAAGCGGCACCGGCTACGGAAATCTCGTTCACACCCGCGCGCGTGATCCTGCAGGATTTCACGGGCGTTCCCGCGGTGGTCGACCTCGCCGCCATGCGCGACGCTGTGGTCAAGCTTGGCGGCTCAGCTGACGCCATCAATCCGCTGTCGCCCGCCGAACTTGTCATTGACCATTCGGTGCAGGTCGACAACTACGGCGCAGCCAACGCGCTCGACCTTAACAACCGCATCGAATTCCAGCGCAACAGAGAACGCTACGCCTTTCTGCGCTGGGGTCAGAGCGCCTTCGACAACTTCAAGGTCGTGCCGCCAAACACGGGCATCGTGCACCAGGTCAATCTGGAGTACCTGTCGCGCGTGGTCTTTGACGCGCATCGCGACGGCGAGCGTCTCGCCTACCCGGATACGCTGGTCGGCACCGACTCGCACACGACCATGGTTAATGGCCTGGGTGTGCTGGGCTGGGGCGTGGGCGGCATCGAGGCTGAGGCTGCCATGCTGGGCCAACCGATCACGATGCTCATCCCACAGGTGATCGGCTTCAAGCTGACGGGCAGGCTCAAGGAAGGTACGACCGCAACCGACCTTGTGCTGACCTGTACAGAGATGCTGCGAGAGCGCGGCGTGGTCGGTAAGTTCGTCGAGTTCTACGGCGACGGCCTCGACCACCTGCCCCTTGCGGACCGCGCCACGTTGGGCAACATGTCGCCCGAGTTCGGTTCCACCTGCGCCATCTTCCCCATCGACAACGAAACGCTCCGTTACCTGCGCCTGTCGGGTCGCGATGACAACCAGGTGGCGCTTATCGAAGCCTACGCGCGCGAACAGGGCATGTGGCGCGAGACAGGCGCACCGGACGCTTTGTACAGCGACACGCTCGAGCTCGACATGGGAACGGTCGAGCCAAGCCTGGCCGGCCCCAAGCGGCCGCAGGACCGCATCGCGCTCAAGGAAGCGCCCAGCGTCTACGCCGAACACATCGACACAATGACCGAGGGCCGTGAGGCCGGCAAAGGCACCACAACACTGAGCCTCGACGGCGACACGGTCGAGCTTGGTGACGGCGCCGTCCTCATCGCTGCGATCACGAGCTGCACGAACACCTCGAACCCGGCTGTCATGCTGGGCGCGGGTCTGCTCGCCCGCAATGCCGCGGCCAAGGGCCTCACGGTGAAGCCTTGGGTGAAGACGAGTCTCGCACCCGGCTCGCGCGTCGTAACGGACTACCTCGAAAAGGCCGGCCTTGACGACGACCTGGCTGCACTCGGCTTTCACACAGTCGGCTACGGCTGCACGACCTGCATCGGCAACTCGGGCCCGCTGCGCGACGAGATCGAGGCGGCCGTGAAAGACTCGGGCCTCATCGGTTGCAGCGTGCTCTCGGGCAACCGCAACTTCGAAGGCCGCATTCATCCGCTCGTGAAGATGAACTTCCTGGCCTCGCCACCACTCGTGGTCGCCTACGCCATTGCCGGCAACATGGCCGTTGACGTCTTCGACGAGCCGCTCGGCACGGGCAGCGACGGCGCACCCGTGTATCTCAAGGACATCTGGCCGAGCCAGCAGGAGATTCACGACGTCATCCTCGCGAACATCGATTCCGAGATGTTCAAGTCGAGCTACGCGCGCGTGTTTGCAGGCGACGCCAACTGGACAAGCCTGCCGACCCCCGAAGGCCAGATCTACGAATGGGACGCCGACTCAACCTACGTGAAGCACCCGCCCTACTTCGAAGGCATGACGCTGGAGTCCGGCAGCACCGCCGACATCTCGGGCGCCCGCGTGCTCGCGTTGCTCGGTGACTCGGTCACGACCGACCACATCTCACCCGCGGGCAGCATCGCGCTCGACAGTCCGGCCGCAGACTACCTGCGCGCCGAAGGCGTGAAGCCGCACGAGTTCAACTCGTACGGCTCTCGTCGCGGCAATCACGAAGTGATGATGCGCGGGACGTTCGCCAACATCCGTCTGCGCAACCTGCTGGCCCCGGGCACCGAGGGTGGCTGGACGCGCCACCAGCCCTCAGGCGAGCAGATGTCGATTTTTGACGCCGCTCAACGCTACGCGCAGGAGTCGACGCCGCTCGTCGTTCTTGCGGGCAAGGAGTACGGTACGGGCTCGTCGCGTGATTGGGCCGCCAAAGGCACCTTGCTGCTAGGCGTCAAAGCGGTTGTCGCGCAGAGCTACGAGCGCATCCACCGCTCAAACCTGATCGGCATGGGCGTGCTGCCGCTGCAGTTTCGTGATGGCGAGAGCGCCGAAACGCAGGGTCTGAACGGTTCCGAAACCTATGCGGTGACAGGTCTTGCCGGTGGCGAGCCGAAGTTGGTCACCGTCACGGCCACGACCGACGATGGCGCAACCACTGAGTTTCAGGCCCGTGTGCGCATCGACACGCCTAAGGAGTGGGACTACTACCGCAACGGCGGCATCCTGCAATACGTCCTGCGTCAGCTCGCAGGCGACCGCGCCGCCTGATCGCGTGGCTGGCGGCGACGCGACCGAAGCCTGCGCCGAAGCGCTCAAAAACGCGCGCCACGTCGCCGTGCTCACGGGTGCGGGCGTGTCCGCAGAGTCGGGCGTGCCAACGTTTCGCGACGCGCTGGAGGGGCTCTGGGCAAAACATGACCCGATGCAGCTTGCGACGCCCGAGGCGTTTGTGCGCGACCCGCAGACGGCATGGGACTGGTACCGCTGGCGGCGCAGCCTCGTCGCCGAGGTTGCGCCCAACCCCGGACACGACGCGCTGGTCGCGCTCGCAGAGCGTATGGACAAGCTCACACTTGTCACACAGAACGTGGACGGCTTGCACCAATGTGCGGGCAGCCGTGATGTCATCGAGTTTCATGGCAACCTGTTCAGCGACAAGTGTGCGTACTGCGACACGCGTGAGCCCGCCCACGACGGCGCGGCCGGTGACCCGCCGCCGACCTGCGGCCAGTGTGGCCGCGTCATGACCCCGGGCGTGGTGCTATTCGGCGAGATGATCCCGACTGACGCCCTGCAGGCTTCGGAGCTTGCAGCAACCACCTGCGACCTGTTCCTCGTCGTGGGCACTTCAGCGCAGGTCTACCCGGCCGCGGGACTCGCCGGTACGGCACGGGCCTACGGGGCGGGTATCATTGAGATCAACCCGGAAGCGACGCCGCTCTCGGCGGGCGCAGACCATGTATTGCGCGGCCCCTCGGGCAAGGTGTTGCCGGCCTTGCTCGCGGCACTGGCCGCATAAGGAGACGACCCGATGTTCAACCGCATTCGCGACTGGTGGCAGTCGCGCTCAGGCGGCAGCACAGCAGCCAGCACCGCGCCCTGGTGGCGCATCCCTGCGATCGTCGCGGGTGCGATCTCGCTATTCGTGTTTCTGGTCGTCTGCTGGTACTGGTCACGCGAGCCGAAGATGTTCTGGGTCGAGGCGCAAGTCGACGGCGAAACGGCCACCGTGGGTTTTGCCACCACCAGCACACTGATCCGCGTTACAGGCACCCTGCTCGATAAGCCGGGCGGCCTGCTCGTCAATGACATCGCACCGCCAGGGCTCGTGCTCGACAACATCCCCAGCTGGGAAGTCGGTGTACTCACGCAGGTCCGCGATCTGTCGCGTGTTATGCGCAACGACTACAGTCGCTCACAATCGCAGTCAAACGAAGACGAAGATCTGGCCGATGCCGAGTCGCATTTCTACATCGACTACAACTCTTGGATTTTCCCGGCCGCCGAATCCGAATACCGCGAGGGCATCGAGGCCTTAGAGCGTTACCAGGCGCGGCTCCTCGATACCGGTGCGGCGCAGTCTCAGTTTTTCGCGCGCGCCGACAACCTGCGGGAATGGCTCGGTCAGGTCGAGAAGCGACTCGGCAACATGTCGCAGGCACTCACGGCCAGCGTGGGTCAGGCGCGCGTCAACACAGACCTCGCGGGTGACGCCTCGGCACGCTCGGGCGGCGGCGGCAACGACAGTGACGTCATTGTCAAAACGCCCTGGCTAAAGATTGACAACGTGCTGTTTGAGGCGCGCGGCACGGCGTGGGCGCTGCTGCACTTCCTGCGTGCGGCGCAGTTTGATTTCGAGCAGGTGCTCGACGACAAGAACGCGACTGTGAGCCTGCGCCAGATTATCCGCGAGCTTGAGGCCAGCCTCGAGCCACTGGCGAGCCCAATGGTGCTTAACGGCAGCGGCTACGGTGTGTTCGCCAACCACTCGCTCGTTATGGCGTCCTACCTGAGCCGCGCCAATGCGGCTGTCATCGACCTCAGGGAGCTGCTCGATCAGGGCTGATTCGCAGACTCTTGAGCACCTGCTCGGCGAGGTCTTGACCCCACATCGCGCACGCAGCCGGGCCTGGGTGGTAGCCATCCTCAGCCAACAGCTCGGTGTCGAGCGGAAAGTCGGTCACGAGCGCCGTCACGTCGGGATATAGGCCGGCCACGCGAATGCGTTCTGCCTCGAGCTGGCGTGCGCGCGCACCCAGCACGTCGCGCAGCGGCCGTGGCAGCAGCGTAAAGCCCCACATCGGCGGCACGGGCGCGAAGAAGATCGAACCGAAACCGCGCTGACGCAACCGCGTGCGCACGGCAACCAGTTGTTCGTACCAGTGACGCAGTGAATGCAGCGAGGTGGTGTCGTTGGCACCCAGCAACACCACAGCGACGCGATTGGGGTGCGGCGATTTTGGGCGCTGCGTTGCAAGCAACTGAACGACGTCCGAGGCCCGTGCGCCATTACGGCCGATGACTTGCCAATTGACGGTCGCTGCACCCAACCACGCCAGCTGAGACGCAAACTGCATACTGACGGCCTGCTCGGGCGTATCGCAGCCCACGCCGACGGCGGTAGATTCGCCCGTGACGAGAACCTCGATGTGGCGCGCGCCCGAACCAAATCGACCGGTCGCGCCATTCTCGACACGCGTCGCCATGCGCGGGGCCCGTCGCTTGATCCAGAGCCCCTGCACACCCGTCACGGGCAGCAGGGCCAGGAACTGCAACCAGAAGGTGCCCGTTGACGGTGCCTTCAAAGCAACCAACCCGGCAGGACGTCGTGCCGGGATGCGAGCCGGCGGTCGAGTTCTCGCGCGCCGGGCACGTGTCGCTCGACAAGCTTCCAGAACGCAGGCGAGTGATCGAGATGCCGCGCATGGGCGAGCTCGTGGACACAGAGGTAGTGCGCGAGCTCGGGTGGCAGGAACAATGCCGCGTAGTTCATGCTGATGGTGCCCGTCGACGAATAACTCCCCCAACAGGAGCGCTGCGCGCGGACCTGCACGCGGGCGTAGGACACGTTCATCGCATCGGCAATAGGCGGCAGCGCCTGCCGGAAGTAGTCGAGTGCGCGGCGGCGCAGCTGGCGCTTGACGGCTTCTCGTTCCTGCGACTCCGCGACGCCCTGGTCGCCATCAAGGCGCAATACAAACTCTGTGGGCGCGGTACCGGGTCGCAGACGCGCCGCGAGACGGCGGCCTGGTAGTTCACGACGCTCGAGCCGCCATTGCTCACCAACAGCCGACAGCGCGAGCGCCTCAGGCCGTGAACGATCGAATGCACCATAGCGCTCGAGTTGCGCGTCGCGCGCTTGCACGAGCCAGTCGCGATGACTGTCGAGAAACTGTCGGACGTCGCGCTCGGGCGTACCCTGGGGGACCACGAGCTCGGCACTGCCGTCGTAACCCACATGGAGCGCAAGACGGCGGGCGCGACGACTGATGCGTACCGCGGGCTCGCTGAACGCCGGCGGTGCGGGGACCGGCTCCGATGTCGCGGCATCGGTCGAGCCCTCGAACAGAGAAAGCTGTTCGGGGCCTGAATGCGAAGACCGGTGTTGCCGCGTCACGGCAACACCGGTCCTCGAAAAACGTTTATGACTGCGTGCGCGTCAGGGCTCAGAACCACTGTAGGTTTCCATCTCCACATCGTCACCGATAATGCTGCCGATCTTTGCGGTCTCATGCACGTACAACCGGACTTCACGCTGCAACTCGAGCTCACCCTCGATCACAACGTTGGGGCCAATCACGACGCGCGATGGATCACGCTTGCCCCAGCTCCAGCCCATGCGCTTCGGCTTGCGAACAATGACGTTTCCGTTGATGCGCGTGCCTTCGGTGAGGTTGATGTCACCGTTGACGTTGGACAGGTCGCCCATGACCTGCACACCGAAGAGCCCGATGCCACCGTTCACCGCTTTGACATCACCGCCGATCGTCGTGCCCTGACGGGCGTCGATGCCGCCATTGACGGTTGTGACGTTGCCACTAACCTGCACGCGCTCGCCGATGTAGTTGCGGCCGTTGACGGTCTCGCTCGACGCGATGTTGGAATCGCTACCGATGCTGATCTTGCCGTTGACGCTTTCTACGTCACCGGCCGTGACCCCGCTGGCGAGCTTGATGCTGCCGTTGACGGTACCGAGCTCACCGTTGACGTAGGCGCCCTCGCCCACCTTGATGCTGCCGTTGACTGAGCTGGCACCCTCGGAGGTCGCGCCGGCCTCAATACGGACGCTCTTGTTGACGCTGGCTGCAGCGGGTACTGCAAGCAGCGCCAGGGCCGCGGCCAGAATGAATGCATTCAGTGATTTCATAACGGGCTCCAAGTGTACCCCAGTGATTTCGACTGTTGGATACCAGAACCCCGAAGAGGGTTTAACCGCAAGAGCGATTTTTTTTGGCCGGATCTGGGCCTAGCGGCGCAGGGCCGTGATGCGCTCGGGCACCTGAGTTGCCAGCGGTGACAGCAGGCGGGCCTGCTCAACGTGATCTCGGGCACGCTGCAAGTCACCATCACGGCGCAGCGCCTCGGCAAGCCAAAGGTGTGCGTGCTCCTCGCCCCAGCTTGGCAGGTCGGGTTGACCCTCAGGTGGCTGCTCGTAGGCGGTCAACGCGGCTTCAAGGTCGCCCTTGGCCTGGACACGGCGCGTCGCGTCTTCGAAGCGGCGCAGGACCGTGACGGCATTGAGTAAGCGCACGCGCGGATTTTCGGGTTCCAGCGCCATGGCCCGCTTGAGCTCACGCGCCGAGAAGTTGCCGGCAATGATGGCGGACAGCGGCTGGCGGCTCGCAGCCAGCCCGTGACAGGCCCCGATCAGCGCCATGGCCTCAGCAAACTTCTCGTCGATTTCGAGTGCGCGGCGCGCGTTCTCGATGCAACGGTCCAGCAGAACGCCAACCCGGAATTCGACATCGTCATCAATTTCAGCGGCACGGTATGCCGCCAACGCCGCGTAGTACGGGACCAGCGGCGCAGCATCGCCGCGGCCCTTCTCGCCCTCGAGTTCAATCGACAGCTCGGACAGGTAGCGCGCATCGCCCATGTGGGTCGCGTGCTCGATGACCGCCTCGCGGTCCGCGAGGTCGGCCATGCGCAGCGCTGCGTCGCCTGTCAGGGGCAGCAGCAGCAGAACGAGCAGTGAGGCGAGACGATAGGTCATAACCCAAGGATACCTGAGCGGAGCCCCGAAACTGTGCGCCGGGTCACCGTTTTTCCCGGGTGGAGTCACTGTCGCCAGACGGCTACACTCGCCCGCCGTGGCCATTGGGAACGCACACGCATGATCGATATCGGCGCCAATCTTGCGCACGACAGCTTCGACGACGACCGCGACGCCGTGCTTTTGCGCGCCCGCCAGGCGGGTGTCGAGGCCATTGTGGTCACGGGGAGCTCAATCGACAGCAACGCCGCGGCCGCCGAGATTGCCGCAGCCACCGACCCGGCCTGGCCACGCTGCTACTACACCACAGGCGTTCACCCACACCACGCCGACGAATACGACCGCGACATGCATCAGACGCTCTCACGTCAAATGGCTCGCGAAGACGTGGCGGCGGCCGGCGAATGCGGTCTCGACTATTTCCGCAACTTTGCGCAACACGACGCGCAGGCGCACGCGTTTACCGCGCAGCTCGGACTCGCCATCCATAATGAGCTGCCCGTGTTCCTGCACCAACGCGACGCCCACGACGATTTCCTAACCGTGCTCAAGCCGCGATTGGCTGAAGTGCCACGTGCGGTCGCACACTGTTTCACCGCGGGCGAACGCGAGCTCCATGACTACTTGGCGCTGGGTCTGTACATCGGTATCACAGGATGGATCTGCGATGAACGCCGCGGCGCACACCTGCTGAACCTTGTGGGTGACATCCCGGCCGACCGACTGCTGGTCGAGACGGATGCGCCCTACTTACTGCCGCGAAGTCTGCGACCGCGCCCCAAGACGCGACGCAATGAACCCTGTTGGTTGGGTGAAGTGGTCAAAACAATCGCCGACGCGCGGGGAGAATCCCCTGAGGACGTCGGTCGCTACACCGCCGCCAACGCACGCCGCTTCTTTGCGTTGCCCGACGCTGACTAGCTTGGCATCAACGCCGCTTCGCGGAGCTTTTGCCACTCGAGCTCGAAGGCCTTGCGCGTCTGTGTCGAGCGACCGGCCACACGCGGGAGGCTGGCGACGAGCTCAGCTTCTGTGAGCACGTGCGAGGGTTTGCCTTTCGAGAAATCGGCGCCGCTGCCGAAAACGATGCGGCCTTCGACGGGAACATCGGTCACCACGAGCTTCACGGCCGCGACTCGATCGTAGAGATCCGCCTGCGGATTGCCGATGGTGTAGCGGCGACCGCCATCCATCACCGTCCAGTCGTGCATGCGGTCACTGCCGAACACGATGCCCTTAATCTCACGCGAATCGACAACAACAATGCCGCGCTCTGTGAGCAGGATGTGATCGATGTGGATCGCGCCGTCGTCGGCCTTGGGCAGGACGACGTCGGTCAACTGGTCGTGGCAGACGTCGGCGAGCCGCGCCGAGAGTGACCCGCCGCTGCGCGACCGGATCCAATGCAGCACGAGCAGCAGCGCAGCAATGATCGCGAGCAGGCCCGCATACACGGGCCAATGCTCCGGGCCAGGCTCAGCAAATGCGCGCGTGACCGCGTCCGTCGGGTTCATGACAGGGCCTCGGCGAGCGCATCCAGAGATGGCGTGATCCGGGAAAACGCTGCGGGTCGATCCAGCAACTCAGCCAGTGCCGGCGGCACGGGTACCGTGTCACCAATAAGTGGCTCAACAATGGTTTCAAACTTCGCCGGGTGTGCCGTCGCAACGATGGCCCAATGCGCCGACCGCGCCGCATCGTCGAGATGCCGCTCCCAGGCGTACATGGCCGTCGCACTGTGCGGGCACCACGCGAATTCAAAACGCGCAGCGTCCCGTCGAATCTGCTCGCGGATCTCCGCATCGTCGACGCTGACGGCGTCAAGACCCAGCCCGCGCAGTGCTTCCGCCTCACCGAAGAGGTCGCGCAACCGTTCCATGTTGCTCGGGTCGCCCACGTCCATGGCGGAAGCCAGCGTCGCGATACTGGCGCGCCCTTCGTAGTGCCCCGTCATGAAGTAGTCAGGCACGGTCCGGTTGGCGTTGCTTACAAGCAAAATATCGCCGATGGGCAAACCGGCCGCACGCGCGAGCACGGCCGCCAGGGCGTTGCCGAGGTTGCCCGTGGGAATCGCAAACGAAATCCGTTCGCCGTGTTCGCGATAATACTGAACGGACGCGACAGCGTAGTACACGCTCTGCGGCAGCAGGCGACCAATATTGATGCTGTTGGCCGAGCTGAAGCGGTACTGCGTCGACAGCGTGGGATCGGTAAATGCGGCTTTGACAAGCGCCTGGCAATCATCGAATCCGCCCGCCACCGAAAGACTCGTCACGTTGTCGCCCCAGCAACAGAGCTGATGCTGCTGGCGCGGCGATACCCGGCCCTCGGGAAACAGTACAACGACTTCGATACCGGGTCGGCCGTGAAACGCAGCCGCTACGGCGCCGCCGGTGTCCCCCGACGTTGCGACGAGAATCGTCAGTGGTCGCGGGTCGTCGACGCCCGCGTCAAGGCGTGACAAGCACGCTGCAAGAAACCGCGCACCGACATCCTTGAACGCCGCCGTCGGTCCGTGAAACAGCTCCAGCACACTGAGCGGCGCCGAGACACGTGCCGACAGATCGACGAGCGGCAACGGAAACGAAAACGTCTCATCGACAATCGCCGCAATCGAATCCGCCAGCCGTGTTCCGGAAAAAAACGGCGTCAGATACTGAATCGCCACCGCGCGAGCAGCGATGTCGTCGAAGTCATCCGGCGAAAACGAGGGCAGCGACTCGGGTACGTAGAGACCGCCATCGGGCGCAAGCCCCTGCACGAGTGCTTCCTCGAGCGTTACGGCGGGCGCACCGCGCGTACTCCGCAGCTTCACGTCACCGACTCCAATACGGCGCCCGGCGCATTCGCGGGCGAGACCCAGTGGTCGCAACCCACACCACCCGAATCGAAGGCAGCCACCATTGCGGCCGCCACGGAGTCGCCGGCGGCCGCGTCGCAAATTGCAAAAACGCTGGGTCCACTGCCCGACAGCGAAGCCCCCAGGGCGCCCTGCTCGAGCGCTGCGGCCTTGACCGATTCGAAGCCGGAGACAAACCGTGAACGCTGGTGTTCAATCATGACGTCACGCAACGATGCCGCGATGCCGTCGCGATCGCCGCGCGCGCAGGCCTGTACGAAACAGGCAAGCAAACCCGCCTGCGTCACAGCGGTCTCGAGCGGAACAGTATCCGACAACGCCTGCCGGGCTGCCGCCGTATCGACACGCAGGTGCGGGTGCACGAGCACGGACACGAGGCCATCGGGCAAGGCCAGCGACTCGCAATGCGGTAATCGCTTGGGCGGGCACAACACAAGCCCGCCGTACAAACTGGGTGCCACGTTGTCGGCGTGTCGTGCACCGCTGGCGAAGGCTTCACCCTCGAGCGCCGCCTCAAGCACCGCCGCCATTCCCAGCGGCTGGTCGAGCAGCGCGTTCGCCGCCAGGGCGCCTGCGACAGCCGATGCCGCCGAGCTGCCCATACCTGAACCCAGGGGCGTGCCCTTGTGCAGCGTCAACGAGATACCGCCCGAACCCTGGCCAGCCTGCCAGATTGCGGCGGCAGCGATACCGGCCGTATTCGACAGGGCTTCGCGACTCAGCAGGTGCGCATCGGCGCCAATGCCATCGCCCGTGATATCCGCGATCACCACGCCGGGTGCCTCCCGGCGTTCCGCCGTCACGCGATCACCGGGCCCCGCAATGGCTAGGCCCAGCACATCGAAACCCACGCCCAAGTTGCCGATGGACGCAGGCGCGAACGCCGTGGCCGTCGTGGCGGTGCCGTTTGTCATCAGCGGCGGTTCCCGAGCTCGGCGGCCAGCCGCAGCAGATCGGCGAACACGCCCGCTGCGGTCACATCGGGCCCTGCGCCAGGCCCCTGAATCACGAGCGGGTTGTCGCTGTAGCGGTCGCTCTCGATGCGCACCACGTTGTCTGTGAGCGCGATGTTGGCCAGCGCGTCGTCATTGCCAACGGCGGTCAGCGCAACGCTGGCCTGGCCGTCCGCAGTGATGCGCCCGACGTAGCGCAGTACCTGGCCCGCCGCATTCGCGGCTGCAAGCCGCTGCGCCATATCCGCGTCCAGAACACCCACCTGGTCCAGGAATTCCTCGACACCGACGCCTTCGAGCGCCACCGGCACGAGGCTCTCTACGTTCACGTCCTCAAGCTCAATCGCATGCCCCGCCTCGCGCGCGAGGATGACGAGTTTGCGCGCGACGTCCATACCAGAAAGGTCGTCACGCGGATCGGGCTCGGTGAAGCCAGCGTCGCGCGCGCGGTGCACCGTGGCCGAAAAGGGCTCGCTACCGTCGTAAGTGTTGAACAGGTAGGCCAGCGTGCCCGAGAAAATGCCCTGCACAGATCGAACCTGATCGCCCGTCTCGATGAGGTCGCGCAGTGTGCGGATGATCGGCAGTGCCGCACCCACCGTGGTTTCGTAATAAAAACGGCTGTGCCCACGACGGCCGGCGGCTTCGATGGCCGCGACGCGCGCGCTCGGCCCGCTGCCAGCACGTTTGTTCGGTGTGATGACGTGAATGCCGCGCGCGAGCCAATCCGCATAGTGCTCAGCGACCTGGTCGTCGGCTGTGCAGTCGATAATGACGGCGTGTGGCAGATGGTCCGCATCGACATGGTCGGCTAACTCAGTGAGGTCAACAGGTGTCGTTGCCTGCGCTGCAAGCTCGCGCCAACTCGACAGGTCGACCGCACGCTCGGCCAGGTGCATCACGCGCGAGCGCGCAATGGCGCGCACTCGAAGGTCGAGATTGAACCGCTCCCCGAGTCGGGTCACCTCGCCTGCGATCTGATCGAGCAAGGCGCCACCGACTGTGCCTGCCCCGATGAGCCCGATCGACAACGTCTTGGGCGAGAGATAAAAGCCGGAGTGTGCAGCGCGCAGTGCGCGCGTCGCGTCGGCTGAAGCGACGACCACTGAGATATTGCGCTCTGACGAGCCCTGCGCGATGGCAATGACGTTGATGCCCGCCTGGCCCAGCGTATTGAGAAAGCGTCCCGCGATACCCGGTCGTCCTGACATCCGGTCACCGACGACGGCCAGGATGCTGCATTCGGGTGTGATCGATACGCGCTGGAGCTGCCCCGTTCCGAGTTCGCTGGTGAAGGCATCTCGAATTACGGTCGCGGCAGTTTCGGCCACGTCGTTCGGCACGACAAAGCAGACTGAGTGCTCACTGCTGGCCTGCGAGATCAGGATGACAGAGATGTCTGCCTCACGCAGCGCGCGAAAAATCCGGTGCGCGGTACCGGGCACGCCGATCATGCCTGCACCTTCGACGTTGACGACGGCAAGCCCGCCGATCGACGTAATGCCCTTCACGGGCTCATCGCTATCGGCGCCCGCACTGACCACGGTGCCCGGGCTATCGGGCGCAAACGTGCTGCGGATGCGAATGGGAATATCGTGCTCGACGGCCGGGCCCATCGTTTGCGGGTGGATCACCTTGGCGCCGAAGTAGGCAAGCTCCATGGCCTCGTTATAGGACAGACTCGTGATCGCGTAAGCATCGGGAATCTGACGCGGGTCGCCCGTGAGCACGCCGGGCACGTCGGTCCATATGGTCACGGCATCGGCGCCCAGAAGTGCTGCAAAGATCGCCGCCGAGTGATCACTGCCATTGCGGCCCAGCGTGGTCTGCAAGCCGGCCTCGTCGCTGGCGATGAAGCCCGTGACGATGACGATGTCGTTGTCGGCGAGCACCGAGCTGGAAGCGCTGCGCTCTCGGGATTCTCGCCAAACCACGCTGGGGCCCAGCTTCGTCTGGCGCACCGTCACGACGTCGCGCGCGTCGAGCCAGCCCACGCGGCGACCATCATTGCAGTCCTGTGCGACGAGCGCGGCAAGCAACCGCGCTGACCAGATCTCACCGTAGCCCGCCACCACATCGAAGGTGCGTTCGGGTGCCGCGCGCACGACGGTCACGGCCTGGAGCAGGCCCGTAATGTCCTCACGGTCCTTCAACCACTGCGCAAGAATATTGGCGCGCACGTCACGATTCAGCAGTCGACCCGCAGCCGTTTCATAGCGAGCCTCGAGTGCGTCTAGCGCTTCGCCGAAAGTGGCGTCACCCGTAACGGCCTGCTCGACAAGCGCGAGCAAGGCGTCAGTCATGCCGCCCATAGCCGATACCACAACGGCCTTTCTGGTCGGCGAAGGTTCGCTTGTGATCAGATCGCGGACACGACGAAAGCAGTCGGCGTCGGCAAGTGAACTGCCGCCGAATTTATGCACCTGCCAAGTGGTTTCGCCTGTCACGGATTCTGCTCCCTCAGTACAGCGGCGGATCATACCCGAAGCGGGTCAATGATCTCCGGTGCGTGTACGGTCCTGAGAAGGCGGCGTGGAGGCGGAAGTGGTGGGCCGTATAGGGATCGAACCTATGACCAATTGGTTAAAAGCCAACTGCTCTACCATCTGAGCTAACGGCCCGGTATTGGGTACTTCCGGATGCCGTGTCGATTGACACAGCTGCCCCTGTCGGGGAAGGCGCGCAATAATAGCGCAACGAGCGGAATTCTCAAGGCCCTTTGCGCTCAGAAGTAAGGCGTTGGGTCTGGTACGCCGGCGTCCGAAAACCCCTGTGCGCGCAGTACGCAGGCATCGCAGCGCCCACACGCCCTGCCCGCATCGTCGGCCTGGTAGCAGGACACGGTCAGCGCGTAATCCACGCCCAGCCCGACGCCAGCTCGAATGATATCGGCCTTGCTCAAATCGATGAGCGGGGTCTCGATGCGGATCGGCTGCCCCTCGACGCCCACTTTGGTCGCAAGCGCCGCCATGGCCTGGTAGGCAGCGATGTATGCGGGGCGGCAATCCGGGTAGCCCGAGTAGTCGACGGCGTTAACGCCGATGCAGATGGCCTCAGCATCGGCCACCTCAGCCCAGCCCAGCGCCATGGACAGGAATACGGTGTTACGCGCGGGCACGTAAGTGACGGGGATGCCCTCACCGCCCGGCTCGGGTACGTCGATACTGGCATCGGTCAATGCGGAGCCGCCAATCCCCGCGAAATCGATCCGCATGGTGCGGTGCTCTTTGGCACCCAGGTCTTGGGCGACGCAGCGTGCGGCGGCGAGCTCGGCGTCGTGACGCTGGCCGTAATCAAAACTCAGCGCAAGGCAGTCGTAGCCCTGGTCGCGCGCCATGGCAAGCACTGTGGCGGAATCGAGCCCGCCCGACAGTAACACGATCGCGCGACGTGTCATTTTCCGGGCACATCGCCCCAGAGGAGCTTGTGCAGCTGCATTTGCAGCCGAACGGGCAAGCCGCTCTCGAGAATCCACTGCGCGAGCTCGTGCGGCTCCACCACGCCCCAGGAAGGCGACATCCAGATCGTGCAGCGGCCGACAAGCGCGCGCTCACGGATGCACTGCACGGCCCAATCGAAGTCGCCGCGGTCGCAGACGACAAACTTCAGCTGATCGTGGTCGGTGAGCGCATCCAGGTTTTGCCAGCGGTTGCGCAGGCACTCGCCCGAGGCGGGCGTCTTGAGATCCACCACACGCGAGACGCGCGGGTCGATGTCGGCGATGTCGATGGCCCCGCTCGTTTCGAGCGACACGTCGTAGCCCGCATCACAAAGCCGCTCGAGAAACGCGCGGCAGTTGGGTTGCGCCAGCGGCTCACCGCCCGTCACGCACACGTGGGTCGCAGCGAAGCCTGCAACGCGGTTGATAAGCGTGTCGAAGTCGAACCACTCACCGCCGTGAAAGGCGTACTCGCTGTCACAATAAGTGCAGCGCAGCGGGCAGCCCGTGAGGCGCACGAACACGGTTGGCATCCCACTGGCCAGGGCTTCGCCCTGCAATGAGTGGAAGACCTCCGTGATACGCAGCCGTTCGGCCGCGTCGAGCATGTCGCGTGCCGCCTGGGCCATGTTCCCAGGCTCAGCCGCGTTCGGTGCGCAGCTGCTCGAGCCGCTTGCTCGCCAATCGCGCCGCCGTGGTTTCCGGGTAGTCGGCGACAACGCGGGCCAGCGCGGTTTCGGCCGCGTCCCAACGCTGCAGCTCAAAGTTGCAGTAACCAATCTTGAGCAAGGCGTCCGGCACCTTGCGCGACGCCGGGAAGTCAGAAATCACGGTGTTGAAAATCGGCAGGGCCTCATCAAAGCGCTGCGACACGTAGTAGGACTCGGCAAGCCAGTACTGCGCATTGTCCGCGAGTTCGCTGTTGGGGTAGGCCACGAGAAACTGCTGGAACGCCTTGGCTGACTGGTCGTAGCGGCCTTCCTTGAGCAGTTCGAAGGCGGCCTGGTAGTTCTCGCGGTCAGAGCCGTTGGGCAATGGCAACTCGCCCGCCTGCAACGTGCCACCCTGCATGACATTCGACTCACGCGGTGCTGACTCCAAGTCCTGCAGGCGCGCGTCGAGGTCGGCGTACAGGTTGCGCTGTCGTTCCGCCATTTTCTCGGAATCAAACGTAGTGCCCTCGATCTGTCCACGCAGCGCGTCCACTTCGTTCGAGAGCGCATCCACGCGCGCCACGAGTTGAACGAGGCTGTCGTTTTGCACCACACGCTCGACACGTTCGAGCCGTCGCTCGATCTGCGAGAGTTTGATCAGTACTGGATCTTCCTCGGGCGGGATCGTGGCACACCCCGACACGACGGCGGCGGCCAGGACGGCAGTCGAGACATTGCGAATCTGTTTCATGTCGCTCACCTCATTGTCGCGACGACACGCGTGCTCAGCGGTAGCTAAGCTCCACGCGGCGGTTCTTTTCGTAGTCCGACTCGGTGCTGCCAAAAGCAACCGGTCGTTCCTCGCCATAGCTCACCGTGCTGATCTGCCCCGCAGAGGCACCCTGGATGAGCAGCAGTCGACGTACCGCCTGCGCGCGGCGCTCGCCGAGCCCGATGTTGTACTCGCGCGAGCCACGTTCGTCGGCATGGCCTTCGAGCCGCAAACGCAAACCCGAGTTGCCCGCCAGCCTGCGCGCGTGCGCAGCCAGCAAATCCGCGTACTCGGGGCGCACCTCGGCGCGGTCGTACTCGAAATAAATAATCAGTGCGTCGGCGGTATCGGTCGCCACGCTGTCTTCTTCGAAACCGCGGCTGCGAATCGACGAGTCGGCCACGCCGGACCCGGAGCTCGAATCACTGTCCGACCCAGGTACTTCCGTGGACGTGTCTTCGAACTCAGGCAGCGTTGCGCGCTTGGGCCCACAGCCGGCGGCGACAAAGGCCGTGGCCAGGACAGTCAGAATCAGGCGCTTGTTCATGACTCGGGTACTCCTCGTGGTCATGGGATGCAAAGTGTAGTCGCTCACCGCGCGTAGGGCGACCAGACGGGCTCGCGCACGTCATTGCCCACCGATTTCACGCGGCCGCTGATGAGACCGTCGGTGCTGACCGTCTCGAGAACGCCGCGGCCCTCTCGGCGCGTCGCATAAATCAGCTGGGCCGAATTGGGTGCGAACGCCGGCGACTCATCGAGCGCGCCATCGGACAGCACTTGCAGCGCACCCGTCTCCAGGTCCTGCACGGCCACACGGAAGCGCCCGCGGTCGTCGTGCACCACGGCCAGGTAACGACCGTCGGGCGAGACGCGTGGGCGCGCATTGTAGTTGCCCTCGAAGGTCACGCGTTCTGGCGCGTCTTCGGAGCCATCGGCAGCGATGCGATAGACCTGTGGCGCCCCACCCCGGTCCGAGGTGAAGTAAACGTGTCGGCCGTCGGCGGCCCAGGTGGGCTCCGTGTCAATCGAGCGGCGCTCGGTGAGCCGCACAAGCCGATTACCCAGCAGCGTCAGCACGTGCACGTCGAGGTTGCCGTCGGCGTCCGACAACGTCAGCGCCAGCTGGCGCCCATCGGGTGACCAGGCAGGTGCGTTGTTTACACCGGGTCGGTCTGAAACCGCGCGACGAGAGCCTGTGCGCAGTGTCTGAACGTAGACGACCGCACGACCGCTTTCAAAGGACACATAGGCGAGCTGCCGCCCGTCGGGCGACCACGAAGGCGACATGATGGGCTGCGCGCTCTCGAGCAACACGAACTCATTGTTGCCATCGGCATCGGCAACGATCAGTCGAAAGCTGCGCTCGGGCGGCCGACCACTCACGGAAATGTAGGCGACGCGCGTCGAGAACACACCCTTCACACCCGTGATGGCTTCGAAAACAGCGTCCGCGACGCGGTGACTCGCAAGCCGCAGATCGCGCGGCTCCAGTACCAGACTGTCGGCGACGACCTGCCGAGCACCATAGACATCGAACAGTTGGTAGGTCAGTGCCAATTCATCGCCAACCTGCTCCAGACGCCCGACCAGCACGTAGTCGACGGCAACCAGTCGCCAGTTGTCGAAGTCGATATCGACACCACGTACGGGCCGCTCGAGCATGTCGTCGTTCGCCAGCGGGTCAAAACGGCCGCTGCCGAACAGGTCAGAGCGGATGACGCTCGCGGCATCACCCGGTGCGTCACCGGAGCCACTCCAGCCAAACGGCACAATGGCGATCGGGATCGGCTTGACGGCACCGCGGGTGATCTCAATGACAAGCTCTGCCCGAGCGGGCGCGGCCAGCGTGAGCGCGAGACTTGCGAAAACTAGCCACTGTCGCCAAAAAGCGACGCCGGTGGTGCTTTTTTTCTGATTCTTTTCAGATAGATGGCACATTTTTATAAGTCTACCGCGAAGTCTATTCGGATTCACTGGTGTTGAAACGCAGCACGAGATTCGGCTCGAACAGCGACGGATCATCGGGCGGCGGGAGTGGCGAGGACTTTTCGACCGCACGAGACAGCGTCCGCGATAGCGCATCACCACCCGGGCAGTCCGAAACCACTACGCTGACCACATCACCGCTGCGCAACTGTCTGACGCGAACCGTGCAGACGATCTCGCCAGGCGTGTTGGGCGGGGGATTCCAGTTTCGCCGAACCCGTTGCCGAATCACCTCAATATACTTTGCCTGTAAGCCCTGATCGATCGCGCCCTGGCGGGCGACCTCGGCCTCGAGCGCGTCCTGCAATTGTGCGTCGAGCTCCGCCTGGCGCGCCTCCGCTGCCCGCCGTTCGGCATCCTCACGCGCCTTTCGCTCAGCCTCCTCGCGGGCTTTGCGCTCGGCTTCCTCACGCGCCTTGCGCTCGGCCTCCTCGCGCGCTTTACGTTCCGCTTCCTCGCGGGCCTGGCGCTCTGCGGCCTCGCGTGCCTGGCGTTCCTCGGCCTCGCGCGCCTGGCGTTCCGCATCTTCGCGCGCTTGTCGCTCTGCCGTCTCGCGGGCCTCTCGTTCGGCCTGTGCCTGCGCCTCGCGCTCCGCGGCCTCGCGCGCCTCGGCCTCTCGCTGCAAACGCGCGGCCTCCTCGCGTTGTCGTCGCTCGCGCGCTGCCGCTTCCTGCCTCTGCCTTTCGGCAATCTCGGCGGCGGAGGGTTCCGCAGGCGGTGCGGGACGGCTCACCGTGGTCTCGTCGCTCACGATACGCGCCTTGATCGTCGTCTGGACGGGCGGCGGCGGCTCGTCGCCCCAATCAAAGTTGATCAGCAACAGCGCCACGAGGACCCCGTGCAGCGCAACGGAGCCGATCAGCGCAATCGCGTTGTCGAGAATGTGGCGCATAGGGCGCGCGCGTTCAGCGCGTGAGCGCGTCCGGGTCCAGTGGGTCGGTGATGAAGCCCACTTCGTCCGCACCGCCCTTCTGCAGCAGCACCATGGCTTCGACCACCCGACCGTAGGGCACTGCCTGGTCGGCCTTGACCATGACAGGCGTGTCGGGCCGGCGACGCAACACAATGGCCACGTTGTCGATCACGTACTGCCCGCTCACGGGCGTGTCTTTCGACTCGCCCGCATTGAGGTACAGAGCGCCCTCGCTGTCGACGGACAACACCAGCGGCAGATTGTCCTCGGTTGCGGCGGTGTCCAGCGGCGCGGCATCCGCCTCAGGCAGATCCACCTCGATGCCCTGTGTGAGCAATGGTGCGGTGACCATAAAGATAATGAGCAGCACGAGCATTACGTCGATGTAGGGCACGACATTGATGTCGCCCATGAGTCGGCGGCGTGCCATCTCAGCCCTGCCCCGTGCTGGTGCGCTGCGCGTGGCGTTCGAGAATGCCAAGCAGCTCGTCGCTGAAGGTCTCGAAACGCGACTCGATGCGTCCGAGTCGGTCCGCATTGCGGTTGTAGAAGATCACGGCCGGTATGGCTGCGAACAGCCCCATGGCCGTGGCCACCAGGGCTTCGGCAATACCGGGCGCTACCGTCTGCAAAGTCGCCGTCTGGGTGCCCGCGCCCAGGCTCGTGAACGAGTTCATGATGCCCCACACGGTGCCGAACAGGCCGACGTAGGGGCTCGTCGAGCCAATCGTCGCGAGCGACGCCAGGCCCTGCTCCAGCAAGTCTGTTTCCCGCGTCATGCTGACGCGCATGGCGCGGCGCGAGGTCTCAATAACGCGCTCCGCGGACACACCGTCCTGCTGGATCAAGCGCTGGAACTCGCGAAAACCCGACTCGAAGATGGCAGGCATGCCCGGCCCGGCGCCTTTGCCCGAGGTTACCTTGCGGTACAGCGAGGACAGGTCGGAGCCCGACCAGAATTCGGATTCGAAGCGGTCGGCCACCGACTGCGCACGACCGAGCATGCGGCGCTTGCGAATGATGATGTACCAGGACCAGACCGACGCGCCGAGCAGCATGAGCATGACGAGCTGCACGACGATACTGGCGTCGGCGATCAGTTTAAGAATGGAGAGCTTGTCGTTGTTCATCAGGCGTGCTCCGAGCGCGGAATCGGCGGCGCCGACGACCGCAGCTGTCACGGTGGCTAGGGGGTGCTGTCGTCCATGTTGTCGAACAGCGAAGGTTCAGGCGCGGCCTCGCGCGACGGTGCCGTAAGGCCGAAATGCTGATAAGCCGTGCGCGTGGCCACGCGACCACGCGCCGTGCGCATGATGAAGCCCTGCTGGATCAGATAGGGTTCGAGCACGTCTTCGATCGTGCCGCGTTCCTCACCAATGGCCGCGGCCAGGCTGTCCACGCCCACGGGCCCGCCATCGAACTTCTCAATGATCGCAAGCAGCAACTTGCGGTCCATCGTGTCAAAGCCGTGCGGATCGACAGCCAGCATGTCCATGGCTGCCGTGGCGCTGGCCTCGTCGACCACGCCGTTGCCGCGCACCTGCGCGTAGTCCCGAACCCGGCGCAACAGCCGGTTGGCGATACGCGGCGTGCCCCGCGAACGGGCTGCGATGAGGTCTGCGCCTTCGGATTCGATCTCGAGCTCGAGGATGCCTGCCGAGCGGCGCACAATGGCGGCCAGCTCGCTGCGGTCGTAAAACTCGAGGCGCTGCACGATGCCAAAGCGATCGCGCAGTGGCGACGTCAGCAAGCCAGCGCGCGTTGTGGCGCCCACAAGCGTGAACGGTGGTAGGTCCAGCTTGATCGACCGCGCGCCCGGACCCTCGCCAATCACGATATCGAGTTGGTAGTCCTCCATCGCCGGGTAAAGCACTTCCTCGACCACGGGACTCAATCGATGGATCTCATCGACGAACAACACGTCGTGCGGTTCCAGGTTGGTGAGGATCGCGGCCAGATCACCGGGACGCTCGAGCACGGGGCCCGAGGTCTGACGCAGATTCACATCGAGCTCGTTGGCGACAATGTGCGCGAGCGTCGTCTTGCCGAGCCCGGGCGGCCCGAAAATGAGCACGTGATCCAGCGACTCGGAGCGTTGTCGCGCGGCGCTGATGAAAATCTCCATCTGCTCCTTGACCGCGGGCTGGCCCACGTAGTCGGCCAGTCGCGCCGGACGGATCGCGCGATCGAACACCGCGTCATCGCCCAGGCTGTCGGCGGCCACGAGACGACTGTCGTCACTACTCATCGATCACCCCGCGGCCTGGCGCAACGCCAGGCGGATGTAGTCTTCGGCCGACTCGGCGTCGCCGGTCCCTTCGACAGACTTGAGCAAACGCCGCACTTCGGCGTCCTTGTAGCCCAGCGCGATGAGCGCGTGAAAGGCCTCGGCGCGACCATCGGCGGTAGCCGGTGCTGAACCCCCTACCGCCTTTGTGGCGGCTGGTGCCGCCACAGCGGGCGCATCAAGTTTGTCGCGCATCTCGTAGATAAGCCTCTCGGCCGTTTTCTTACCAATGCCCGGCACCTTGATCAGCGCGGCAGTGTCCTCGAAAGCGACGCATTGGCGAAAGCCCTCAACGCTGATGCCCGAGAGGATGGCCAGCGCGATGCGCGCGCCGACGCCGCTGACCTTGAGCAGGCTGCGGAACAGGTCGCGCTCCTCAGCATCGGCGAAACCGTAGAGCAACTGCGCGTCCTCGCGCACGAGAAAGTGTGTAAGCAGTGACGCCTCTGTGCCGACCGCGGGCAGCCGGAAGTAGGTCGACATGGGCACGTCGAGCGCATAGCCGATGCCACCCGTCTCAATCACGATTTCAGGCGCCTGCTTGCTGACCAGCGTGCCGCGAATCGAAGCGATCATGCGCGTCGTGCCGCCGCCGCGAGGGCGCCCGACAATCGGCTGGCGTTCGCATGACAGACGGCCACCGCCAGCGCATCGGCCGCGTCGGCCTGCGGCAGTGCGTCGAGCGACAACAGCATGCGCATCATCTGCTGCACCTGCGCCTTATCCGCAGCACCCGTACCCGTCACCGCGCGCTTGATCTCGCGCGGGCTGTACTCGGCAAGCGCGATACCAGAACCAAAACTCGCACAGATGGCCGCCGAACGCGCCGCACCCAGCTTGAGTGCACTGCCCGCGTTGCGGCTCACAAAGACCTGCTCCACAGCCAGGGTGTCGGGTTGATGGCGGCTGATGAGCTCGCGTGTGGCATCGAAGATCACTTCGAGCCGCTCGCTGAGCTCGCCGTTGCCCGTTCGGATCACACCCGCATCAACGAAACGGGCCCGGTCACCTTCGAAGTCGATGACACCGAAGCCCGTCAGCCGAGAACCGGGGTCGATACCGAGAATCCGCTTGGCGCTGCTGCTTGCTGAGGGCATCTACAAGGTCGCCAGGATGTCGTCCGCGATGTCAGCGTTGCTGTAGACCTGTTGCACGTCGTCAAGGTCCTCCAGCACGTCGAGCAACTTGAGCATGGTCTCCGCGGCGCCGCGATCGAGCGACGCGCTGGTCTCAGCGCGCATGGTGACCTCGGCGGATTCGGGCTCGAGCTCGGCGGCCTGCATGGCGTCGCGCACCTGCTCGAACTCGGCGGGTGTCGTCAGCACTTCAATGCCACCGTCGTCACCAACGATCACGTCCTCGGCGCCCGCCTCGATGGCCACGCCCATGATCGCGTCCTCGTCAGTGCCGGCCGCATAGTTCAGCAGCCCCACATGCGCGAACAGGTAGGCCACGGAACCGTCAGCGCCCAGGTTGCCACCGTATTTGGAGAACGCATGACGCACCTCGGCAACCGTACGATTCCGGTTGTCGGTCATGCAGTCGACCATGACCGCCGTACCGCCCGGCCCGTAACCCTCGTAACGGATCTCCTGGTAGTCATCGCCACCCAGCTCGCCGGCGCCGCGCTTGATGGCACGCTCGATGTTGTCCTTGGGCATGCTCTGGCCTTTGGCCTTGTCGACGGCAAGCCGCAAACGCGGGTTCGCGTCGAGATCGCCACCGCCCATGCGCGCGGCCACGGTGATCTCACGAATCAGCTTCGTAAACAGCTTGCCGCGCTTTTTGTCCTGGGCGCCCTTGCGGTGCTGAATGTTCGCCCATTTACTGTGGCCTGCCATGTGCCTCCCCGACTCTGCTGCGCCGCTCAGAACCTGAGCTGGATTCCCAAGTGCAGCCCATTGTCCATAGTCACGTCACCCACCGGATCGAATTCGATGTTGGCGTAACGCACGCCAAGAAACACATCTGCCTCGCGCAGCACGTTGTACCCAATGCGCGCTTCGAACTCCCGATAGGTGTCACCGTCGCCGAAGGCCAGAACGTCAGGCGCGAAGTACGCGTGCCCGTAGAGGTTGAAGCGGTTGTACTGCGGCAGCGTGTAACGGAGGTAGCCGCCGATCCCGATCACCGTGGCGTCAAAGCCAACCGCATCCGGGTCGATGTAGAAAACCTTGCCGCCAAGACCACCAATGACTGGCGTGTCTCCCGACGACGCCGCGCCCTCGAGGTGCACGCCAACGTTCAGGACGTCGCCGCGATCCTGATGCGTCAGCCAGCCGACGTCGAGCTTGAGATCGTTAGCACTGATGTCCCAGGCGTAAGTCAGCCGCGCCGCGTCATCATTAAGACTCAAGTTCAGTTCACTGGCATGGGCCCCCGTTACCACGGTTGCCGCATACAGCGTGCAGGCCGCGGCGGCGAAACCGGCACGGCAAATTCGGTTCAACATGCAATCTCCCAAGCTCATGCGCAGACAAGCGCTCCCAAGCGTCGGACCACACCCACCGGGCGCGGTTCCGGGCGCGCTGCCCGCCTAAACCCGTATGATACCGTCTAACGGCACTGCAACGCAGTCGCGTGCAGCGCCCCCTTGTTTCGGTTCGATCGCCCCCGCGGGTTGCTGTGGGGGCGCCGACACGATCGCGGCAGTCGAGACCCATGGCACAAGCCCCCGATACGCCGCAGCAGGACGCGCCTGCCAACACCTGGCTCGCGACGCTGCGGGACAATCCGGACTACGCTTCCGCCGCGGCACAGTCCCTGGCCACGGAAGCCATTGTGGATACGCTGGCCGTCGATGACGACCTGCGGCTCACGGCCGCGCTTGAGCCGTTCCAACGCGCCGGGCACATCTCGCTGACGGCCATCGACAAGCGCGCGGGTCGCGATGTCGGCCTGCTCTGCCGGGGTCTGGGTCAGCTGTTCGAACTGTCGCTGCCGGGTCAGTGGGCGCCCGGCGAACAACTGCCGCCTGAGCAGGGCGAGGCCCTTCGCCGCATGCTGCTGGCCGTGGTCAATGACTACCGGCTCGTGATCGTCCGCCTCGCCGCACAGCTCGCGGATCTGCGCCTCGCACGCGATGCGGACGCGGCGACGCGGCGTATGCTGGGTCGCGACACACGCGAGATCTTTGCGCCGCTCGCCAACCGGCTGGGGATCTGGCAGCTCAAGTGGGAACTCGAGGACTACGCATTTCGCTACCTCGAACCCGAGCAGTACAAGGACATCGCCAAGGCGCTCGCCGAGCGCCGGGACGCGCGCGAGCGATACATCACCGAGGTGACCGCAGAGATCGGGGCATTGCTCAAGGATGCCGGCCTGACCGCCGAGATCAGCGGTCGCCCAAAACACATCTATTCCATCTGGAAAAAGATGCAGCGCAAGCAGGTGTCACTCGATCAGCTGTTTGACGTGCGTGCAGTGCGCATCATGGTCGACAGTGTGACCGACTGCTACACCGCGCTCGGTGTTGTGCACAACCGTTGGCCCTACATCCGCGAGGAATTCGACGACTACATCGCGAATCCGAAGGGCAACAACTACCGCTCGCTGCACACCGCCGTGTTCGGGCCCGAAGGGCACGCGCTCGAAATCCAGATCCGCACCTTCGACATGCACGCCCAGGCCGAGCTCGGTGTCGCCGCGCACTGGCGTTACAAAGAAGGCGGCTCAGGCAATTCCGCGTTCGAGCAGAAGATCGCCTGGTTGCGCCAGTTACTCGAGGGCGATGACGACGCGGGCGACGCAGACATGCTCGAAGCCCTGTCCGAGGGCGTCTTCGACGACCGCGTCTACGCCATTACGCCGCGCGGTGACATCATCGACTTGCCTGCGGGCGCCACACCACTCGACTTCGCCTACCACGTGCACACAGAGATCGGGCACCGCTGCAAAGGCGCACGGGTCAATGGGCGCATCGTCACGCTGACGCACCAGCTCGCGAACGGCGACCGTGTCGAAATCATCACGGCTAAGGAGGCGCAGCCAAGCCGCGACTGGCTGTCGTCGCGCGAGGGCTTTCTCGTCTCGGCGCGCAACCGCACCAAAGTGCGCAGCTGGTTCCGTCAGCAGGACCGGGACCTCAACCGCAAGCAGGGTCGCGAACACCTCGAACGCGAATTGCAGCGACTCAACATCCGTGACCTGGCCGTAGCCAAGCTGGCCGACCGCATGGGCTTCGAGAGTGTTGACGATCTGTGCGTGGCACTGGGTGTTGGCGACATCACAACGGCTGCCGTATTCAACGCCGTGCAACAACTCACGGCACCGCCCGTCGAAAGCGCACCGGTCAAGAAGCGGCGCCGCCACAAACCCTCAGACGTCGGCGCCGTGCTCATCGAAGGCGCAGAATCCGTGCTGACGCACTTCGCACGCTGCTGCAACCCCGTGCCGCCCGAGGCCATTTGCGGTTACATCACGCAGGGTCGGGGGATCAGCGTGCACCGGCAAAACTGCGGCTCGCTGTTGCGCTTGCAGGCCCAACACCCGGACCGCGTCCTCTCTGCAAGTTGGTATGACGACGATCGCGCGCGCTATCCCGTCACGATCCGAATCGAGGCCGCCGACCGCAATGGGTTGCTCAAAGACCTCTCCGGAGTCATGAGTGACGAGGAGATTCGCATCCTCGGTAACGAGGCCCGGGTCAGTCCGAAGACCCTGCGCGCCGTCGTTACGCTGCGCGCTGAGGTCGATGGCCTCGGCACGCTCGCGCGCGTCATGTCGCGACTGCAACAGGTCCGGGGCGTGGAGCGCGTCTCACGCGCGACCTGACCCCGGCACGCGCGCGCCCTAGCGGTTGATCGCGTGCAGCGCGATTTTGTCGGCGCCCAATGCAGCCTCGTGAACGGCCTCCGAGAGCGTTGGATGGGCGTGGACGGTGCGTTGGATATCTTCGGTGCTGGCGCGAAATTCCATAGCCAGTACGAGCTCGCCAATGAGCTCCCCAGCCATCGGACCGATGATGTGCACGCCGAGGATTTCGTCGTCGTCTTTGGCACTCACGATCTTGACCATGCCGGCCGCCTGCTCCATGGCCTTGGCGCGGCCGCTGGCGGCGAACGGGAAGACCCCCGTCTTGTACTCGCGACCGCTCTCCTTGACCTGCTCCTCGGTCTTGCCGACCCAGGCGATCTCGGGCGCGGTGTAGACCACGGACGGAATCACGTCGTAGTTGACCTCTGCAACCTCACCCGCGATGAGATCGGCGGCCATGACACCTTCCTCAGTGCCCTTGTGCGCCAGCATAGGGCCGCGCACGCAATCGCCGACGGCATAGACATTAGCCGCTCCCGTGCGGCACTCGTCGTCGACCACAAAGAAGCCACGCTCGTCGACTTCGACGCCCGTGGCCTCGCCGAGCACGCCATCGGTGTACGGCCGACGGCCAACCGCAACGACGAGCCGGTCGTAGCTGACCTCATGTTCGCCGTCCTTATCCTCATAGACCACTTTGACGCTGTCGCCGTCGACCGACGCCGAGCTCACGCGAGCGCCAAGCTTGATGTCGAGGCCCTGTTTTTTGAACTGGCGTTCGGCGTCTTTGGCGATCTGGCGATCGACCATGGCCAGAAAATCGGGCATGGCTTCGAGTACCGTCACTTCGGCACCCAGGCGTGCCCAGACGCTGCCGAGCTCAAGCCCAATGACGCCCGCACCAATCACGCCGAGCTTCTCCGGAACACCGTCAAACTCGAGTGCGCCCCAAGAATCAACAATGCGGTCACCGTCAAAGGGCATGCTCGGCAGTTCGATCGGCTGCGAACCCGTAGCCAGGATGACGTGTTTGGCCGCCAACACGCGCGCGTCACCTTCTGCGGGCGTGTACTCAACCTTGTTATTGGCGAGCAGCTTGCCGCGACCGCGCAGGCCGTCGACCTTGTTCGACTTGAACAATGCGGCGATGCCGCTCGTCAGCTGTGTGACGATCTTGCCTTTGCGCTTTTGCATGGCCTCGAGGTCGAGCCGAACGTTGTCGGCGCCAATGCCGTGATCCGCAAACTCATGCTGCGCGCGGTGAAACAGTTCCGAGGACTCGAGCAGCGCCTTGGAAGGAATGCAGCCCGCGTTGAGGCAGGTGCCGCCAAACGCGTGGCTGCCGTCGTAATTCTTCCAGTCGTCGATGCAGGCAACCGAGAGCCCGTGCTGCGCAGCCCGAATGGCCGCGGGGTAGCCGGCGGGGCCACCGCCGATGACGATGACGTCGTATTGATCACTCATTAAATTGATTTCCAGACGGGCACAGGCCCGCGTCGTGGTCGGGGATCAGCTGCCGGTGCAGCGCAGTGCGCCGCCCACCGGATTACAACTGCAGCAACAAACGGCCCGGGTCTTCGAGCGCGTTCTTGATGGCAACGACAAACTGCACCGCTTCCTTGCCATCGATAATGCGGTGGTCGTAGGACATCGCGAGATACATCATCTTGCGGATCTCGACCTGGCCGTTGACGACAACGGGTCGGTCCATGATC
>JBCCBB010000054.1:0-20700 GCA_039814545.1 Pseudomonadota bacterium
AGCCTATCTGCGCACGCTCGAGTTTCTGAAGCGCGTGGTCAGCACGCCGTTCTACGTGGAAATCACGGAGGCGGCACTGACCGGAGAAGGCCGCGGCGCACGCCAATTGCAGGCGACGCTGCGGGTTTGGGTTCACAGCTCCGTCAGGGCCGTTTCCAACAATGCTGAATAATCGCTGGTTTGTCATCGTACTGTCCGTCGCCGCCCTGGCGATGGTCGGCTTGCGCGTGGTCAAACCGCTCCTCGGGGACCGCGAGGAACCCTTCGTTCCCGACGATCCGGACTACTACGCGCTCGACATCGACAGCGAGCTTACGGGGACCGGTATCGATACGCCGCTGCAAGGTGCGCAATTTGATTCCGCACAACGCGACATCCGCAGCATCGATGTCGCGTCGCTGCAGTGGCAAGAGCGACCCGGGCGTGACCCGTACTCACCGGCGCCACGCGTGACCGATGCTGTGCTCGACGCGGTGCGCGCAGACGTGTCCAAACAAGCAATAACTCCCAGCGCAATTCGGTGGCCCGCAGTGACTGCGGTCGTTGATTCGCGCAAACACCAGTACGCCGTCGTGGACGGCGTCATCCGCAAACCTGGCGAACGCTTTGGTGGCTTTCGGCTTGCCGAAGTCGGACAGCGTGGGGTGCACCTTGTGCACGCCGCCAGCCAGCAGTCGCGGCACTTGAAGGTAGATGCACAATGAAGGCAACAACGACAACAGCACGCCCCTGGCTGTGGCTGGTACTGGCGGTAGGCATCAACGGCTGCGCCACGGTGCCGCCCGAGCCCCGGGACTACTCTGCGGAACGTGCGGTGCGCGATGCGCTGTGGTCACGGCCGCCCGCGCCGGTCGCGGCACCTGCGGTGCCCGTTGTCGAGCCCGTCGCCGACCCGGACCCCGAACCGCTGTACAGCTTCGTGGCGGACGATTTGCCGATCGCGCAGGCCTGCCGGCTGTTCGGCAAGGCCTATGACCTCAACATGGTGATCGAGCCCGACGTCACGGGGTCGGTCAGCGTCGACCTGACGGACCTTCCGTTCGCCGAGGTCATGGAATCCATGCTGGGGGCCAACGGTTACTTCTGGGAGCGCCGCGGCAACATCGTCTACGTACGCTCGCGCGAAACCCGCGTGTTTACGATCGACTACATTCGCCTCGTGCGCACGGGTGCAGGCTCTAGCCAGGCGCAGGTAAGCTCCAGCGCACAGGTTGGCGGTGGGGCTGGGGGCGGTGGCCTCGGCGGTGCCGGCGGCACGGGAGGCGGTGGTGGCGACGGTGGCGCAGCCGGTGCCATCTCGATCCAGCAAACAGACACCGTGGACTTCTGGCTCGAACTCGAAGAGCAGCTCGAAAAGCTCGTTTCCGAAGAAGGCCGTTTGGTTGTCAACCGCCTGTCGGGCACGGTTCAGGTCACCGATCAGCACCGCCGCGTGCGTGAAATCGGCAGCTTCATCGATGAGCTCAACAAGGCGATTTATCGCCAGGTCGACATCGAAGTGAAGATCGTCGAGGTGGAGCTTAGCGAAGACGCGGCACTGGGCGTGGACTGGTCGCGGCTCGTGACCAACGGTGATGGCGAATTTGTAAACGGCAATCTGTCGACGATCATCCTGAGCCCGGCCGGTGGCCTCGACGCGCTGCCTGCATCAGGTCGCGTGAGTTTCACGGAGATCGAGGACGGCCTCAACCGCATCACGGCGGTTGTGGAAGCGCTGCAGGAGCAAGGCAAAGTCGACATCGTCTCGCAGCCGCACATCCGCACGCTCAACAACCAGGCCGCGCTCATCAAGGTGGGCACGGACCGTACCTTCTTCCGCAAGGAGCAGTCGACGGCCACGACCACGGCGGGTGCGCAGACGTTTGCCACCGATATTCCACAGGTGGTGACCGAAGGCATCGTGCTGTCCATCACGCCACAGGTCTCGGAGTCAGGCTGGATCACGCTCGACGTGTCGCCCGTGGTGACGCGTGTGTCGAGCGTGAGCGAAGTGCTCGACGACAACGGTAACGTGCAGTCGGCGGCGCCCAACCTCGATATCAGCCAGACCTCGTCGCTGGTGCGTGCGCGCAGTGGTGAGACGGTGGTGATCGGCGGGCTTATCCAGACCCAGCAGACGGAAGCGCGCCGCGCCGTACCCTTCCTCTCGAAGATCCCGTTGCTGGGCGGCTTGTTCCGCTCGAACTACACGATCGAGGCCCGCAAAGAACTCATCGTAATGCTGACACCGAGGCTCGTCAGCTCGTAGACACGACGGCGGTTGCGTCCGCGGGCGCAACCGCCGGTTGTATTGCCGCGCGTACACGCTGTACGTTGCCGGCATGGTGCAAACCAAGACCTATCCAATTTGGATGCTCCGGCTGGTGCCCAGCGGCCGCTGGGGCCGATGGATCGTGGCCGCCGCCATTCTGGCTGCGGGTGTCGCCATCTACGTGCCCGCTATCTCGATCGTCACGGAAAACCCGGAGCGTTGGCGAAATTACTTCGCCTGGCCGCCCGCGCTGTTCTTCGTCTGCGCTATCGCCTACATCGTCCCCACATTTCATTTCTCGACGGCGCGTTCTCACCGCGCACTCGACCAGTTAACCGCATACTTCCGCAACCCGGGCGATCTCGAGGCAGCGCGTGCCAGCCTGGATCAGCGTTCCGCACTCTGGTTCATGCGTGTGGTGTTGTTCTCGATCGCGCTCTGGCTGGTTCAGAGCCGTTTGTTGGCGGGTAGCTGGGAATATATGTGGCAGCGCACGGGCGAGGGCTACGTCGCCATCGTCATGGACTTCGGGTCCCTGCCCGTGTGGCTGACCATGAATACCGCCATTAGCGCACTGGTGCGCAACGCACTCACGTTTCGCAGGCTCGTACCAAAGCTCGAAACAAACATCCTCGATCCGCAGAGTTTCATGCCTATCGGCCGCATGGCCGTGACCTCGACACTCGTTGTTTTGGGCGCCATGGCGTCTTTGTCGATTATGTGGATCGACGGGCCGACCGATCTCTGGACGACCTTGCCCGCGGTGCTCATCTTCACGCCCGTGCTGGCGCTGTTGTTGTTGCTGCCCGTGTGGCCACTGCATCGGGAGTTGTTGCGTCAGCGCGTCGCGGCCGTGGCCCGTGCGCAGGCACAGATACCGGCGAAACCGGGTGCTCCCGGTCCTGCCGGTGGTCAGCTCGCTCAGGCCCTGGCATTGCGCCGCGAGCTGGCGCGCCTGCCTGTATGGCCTTTTGACGTGGGCTCAGTC
Organism: Pseudomonadota bacterium; assembly: GCA_039814545.1. GTDB lineage: Bacteria > Pseudomonadota > Gammaproteobacteria > Steroidobacterales > Woeseiaceae > CALBPI01. Next base: position 3,240 of record JBCCBB010000054.1, read on the forward strand.
ACCCGCTTCGTCAGTTACGCCGTGATCGTACCGCTGACCTGGGCGGGCGCGGCGCTCATCGAGATGCTCGTCAATGTGCTGCTCGAATGACGTTTGAGCCTACAAAAAAAGGCTAAACCTGCAACCAGAGCCGCCGCTATGAGAGGTAGTGGCGCATGACATAACGCGCCTGTTTGTCCTTCCAGGAGCGCAAGTCATGGAAATCGCAGATATTTCGCAATCCGTGTCCCTCAAGTCAGCACGTCGCGCCCAGTTCTCGAGCTCGAGCATTGTGGCCCCGTCCAAGAACGAAGCCCCCGTTGCCGAAAGCAGCGTCCGTGCCCTCGATGCGCTGCGCGCCGAATTGCGCGGCGCACTTCAGGCCCGGTTTTCTGCGGGCTACGCGGCACCCGCGTCGGTCTTTTCGCCGTTCGCGCCCAACGTCGGCGCTGACACGGTTGGTGAGGAAACTGTCGCCGCGGCCAAGCAGGCCGCGGACAGTGCGCCGGGTCGAGCAGATTCGTTCCTCGTTGCGTTCCGCGCCACGGTGGCGCGCGCCTTCGAAGCGGTTCGCCAAAACTTCGCCGGACGTGCAGATGTAGGTGACGTTGATGCGGTGGAGCAGGTGGTCAATCGGGGGATTCAGGGCCTTACCCGCGACACCGCCGGACAGGCCGAGTCGGTGACGCGCGTACTTGAAGTGGACTCAAAGGTTCGCGAGGCCTCGACGATTCGCATCCGCACGCAGGAAGGCGACACGGTCAAGATTCGTCTGCGCAATGTGGAGCAGTTCTCGGCGACCGACACGAGCCGTTCGGGCCCCGACGGCTCAGCTACGAGCACAAGCGTCGACGCCTCACAGTCGCGACGCGTGAGCTTCACCGTTGAAGGCGACATCAACAGTGACGAACGGGCTGCGATCGAGGATGTGCTCGCACAGGCTTCCGAAATCGCCGACGAGTTCTTCGGCGGGGATATTGCGGCGGCGTTCGAAAACGCGGCCGACTTCGAGTTTGACAGCGAGCAGTTGCAGCGCGTGAATCTGCGCTTCCGCGTCCGGGAAGAACGCAGTGTGCGCTTCGCCGAAGAGGTGGTGACGCGGCCTGCCGAGCGCCTCGACGCTATCGCACCCGGTCCCGTGAAGATTCCGGTACCGCCGGTTGCGGATCTTGGACCCATCATTAACCGCCCGGCACCCGTCGGACCTGCCATTCCCTTCGTGCCCGCCAAGCCAGTGTCTGCCGATATACAGCCGACAAAGGCCGAGCCGGTTGCTGACGAGGCCGCCAAGGTGACACCTGCTGAGGAAGCCGCGGTGGCACCCGTTGTCGAGAAGGCACCCGCGAACACGGACGCCCTCAACGGCTTCTTCGCGTTCGTGTCCAGTTTCCTCAGCGAAACGACGACAGCATTTGAGGTGGCTGGCGAGTCGAGCCGGTTCTTCTTCAGCGAGACGTTCAAGCTGACGCTGTTGCGAGAGACCTTTGTGGCGGCGGCACCCGAGTCCCAGGAAACGGCCGCCGAGACGGCAGCTGGTGTTGTCGACAAGCTGCTTGAGGTCAGCGCCCAGGCCGAAGCCGCCGACGCAGATGTCGAAGACGACGACTAGGACCCTAAAAAGGAAACCCCGCTGATGCGGGGTTTCCTGCGCTTGCCGGCGGGTAACCGGCCGGTGGTGGGTCGGCGCTAGACCAGTGTAACGATGCCGTCGCGAATGCGAATCCGCGTGCCATCAAAGCGGGTCAGCGTGAACCCGTCAAAGTCCGCCTCATTGAGCGTGCGCGACTTGTCCTGGAGCAGCGCAATGGCCTGCTGCTCGCCGACCACGAGTCCTTCCACGCCGTCCTGGCGGTAGTGCACGCCCGCGGCGTCACGACCGATGGCCACGTTGTTGGCGACCTTGTTGAGTTCGCCGCCCACCGTGAGGTCGGGCCCGGCATAGGGCAGCAGTGCCGAACCGTCGTCGTTGCTCACGACAGGGTTCGGGATCACGAAGTCCTCGTTGAAGAACGCTTTGAGTACCGTGACGCAGGCGCCCGCCACGGTGGCGTGCCCGGCTGGGTAGGACGGGTGCGTCGGTGAGCCTTCGGTGTAAGCCTGAGGCAGGAAGTAGGTGCCGTTGCGGCTGTGCGCCAGGTTGACGGCAGCCGAGTTCAGGATGTCGTCGTTGAGCTCGTAGTGGCGCTGGCCCGTCATATGGAAGTGCACACGACCGCCGTACGCTTCGGGCCGCAGCAGGCGGTGTACGCGCCACTTCTGGAACCAGGCGCCACTGAGCGCGAGGTTGCCGGCTGTGCTCACGAGGTCGATGACGAACGGCCCGCCGAGGCTCGTAAACGCACCCTGGTTTGCGATCGAGCCTGTGTACGGGTTGCCCGGGTCAAGTGCGGCGCCGCCGTAACCGAGCAGAATGAACGCCGCGTGCAGGTAGGCCTGGTAGAGCGCGTCGCGGTGCACGTACTCCGACAGTGCGCGATTGTCATTGATGTAGCGCTTGGCGCCGAATGCGAGTGTCTCTGCCGGCGCGCCACCGCGTTGCACATTGAGCCAATTGGCTGCGTCCGCCATGAAGTCGACGCCGGGCAAACCGGCCTCGTAGCGCTGCACAACGTCGACCGGGCCGAAGCTGAAGTCCTGCCAGAGAAACTGGCTGATGTAGGGCCCCACAAGATCGCCGGGCGTTTCGCCGCGGAACAGTGTGGCGGTGGTCAGCGCGCCGCCGACGGTAGGGCCCGGCGTCGCCGAGAAGTGGTTGAGGTCGGCCACGGCGGCTGCGATCGTCGGGTCGGTGTCGTATTGGCTGAACGGCACATCACGCGTCAGCGCCTGCCAGTACACCTCGCCTTCCTCGCCCGCGAGCTTGGCGCTGCGAAACCGGTGCGACGGCGGCATACGCGTGGCGTGGCTGTCGAGGCCCGCAACTTCGTAGCGAAACGCGCCCTGCGGGTTGGCCAGCCGCCGCGTGGCGCTGCCGTCGAGCGGGATTGCGTCGAAATCTGCCTTCTTGCCCCGGCGCATGGCTCGGCGCAGTGCCCGGAATGCGGACGGCTGCACTTCTCCGTACTGGTTGCTGGGCAGCGTCTTGGTAAAGCTCGCATAGAAGCGCTGATCTGCGTAGCGCTGCTCGTCGTTGTTGTCGCGCTGCACACCCGCGCTGAAGGTGTCGAGAAAGTGCTGCTGCGCGGCCTTGATGCGCAGATCACGCGCGGCGCGCACGCGACGGTCTGGGCCGTTGGGGACGTCGACGGACGGGTCGATGTCGAGGGGGCGGAAATCGTCCGCCTGCGCGGCGCCGGCGGCGAGACCGCCCGTGGCTGCGCCGGCGACGGCGGCCCCCATTTTCAGAAAGTTGCGCCGCGAGGTTGCGGAGCTCGAGTCGTTGCACTGTGTGCGTTCGGTGCTGGCGGTTTGGCTGACGGTGTCGTCACGTGGCTTCATGAGAGGTACTTCCCTGCTTGTTGGCATTGCGTGTCGTTACAAGCCCCTTCCCACCGACAAACCCGGTGCCGCCACAAGCCTTCTGTCGACTGTGTCGCCGTCATCCCACGGTTGCGGTGTCGGACGCCAATCATGGTGGCCGCGACGCACCCGCCTTGCGTATTGCGTTTGGCCCCCGTTGATCCAGTTTCGAGCGCCGTTGCGGTACATTAGGCAAAATCACTTCCCGTACCCGTCAATGACCCTGACCATCCCCGATTTTTCGAGCGCGCGCGTACTGGTCGCAGGCGACGTCATGCTGGACCAGTACTGGTTTGGCGCGACGGGCCGGATCTCGCCGGAAGCACCCGTGCCCGTCGTGCACGTCGATCGTGACGAAGAGCGCCCGGGCGGTGCCGCCAACGTGGCAGTCAACCTGGCCATGCTGGGATGCGGGACCGGGCTTGTCGGCATTGCCGGTGAGGACGCGGCAGCCGAGCGGCTGTCGGCCACGCTCACGGAGCGAGGCATCGACACGGCACTCACGCGCGACCCGGATCGCCCGACGACCACCAAACTGCGCGTGCTGTCGCGCAACCAGCAACTCATCCGGCTCGACCGCGAAGAGACGCCCGCTACGGCCGTGTCATTGGGGCCGGCATTGTCGGCGCGACTCGACGCTGCCGACGTCGTGATTCTCTCGGACTACGGCAAAGGTGCGCTGCACGATGTGCCCGCTTTGATCTCAGCGTGCCGCGATGCGGGTTTGCCCGTGCTCGTCGATCCGAAGGGTAGTGACTTTGCGCGTTACGCGGGTGCGACGGTAATCACCCCGAACGAGTCTGAGTTTCGCGCTGCAGCCGGCGACTGGCAGGACGACGCGGGACTGGTCTCGCGCGCCGAGCAAATGATCGATGCGCTGCACCTTGGCGCCTTGCTCATCACGCGCAGTGAGCGCGGCATGCTACTCGTGCGGTCTGACGCCGAACCGTTCTTCCTCTCCACCGAGGCTCGCGAGGTCTACGACGTCACGGGCGCTGGCGACACCGTGATCGCCACGTTGGCAGCGGGGCTCGCGGCGGGTCAGGACATGACCGACGCTGTGGCACTCGCGAACCTGGCCGCCGGCCGCGTCGTTGGAAAAATCGGTGTGGCCGGTGTCACGCCCTCCGAACTTCGCGTGGCACTGCACCGCCGCGGTAAGGGCGGGCGCGAGCCGGTCGACGCTGAGGCGCTCGCGGCGCTCGTCTCGGAGTCGCAGCAGGGGGGCGAACGCGTGGTCATGACCAACGGCTGCTTTGATGTGCTGCACGCAGGCCACGTCGCCTATCTCGAAGAGGCGAAGTCGCTGGGTGATCGTCTTGTCGTGGCACTCAACGACGACGCCTCGGTGACCCGACTAAAAGGGGCAGGGCGCCCAATTAACTCGCTCGAAGATCGCATGCTGGTGCTGTCGGGATTGGCGGCCGTGGACTGGGTTGTCCCGTTCTCGGAGGACACGCCAGCGGCGCTCATCGGACAGGTATTACCCGATGTGCTCGTGAAAGGCGGCGACTACGCGGTCGCAGACATCGCGGGCGGCGAGGCTGTGATCGCCAACGGCGGCGAGGTTCGCGTGTTGGCGTTTCGGCCGGGGCGCTCGTCGACGCGCATCATCGAGCGCATGCGTGCGGCCGAGAGCAATTGACCGCGCATGATGCGCCTGTTTTACAACGTCCTCGTCCTCCTCGGCTTGCCGCTGGCTGCGGTCTACTGGGGCTGGCGCGCGTTGCTGGACCCGAGTTTCCGCGGTCGCTGGTACCAGCGTTTTGGCTTCGGTTACCCCAAGCGCGACGCCTCTGTGCGCCAAATCTGGGTCCACGCGGTGTCTGTCGGGGAAGTGCAGGCCGCGGCACCGCTGGTGCGTGCCTTGCGCGAGGCCGTGCCCGACGCGCGCGTGCTCATCACAACCGTCACGCCGACGGGCGGCGATCGCGTTCGCCTGCTGTTTAAGGAAGGCGTCGATCACGCGTACGCGCCCTACGATCTCCGACCCGCGGTCCGGCGGTTCTACAACCTCGTGCGTCCTGACCTTGCGATCATCATAGAGACTGAGCTCTGGCCCAACCTCTACCACGCCGCTGGCGTTCGTGGCATTCCGCTCGTGCTAGCCAGTGCACGTATTTCGCCGCGCTCCATGCCTCGCTATCGACGGCTGGTCGGTTTGTTCCGCGACGCGCTGTCGAACGGCATCATCATCGCTGCACAAAGCGAGGTGGACCGGCAGCGATTTGTTGAGCTCGGTGCGCCCGAAAGTCGCACGTTTGTTAGCGGCAACATCAAGTTTGATCACCAACTCGACGAGGGCGTGGCGCAAGCGGGCACCAAACTGCGCGACGCGAGTTTTCCGGGTCGCCCAGTATGGGTTGCCGCAAGCACGCACGCCGGCGAAGAGGAGGTGCTGGTCGACGCCCACCTGCGACTTCGCGAGCGTTGGCCCGACGCATTGCTTGTGCTCATTCCGCGTCACCCAGGGCGCTTTGATGACGCCGCGGGTCAGCTCGACGAGCGCCGTGTCAGTTACGTCCGGCGCACGGATGCCGTGCCTGTGCCGGCAGAGGCTGCAGTGTTGCTCGGCGACACGATGGGCGAGGTCAATCTGTTTTACGCAGCGGGTGATGTCGCGTTCGTGGGCGGAAGCCTGGTCCCCGTCGGGGGGCACAACTTGCTCGAACCCGCCGCGTTCTCGCTACCCATCCTTGTGGGCCCGCATCTCTTCAATAGCGAGGACATCGCGGGCATGTTCACGGAGTGTGGTGCCGCTGAGATCGTCACCGACGCGGCAGAGATTGTGAACGCCGTGGACAGTCTGTTTCGGCGCGAACAGCTGCGCGAAACTATGGGCGGCAAGGCGCGTGCGCTGATCAGTGACAATCGCGGTGCCGTAGGTCGATTGCTAGAGCGGCTCGAACCTCTCCTTGATCACAATACGGAACGCGCCGCCTGACGGCGGCGAGGCACCCCAGGTTCTGATCAGCCCTCGAGCAGGCTGTTGATGCGCTCGAGGTCCTGGACCTGCAACGCACCTGACGCCTGCTTGAGACGCAGTACGTTAAGCAAGTAGTCGTAGCGCGCGCGGAGGTACTGTGTTCGGGCGTTGAACAGCTGACGCTGCGCATCGAGTACGTCCACGGTCGTACGCGTGCCGACCTCGAAGCCCGCTTGAGTAGCCTCGAGTGCCACCTCGCTCGACTTTAGAGCTTGTTCCAACGCTTTGGTGCGCGAGATTTCCGCAAGCACCCCCAGGTAGGAATCGCGTGCCAAACGCTCGGTCTCACGTGCGATCCGCTGGGCGCGTTCGCGTGCGGCGCGGTGCAGGTAAACGGCTTCTCGAACGCGCGAGGAGTTCGCGCCGCCGGCGAAGATCGGCACGTTGACCTGCAGCGTGATCGAGTCCTGCTCATTGCTCGACGACTGGGGGAAGAACCCCCCGGCGTTATTGTTTTGCCGTTCTGATTCGCTCTCGTTGCTGCTTCGAGACACGACCAGATCGAGTGTGGGCATGTAAGACGATCGACGCGAGCTGACTTCCTTGCTGGCAATGTCCGATGAAATCCGGCTCGCGATGAGATCCAGGTTTTGCTCGAGCGCTTGTTGCACCCATTGCTCTTCGTCGGCCGGGGTGGGCGGCGTAAGCGGCACCGTCTCGCCTGGTTTTGCGAGATCGCTGGTACCGCCGCCGACGATTTCAGAGAGTAGGTTCTTGGCATTAGCGAGCGCTCGCTTGGCGGCAATCTCGTCGGCGACGGCTTGGTCGAACGCTGCCTGAGATTCCTGAACGTCCGTGATAGCGATAAGGCCGACCTCGAAACGCTTCTGTGCCTGGTCGAGCTGCTTGGCGATGGCGGTCTTGTTGGCCTCGCTGGCCTCCAGTGAGTCTTCGGCTGCCAGAACATCAAAGTAACGCTCGGCCACGCGCAGCATCAGACCCTGCTGTGCGCCTTCGTAGTTGGCCTCGGCTTCCGCAACGCGCTTGTCGGCCTGCTGAAGACCGATGAACTGATCCCAACGAAACACAGTCTGGCGCAGCTCGACTTGCCAGAATGTCGATTCGATATCGCGGGTCTCGAATTCCGATGTCACCTGAATGACCTCTGTCGGCGAAACGGCCTGCGGAAACACCTGAACACCGCTGTTCTCTGATCGAGTTTCACTACCCGATGCGTTGATTTGCGGGAATAGCAAGCCTCGTGCCTGCGGGCGCAGCTCGCTGTTGGCCAGCAGGTTGGCTTCCGCCTCGCGAATCTGGGGGTCGGACTGTAGTGCGCGCTGGTAGATGTCGAGCAGGTCCTCGGCGCCAGCTTGTGGGGCTGCGATGCACGCGAACACGGTCAGGGCAGCGCCCGCGAGCGCCGCGCGGAAGCGGGAATTTGTCATGGTTTTGGGGCTTCGTGCTGGTGTTATAGTACGGTAATACACTATATCGCCTCTGTGGCGTGGTCAATAGCGCGGCAGCTCCGGGTCGACGTCCGTCGACCAACGGTCTATGCCGCCAGTTACGTTATAGATGCCGCTGCGGCCCGAATGGATGAGAAAGGCTGCCGCCTGGGCGCTGCGCATGCCGCCATGACAGAGCACGGCGACCGGGCGATCGGCGGGCACTTCGTCGATTCGTGACTGCAAGGTGCCCAGCGGAATGTTGAGGCTGCCTTCGATTTGCACGACGTCGCGCTCCCAGTCTTCGCGGACGTCGAGCAGGCACCAGTCGCGCTTGCCGAGCTCGGGTGCAAGTTCGGCCGGCTCGATCTCAGGCAGGCTCAAAACTCAAAGCTCGGTTTCGGTTCATAATTGACCAGATACGGCAGCTGTGTCTCAAGCAGATCCTCGGCGTACCAACGATCCTCTGCTGCGCGTTGAACGAGTCGTGCGGTCATGGCGGGTGCGGCACCCTCGACGATGAAGAGCCGGCCTTCAAGGTCTAGTAGTTGCTCCAGGGCTTTGGAGCCCCGGTTGATGGCGCCACCCATGACAATCACGTCGAAGCGTTCGTCGGGCAGTCCCGCCGGCGCTTCTGCCTCGTGCACGGCGACCCGGTCCACGCCCGCCTGGCGCAGGTTGTTGCGCGCGGCTTCGGCGAGCTCACCGACGCGCTCCAGCGTCGTGACGTGGCCGCCAAGCAAGGCCATGCAGGCCGCGAGATAGCCGCTTCCCGTGCCTATTTCGAGCACACGGTCTCCGGCTTGCACGGCCGCAGCCTGCAGAATGCGGCCGTCGATACGTGGCGAAAACATTCTCTGGCCGTGCCCGATCGGCACGCCGGCGTCGGCGTAGGCCGCGTCGCGCCACGCTTCGGGAACGAAGTGCTCCCGCGGCAGCTGGTTCATGACCTCGAGAACAGCGTCGTCGAGTACGTCAAAACTGCGGACTTGCTGCGTCACCATCTGGTAGCGCGCATGCTCAAAATTCATGGTCTATTCCGTCCCCTTGGAAACGGCGCGATTATCCCACAGGCCCTGTTGCCCCGGTAGCCGGGACGAATCTCCCAAGCGCCGCACGTTATGGTCAAAACGGACAATAATACGGGGGTAAATGGGCTACGCTCGAACTCGAATAACAGAACAAGCGGTGCAGCACACAAGACACCGTATGCATTGCCGTGCATAGGCCCGCAGTGACCGCGGCCGGCGGTGGCGCGTGATGACCCTGGTCAGACGCGGCGCGACGACGAGCGTAACGTCGTCCATTACGACGCGTGCAGCCGCAGAGGTTTGGCCATCTTGTTGACTCGCCTGGACTCGCTCACGATAGCGCTCGCAGCTGCGGTGCTGGTACTCGGCGTGCTAGCGCTCGTGTACTGGCGCAGGCAGCGGGCGCTGCGTGCGCGGCTCTCGCGACTGTCGGGCGAGGTCCGTGATGCGGCCTCGGATTCCTTCGTGGGTCGCCGGCTCGACACCGATGCCGACGACAGCCTCGCGCCGATCAACCAGACCATCAACCAACTGTTCGACGCGCTCGGCGAGAAAGAGCGTGAGCTGGCCGACCGCGACGTGTGGTTCTCGCGTTTCGCGGGCGCGCTGCCCGAAGTCACGCTGATCCACAACGAACGCATCCTGTTTGCCAACGAGACGGCCGCGTCGTTGCTGGGCGTCGAGGCGCAGCAGCTCGTCGACAAGCCCGTCACAGATCTCGTCAAACCGCCGTATCGTGCGCTTGTGCGCGAGACCACGGCGCGACGGCTCGCGGGCGAGCAGGTGCCTGAGCGACAGGAGCTCCAGCTCATCAGTGCTGAGCACGGAGCGCAATGGGTCGAGGCCAGTGGCGTGTTGACCACTTACCGCGGCCAGCCCGCGGTGCTGACGGTGGCGCGCGACATCGGCTACAGGAAAGCGGGTGGTGATCCGGATGCGGGCAACGGCGTTTTGCCCATGGCGCTCGAGGGAATCGCCGAGTGCATCGTAACGACGGACAAGCAGGGTGTCGTGCGCTGGATGAACAACGCCGCTGAGCAGACGCTAGGCGTGCTGCGCAACGATGCCGTTGGCATGCCATTCGGTCAGATCGCGACGCTCGTCGACGAGATCGACTTCAAAGCGCTCGGGAATCCCGTCGAGCGGTGTCTCGCGCAACGCCAGCGCATCAACATGGGGCGCCGAGCGTTGCTGCTGCGTTCAAGCGGTGGCGAAAGTTGCTCCGTCGAGCTGACGGCCTCACCCATCGAGCGTCGCGACGGCGAGCTAGAAGGCTGCATCGTCGTGTTCCACGACGTGTCCGAAATCCGCGGCCACGCGCGCCAGATCACCTACCAGGCCAGTCACGATGCGCTGACAGGGCTCATCAACCGGCGCGAATTCGAAGGGCGGGTCTCGGCGGCCGTGAAGTCGGCACGTGGAAAGGGCACGCGCCACATCGTGGCCTACCTCGACCTCGACCGCTTCAAGACGGTCAACGACTCCTGCGGTCACCAGGCCGGTGACGAGCTATTGCGCAAGGTGGCCTCGATTCTGCGCGACCAGGTGCGCGACAGTGACTCTGTGGCCCGCATTGGCGGCGATGAGTTCGCCATGCTGTTGCCGGGTTGTCCGATCGACAAGGCCAGCGAGATCGCCGACGAGACCTGCAAGGCGATCGCCGACTACCGCTTTGTATGGCGCGACCGCATATTCACCATCGGCGTGAGCATCGGCCTGCTCGAAGTCGCTGATCAGGCCGGCAGCGTGCAGGACGTGCTCGCGGCTGCCGACTCAGCTTGCTACATGGCCAAGCGTGCGGGCCGTGGCAAAGTCCACATCTATTCCGAGACCGACGAGATTATCGCCCGTGAGCGCGGCGAGATTCGCTGGCTACAGCGCCTGCAGACGGCGCTCAGAGAAGGTCGGTTCGGTCTGGCTGTGCAGCCCATCATTTCACTGTCACGCGGCCCCAACGGCCAGCCCAATGGACCGGCCTGCGAGGTCCTCCTGCGCCTGCACGGGCGTCACGGTGAGGTCGTGAACCCCAGCGAGTTTCTCGATTCCGCCGAGCGCTACCAGCTCATGCCTGATATCGACCGCTGGGTGGTGCGCACGACCCTTGCCGCTGTTGCCAACCATGAACTCAAACTGCCGGCAGGCCGCAGCTGCTCGATCAACCTGTCGGGCCAGACCCTCTCGGACGACGGCTTTCTCGAGTTCGTGGTCGACGCCCTCGACACGGCGGGGCTCGCCGCCGAGTTGTTCTGCTTCGAGGTCACCGAAGAGGCGGTCTATGAGCACTTCGCCAATGCGCGCCGCTTCATTGAGGTCTTGCACGGCATGGGCAGTCGCTTCGCGCTCGACAATTACGGCAGCGCGCCAGGCGCGTTCACGCGGCTGCGTGACCTGCCGCTCGACTACCTCAAAATCGATGGCAGGCTGACCCGTAACCTCGCCGAGGACAGCGTCAACCAGGAGCTAGTCGCGTCGATGATCCGCCTCGCCGACACCATGAAGTTCCGCACGGTGGCGGAGCAGGTCGAGGGCCAGGAAGACTTCGATACGCTGCGTGATCTCGGTGTCGATTTCGCGCAAGGTTTCTTCATTCGACAACCCGACCTGCTCGGCGACGCGGCATCGCAGCCATAAAAAAAGCCCGGCACATGGCCGGGCTTTTTCATGCCGTGCTGTTTGCTCTTAGAGGAACTTCAGCAGGATGCCGCCGTACTGTACGAAGAACGGTACGAAGACGAGCGACAGGATCGCCGACAGTTTGATCAGGATGTTCAGTGACGGGCCAGAGGTGTCCTTGAGCGGGTCACCGACGGTATCGCCAACAACGGCTGCCTTGTGGTTTTCTGTGCCTTTACCGCCGAGGTTGCCGGCTTCGATGTACTTCTTGGCGTTGTCCCAGGCACCGCCCGAGTTGGACGCCGAGATCGCGAGCACACCACCGGAAACCAGGGAGCCCGCCAGCAAGCCCGCCGTGGCCTGGATGCCGAACAGGAAGCCCGTCACGAGCGGTGCGCCCATGATCAGGATGCCCGGCGCGACCATTTCGCGAACAGCCGCCTGCGTTGAGATCGAGACGCACTGTGCGTAGTCGGGGTCACCCGTGCCTTCCATGATGCCCGGGATCGCTTTGAACTGGCGGCGCACCTCTTCGATCATCTTGAACGCTGCAGCGCCGACCGACTTCATCGTCATCGCCGTGAACAGCGCCGGCAGCACGGCACCGATGAACAGGCCGCTGAAGACCATCGGGTCGAGCAGGTTGATCGAGCCAAGGAGATCCGACGTCGGGTCCTGTTCCTTGAGCAGCAGGTCAGCACGCGTCAAGAACGCGGCGAACAGTGCCAGCGAGGTCAGGATGGCGGCGCCGATGGCGAAGCCCTTGCCGATGGCAGCCGTCGTGTTGCCGGCCGAGTCCAGCACGTCCGTGCGCTCACGCACGTGTTCGGGCATGCCGGCCATCTCGGCGATGCCGCCGGCGTTGTCGGCGACGGGGCCGTAGGCATCGATCGTCAGCGCGATGACCAGCGTACCCAGCATACCCAGCGAGGCGATGGCTACGCCGTACATGCCAGCCAGCATCCAGGGGATGTAGATGGCCAGGCCAATGGCGAGGTACGGGCCGACGGCACTCTTGTAGCCCAGTGCCAGGCCGAAAATGATGTTGGTCGCGGTACCCGTCTGGGTGGACTCCGCCACTTCACGTACGGGGCCGTAGGCGTCCGACGTGTAGTACTCGGTGAGCAGGCCCACGATGAGACCCGCGATCAGACCGGTCAGGAAACACAGGTACACGCCCAGCGAGGTGTACGGGACGCCTGCGATCTCGAAGTCGGCCGGTACCAGCATGTCGGTCACGAAGTACATGACCACCGCCATGATCGTGCTCGAGATGATCAGCATGCGTTTCAGCGCCGGGCCGACCTGAGCTTCGGTCGTGACGCGGATCAGCAGGATCGTGACGAGGCTGACCGGGATGCCAATCGCCGAGATGACGATGGGGTAGAGCAACGCGTCAACGTTGCCCGCGAAGGCGATGGCTGAGATGACCATGGCGGCGCAGGTGCTTTCCGCGCAGGAGCCGAACAGATCGGCGCCCATACCAGCGACGTCACCTACGTTGTCGCCCACGTTGTCGGCGATGACGGCCGGGTTACGCGGGTCGTCTTCGGGAATACCGGCTTCGACCTTGCCCACGAGGTCGGCGCCGACGTCGGCAGCCTTCGTGAAAATGCCGCCGCCCACACGTGCGAACAAGGCGATGGCGGAGCCGCCGAGACCGAAGCCCGCGATGACTTCCATGAGGATGTGCGGCGGCAGATCGTCGGGAAGGACGTATTTTAGACCCAGGTAGATCAGCAGCATGCCCAGCGAAGCCAGGCTGACCAATGCAAAGCCCATGACCGCGCCCGAGTGCAGTGCTACGTTGAACGCGCTCGAGAGCGACTGGTTGGCTGAGACCGTCGTTCGGGCGTTACCTGCCGTTGCGATCTTCATGCCGATGTAGCCACTGGCGATCGAGATGATCGAGCCGAAAATGAACGCCACGGCCGTGTAGATGCCCTCGTTGACGTTCTCGGTGTGGTGATCATCGATCAACAGCGCGATGACGATGCCGAACAGGACCATGAAGATGGCCATGAACTTGTATTCCTGTTTGAGGAAGGCCATCGCGCCGTCGGCGATTGCTGCGTGAATCTTGCGCAGCTTGCCGCGTGTTTCGGCGTCTTCCACACCCATGTCGACCGCGACGCGGCTGACTGAGCGCGAGTAGAAAAAGGCCACAGCGAGTCCGAATAGGGACAGGGCCAGGATAATCGCAACAGACATGCTGATTGTTACTCCGTCATAGTCATCCGGAGGACATCGGCGTGGCACATGGGTCTACAAGGTGCGACGTGCTGCACCTGTAGCTATGTAAAACGCGGATGGAATCCTCCACAGATTGACATCTGTCTTATTGATGCGTGTCGAGCGCACCGTCGCTGCGACCTTCCGTCCTCAGAATGGCCGCCGCTCAGACGCGTGCGATCGATTTTTGTTGGAAAACTTAAGCAAAAACGCGCGTTAGGCGTCCCCGCAAAGCGCGCGGATCATACCACAAAGCCATCGTTCAGTTTGGGCTTCACGGGGTGATTCTTGAGCTCAACATACACAGGCAGGCCGTTCTTGTAGGGTGGGTAGTCCTCGCCTCGAATCAGCGGCTCCAGGTAGGCCCTTGCGCGGGCCGTGATGCCGAAGCCATCCTTGGTGATGTAGCTCTTCGGGACAAACTTTTCCTTGTTAGCCACGCGGGACAGGGGTGCCGATTCAATCTTCCACTTGTAGGGCTTGTCGGAAACCCGCTTGATGACCGGCATCACCGCCGTTTCGCCGGCCACGGCCAGTTTTACGGCTTGCTTGCCGACCGCGTAGGCCTGCTCGACGTCGGTTTTGGAGGCCAGGTGGCGCGCCGAACGCTGCAGGTAGTCGGCCACGGCGTAGTGAAACTTGTGGCCAAGCTTGTCGCGGACCATGTTGGCGACGACGGACGCCACGCCACCGAGCTGCGCGTGGCCGAAGGCGTCGACGGTGCCTGCGTCGGCCAGGAACTTGCCATTGGTGTAGCGCGTGCCTTCACTGACGACAACCACGCAATAGCCGTAGTCGCGGACGCATTCGTCGACGCGTTTAAGGAAACGCTTCTGGTCGAAGGGCACCTCAGGGAACAGGATGATGTGCGGTGGCTCGTCGCGACCTTGGCCCGCGAGCCCGCCCGCGGCCGCGATCCAGCCGGCGTGGCGGCCCATCACCTCGAGGATGAAGACCTTGGTTGAGGTTGACGCCATCGACTGTACGTCGAGTGCGGCTTCCATGGTTGAGACGGCGATATACTTGGCCACCGAGCCGAAGCCCGGGCAGCAGTCGGTCACAGGCAGGTCGTTGTCGACGGTTTTGGGAATACCAATGCACTGAAGCGGCAGCTTCTTGCGTTTGGCCATCTGCGCCACCTTGTGCGCCGTGTCCATGGAGTCGTTTCCGCCGTTGTAAAAGAAGTAGCCAATGTCGTGGGCGCGGAACACCTCGATGAGTCGCTCGTACTCGGCCAGGTTGTCCTCGATAGCCTTGAGCTTGTAGCGCGCTGAGCCGAAGGCGCCGCCTGGGCGGTTTCGGAGTGCTGCGATGTTGCGTGCCGACTCGCGGTTCGTGTCGATCATGTCCTCGATGAGGGCCCCGATGATCCCGTTCCGCCCTGCGTAGACGTTGGCGATCTTGTTCTTGTGCTTGCGTGCCGTTTCGATCACGCCGCAGGCTGAGGCATTAATGACCGAGGTGACACCGCCCGATTGGGCGTAAAAAGCGTTTCTGGGGCTCATTGCGGGCTACTCCTGATCGTGGCCTTAGGTGACGCCTTCGCGGC
This sequence comes from Pseudomonadota bacterium, assembly GCA_039814545.1. Classification (GTDB taxonomy): domain Bacteria; phylum Pseudomonadota; class Gammaproteobacteria; order Steroidobacterales; family Woeseiaceae; genus CALBPI01. The sequence goes on from JBCCBB010000054.1 coordinate 18,477, forward strand.
GGCGCCTAGCTTAGCCGATTCGCGCACAGAAGCGTTGGCGGGGCCGGGCGGCGTTGACGGCACGCGGTGCGGCAGTTAGGGTTTCGGCCCTTGTCTCGGGGCGCTGACCCCCGAAATCCCTTTTAAATCAACGCAGGCAGCGACATGCGGATCGTACTTCTTGGCGCGCCCGGGTCCGGTAAGGGCACGCAGGCACAGCGCCTCCAGGCCGAACACGGCGCACCTCAAATCTCCACGGGCGATCTGCTGCGTGCCGCCGTCAAAGCCGGCACGGAGCTTGGCAAACGCGCCAAAGCGGCCATGGACGCCGGCGAACTCGTCTCGGACGACATCGTGCTCGGCATGATCCACCACCGACTGGCCGAGCCCGACACGGAAACGCGCTTTGTGCTCGACGGCTTCCCGCGTAATGCCGTGCAGGCGCAGGCACTCGAAGATCTGCTCACGGGCATTGATAAGCCGCTGGATACGGCGGTCCTCATGGACGTCGACAACGACATCCTTATGAAGCGCCTCACGGGTCGTCGCACTTGCTCGAAGACAGGGAAGATCGTCAATATCCACTTCTCGGCCAAGGAAGACATCGACGAGATCGTGGCGAACGGCGGTGAGCTCACGCGTCGTGCCGATGACAACGAAGAGACGATCGCGAATCGCCTGGATGTCTACCGCGAACAGACCGCACCGCTCATCGATTTCTACCGGGAGCGTGGCAAGCTGGTCACCGTCGACGCCGTTGGATCGATGGAAGAAGTGCAGCAGCGGTTGCTGGAGGCCGTCGGGGGCTGATTGCTGCGTAAGGCGAGCGCCGGCGCAACGCCCTTTTTCTCCATGGCTCGCTTCGCTGCGCTTTACTTCCGAAAAAGGGCGTCCGCCTGACGCCCGCCTTTGAGCGAACGCGCGTCGTTGCGGCCTCGCGAAACAACCCCTCGTCATTGCGAGCCCGCGTAGCGCGCGCGGCAATCTCATGACGCCGTCGCCAGGATTGGAGGTTCGTGGTCGTTTGGAGATGGCTTCGTCACTGCGTTCCTCGCAATGACGACAAGGTCAGGGCATCAAATCGGCGAGTGCCGGACCTACCACGTCTTTTCGCCAGCCCGTTAGTGCCCTAACGTCGCGGTCTCCCGCGGCGAGCCTTCGGACTTCGCGTTGTGGGGCCAGGACCTCGGCTTCCAATTCCATGTCTTTGGCCAGCGCGCGTAGTGCTGCGGCCATGGCTTTGGCGCGGCGCTTTTCTGCGTCGTCGGGTGGGCCACCCGAGACAGGCGCTGGGGGAAGCGGTTCTCTCAGAGCCTGGACTACGGCCTTGCCGTGGCGGGTCGCGAATTTGGCCGGGACGCCCTGGACATCTACGACGTCGTCGGCGTGCTCGGGGTTGTCGAAAGCGATGGCGATAAGTGCGTCGTCGCGCACAAGCCACTGGCGCGGCAGGTTGCGTTGCTGGGCCAGCGCTTCGCGCCAGGCCGCGAGCGAGACGATGCGTTGCTGCACGCGGGAGGGCAGGCGGCCGATGCCTTTTACGCGCTGCCAGGCTGCAGCCGGCGGGTTCTCGTAGAGCGCGGGGTCGAGCAGTGCGGCGCTGTCCGCGCGCGCCCACTCCAGACGGCCCAGCGACGTGAGCTTGTCTTCGAGGTGCGCGGTGATTGCGGCCAGGTGTTTGACGTCATCGGCGGCGTAGTCGAGCACCGCGACCGAGAGCGGCCTGCGTTTCCAATTCGTGCGCGTGTGCGCCTTGTCGAGCGTGACGTCGACGATCTCCTTCACGAGCGTCGCGTAGCCCACCTGCGGAGACCAGCCCGCGATACCCGCCATAACCTGGGTGTCCATGAGTGTGCTCGGCAGCGTGTCTGTCGTCACGCGCAGCACTTCAAGGTCCTGTCGCCCCGAATGCAGTGTCAACGGCGTGTCGAGCATGGCCGCCCAGAACGCATCGAACTGCATGCGTGCGAGCGGATCGACGATGAAGATTTCGCCGTCGACAGCTAATTGCAGCAGACACAGTTCAGGGTAGTAGGTTTTCTCGCGCAAGAACTCGGAGTCGAAACCGGCGTGTGATGCCGCCGCGACTCGGGCCGTTACGGCATCCAGTGTCGATTGTGAGTCGATGTATTCGATGGCGGGTGTTGCGCGGTTCAAGACAGGTGTCGGGGAGTGTGGAACAATGTAGCAGAGGAGACGACGGTGCTGGATTTTTTTCGACTCATGGTGCCTGTGACGTTGTTGC
>JBCCBB010000140.1:0-4499 GCA_039814545.1 Pseudomonadota bacterium
CGTGATGCCCGACGACGTTTTAGCCACGCAGATCTGCACGGCGTCGGTCGCCATTTACGGCACGCCTGAACTGCACGAGCGCTACCGCAACGGCGAGGAAGGCCTGCCCGTCATGACCTGGACCGTCGATGACAAGCTGACACAGTGGCTGCAGGCCGTGATGCCAAATACGCGTTTGATGTACCGCTCCAACTCCTCGGTCGCCATCACGGAGATGGCGAGCCGTGGTGCCTGCATCGTGCCGCTCTCGTGCTTCGAGGGGGATCGTGCCGAGAAGCTCGAACGCTTTGAGGAAATCCCGATCATGGCGGGACCCGGACTCTGGGTGATTTCGCATGCGGACTTGCGCACGACGGCGCGGGTTCGGCTGGTGCGGGACACGCTGGTTGAGCAGCTCATGCTGGAGCGCGATCAGATTGAGGTGGATCCCAACGCGCCGCGGCTCGAAGGCGCGGGTACCTGACACGATTCGAATCTCGAATTGCCTTTCAGTCGTATTTTATGCAACATATTGCGCAATAGATTGCATTAATTTGGATCGAAGGCCTATGTCGGCACCTCAATTTCTCGATACCACAGCCGCTTTTGCGCTGAGAGTGACGCAGCTCTCGGACCGTCTGTACGCGCAAATGGCGACGTCTATGACGGATCGCGACATGCGCATCGTGACCAAGACTATGGGTATCGTGCAGCTGTTGTTCTCCGAAGGGCCGCAGTCGCAGGCGGACATCGCCCAGCGTCTGCGCTACTCGCATCAGCTCGCCGCCCAACGGTTGAGTTGGCTCTACAAGCACGACTACGCCGTTGCGGTCCCCGACCCCGACGACGGTCGCCGTAACCTCATCGAGTTGACAGATGCAGGCCACGAGGAGGGCGAGAAACTGCAACGCTTCCTGCCGCTGCTGATCGAGGCCTATCGCCACCTATTCGATGAGCTCGGCCTCGATCTCGATGCCATCGTGCAGCAGGCCGACGAAAAGCTGCGGGCGACGCCGCTCTCAGCACGGATGCCGGGTGACCTCGGTGGCACCTGAGGCGGTGGCGGCCGCGGTGTCGACTGCGGTACCGGCGGAAAGCGCGGACGCGATGCTGGTCATTGAGGGCGTCAGCAAGACCTACGCGAAAGGGCCGGTCGCGCTCGACAACGTCAGCCTCTCGATCAAGCCCGGCTTGTTCGGTTTGCTGGGCCCCAACGGGGCGGGCAAGTCGACGCTCATGCGCACGCTGGCCACGTTGCAACAGCCCTCGAGCGGTTCGGTTCACTTCGACGGCGTCGACGTGGTCGCGTCGCCCGAGACGGTGCGACGGTCACTGGGCTACCTGCCGCAGGACTTCGGCGTCTACCCGCGGATCAGCGCCTACCGCCTGCTGGACCATCTCGCGATTCTCAAGGGGCTTACGGACAAAGCGCAACGCCGCGACGAAGTCGACGCATTGCTTCATAAGACCAATCTGTATGCGGATCGCAAACGCTCGGTCAGCACGTTTTCGGGCGGCATGCGGCAACGGTTTGGCATCGCGCAGGCGTTGCTGGGCGACCCCCGACTTGTCATCGTCGACGAACCCACAGCCGGTTTGGATCCCGCCGAGCGCAACCGGTTTCACACGTTGCTCGCGGAATTGTCACGCGACAAGGTCATCCTCCTGTCCACGCATATCGTCGACGACGTTGAGGAGCTGTGCGCCGAGGTCGCCATCCTCGTGCGCGGTCGCGTCACGCGCGCCGGGTCGCCGGCGTCGCTGGTTGACGCACTGCGCGGCAAGCTCTGGTGCCGTCGGGTCCCGCGCGCTGAGCTCGAGTCGGTTGCGAGCGACCCGCGACACATCGCCACCCGGCTAAGTGCTGGCGAGCCTGTGGTCAGAATGGTCGCCGACGCGGTACCGGGCGCCGGTTATGAGCCCGCGGCCCCGGACCTCGAGGACGTCTACTTCCACACACTGAAGCTCGCGCAATGAAAGTCCTCACGTCGCTGTTCCGGTTCGAGCTCATCTACCAGGTTCGCCAGCCCGCGTTCTTCGTGACGACGCTGTTGCTGCTGGGCGCGAGCTTCTTCGCCACGGCGTCGGAGGATCTGCAACGTGCGCGAGGCATTACCACGACCGTCAACGGACCGTACGCCGTCGTCATGACGCACCTGGTGCTGAGCATCATCGCCATGTTCCTCGTCGGGCACTTCGTCGGCCGGGCGGCAACACGCGATCGCACACACGACATGGATGGCCTGGTGCTGGCAACGCCCGTGCCCACCCAGACACGCCTGTTGGGCCAGTTGCTCGGCGCGGCTGCCGTTTGCCTGCTGGCTTTCATGGCCGTCTCGATCGGCAGCGCAGCAGGCGCGTTTTGGCCCGAGATCGCCGCCGAACAACGCGGGCCGTTTCGTCTGGCGCCCTATATTTGGGTGTATCTGGTCATTGTGCTGCCCAATCTGTTCTTCTGCGCCGTCATGCTCTATTCGCTAGCACGCATCGTGCGATCAATGATGGGTATGTATTTGGGACTGGTCGCGTTCTTCGTGTTTTACGAGGTGGCGACCGAGCTCCTCGAAAATCCGGGCTTGCGATCGCTCGGCGCATTGCTGGACCCGTTCGGCTTCAGTGCGTTCGTCGATGCCACCGGCTATTGGACGGCGGAAGAGAAGAACCAACTATTGGCGCCAGTCACGGGGCCGCTGCTGCTGAATCGCGTGCTCTGGCTTTGCGTCGCGGCGTCTACCTTGTCGCTGCTGCTGCGGTTTCACGACGAACGCCGAGAACGCCCTGCGGGCAAGCGCGTCGGACAGTCCGACGACCGACCGCGCGTACCGGTGTTGCCACAGCGACGCGCAAGACCGTCCTCAAGCGGCGCTTCGGGCATTCGCCAGTTCATCTCGCGTACGCGACTCGAGACTACACAGCTCATCGGCAGTCCGGCCTTCCTCATTCTGAGCTTGCTGACGTCTTTCCTGCTGATTGCCGGACTTTTTGCTGGCGATGGGTTCTATGGCACGCGCAGTTGGCCGTTGACGCGCATGTTGTCGGAGTCGATTCAGGGCGGGCTGTCTCTGCTGATTCTCATCGTGCTCAGTTACTACGCGGCCGAAGCGGTCTGGCGCGAACGCCAGGTCGGCGTATCGTCACTCATTGACGCCGCGCCCGTGCATAACGCCGTGATGTACTTGTCCAAGCTCATCGCGCTGTGGGCGGTGATCATCGGGCTGTGTGTGGTCGGCGTCGGCATCGCCGTGATCTACCAGACCGCGTCGGGCTACACCGACTACGAGTGGTCGGTCTACGCGCAGACCCTGAGCCTGCAGTACCTGCTACCTGCGATGCTCGTCGCCGTGTTGTCGATGCTCATCCAGATCGTCAGCCCCAACAAGTACGTGGGCATGCTCATCTTCGCAGGCTACGTCGTCGCAAGCCTCGTGTTGCCGCAACTCGGTCTCGAGCATCACCTCTGGCGCTACTCAGAGGGGCCCGAGGCCATCTACTCGGACATGAACGGTTTGGATCATTTCCTGGCCCCGTTGCTGTCCTATCATCTGTACTGGGGCGCGTTTGCGGCCGCGCTCGTTGTCGTCGGCTACGGTTTGTGGCCGCGCGGCACGGGTATCGGTCTGCTCGCGCGGGCGCGCGCCACCCGCGTGACGGTCGGCCGCCCCGGTGCGCTGGTTCTCGCGCTGTGCCTGACGGCGTTCGCGGCCACGGGCGGCTACATCCATCACAACACCAATGTGCTCAACGACTACCGCGGCGCCGATGGTGTGCTCGATTGGCGTGCCGACTACGAGCGTGAGCTCAAGCGTTTCGAAACCACGCGACTCCCGACGATCCGTGCGGTCAGGGTTGATGTAGCGATCTATCCCGAATCACGCCGGGCGACGGTGTCCGGGCAATACCGGTTGCATAACGAAACGGCTGCGCCGATCGACGCGTTCTTGTTGAGCTGGGAAACGAACAACGACGTCGCATTCACACTCGAGAACAGCAGGGCGGCGCAGACGTTTGAGGCATTGGGTGCGGTCCTCGTCACGCTCGATGAGCCACTGGCACCGGGCGCCGAGCGCACGCTCGAATTCACTGTGGATCGACGCAATGCCGGATTTCGGGAACGGGAGGTCGACAACCGGGTTGTGGCCAACGGCACGTTCATCAACAACCAGGAACTCTTGCCGCGCATCGGCTACGACGCAGACCAGGAGTTGCAGGACGCGAGAGACCGGGCCAAGCGCGGGCTCGGCGACTGGTCGGGACTTGCCGACCTCGACGACGAGACGCAGTACGGGCGCACCTACCTGGGTGCTGATGTGCACAAAGTCGATCTCGACGTCACGGTGTCGACGCACGTTGACCAGACGGCCATTGCGCCCGGGCGGCTGTTGCGCGAGTGGGTGGACGGCGAGCGGCGCTTCTTTCACTACCGGACCGACCGGCCCATTCTGAATTTCTTCACCGTCCTGTCGGGTGACTACGCGGTCGAGACCGTGGTCCACAATGATGTGGAGATCGCGGTCTACCAC
>JBCCBB010000048.1:0-22193 GCA_039814545.1 Pseudomonadota bacterium
AAAAAGGGGCGCATGTCAGTGTCCTCTTGGGGGAAACACGCTGGAGTGGCGTGCGGAGGCGTGAGTGATATACTGGACGGTATAGTTTGATATTAGACAACAATTACGGAACTGTCCAGTTTGATTATGAGCGAGGCCTTGTCCAACACTGAACCGACCCAGACCCGCGCTGGCCGCCCCAAAAGCGACAGCAAGCGTGTGGCGATCATGCAGGCGGCCACGGGCCACTTCATGAGCGAGGGCTACGAACGCACCTCGATGGACGCCATTGCCACAGCGGCCGGGGTGTCGAAGCAGACCGTTTACTCGCACTTCGCGAATAAGGACGCGCTGTTTCGCGAATGCATCCTGACCAAAATTCGCCGCTACGGGCTCGATATGAAGGATTTCCCGGACGAAACGCCGCTGCGCGAGGTCCTTGAGACCACGGCGCGCCGGTTCCTCGACCTGCTGTCCGACGAAGATGTGGTCTCCATGTATCGCCTGCTCATCGCAGAAACCACGGCCTTTCCCAAGCTTGCCTACGCGTTTTGGGAGACGGGCCCGGAACAGACCATTGCCGCTATTTCGCACGTGCTCGGTGAGCGCAGCGCGCGCGGCGAGTGCGACATTAGCGACCCAAAGCGGGCCGCCAGCGACTTTTTGTGCCTCGTCGAATCTCATTATCTAAAGCGCCGCCTCATGCGTCACATCACGGATATCGACGCCGACGAGCGCGAGGCGCACGTGACGCGGTGTGTTGATCAAGTTCTGCGCTTGCACGATCATCGCAGCTGATTGCTCGTCCGGAATGTCTGAATGACCCGCGTGTTACTGGGCTTCGCCGCCCTGTTTCTCGTCGCCCTGCTCGTCGTACGTCTGATTTACGGGGGCGGGCGTCCTTACCCTGAACTCGTCATTCAGCAGGGCGCGGATGCAACCCGCACTGAAATCGTGTTCGAGTACCCGGAGCCCATCGGGGGCGTCGCGGTCGCCGGCCGCGATCGCGTGTACTTCACGGTGCACTCGGCCTCGCGCCCACAAGGCAACCAGCTGCTGCGCATCGAGGAAGGCATTGCGGAGCCGTTTCCTGACGGGGCCACGCAGCAGGACGACTTCATCACCCCGCTGGGCCTGGCGCTCGACGGCAACAACCGCCTCTGGGTGCTGGACCATGGCAAGCACGGTACGGCACCCGCCCGCCTCATGGCCTTCGACGCCGTGTCGGGCGAACGCGTCCACGAACACACCTTCGACGGCGCGATCGCGCCCCGCGGCAGCTTCCTGCAGGCGCTAGCGGTCACGCGTGACGGCACGACGGTGTACGCGGCCGACACAAGCCTGTTCCGTCGCAAACCCGCAATCATCGTTTACGACGTTGCGTCGGGCACCGCGCGTCGCGTGCTCGAAGGGGCGATGCCCGTCACCAGCCAGGGTTACCGAATTGAGGCACGCGGCAAACGCATGCAGTTTTTCGGCGGCCTGTTTTCAGTGATGCCCGGCATCGCAGGTCTTGCGCTCGATGCCGACGAACGCTGGCTGTACCTGGCGGCGACCTCGCACGATGGGCTCTACCGCGTCGCGACCGAGATGCTGGGCGACCCCGCGGTGGCGCCGCAAACGCTTGCGGGCAGCATCGAGCGCTACAGCGACAAACCGCTGAGCGCGGGCGTGGCCATCAGCGACGCGGGCGACTTGCTGATTACTGACATCGAGAATGGGTCGGTCATTCGCGTCGGCGACGACCGCCGGCCTCGCGCTTTTGCGGCCCCGGATGATCTGCGCTGGCCGTCAGGCGTCGCCGTCAGTGACGACGGCACGGTCTGGTTCGGCGACAGCGCGCTGCAGGACTATCTGTTCGGGGACCCCGAGCAGGTAGAGGCCGGCGCGCCTTACCGCATCTACCGAACGCGCACCGAACCGGCACCCTGAGTGCAGACGGCGCTGATCTACGCCGCGGTCGTGCTCATCTGGGGCTCGACCTGGATCATGATCAAATTCCAGCTCGGGACGGTGTCGCCACAGGCGTCGCTCGTCTACCGCTTCGCGCTGGCGGCGATTGCACTCGTGATCTTCGGCCTCATCCGCGGCCGCCGTTTACGCATCACGCGCGCCGAGATGCCCATGGTCGCCACGCAGGGCGTTTTCATGTTTTCGGCCAACTACTACTTTGTCTACCACGGCACGGAGTACGTCACGAGCGGGCTCGTGGCCGTGCTGTTCACCGCCATGGTGGTCATGAACCTCGTCAACGAACGGGTGTTCTTCGGCACACCGATTCGACTGGGCGCTGTCGTCGCGAGTGCGTTGTCCCTGGCCGGGATCGGTATGATGTTCTGGCCCGAAGTCAGCCGGCTCACACTTGCCGACGACTCGGTGCGCGGCGCCGGGCTCATCCTCATGGGCGCGCTCATGGCCTCGTTCGGCAACATGGCGGCCATCTCCAACACGCGGCGGCGTTTGCCTGTGGTTGCGGTCAACGCCCACGGCATGGCGACTGGTGCCGTTTGCTCGGCGGCGTTCGCAATCGCGCTCGGGGAGCCCTTTTCGTTCGACTGGCGCTTCCCTTACGTCGCGTCGCTCGTCTTCCTGGCGATACCCGGAACCGCCATCGCCTTCGGGCTTTACCTCGTGTTGCTTGACCGCATCGGCGCCGCGAAGTCGGCCTATACCGCGGTCATGCTACCCGTGGTCGCGCTCGTGATTTCCACCCTCTTCGAGGGCTACCGGTGGTCGGCACTGGCGCTCTCGGGCCTCGTGATTGCCGTTGCCGGCAACGCGCTGGCGCTGGCCAGCAAGGGCGAAGCCAAGCAAAGCGCTTGATTGCGCGGGCGGAGCCCGTAGCATTCGCTCCCATCTTCAATCCAATAGGGGACGATTGTGTTTGGTCAAGACGAACAAGAGGGCCTCGCATTGCCCGAAAACCTCGCCGACGTAGACGTTGGCGGCCTGCTGACGCAGGCGCAGGAACTCGCCGTCAATCTGGGTATCAAGATTGCCGGCGCGCTGGCCATCTTCATCATTGGGCGCATGATCGCGCGCATGGTCGTGGGCGGTATCCGCAAGGCCATGGCTCGCGTGGGTGTCGACGAAACGCTGCAAAGCTTCCTCGGCAACATCCTGAGCGTGCTATTGACGCTGGTCATCTTGCTGGCCGCCATCAGCTTCATGGGTGTGCCCACGGCATCGTTTGTTGCGGTCCTCGGTGCCGCCGGCCTGGCTGTCGGTTTGGCCCTGCAAGGCTCACTCGCAAACTTCGCGTCGGGCGTCCTTATCGTGTTCTTCCGGCCCTACGAAAAAGGCGACTACGTCGAGGCCGCGGGCGTGGCGGGTAGCGTCGATGCCGTGACGATTTTCAACACGATCCTCATCACACCCGACAACCGACGCGTGGTGGTACCCAACGCCAACGTCACCGCGGACGCGATCACCAACTACTCAGCCAACGACACCCGTCGGCTCGACATGGTTATTGGCGTCGGCTACGGCGACGATCTCAAGAAAACCAAGGCTGTTTTGACCGAGGTGGTCAACGCCAATGAACACGTACTGCCCGAGCCTGCGCCGACCATCGAGGTCAGCAACCTGGGTGCCTCGAGTGTCGACTTTGTCGTGCGCCCCTGGGTCAAGACGAGCGACTACTGGCCCACGCACTTCGCGCTGACGCTGGCGATCAAAGAACGCCTGGACGCGGAAGGCATTTCGATTCCTTACCCGCAGCAGGACGTGCACCTGCACCAGGTCGCAGCCGACTGATCGCATGAAAGTTCGGGTTCTCGCCAGTACGGCAACGGATGTGCGCGGTGTGCAAGCTCTGGCCGCCGCGCACGGCCTGCCGTGCACCGTCGAGCTCCTGGGGATGGGCAGTGAAGCCGAGCGCTCGCACTACCGCGAGCTCAAAGCGCAACATGACTGGCACAACCTCCCCATGGTGTTTCTCGACGAGCGCTTCGTCGGTGGCGAGCCGGAGCTTGCGAACGCGCTGGGCGGGCGCAATGCGGGCGAGGCGACGGCGGCATCGGTCGCGCGGGTCCTGGGCTACGGCGGCCTGCTGCCGTTCTTTGCGCTCGCGCTGGCGACCGTTCTGGGCTGGGAAGCTTGGACCCTCGATACCCGTGGCTGGCTCACGGCCTACGCGGCAACGATATTGAGTTTTGTCGGCGCCGTGCACTGGGGGGTGGCTGTTGCCCAGCCGGCGCTGCCGGCCCGGCGGACCTGGCTTGCGGCGAGCGTACTCCCGGCACTCATAGCCTGGGTGGCGCTGGGACTGCCGGCCCCCGTTGACCTCTGGGTGATGGTCGCTGCGTTTGTCGGCTGGTACGCCTGGGAACGCAATGCGGCCTGGGACGTGTTACCGGCTTGGTACCGCCAGTTGCGCACTGCGCTGACGACCGGCGTGACCCTAACACTGGCATTGGTCGCTATCTGGGCGTAAGCCGACCAAAAATGGCGACCTAGCAGCTTGGGCACCCCGGCCAACGGGGTCTGCTAGTCTTGAAGCGAGACTGGCGACACAGCGCCGGTCGCGCCGATCCGGCGCATGCCCCGACCCCACAAGGGATTGCCGCTATGCCCCAGTCGACCGCCGCAGGAGTCTCGCCCGCCACACGGGCTCTGAGCCGTGCCACGCGCCACGCTATCTGGCTTGCACTCTTCGCCATGGCACTCATAGCCACACCGGTAAGCTGGGCTCAAACCGCAAGCGTGGCGCCCACGCTGATCGAGCTCGACGCCAATGCGCGCACGACCGCCCAGGGCATCGCATTTGCCGACGCACAGGACCGGTTTCGCAGCCTTCTCGCCGAGGACCCAGAACGCGCGTTGCCGCTCGCCAAGGACGTCGTGAGCCTCGCCATTGCAGCTTTCGGTAACGATGACCCTCGCGTTGGCTTAGCGCTTACGAACCTTGCAATCGTCCAGGCCGACACGCGTAACTACGCCGCGGCGATAGAGAACTACACGGCCGCGATTACCAATCTCGAACTATCCACAGGCACGGCCTCGGCGCCCGAGCTTGAGTTGCCCATGCGTGGGCTTGCAGATGCCTACATGGCGACAGGCGCCGTCGAGGCAGCGATCCCGTTGTACGAACGCGCCATCCTGATCACCCACGTCAACGATGGCCCATCCAACCTGGACCAGATTCCGACGGCCGCGTCGCTGAGCCGTGCCTGGCTGCTGCTCGGTAAGAACCGGCGCGCGACCGCCATCCAGGAGTCCATCTATCGGCTGCAGCAGCGCAACATGGACGAGTCGTCGGACGGCTATGTCGACGCGCTTATGCAACGCGCGCAATGGTATGAAAGCACGCGCGATTTTTACGCGGCCGCAAAGTCTTACCGCCGCGCCGCGCAAACGCTGGCCACCCACTACGATCCCATGGACGCGCGCCGCATTGAGCCACTTGTGGCGTTTGCATTTTCAGCACCGCAGAGTGCCACGAGCCCATTTAGTGGCGTCGATCGCGGCGGCCGCAATCTCACCTTCATCATCTTGGAGGCGCGACGCGCTGTTGACGAGGCGGTCAAGATCGCACGGGCTCAAACGCACGAGCATCCGCACGTGCTCCCAATGACCCTGGTCGCACAGGGCGACTGGGCCATGCTGTTGGGCAACCGCACCCTGGCCTGGCGCGCGTACCGCGAAGCCTGGGCGTTTCTCGACGCGGACCCGTCATTGCATCGGCTGCGAGACGAACTATTTGCCGAGCCCACACTGCTCACAAGCGTGCGCTTTGACCGTGTGTACTCAAGCGGCCTGCTGCCAGCGGCAGATGCTGAGAACTACCCGCAACGCGGCTTCGTTGAACTCAATTACAACGTCAGCGTGGGCGGCGCGCCAGTGAACATCGAGATCGTCGACAGCGAGCCCGCGGGTTTGCTCGACGCGCAGGTGTACCGCGGCATGCCGAGCTTCGTATTCCGACCGGCCTTCAGGGACGGACGTGCCGTGAAGTACACGGGTATGACTTACCGCCACCAGTTCCGCTACAACGGCAACCGCTTCACGGATCGAGAGCGCGACTTCGTGAAACGCACCCGCGCCGAACGGACATTGGCCAAGAGTGAGCGTAGGGACTCGGGCGCAGGTTAGCCACCCGCGTTGCTACCAGGTGTAACGCACCTTGTAGCGCACCGTTTTCTTGCCGTCGGCGGGTACGCGCACATCGAAGTGGATGGTCCGACTGTCGATTTTCTCGTAGTCGTCCGTCTCACCTGAGAGCGCCCAGTTCGCGTAGCGGTAGAGCGTCTCGGCCACGGTGACGCGTTGCGCCGCTTCCTTGCGGTTCGTGAGCGTGATCTCAATCGTCTCCTCGATCCAGCGCGCGCGTGAATCAATGGCGTAGTCGACCTGCTTGCGCTCGCCTGTGACGTCGAACGCGCTGCCCAGTCGCACCCGCACAGGCTCGTTGCGCGCCGTGTGATCCATCACGTCCTCGCCGATAAACTCGAGCGTGCCGTCAGCGTCATCGATCTGCGATACGCGCAGGCGACCTGCCGGCAGGGGGATGCCCAACCCGTCGCGTTTGCGGTTCTCGAACTCCAGGTAGACATCCACTTTGGGATTCGACTGCGCGCCGAAACCCCGATCAACGATGCCCTGCCCCGCGACGCGCCCGTTGGGAAATCCGTAGTAGATGAGCTGCTTCTCGGCAGGGACGCCCGACGCCTGCGGGAACAGCTCGATTTGTTTGGTGGCATTATTGGGCAGCGTGGTTTCGCGGCCCAGCGTGTAGAGGTGAAACTCAAAGAACGCCTTTTCCTCGAAGCCGCTGTCAGCGGCAAGCTCGTACTGAACACTTGCGTTGCGACCTCGGAACGACTGTTGCGCCGTCACGCGCTGCACGTCACCGGCCACGAGCTTGAGCTTGGCGTCTTCGTAACTCGCGCCGCTCTGGTTGACGATACTCACCCAGGCACCCACACCCAGCGTACCCGTATCGCCATTACCCTTGGGCGTCCAGACCAGGTTGTAGTCCGCCCACCAGGTGATGCCCGCGGTTTCGTAGCTAACGCGGGTGTCGTGTTCACCGCCGCGTTCGGCGGCCAGGTCCCAGACCAGTGTGGGTCGCGTCATGAGGCCGCCGGGCAGCTCGCCCAGTGCGACATGATTCCAGTCAGAGAGCACGTCCACACTGCCATCGCCGTCCTGCAGCACGATGCCGCCGCGAGTACTCAGCAAGGTGCCTCTGCGCTCCCGCACATCGTCACCCTGGCGCTGGGTCACGACGACCTCGCGGTCGAGATAGCGCTCGAGCAGTTTGTCGCGGTCCACAAGGTCAAACCGGAAGTCCTGCTCGAGCACGCGTGTGCCTTCTGGGTCCGTGAGTGACTCGAAACGCACGGTGGTCGGATCGATCAGTGCGGCCACGTCGTTTCGGGCGTATTGCCCGCGCCCGGCCTCAAGCGTCATGCGACGCTGGTCTCGAACGATAGCGTAGCCGGGCAGTGCCTGGCCGAAGTAACCGGATCCGCCCACACCAGGCCGGTACAACCGCGGATCGACGGCCCCCGGGGACGCCTTGCTGTAAATCGTAATTGCCGTATCGGCGCCCACGGACGCGGCAGCGCAGGCCATCATCACGCCTGCGGCCGCCCGAAATTTGAAATCAACCATGTCCTTGCCCCCTGTGTCGCCAATGCCGCGCATCCGGCGTGTCGCGCATCGCGAAGCCCGCAAGAGGCTAAACTATCCGCTAATGGCGCTGTCTATAATTCGCTGGCATGCCATCATGCCTTGTAAACCGGTTACGCTCAGGACCTTATGATTCGACGCAGTAGACTCAGTTCCCCAGCCCGATTGACCGCTCTGTTCGCGGCGCTGACCTGCGCCATTTTGCCCCTGGCGGTGAGCGCGGCCGAAGTCGCGCCTGCGGTACCCGAGTTCATCGACATTACCGAAGCCGATCTGGCCACGCCGCTGGGTGCCGAACTCGATGCGTTGCAGAACGAATTCCGTGCGAACCTGGGCGTCGACGCACCGCGCGCCCTGGACCTTGCGAAGGAGATCGTCGCGCTGACCGCGGAGGCTTACGGCGAAGACCACGACAACCTCGCGCGCGCGCTCACGAACCTTGCGATTGTGCAGGCGGAGAACACCGAGTACGCCACGGCCATCGAGAACTATCGCGCCGCGATCATCTCGCGCGAGCGCGTCGACGGCACCCTGGTCGACCGCGAACTCATCAATCCTCTGCGCGGTCTCGCCAGTGCATTCATGGCACTTAACGAGATTGACGCGGCGATCCCAATCTACGAGCGCGCGATCCACATCTCGCACGTCAATGAGGGGCCCAACAACTTGGACCAAGTCGAGATTATCGACGCACTGAGCCGCGCCTATTTCTTCCAGGGCGACCTCGACACGGCAAGCGATATGCAGGACACGATCTTCCGTCTGCACCAACGCCGGTTCACCGAAGAGTCCGACCAGTACATCGACGCCCTCATTCAACGCGCCACCTGGTACGCCCGTCTCGGCGACTTCGAGAAGGCCGTGCAGGCGTATCGGCGCCTCGAACGCTCGATCTCAAAGAAACACGGCTCCGACAGCCCGCGCCTTATCGAGCCACTCGTGGCACTCGCCACAGCGGCCATCAGCATCACGGAGCTCGGTGAGCCCGCGATCAACGAGGGTCGGCGTGCAATGGCCCGCGCCGTGCGTATCGCCCGCGAAAACGGAGAAGAAGATCCGGAGCGCCTCGCGCGCACCCTGGTCAAGCAGGGCGACTGGCTCTCGCGCCTGAACCTCATGCGCAACTCGCGGCTGCCCTACCGCGAGGCCTGGCGCACAATGGACGCCAACCCCGAACTTCATGCGCTGCGCGACGAGCTGTTCGGCAGCCCGGTCCCAATCCTTCGGGTGCCCTTCCGCTCCATCTACGGTCAGCGCGTCAACGAGCCGGCCGACACGGCGCGTTTCCCGCAACGCGGCTATGCAGACGTCGCGTTCGACGTCGATCCGCTGGGCCGGCCGTTGAATGTGCGCATCGTGGGCGGCAACCCGCCGGGCCTCATGGACGGTCACCTGCGCCGTCAGATTCGACGCTTCCGCTTCCGCCCGGCATTCCGCGGCGGGCAGCCCGTCGTGTACACGGGCCTCGCTTACCGGCACCCGTTTCGCTACGACGAGTCCCGGTTCACTGATCGAGAACGCAACGTCGTCGCCACGACGACCTACGGCGAGGAAAGTAGCTCCGACGAAACGGCCGCAGCGCCGATTCGACGGAATGTGAATCTGGATCCTCGCCGCGACGAAGACTTAATTGGGCGCTCAATTTCCGTACCCACGGAGACTACGGCGCCCACAACCACGGAAGACACGGCCGACGACACCACGGATGGGCCCGCAACCACAGAGTCGGCACCGACCGACGAAGATGCGGCATCGACAGTCGATGAAGCCGAGAATTCCGAACAGACGTCACCGGAAACCGCTGATATAGCTGAGGATTCCAAAGACGGCACTGAATAAGGCGGGGCGCTGACCCCGGGGAGGCTAGCAGCGTGACGATTCGATTCACGGCTGCGCGTGTGGCACGCGCATGCCTGCTTGGGATGGCCCTGTCGGCCACTTGGCTCGTGCCGGGGCCTTTGGTCGCATCGTCGGGCCAGGCGTTGACGCCTGCGGCATTGGAACTGACACCGACGCAGCTTGAGACGGCGGCAGGTGCAGCGTTGGCCAGCGAGACAAAGGCCTTTACGCAAACTCTTGAGTCCGATCCCGCGACCGCCGCCATGCACGCCGAGGCTGCGGCCAAGCTGGCTGCCGAGCAGTTCGGCCGAGTCGCGCCGGAGTACGGTACTGCGCTTGCCAACCAGGGGCTGGCGGAGCAGGCAGCCGGGCGTTTCGACCGTGCGGTGCTCGCCTACCAGGAATCGATCGAGGTCATTCGGGCCAACCAGGGCGAGAACAGCGTGGGCCAGGTTGCCGTAGCTAACGCGCTGGCGGAGACGCTCATGGCCCGCGGTGACCGCCGCGACGCCGCGAAGCTTCAGGAACGCACGTTTCTGCTGCAAAAGGCTTTCTACGGTCCGGACTCGCCGCAGCTCCTGGATGCACTGTACACGCGTGCCCGCTGGGCCGAGCGCACGAGCATGGCCGAGTCCGCCGCCCGTGCCTATCAGCGCATCGTGAACATCATCAGCAAACACTATGGCGCGTACGAGGCCGATCTCATTGATCCCCTCATGGCCTTTGCCTTCGTGTCGCTGGATCGTGAGACAGGCAAGTTTGCGCGCACCCCCCGAAGTATCCAGATGGAAGCGGATCGTGCTGCGGCGCGCGCCGTGCGCATAGCGCGCAGAACGGCTGACACGGACCCGGCATTGCTGGCGCGCACGCTCGTGCGCCAGGGCGACTGGATGCAGTACATCGGGCTGCGCCGCCGCGGTCAGCAAGCCTACCGCGAAGCGTGGGCGATGTTGACGGAGAACCCGAATCTCAGTGAGCTCCGGGCAGAGCTGTTCGCCACGCCAACCTCGATCTACGAAGCCCCGCTGCGGCCCGTCTACAACGCCTCTCGCGAGGGCACCTTCGACGAGCGGGACTTTCCTCGCGAGGGTTTTGTCGAGGTCAGCTACGACATCAATCCGCGTGGCCGCCCTGTCAACATTCGGATCCTTGACGGCTACCCCGCGGGCCTGCTCGACGCCCACGTCGTGCGCCAGATTCGCGGCTCGCTCTACCGCCCCGAGTACCGGGACGGAAAACCGATTCGCCAGCACGGCCTGACGCTGCGCCACGAGTTCTCCTACGACGACACGCGGTTCTCGGACAGCGAGCGCGCCTTCATTGAGCGCATCGCCAGCGAACGCGTGGGCAAGAGTGACGCCGACGAATCCGGCTACAACGGTGGCTAATCGCGCGGGCGCGCCATGCAGCGCCACCGCCGCACTGGCGCTGACCCTGTGCCTGGCCGCACCTGTGGCGACGGCACAGCAAGCGGCCGTGGCGCTGCCCGAGCCCGTCACGTTGGGTGACACCGAGATCGCCTACCGGGCCGGCGACGATGACCTTGAAGCTCGACTTGAACGCGCGCGAGAGGTTGTGGCGCAAGCCGCCGCGGCCAATGGGCTGCGCGACGATGCCGTCGCAAGCGCGCGCCACAACCTGGCATTGCTGCAGACTGAAGCCGGCAATTACGGCCCGGCGATCGAGAACTTTCGAGCGGCCATCGCCACGCGAGAAGCCGTTGGCGCGTCAATCGTCGCACCGGACCTCGTCAACCCTCTCGTAGGTCTCGCTAGCGCACTCGAAGCGGCGGGCGAAGAAGAAGCCGCCATCGCGACGTTTGAGCGCGCGATACACATTACGCACGTCAATGAAGGTCTGGACACGATGGCACAAGTCCCCTTCATCGACGCGTTGAGTGTGATCTACGAGGACATCGGGGACAGGCGCGAGTCCCGCCGCATGCACGAACAGCGCTACCGAATCGTACAAAAGCGCTACGAGGCAGGCGACGACGCACTTGTCGACGCGCTCGAATACCGCGCGCGCTGGGCACGCCGAGTCGACAACGACGAACTCGCGTCACTCTGTTACACACAGATCACCGACGGCCTCGCCAAGCGATTCGGTGACAAAGACCCACGCCTTATCGATCCGCTCATGAAATTCGCGACGGTGTCGCTGGGCCGCGAGACGGGGCGCTACGCCCGCACAGAACAGGGCCTGCTTTCAGAAGCCCGCAGAGCCATTGGTCGCGCCGAGCGCATCGCACGCGAGTCAGCGGATAGTGAAGTCCTGGTGCGAATGCTCGTGAGCAAAGGCGATTGGATGCAATACGTCGGCAGTGCGCGGGGTGCGAGCGACAGTTACAGCGAGGCCTGGGCATTGATAGAAGCGGCGCCAAAGCTTGCGCCGCTCAAGGGCGAGTTGTTCGGCCAGGCCGTCGCCATCTACGAAGCGCCCATGTACACGATCTACGGTAATGCGGGTGAGGTCGACAATGACCCACGCTTCTACCCCGACGAAGGCTTCGTGACTGTCAACTACAGCGTTGATGCGTCGGGCAAGGTGTCCGAAATCGATCTCGTTGACAGCAAGCCTGCCGGCCTTCGGGACGTGTACGTGTACCGACGTTTGGGTGCCTACGTGTACCGGCCACGCTTCGTCGACGGCATGCCCGTCGCACAGGACGGATTCACCTTCCGCCACAACTTCCGTTACAACGCATCGCGCTTCTCGACAAACGAGCGAAAGTTCCTACAAAAGAAGAAAGCCGAGCGCGATGCCGAGATCGCCGCGCAGGCCGCTACGGGCGCCGCGAGCGGCGGTTAATCGGACGCAGTCGGCGTCTCCTTGCCGTCACCGCGGCTTGTGAGCCACAACGCCACAAACACGAGTCCCAGCGCCAGGTAGACATTGGCGGGCAAGCGCTCATCCAGCAAGACATAGCCCAGGAAGGCGGCCCAAAGCGGCGTTAGATAATTGCTGAGCGACTGAAAGGACGCGCCCGACTCGGCGATAAGCTGGTAGAACGCCAGTGCCGCAAGCCCGATGCAGAGCGTGCCCACGCCGATAACGGCCACCGTAGGTGGGCCAAACCCGGGCCACTGGGCCAGCCCCCCTGATACGATCCAGACGGGCGCAAGCTGCAGAGCTGCCGCAACGAGTACACCGGCCGCAACGACACGCGGCGAGTGCTGCGGCGCGAGCCGCGCGAGCACAGCGGCCAGGCCGTAACAGACGGCAGCGCCCAACACGGCCAGCTGGGCTGCGACGCGCATGAAGCCGCCCCCGATGTCCGTGAGTGCGCTGGGCCCGATAAGCAACACGACGCCGACGAGCCCGACGGCAAAACCTGCCGCACGCCCACCTGTGGCGCGTTCATCGGGTAACAACACATGCGCGAGCACGAGCACGGACAGCGGCGAGACAGACATGAGGATGCCAACGAGCGCCGACTCGATGTAGACCTGGCCCCAGGCCTCGAGGAAGTACGGCAGCCCGTTGCCGAACAGGGCCATGGCGTTGAAGTAGACCCAGGACTTGAGGTCACGCGGAAAGCGCTCGCCGGCGGCAAGCATCACGATCCAGAGCATGACGCCCGCGATCGCCAGCTGCAGAAACACGATATCGAGTGGCTGGTAGGCCTTGAGGGCGATCTCGACCGCAAAGTAGCGCGATCCCCACAGCACCACGAGCGACAGCAACAGCAGCCAGTGATAGGGGCGGGGTCTCTGGATCGGGGCCATACGGGTCTCGGTGCGGGGAGCGCGCTATTGAATCACGGCTGTGGCACCACATACTAGAAGGCCTGACCCCCATTCCGAGGAGCCCGACATGCTGTTTGCCCGCAAGTCCACGGAACTGCCCGACCGCAATGACGCCCTGCCCGGCCGTGACACGCCCGTACCCGTTGCCGACACCCATTTCGTCAACGGCAACCCGCTCGCGGGGCCGTTCCCCGACCACCTGGAGCAAGCGGTCTTCGGACTGGGCTGTTTCTGGGGCGCCGAGCGCGTGTTCTGGGAGCTCGAGGGCGTCTACTCAACCTCGGTCGGTTACGCAGGCGGTTACACGCCCAACCCGAGCTACGAGGAAGTCTGCAGCGGCCGCACGGGCCACACCGAAGCCGTCTCTGTCGTGTTCGACCCCAACATCGTCAGCTACGACGAGCTCCTGCGGGTGTTTTGGGAGGCGCACGATCCGACCCAGGGCATGCGCCAGGGCAACGATCGCGGCACGCAATACCGCTCGGCGGTGTATGCGACCAATGACGCGCAGCTCGCTGCCGCGCGCGCCTCACGTGAGCGGTACCAGGAACGCCTCAACGGCGCGGGCCTTGGCAACATCACCACCGAGATTGCGACCGCGGGCGAGTACTTCTACGCAGAGGACTATCACCAGCAGTATCTCGCCAAGAACCCCGGCGGTTACTGCGGCATCGGCGGCACGGGCGTGAGCTGCCCGATCGGCACAGGTGCCTGAGACCAGGCCGCGGCGCGCTCAGGGCGCGTCGCGGTCATCCCAGCGCTGAGGCACCTCGCGCATTTTTGAGAGGTCGTAGCCCTGCGCGACAAGGAACTGATCGACCTCGACACGTACGCCCGCGTCGAGCTCAGGTTCCCGGGCCATGATCCAGACGTAATCGCGTTTGTTGCGCCCGATCACCGTGACGCCGTATGCGTCGTCGACCCAGATGACGCGGTACTCGGCCTTGAACGGCCAGACAAACTGCATACCCCAAATCGCGTCGCCCGTGTCGGGCCGAACCGTCGCGACAGGTGTGTACGTCTTGAGCTTCCCATCGAAGCCACCCTTGTTGAACGAGAACGTCGTGTCGATCGTGTCGGCATCGCGTCTTTCGTAGGCCTCGATCGCGTTGTAGGCCTTCGTCTCGATAAAGGTCGGGATATGCGCGATGACGTACCAGCGGCCCATGAACCGGTCGAGGTCCACTCGACTCGCAGTTTCGATCTCGGGGCGGTCAGCACCGCCGAAGCTGGCGCAGCCCGACATCAGAACCAGGGCGGACAGCGCGATCGCGCCATGTTTGAGTACAGTGTTCATGTGCATCTCCTTCGTGGGCGCAGGCGAAAACGGCTTCGGTTACACTGCAGCACGCACTATTGGAGAGTTCGTTGGCCACCAGAAAAAAGATGCCGAAGCCGCGCAAGCCGACGCGAAAACAGGCCGAAGAAGCCGTGAGCGTGCTCCTGCGCTGGGCCGGCGAAGACGTGACGCGTGAAGGCCTGCTCGACACGCCCAAACGCGTCGCCCAGGCCTACGAAGACTGGTTCTCGGGTTACAAGGACGACCCCGTCAAATTCCTGAAGCGCACGTTCGAAGAAGTCGAAGGCTACGACGAAATCATCCTGCTGCGTGACATCAGTTTCGAGTCTCACTGCGAGCACCACATGGCGCCGATCATCGGCAAGGCACACGTCGGTTACCTGCCCAACAACAAGGTTGTCGGCATCAGCAAGCTGGCCCGTGTCGTCGAGACTTACGCGCGAAGGTTCCAGGTTCAGGAGAAGATGACGGCCCAGATCGCGCAGTGCATCGATGAGGTGCTCAAGCCGCGCGGCGTGGCCGTCGTTGTAGAAGCCGCGCATCAGTGCATGACGACGCGCGGCATTCACAAGACGGGCGTATCCATGGTCACGAGCCAAATGATGGGGACCTTCCGCACGGACCCGAGCACGCGCGCCGAATTCCTTCAGGTTCTGGGCAGAAGCTGAGCGCCGCCGCATCGTGTCCTCGGTGCGACCTCTGTCGAGCTCAGCGAGCGACCGCCCGCTGATCTTCCTGTTGGCCGCGATCACCTCGATCGCGCCGCTCGTTATGCAGATCTACCTGCCGGCCCTGCCGGGCATTGGTCGCGATCTCGAGGCGAGCAGCCGCGCCGTGCAGCTCACCTTTTCGGCATTTGTCTTCACGGTCGGGCCCGCGCAGCTCATCTACGGCCCGCTCGCGGATCGCTTTGGCCGGCGCGCAACGGCCATCGCGAGCCTGGTCATCTGCCTGATCGGCACGCTGGCCTGCGCGTTGGCGCCGTCGGTTGGCGCGCTGGTCGTCGCGCGCATCGTGCAGGCCTTGGGCAGTGCCGGCGGCATGGTGGTCACGCGCGCCGTGCTCAGCGACCGCTACGGCAGCGACGGCATGGCGGCGCGGTTGTCGTCCGTCATCGTCGTGATTGTGGTGGTACCCATGATCGCACCGCTGTTTGGCGGCTATCTCACGGACTGGTACGGCTGGCGCAGCGTGTTCGCCGCATCCGCGGTCATGATTGCCGTGGTCACCACCATTGCGTTCGCGAAGCTGCCCGAGACACGCCAACAGGTGAAAGACCCCGAGCCGTTCATCGCGGGCACGCTGTCGCTCTTAAAAAAGCCCCTGTTCCTCGTCTACTCACTGCAGAGCGCGCTCTCGCTGTCCGTGTTCTACACATTCATCTCCGTGGTGCCCTACGTCATGGAGAACACGCTCGGCGAGCCGCCGACAACCTACGGCAAGTACTTCATCCTATTGTCAGGCGGATACATGTTTGGGACGTTTCTCTCGTCGCGGCTCGCGTCCGAGATCGGCATGCTCAACATGATCCGGACCGGGACGACGCTCGCTTTGGTGGGTGCCCTGGTCATGGTCGTTTCGGTGTCGACAGGCACCCTGTCGCCCGAGCGCATGTTCCTGCCCATGGTCGTGCTGGCATTCGCCAACGGGCTGTCTTCGCCGAGCCTGCAAAGCGCGGCCGTGCTGCAAAGCAAGAATTACGCAGGCACGGCGTCCGGCATCGTCGGCTGTTCGCAACAGCTCATTGCCGGCATCGCGACCCAGGTCGTGGCGCTATGGGGCCTGGCGTCACCCCAGCCCATGGCGATCTTCATCGTAGGCGCGAGCGTTGCGATGTTCTCGGCCACGCTGGTGCTGCCGATCTTGATCCGGCGGACAACAACGCCGGCAACGGGATAGTGCTTGGCCCCAGTTGGGCCGCGGCTGATTCGCCTAATGGCGGGACAGAAAGTCCGGTACGCCGTCCTTGTCCTCGGCCTTCTCGGCCTGGGGCTCAGCCGCGACATCGACGATCCGCAGCTGTACGGGGTGATCCTCGGCCATGACGTCGGCGTACATGTTCACGATTTCGCAGCCAAAGCGGGCCGCCTCGGCCGGCGACATCTTGCGGATCGTTGCCACAATGGGGTTTTCGTTATTGACCGGGCGCCGCGCTGTCAGCTGCTTGCGCATGCGGTTGAACTGATCGCGAATACTGTCGGGCAACTCGTCTGAGGCCAGGTGCTCCAAGGTATCCACCCACGCCTTGGTAAGCCGCGTTTTCGCGTTCTCGTGACTGGTCAGGATGACCAATGCCTCGTGAAACGAGTCTTTTATGACCGACATAAAACCCCCGCGATAGCTCGCGTGTTCTTTTTGCCCTTTCAGGCTTTGAGGTCGGGCATCGATGGTCGCTTAAGCATTCGGCATCGCGATCCTGGACCGGACCGCTGGGACACCGACTGCAACACCGAGTGCGTGACTCTCCCCTTCCCTCAAACTTATAGCAGGTTTTTCGAAGACCCTGCAAGCAGGGGGCCTAAGCCCCCGATAAGCGACTGATCTCTATGTCCCAATGCGCCGATTCGAGCGATCCCTGACCCTCGAAAGCGCCCGTCTGACCGACCTCCCAGGCCTCGGCCAACGTCTCCGACATGAGCAGCTCCCGATACTCGGCCAGCGCCGCTTCGACCGCCGCATCACCGGAAACGCCGAGCCGGATCCGGTCCTCGACCTCGAGCCCCGCCTGCTTGCGGGCCTCCTGGACGGTCCGGATGAGCTCCCGGGCCAGGCCCTCGCGGCGCAGATCGTCGTTCAGAGCCGTATCGAGGCCCACGAGGTAGCCGGCCTCCTCTGCCGAGGCGTAACCCTCAGCCGAGGCCGTCTCCACGAGGCAGTCCTCCGCACCCAAGGTCAGCGTGTCGCCGGCCACGTCGAGCTCGAACGTCTCGCCGGCGGCCACGGCCGTCGCGATGTGCTCGCCATCGGCCGCATCGAGCGCTGCCCGGATTTTCGGCACCAGTTTGCCGAACTTCTTGCCCACAACCGGCAAGTTCGGCTTGATGCGGTAGTCGACAAGACTCGCATCGCGGGCGACGGGTTCGATCGACTTCACGTTCAGCTCGTCTTCAATCTGCTCTCGGTGCGACAGCACAGCAGCCATGGCGGCCTCGCTGGGTGCCCGCACGAGTGCGCGTGCCAGGGGCTGACGCGTCCGGACGCCGCTCTGCGACCGCGCGGCACGGCCGAGGCCGACCACTTTTTGCACGACATCGATCTCGTAGAGCAGGTCGTCGTCGATCAGCGAGGCGTCGACCTCAGGCCAATCGGCCATGTGCACGCTCTCGGGCGCACTCGCATCCACGCGTCGCACGAGGTTCTGGTAGAGCGACTCGGCCAGGAACGGGGTAAACGGCGCCAGCATGTAGGTCAGCGACGACAGACACTCGTAGAGCGTGTGGAAGGCCGCACGCTTGTCATCGCCGTCAGCTGCTTTCCAGAACCGGCGCCGGTTGCGGCGCACGTACCAGTTCGAGAGCTGATCGACGAAGGACTCGATGGCCACACCCGCCGCCTGCGCGTCGTAGCGCTCGAGCGCCTCGGTCACGTCTGCCAGCGAGCGCTGCTTCAAGGCAATGGCCCAGCGGTCGATCTCGGGTCGCGACGCGGGTTCGCTACGGTTCGTGTAGTCGACATCCTCGAGCCGCGCGTACAGCACGAAGAACGCGTAGGTGTTCCAGAGCGTGTTGACGAAGGAGCTCGCCACGTCGGCAACGATGTCGACGGAGATGCGCTTCTGCACGTCGGGCGCTACACGCGCCAGGAAATACCAGCGCAGCGGGTCGGCGCCCACAGAGTCGAACACATCGTAGGGGTTCAGAATGTTGCCCAGCGACTTCGACATCTTCTTGCCGTCGGCATCGACGATGTGGCTCAGGCAGATCACGTTCTTGTAAGCGACGCTGTCCGACACGAGTGTGGCGATCGCATGCAGCGTATAGAACCAGCCGCGCGTCTGGTCGATCGCTTCACAAATGTAGTCGGCCGGGAAGTGCGCTTCGAAATGTTCTGCGTTTTCGAACGGGTAGTGCCACTGTGCGTAGGTCATGGCGCCCGAGTCGAACCAGCAGTCGATGACTTCGGGAACACGGGTCCAGGTCTTGCCGTCGAGCTCGAACGTGATGTCGTCGACCGCGGGGCGGTGCAGGTCAAGCTCGGACAGATCACGCCCTGCGAGCTCGGCGAGCTCGCCCACTGAACCCACGCATTTGAAGTTGCCGTCGCCGTCCGTCCACACGGGCAGCGGCGTTCCCCAGAAGCGCTCACGAGAGAGCGCCCAGTCGACGTTGTTCTCGAGCCAGTTACCAAAGCGCCCTTCGCGGATCGTCTCGGGCACCCAGTTGATCTCGCGGTTGAGCTCGACCATGCGGTCTTTAACCTGGGTCGTGCGGATGTACCAGGCGTTCTTGGCGTAGTAGATGATCGGGTCGCCCGTGCGCCAGCCGAACGGGTAGTTGTGCAGGTAGCGCTCGGCCCGGAACAGGTCGCCACGCGCTTTGAGCAGCTTCATGAGCACGGGGTCGGCGTCCTTGAAGAACAGGCCCGCCACAGGCTCGACAGCCTCAACGAAGTGCCCATCAAGACCGACGCCGTGCAGGATCGGCAGGCCGTTGGCCTGACCCAGCGCGAGATCGTCGACACCGTAGGCGGGCGCCGTGTGCACGATGCCTGTGCCGTCTTCGACGCTCACGAAATCCGCATGCCAGACGCGAAACGCCGGGCAGTCTGAATCCACCTCAAGGTAGTCAAACAGGCGCTGGTAGGTCTTGCCGACGAGCTCGGCGCCTTTCACGGTCTTCTCGACGCTGTGTTCGGCATCGCCAAACACGCGCTCGCGCAGCGCGCTCGCCACGATCAGTGTCTCATCGCCGTGGCGCACGTAGTCGTAGTCGATATCCGCGCCCACGGCGAGCGCGAGATTGGACGGCAGCGTCCAGGGCGTGGTGGTCCAGACCAGAAACGCCGTGTTGTCTTCGTCGGCGAGCTTGAAGCGCACGAAGATCGAGGGGTCTTCGACCTCGCGGTAACCCTGCGCGAGCTCGTGCGACGACAGCGTCGCCCCGATACGCGGGTCGTAGGGCACGACCTTGTAGCCGCGGTAGATGAGGCCCTGGTCCCAGATTTTCTGCAGCAGCGACCAGACCGACTCGATGTAGTCATTGTCGAGCGTGTAGTAGGCCTCGTCGAGATTGACCCAGAAGCCCATGCGCTCGGTCATCTGCTCCCAGTCGCCGATGTAGGTCATCACCGACTCGCGGCAGCGGCGTGTGAACGCCTCGATTCCGACCTTGGCTTCGATCTCCGACTTGTCGAAGATGCCCAGCTGCTTCTCGATCTCGTGCTCGACGGGCAGACCGTGCGTGTCCCAGCCTGCCTTCCGCGGCACGTGGTAGCCCTGCATCGTCTTGAAGCGCGGGAACACGTCCTTGAACGTTCGCGCGAGCACATGGTGGATACCCGGCTTGCCGTTGGCCGTGGGCGGGCCCTCGTTGAAGCTGTAGCGCGGCTTGCCCTCGGTCTGCTCGAGGCTCTTGGCGAAGGTGTCGTGGTCACGCCAGAACTCGAGCACGTCCTGCTCTAGCTTGGGTCCGTCGTAGCGGCCTTTGATCGGGTCGAATGTCATCGTCTCGTCCTCGCCCGGGCACAAAAAACCCCGGGCGCCTTAACAAAGCGTCCGGGGCGGGATTCCGCGGTACCACCCGGTTTCACGGCACGCTCGCGCGCACCGCCTCTGTGGGTACGAGACCCGGTCCATGTCGGGAACCAACCGTCGCCATCTACTGCCCGCCATCGGGGTTCGGGGCGCCACTCGAGGGGGATATTCAGGTCCGGCGCAGGCGCGGGACTCTCACCGTCTCCCGCTCGCTCAAGCCTGCGTGACCGGCCCTACTGGCCCTGTCATCGCGTTCGCCGCGATCTTAGCGCGCTCTCACAACCAAAGCGAGAGCCGGTGGCACCCAAAACGCTGGAACAATGAGTCCACGGCGATTCCACAAACGTAGGTGTGTCGGGCGACAAGAAGCCATCGGGGGGCGTGGGCGACAGGGACGTCGCCCACGAGCGTACAGGGATGTACGAATTGCGTACCCCCGATGGCTTCTTGTCGTCCGGCACACCGGCCGACTGGCACACCCCGCGACGGGCCCACTGGCACAACCCCGACTGGCACCACAAACACCCACCCGCGATACTCCGGGAATGCCAACGTTCCCAGAACCGACCCAATTCGCCACCAACGGCATCACCCTCGACGTCCACGTGGCCGGCGACCCCACTTCGCCCCCCGTCATCCTCTGCCACGGGTTCCCGGAGATCGCCTACTCCTGGCGCCACCAGGTCGCCGCTTTGGTCGACGCCGGCTACCGCTTCGTCGCCCCGGACCAGCGCGGCTACGCAGGCAGCAGTCGACCCGAAGCCGTCGAAGCCTACGATGTTTTCCACCTAATGGACGACTTGTGCGGACTGCTCGACGCACTGGGCCATGACGACGCCGTGTTTGTCGGCCACGACTGGGGTGCACTGCTGCTCTGGCAGATGGCACTCATGCGCCCTGAGCGGATGCGTGGCTACATCGCGCTCAACATTCCCTTCGCACCGCGCCGTGACATCGATCCCATGGTCATGTCGAGACAGGTGCTGGGCGATGACTTCTATATCGTCAACTTCCAGGACTCTGACGAGGCCGACCGCGCGTTTGATGCCGACCCCGAGCGCTTCCTGCGCGCCATGTACCGGCGTTTACCGACTACACGTGCCGCGTTCGATGCCACACCGCCCGAGGCCCGGCACGCCTTCAGCATGTTGCGTGAGATGCGCAAGAAAGAGCTTCCGGGCACGCCGCTGTTCGACGACGAGGAGCTGGCGGTTTATGTCAAAGCGTTCCGAGAGTCGGGCTTCACACCACCCATCAACTGGTACCGCAACTGGACCCGCAACTGGGCGCTGACCGAGGGCGTCGAGCAGCGCGTCCGCGTACCCACGCTGTTCATTGGTGCCAACGACGACGTGCTCATCGCACCAGCCCACATCGAGACCATGCGGCGTTATGTCGATGATCTCGAAGTCCACGTACTCGAGAACTGCGGACACTGGACCCAACAGGAGCACCCGGAGACGGTGAACCAGCTCATGCTCGACTGGCTGGCCCAGCGCTACCCGGCGCGCTAAGGCGCGCTGCATCTGACGGGCCTGATTCTTCGAAATCATTGATAATTCAGCGGTTTCCGAGCTCATGAACACCCAACCCACAAACGTATTTATCGCGGGCGCAAGCCGCGGTATTGGCGCAGGCTTTGCCCGCGCGCTTGCAGAACGCGCGGGCGTCGAGCGGCTGTTCGTCGCAGCGCGCCAGCCCAACGACAGCGACGCCATCGCGGCCCTGCGCGACACCCATGGCGACCGCATCGTGCCCGTGACGCTCGACATCGCAGACCCGGACAGCGTCGCAGCTGCAGCAGCCACCGTGGCTGAACACACCGACCAACTCGACTGGGTCCTTAACACCGTCGGCCTGCTGCACGCGGGCGACATGCAGCCCGAACGGCGGCTCGAAGACGTCGATGCCGGTAATATCCAGCGCAGTTTTGCGGTCAACGCCGTTGGACCACTGCTGCTCGTCAAGCACCTGGCCCGGTTGTTACCGCGCCGCGAGC
>JBCCBB010000016.1:0-41216 GCA_039814545.1 Pseudomonadota bacterium
ACTGGCACCCCGACGGCGAGACGATCGTATTCAGCTCACTGCGCGCCCAGGATCACGACCTTTGGGCAATACGGCGCTCCGACGGCGTCACCTGGCAGGTGACCGCGGCTGAAGGTGACGAAACCGATCCCGTCTGGGAAACCGATGGGCAAGGCATCGTGTTCGCGAGCAACGGCCCGCGCGGCCACACAATCGTGCGTCTCGGTGACGGCGGCACTCTGCAACGCCTGGCGACACGCGATCGTCGCGTGAGCGCACCGAGTCTTCGACCGGGTGGGCCCTCGCTCGTATTCCAGACCGAGGCCGGCGACGGCCTGCGCGCGCTCGAGCTGTTGTTGCCCGTCGCAGAATTCACGGTGAAGCCGCTGCTGCGTGCCGGCGATCTCGAGAACGAGCCCGTCGCGTGGCGCGACCGGGACCGCTTGCTGCTTGCGCGCAACGGCAGACTCTACGAACGCGAACTCGCAGGCGAGCGTACTCGGGAGATTCCGATCACGGCATTTGTCACGGTGGCGCAGCCATCGGCACCGTCCGGCGAACGCCCTGCGCCCACCCCGGAAGCCACCCAGTCCCGATCGACCCCACCGTTGGTTTTGCGTACCGACCGGATTTTCGATCCAGCGACCGGGCGCAACCTGCTGCGTCGCGACGTCCGCATCGAGGCCGGCCGCGTCACCGACATCGTCCCGCGTCGCGACTGGGGGGACACCTTGCTGCTCGAATTCCCCGCAACCACATTGCTGCCGGGGTTCATCGACACAGCGCTTCGCGAACAGGCCAGCGTCGACACGGCGCGTCTCGTTGCCGGAGTCACCTCAATCGCGGTAACGGCACCCGAGACCACTGAAGCACCGCCTGGAACCCCGGTGCCCACGCAGCTACCCGTTGGCTTTTCCGACGTGCGCGCCATCGCCAATCACGCGGCGCGGATCCAGGCTATCCGCGGCGCGCGCGACGCGGGCCTGCAGGTTATTGCCAACCGCGTTTTGCCCGATCTGCGATTCGGCGTCACGACACTCGACGCCGATGCGCTAAACGATGGCGCAGGGCGTTATGCCGACGTCAACACACTGCTGCGCCTCTCAGGCGCGCGGGTCCGCGACGCCCATCGCGTCTCGACCACAAGTGCGGTCGACTGGCGCGCCTCCCGCGTGGCTGTAATGCTGGAACCTGCGGGCGTGACGCCGCCCGCGGCACTCGCGCCCGCGCTTGACGTCATCGCAAGACACGCCGGCGGCGAAACCATGGAACAACTGCTCAAAGGGATTACGCTCGATGCAGCGACCGCGGCGGGGCGGCCCGACCTGGGTCAGATCCGAGTGGGCGGCGTCGCAGACCTGGTCATCGTGCCCGGCGATCCGCTGCGCGACCCGGAAGTTTTGCTCGACCCCATCGCCGTTGTTCGTGCGGGCCAGCTCTACGCCGTATCCAGCCTGCTGGAGTCCATCGCGCAGCGTCGGAATTCTTTACAAAACCGTGCGAAAAGCGCGGCTACCACCTCCGGTTCAATCCTCAAATAGCTGAAATTAATAATTATTTTGGTTTCTGGCACAAGCGTTGCTAGTCACTAAGTGCCCAAGCGAAGGTCGCGCTGCACGTTAAAAATAATAGCCAGGGGGGAATTGTCTCCGAGACGCATATCCCGAGGCGACAAGAGAGCGTAGAAATAAATAACCCGGAAATCGCTACGGCGGGTAACAACGCAGACGCAGACCACACGAATAACAATAAGAAAGTAACTGAGCACCCCGGCATTGCCGGGGTTTCTTTTTTCTGGCCGCCGCGTTTCGCGCGACGCCCGGTTGCGGCTGATAAGCTCGCCGCCGATGGCAGGCGAATCCACAACACCAACACTCCACATCGCAGACCTGGCGGTCGACGCTGGACCCTGCCGACTCGTGGCCGGGCTGTCGTTATCGCTTTCGGCGGGCGACTGGCTCGCCGTTTTGGGTCGCAACGGCGCGGGTAAAACACTCACGCTCGAAACCCTGTGCGGATTGAGATCCGTTGCGGCGGGCACCATCGACGTCTGCGGCGATTCTGTGCAAGACCTGACACGCCGGGAACTCGCGCAGCGTATTACGCTCGTCACGCAACGTCAGAATGATGCTTTCGCCGCGATCGTGGCCGAGCACGTTGCGCTCGGGCGGTATCCGCATCGCAACAGCCTCTGGCCCGCAACCGATGCGGCGCAGCCCAAGGTCGCCGTCGCATTGGACGCGGTTCGACTCGGGCCGTTCGCGCAGCGCGAGATCACGACGCTGTCAGGCGGCGAGCGCCAGCGCGCAGCCATTGCCCAGGCGCTCGTGCAGGACTGCCCCGTCACCGTGCTCGATGAGCCCCTGTCGCACCAGGACCCGGCGCACGCACTGACCATCGCCGAATTGCTCGCACGGCGAACCGCAAGCGGCGGCACCGTGATCTCGAGCCTGCACGACGTCAACCTGACCGCGCGCTTCGCAAGCCACGCGCTGCTGCTGTTCGGAGATGGTCGCTGGGCGTTCGGCCGTGCCGACGAGATGCTGAACACGGACCAGCTCAGCGCGCTCTACGGAGTGGCCGTGTTGCGGGTCGAGCATGAAGGACATGCCTTGTTCGTCGCCGATCCGCTGGCCACGAACCGCAACGCTTAAGTCTCAAGGGTTAGGCGTTACGGGGTGCAGCAGCGCTGAAATGCGCTCATAGATTGCCGCGTTGCCGGCCAACACCGAACGCGTGTCCAGGCGCAGGCGACCGCCGTCGATATCCGTGAACACACCACCGGCTTCGGTCACGATGACGGACAAGGCCGCGATATCGAGGATGTTCACATCCGACTCGATGACCGCGTCAATGCGGCCACTGGCGAGCAGGTGGTAGTGGAGGAAGTCGCCGTAGCCACGAATCCGCCCACAGCGCGCGACGATGCGCCCGAGGTCGGCCCAACGCGCGTCGCCCGCCAGCGTGTGCACGTTGCCCAGGGAAATGGCTGCCGACCCAAGCCGGTCGACGTCGCTGGCATGAACACGCTCACCGTTTAGAAAGGCACCGCCGTCCTGGCGGGCCCAGGCCACCTCACCATAGAGCGGTGCGCTCGACACACCGAGCACGAGATCGCCCTGGTGCATCAGCGCGATCTGGGTCGAAAAGAAGGGATACCCGCGGACAAAGGCCTTGGTGCCGTCGATGGGATCGACGAGCCAGAGGAATTCCTCGTCGTCGCCGATGCGGCCTTGCTCCTCACCGTAAATGGCATGGCCCGGAAAAGCGTCGGTCAGCACCTCGCGAATCACGGTTTCGGCCGCCTCGTCGACATCGGTCACAGGCGTTGCATCGGCCTTGATGCGGACGTCAAAGCCCCCGCTGTAGCCTTCGCGAATGACGCCGGCCGCGCGTTCCGCGGCTTCGATTGCCGTCGCCAGATAGTTGTCGTAGCCGTTTGCCATCTCGTCGTGCCAAGCCGCAAAGGCTGCGAGTGTAGCAGTCGGGATCACCTTGACACCGGCAAGACAGCAGGCGTACTGTCGCTGCGCCTGTGGTGAGTCCGCGCACGCGGATGAACGGGAAGCCGGTGACCCATCGCGCGGTCGCGCATGACAGTCCGGCACTGCCCCCGCAACGGTGATCGAGTACAAGCAACCGCACGGATCCGGTTTTTCCGGACCAGCCACTCCGCTTCGCGGGGGAAGGCGCGCATTGCGAAGCCAAGCGCTTCACTCGTCAGTCCGGAGACCGGCCACAGGTTTTCATGCCGTCGGCGCGGTGGGCGTCCCGGGGCTGGCCTTGCGTGCGTGCGCACGCGTCCTTCCCCGAGTCTCCTGCGTCGCGGTTTACAACTTTGTGTGACCGGTGCGGGTTGGCACCGACAGGGGACCCCTGATGAAACGAATCCTGCTGATCGCAGCATTGCTCTCGACCGCCCAAGCACAGGCTGCCGACGACGAACCGCTGCGACTCGACGACCTCACGATCACAACGGCGACGCGCACGGCGACGACCGTGGACGAGTCGCTCTCGACAATCACGGTCTACACACGCGACGATATTGAACGCAGTCAGGCCGACCGGCTCACCGACGTGCTGCGCTTTGTATCCGGACTGGACGTCGTACGCACGGGCGGCCCCGGCCAGCAAACCTCATTGTTCTTCCGTGGTAGCGAGAGCAACCACACGCTGGTGCTGATCGATGGCGTTCGTATGAACCCGGGCACCATCGGCACCCCCGCCGTGCAGAACGTGCCCGCGTCGATGATTGAGCGCATCGAAATCGTCTCAGGGCCGCGCTCATCGCTGTACGGCAGCGACGCCATCGGCGGCGTCATCAACGTGATCACGCGCACCGATGGTGCCGGTGGTGATTTTGAGGCCCGCGCGGGTGGCGACAATGCCCAGCGCGTGGCGGCCAATGCCGGCTTCGCGCAAGACGGCTGGTCGGTGCGCGGCGGTGTCGACACACAGCGCACGGGTGGCATTCCCACACGCTCGTTCACAACCGAAGACCGCGGCTTCGAAAACGACGCGTTTAACGTCTCTGTGCAGCGCAGCTTCGATCGCGGCAGCGTCTCTGTCCGTCATCTGCAGGCCGACGGCATCACGGAATACGCCGACTTCTTTGGCACACCGGTCTCGCAGGACTTTGAGAACAGCGTGACCGCGCTGCAGTGGCAGCAGCAATTCACGGCGGGCTGGGACTCGACGCTCATCGTCTCGCGCAACGTCGACGAGATCGCGCAGCGCGAGTCGCCCGACTTCGTGGAAAGCACGCGCACGAGCGTGGACTGGCAAAACACCGTCAAGGTCAACGACGCACACACGCTCGTGGCTGGCGTACTGCTGTTCAACGAATCCGCGCAGACGCTGTCGTTCGGCTCCGGCTTCGATGAGGACACCGATCTCACGGCTGTGTTTGTTCAGGACCAATACCGCAACGGCCGCTTCGACGGCATCGTCTCGTTGCGTCTCACTGACCACGACGCCTTCGGTAATGAGCTGACCTGGAACGGCGCCGTGGGCTTCGACATCACACCCACGCTGCGCGTTCAGGCGGGCGGCGGACGCGCCTTCCGCGCCCCGGATGCCACGGATCGATTCGGCTTCGGCGGCAGCCCCGACCTCGAGGCCGAGATCTCGGAGCAGTGGCAGGCCACGGGTATCTGGAAGCCGACGGAAAACTGGCGGCTGTCGCTGGAGCTTTTCAGCAACGACATTGAAGATCTCATCGACTTTGATTTCGCGACCTTCACACTTCAAAACATCTCAGAAGCAGAAATCCGCGGGGCGGAGCTGCGCGGCGTTTGGGCCGCCGACGGCTGGAGCGTCGCTTTTGGCGTCGTCAACCAGTCGGTGGAGAATGCAGAGACAGGCGAGCGCCTGCTGCGCCGCAGCGAGCAAAGCGCCACGCTCGACGTCACGCGCGACTTCAGCGACAACCTCGATGCCTCACTCACGGTGCGCGCGGACGGCGACCGCGTGGGGATCGGCGGTGCGCGGCTTGCGGGCTATGTGCTGGTCAATACGGGCCTGCGCTACCGCATCAACGAGCGCTGGCAGGTGTCGGCCCACGTGGAGAACCTGCTCGACGCCGACTATGAGTCTGCCGCAGACTTCCGGTCACAGGACCGACGGACGTCGGTGGGTCTGCGCTACAGCTGGTAGGCACTATGGGTAATCGACTGAGCAAGATTTACACGCGCACCGGGGACGCCGGTGAGACGGGCCTCGGCGACGGCAGCCGCGTTGCCAAAGACGATCCGCGCGTCGAAGCCTACGGCACGGTCGACGAACTCAACAGCAGTATCGGCGTCGTGCTCGCCTGCCCCATCGACGACACGCGGATCATGTCGTGCCTGACGGACGTGCAGCACGATTTGTTCGATCTGGGTGGCGAGCTCTGCATTCCAGGCCACACCGTCATCGAGCCAAGTTACGTCGAGCGCCTCGAGACGACACTCGACGCACTTAACGAAACGCTGCCCCCGCTCAAGGAGTTCATCCTTCCCGGCGGCAGCATGACGGCGGCGCACTGCCACCTGGCACGCACGATCTGCCGCCGCGCCGAGCGCCGTGTGCACTCGCTGGCGGCGCGTGAAAACGTCAATCCCGAGTGCATCCGCTACCTGAACCGGTTGTCAGACCTGTTGTTCGTCATGGCGCGTGTGCTGGCGCGCGCTGACGGCGGCACCGAGGTACTTTGGCACTCAGCCCGCGTGCGCGGTCAACTCGACGACTGAAGACTAGCGCTCGGTCTGACGCGCGGCCTCAAGCGTCTCGCAAATGGCGCGACCGCCGGCTGCGAGGCGCGGCCCGGGCCGACCGATAAGATCGCCCGGCACACCCAGTATGCGGTCATTCTCCACGGCGGCCAAATCGGGCCAGCGCTGCCACATGTTGGCGATGGCAGCTGCGTCGGATCCCGTCAGGACGACATCGGGATCTTCACGCACAACCGCCTCAACACTCACGACCGGGGCCAGCGTCTCGAGTTCGGCGAACACATTGTCGCCGCCGCAACGCGCCATGAGATCACTGATGAAGTGATCACCATTGATCGTATACAGCGGCCGCTCGCCGATCTGGTAGAACACGCTCAAGCGCGCGCCTTCGAAATTGAGTGCGGCAATCTCGGTCTCGAAACGGGTCGCCACGGAATCCGCAATAGCGCCTGTCCCCGCCAGCAGGCCCACCTCACGGATGGCCGGCGCAATATCGTCGAGGCCGCGCGTTTCAATGGTCACGAGGTTTAGCCCGAGTTCTTTGACAAGCGCGATGCTGTCGATCTGACCGCCGCCACCCCAGGCCAGCACGTGCGTGGGCTTCAGCGCCAGCAGGGCCTCAGCATCAATGCGAAAACCATCGCCCACAATGGGCAAGTCGGCGACCTCGGCCGGGAAATCCGTGTAGGCGCTGACGCCAACGAGGACGTCGGCGGCGCCTGCACTTGCGACGATCTCGGCCAGATGCGGGGCCAGTGTCACGAGACGCAGCGGCTCGGGTTCGGCGCGCGCTTCGGGTTCCGGGTCCGTCTGGCCACACGCGGCGAGGCACGCTGCCACGAGCGCAACCAGCACAGAAGTGATGCGGCGTGGGCTCAAACGGCGACGCCAAACAGGGTCAGCACGGCCACGCCCACAAGCCAGAACCACAGCGTGCGCAGCGCCAGGTTCTTGGCGGCACGCGCGGCGCGGATGAACCAGGCCGTATCGGCCTCTTCGGGCTCACGCGACAGCGACAGCGCAGCCAGGCCAACCTCGCGCAACAGGTGGTCATTGCGAGCCTCGAGGCTGCCGTCCGGCGAACGCGCGGCCCAGGCTTCACGGCCCGCGTCGTAATTGCCTGCGAGCGTGTAGCCCACGGCCGCAATTCGGGCTGGCAGCCAGGCGAGGACGGCGTGGACATCATTGGCACGCTGCTCGCAGTCGGGCGCGACCGCCGACTCGGGCGTGTCACGTTCCGCCTGGAACAGCGCTCGTCGTCTGGCGAGGTCTGAGACGCGGAACAGCCAGGCGCCAATGGGACCCAGCAAGACGAACCAGAACACGACGGCGAAGATGCGGTTGTTGGCTTGCACAAAGACAGCGCCCGGCACGTCCCCACGTGACGTGCCCACGCCCGTGAAGCCGCGCTCGAGCAGCGCGTGACCGTAGATCCGCTCGTTCTCTTCGTCCCCGTCGCTGAGTGCGCGACACCAGCGGTCGACTTCCTCGCCGATATCCTGCGGCCCAAGGCACAAGAACAACACCACAACACTGATCGCGAGGTAGGGCAGACCGAGCAGCGCGTCTTCGAGCGTGAAGCGCAGGATCACAACGGGGGCCACGGCGGCCGCCAGCGTCAAGACAAGCCAGAGGTAGGGCCAGACACGACTCAGGCGCACGCTGTTCGTCAGCCCAAGATCGAACAGCGGATCGAGCCAGCGCAGTTCGCGCCAGTGAAACAGGTGGGTCGCAAGACGCTCGAGGCCCATGGCCAGGAACAAGGCGATGATCTTCATGGGCACACAGTAGGCTGCATGCGATCAGTGTACGCCGAATCAGGGCCGCAGCGTATCCAGTCTGGTCCAGTCAAACGCCGGACCCGGGTCTGTCTTTCGATCGGGCGCGATATCGCTGTGGCCGACGATCGGTGCGGCAGCGAGCGTCGGATAGGCGGCGCGCAGTGCCGCAATCAGTGCCGCAAGCACTACATACTGCGCGTCAGCGTAGGCCAGGGTATCAGTACCTTCGAGCTCGATACCCACCGAGAAGTCGTTGCACCGTTCTCGCCCGCGGAACACGGACTGACCGGCGTGCCAGGCGCGCCGACCGAATGGCACAAACTGAACCAGACTGCCGTCACGGCGCACGAGCGCATGCGCCGAGACCTCGAGGCCTGCAATCTCCTCAAAGTAAGGATGCGCCGCGGCGTCGAGCTGGTTGCGAAAGAGCGCCTCGATGTGGGGCCCGCCAAACTCGCCCGGCGGCAGTGAGATGCCGTGAACCACGATGAGCTCGAGCGCGCTGCCCAAGGGGCGCGCGTCCTGGTTCGGTGAAGGACACTGCCGGGCGGGCGCCACGAGTCCGGAGCCCGGGTCAATCGTGAATTCGGCGGTTTGCGCGGCGTCGTACATGCACCTATGGTGTTGACCGGCCGCGCGCACTGTCAACACACATGCCTGTCAAACGTCTTTTTGTCGATCAACCCCTGGCCGCCGGCAGCACCCTGGCGCTCGACGGCGCCACCGCACACTACCTGGGCCGCGTCCTGCGCGCGCGGCTTGGCAACACCGTGCAGATATTCAACGGCAACGGCCACGAGTTTGCGGCGGAAATCACTCGCATCACGCGCGATGCCATTGTGCTCGATGTGCACGAGACCGTGGCGGCCGCACCCGAACCGCGCATCGCGATCACCCTCATGCAGGCACTCTCGCGCAACGAAAAGATGGACCTCGCCATCCAAAAAGCAGTGGAGCTTGGTGTGAGCAGCATTCGCCCAGTGGCGGTCGAGCGCAGCGTGATGCGCCTCGATGACTCGCGCACGGTGCGCCGCACCGAACACTGGCAGCAGGTCGCCGTCCATGCCGCGCAGCAGTGCGGCCGTGCCGTGGTGCCCGAGGTGCACGCGCCCGTCACGCTCGGCGAAGCACTCGATTCGAGTGCTGACGTTGGCTTTGGCATCGTCGCCGATCCCGAGGCAGCGCAATCGCTCCACGACTGTCTTTGCGGGGCGGGCGATGGTGTCGATGCGGCCCGCATCATGGTCGGCCCCGAGGGCGGCCTGACCGCCGACGAGATCGCGCTCGCGACGGCCAGCGGCCTGCATGCCGTGCACGCGGGTCCGCGCGTGCTGCGCACGGAGACGGCCGCGCTGGCGCTCGTGACGGTGTTGCAGTGGCATTTCGGCGACCTGGGCGGCGCCTAGTCAGACCGAGATCGGCGCGTCCTGTGCCTCGACGAGCTGCTCTTCGATGCGCTCGAGATCGGGGATCAGTGGGTACTCGTTGATCATGCGAACGCGCGTCACTACGGGCGCGCGCTCATTGAAGCCAGCGCTCGTATCCACCTTGATGACATCACGATTCACGCGCACGAGCTGCGGGAAGCCCTGCGTCAGGATGCCGTAGTAGGCGCTGCGCAGTTCCGAATTGGTGGCGTGGAATACGACGACGCGCGTGCGCGTCGAACTGTCAGGCAAGCCACGGTCCAGCATGGCCTCAAACGCCACCACGGGCACCGTGCGACCGTTCCAGTCCAATGTGCCAACGAGCCAGTCCGGCGCACCCGGCACGTGCTCGGTGCGCGACAAACGAACCACTTCGGCGACGCAGGCGCGCGGCACAATCAGCCGGTCTTCGATGAGCGGTACGAGCAGGCTGTAGAGTTCTTCGGCGTTGCTCATGACGCTACTCCGCAGGCCGCGCCGCAGCCGTTTCGAGCTGCTGCTCGATGGCCTTGAGCAGCTCGAAGTCCTGATAAGGCTTGCCGAGGTAGTCGTTGACGCCGATCTCGATGGCGCGCGCCTTGTGCTTCTCGCCCGTGCGCGACGTAATCATGATGATTGGCAGCGCCGCGAAGCGCGTGTCATTGCGCACATGCGAGGCGAACTCAAAGCCGTCCATGCGCGGCATTTCAATGTCGAGCAGGATGACGTCCGGTGTTTGTTCCTGGATCACGCTGACGGCATCAAGCCCGTCCTTGGCCGTGAGCACACGGTAGCCGTTCCTGATCAGGAAGCGCTCCGTGACGCGGCGCACCGTGATCGAGTCGTCGACCACGAGCACGAGCGGCGCCTGCTCGGCCTCTTCGGTAGCGTCGCGGGGCGCCACGAGCGGGCGGTGCAGTCGCACGAGCGACGGCATGTCGAGAATGAGTACGACGCGACCATCGCCGAGGATGGTCGCGCCCGACACGCCCGTGATACCCGAGATTTGCGGGCCAACGGCCTTCACAACGATTTCGCGGCTGGCGAGCATCTCGTCGACGAGCAACGCCGTCGAGTGATTTCCGGCGCGGACCAGAATGATCGGTACCGCGGCTTGCTCGTCCTCGAGCACCTGGCCGCCACTACCACCCACGAGCGGTGCCAGGTGGCGCAATCGATAGCTGTGCTCACCGTAATCGAAGATCGCGTCGGGCTCGTCGAGCATACGCTCCACATCAGTGCGCGGCAGGCGCGTCACGCCCTCTACGGTCGGCAGTGGCAGCGCGAACACCTCCTCACCCGCGCGCACCACAAGCGCTTGCGTAATGGCCAGCGTGAACGGCAGTCGAATCGTGAAATTGGTGCCCTGCCCAGCCAGTGAGTCGATGCGCAGGGAGCCGCCCAGACGCTTAATTTCATTGGCGACAACATCCATACCGACCCCACGGCCCGCAGCCTGCGTCAGCTGCGCGGCCGTCGAGAAGCCGGGCTCGAGAATCAGGTCGAAGATCGCGTCGTCGGGCAAATTGACGTTCGCATCGATGAGCTCGCGCTCGACGCCTTTGGCGCGGATCGCGTCGACATTGAGGCCGGCGCCATCATCGGACACGTCCATGACCATCTCTGAGCCCTCGCGGTGGAGGCGGATGGTGATCTGGCCCATGGGCGGCTTGCCCGCGGCCTGGCGCGAGTCCGGCGACTCAATCCCGTGCACCACAGCGTTGCGCATCATGTGCTCGAGCGGCGGCAGCATCTTCTCGAGCACCTGGCGATCAAGCTCGCCGCTAGCGCCCTCGACGGCCAGCTCGGCCTGCTTGCCGGTTTCGGTCGCGGCCTGGCGCACAAGACGGGCAAGCCGTGGCACGTGACGCTCAAACGGCACCATGCGTGTGCGCATGAGACCGCTTTGCAATTCGGTGGTGACGCGCGACTGTTGGGTGAGCAATGTATCGGCTTCACCCGCGACGGACTGCAGCAGCCCGCGCAGGCTGTCGACGTCGTTTGAAGTTTCGGCGAGCGCGCGCGACAACTGCTGGATCGTCGAGTAACGGTCGAGTTCGAGCGGATCGAAATCCTCGCGGCCCCGCTCCTCCTCGTGGCGCGTCAGAATCTGCGCCTCCGTTTCGATCTCCATGTGGCGCAGCTGCTCACGCAGACGGGTTACCGTCTGGTCGAGTTCGGCCAGGTGAAACTCAATCTGCGACACCTGCTGCGACAGGCGGCCGTGGTAAATGCTGATCTCGCCGGCGGCGTTGAGCATCTCCTCCAGCAGCTTGGAGTCGACGCGCGCGACCTCGCGCCGTTCGCGTGTCGGCTCGCTTCTAGGCAGCTTGCGACCCGGGAAGGCGACAACCTCGCCCTGCGGCGCAGCCTCGGGTTCGGGTTCGGGTTCGGGTTCGGGGACCACCTCCGCATCAATGTCGGACCGCGCCTCCGCGTCACTGCCCGCCGCATCGGCGCGCTCCGGGTCGGCGGCATGCCCGGCGCTGACGACGTCCGTCGCGTCCGGGTCGAACGCCGCATCACCGGCCTCAGCCTCTGACACTTCCGCCTTGGGCTCCGCGCCGTCGGCGAACTGGGCCGCGGCGTCGTCGATGAGCGCTTCGAGAATCATCGAATGCTCGATATCCGAGCCGGGCTCTGCGTCAGCGGGCTCGTCCGCGGTCACGATCTGCGTGACCCGCATGCTGTCATCGGCAGCGACATGGGTATCTGCCGGCGTATCGACCGCGATGGTCGCCGCGTTATCGAAACCCACTTGCGGTTCGGGCTCGGGCTCGGGTTCCAACTCCGGCTCAGCTTCGGGCTGGAACGCTGTCTCGACTTCAGGCTCGGGCGCTGCGGCCGTATCACTACCGAACAGGCTGCCGATGTCGATCAAGTCACCTTCGGTCTCGC
Source organism: Pseudomonadota bacterium (assembly GCA_039814545.1). Taxonomy (GTDB): domain Bacteria; phylum Pseudomonadota; class Gammaproteobacteria; order Steroidobacterales; family Woeseiaceae; genus CALBPI01. The sequence continues at coordinate 12,277 of JBCCBB010000016.1, forward strand.
TGCCGCCAATAGTCTCGGTGCCGACGTCCTCGTCAGGTTCGGTGGCCGCCGTCGAGATTTCAATAAGCTCGTCGTCGCTGAAGCCGCGTTGCGGTGCGAGCTCGGGTGCCGGGCGAATTGCCGAGCGCGCCGTGAGGTCGCTATCGGGAAGGGCTTCGAGCGCGGAGGCAAACGCCGCGTCGCCGATAGCCGCAAGCCGCACCGTCCCTTCGAGATTGTCCATCTGCGCAGGCTGCTGGCCCTCAAGCACAAGCTCACGCATCTGGTGCAGTGTGTCGAAACTCTGGCGCAGCAACTTGTCGATCGTTTCGTTGGCCGTGATGCGGTCGTCGTCGAGCGCAATCAGCAGTGTCTCGAGTTCGTGGCTCAGGTTGCCGAAAGCGCTGATGCCGGCCATGTTGGCACCGCCCTTGAGCGTGTGCAGCAGGCGTTTGAGTTCGGTCAGTGCGTCCTCGTCACGCGCCTTGGTCCAAAGCTCGAGCGCCGTGTCCACCTGCTCCAGCACCTCGCCGGCTTCTTCAGTGAAGATCTCGGCGATCTCGGGATCAAAGTCGGGCGCATCATTGAGCGGTTGGGCGCTGGCCACAACCTGCGTGCCCACGAGCGTTGCGAGGACCTCGGTGGGTTCGTAGCTGGTTTGCCCCGGCGCGTCGTCTTCATCGAGCAGCGAGGTTTGCTCGTGCACAAATGCGGCTGTCTTCTCTTCAATGGCGCGCACGAGCGGATGGATGTCGATGGCACCCGACTCAGGCGTGTTGATTGAGTCGATGATGGCGCGCACGGTCTGGCTCGCGCGGCGCAGCAGCGTCACTGCGTCAACATCGAGCCCCGCACCGCCGTCGTAAATACGGCGCACCATCTGGTTGAGCGCACCTGACAGCGGCACGGCCCGTTCGAGCGTCGCCGTGTTGATGCTGCCGTGCAGCGTGTGCGCCGCGCGGTGCAGCGCATCGCTGACGGGCGCCGGGTAGGCCCCGTCTTCAATGCCGTCGATGAAGTCGTCGATAATCGCCAGGTAGCTGCCCGCTTCCTTGGCGAAGATCTCGTGCAGCACGGGATCCATCTCAAGCCCAGCCTGCGACGCAGCAACCGATTCGCGAGAGAGTTGCGGCGCCATGGGGTCGCCCTCGGCGAACGCGATGGCCTTGGCCGTCAACAACCCGATGTCGACGTTAGGCTCCTGGCCAACCTCGAGCTGCTCAATGAGCTCCGGCACGGCCGCCGAAGCCTCACCGACGAACTCGACCATGGCCGGCGTCACGGCCAGCGTGCGGTTGATGACGCGGTTCAGTAAGTCCTCGACGTGCCAGCAGTACTCGCCAATACGCTCGGCGCCCACCATGCGGCCACTGCCCTTGAGCGTGTGGAATGAGCGGCGCACAGTGATCAGCGAATCGACGTCACCCGTGTTGTTCTGCCACTGCGGCAACAGGCGATTGATGTTGGCGACCTCATCCTTGGCCTCCTCGATGAACAACTCGAGCAGCTCGGGGTCGATCTGCGTCGCATCGCCGGCTATAACGGGCGCATTGATGATCTCGGTGTCGTCGGCGATGGTCGCCGTGCGCGCGTGCTCGGGTTCCTCGCCAAAGTCCGGCTTGGCCGTAATCTGGGTCGGCTCCATGAGCGGGTGCGGGTCACCCTGCAGCGACTCCAGCGACTTTCTCACCTCGTCGAGCACGAGCAGGCAGGACTCCGCGTTGTCTAGCATGTAGGCGGGTTCCTTGCGGCCCGCCTCGATGGTCTCCATGTAGTACTCGATACTCACGAGCGCATCGGCTAGGCGGTCCTGGTGGTCCGTGGCCAGCGTGTGGTTGGCCGCGCCCAGGTACACCTCGACAAAATCCGCGAGCCGGTCGAACACGCGCAGCGCGCGGTCGAGTTCGAGCATGCGGAAGCCCGACTGGATGCCTTCGAGCAGGGGCGGTGCCCCGTCGATCGCCGCGTGGTCGGCCTTTCCGGCCATGGTCTGCGACAGCGTATCCTTGATGCGCGCCAGGTTGACGATGCACTCGCGCATGACCGCGCGGCGCACCTCGCCCATGTCTTCAGCGCCCTCTTCAACAATCGTGTCATCAGCCGCATCGGCCGGGCGAACCAGTTGGGTCAGCCGGCGTTGCAGCGAGGATTCGACGTTGAGCAACGTAGCCGCAATGGCCAGCAGCTCGTCAGACGTGGCGAGCTCGGGTGTCTCGTCAATGAGCCCCTTGAGTCGGGACACTTCGGCCAGCACGCTCGAGCGCTGCTGTCCAAGCCCCAGCACGCCCAGCGTGTCCGAGATCTTGGACATGAGTTCGATCTGGGGGCGCAGCTTGCCGATATCGGTTTCGCCCGTGCGCACGTGGATATCGAGGACGTCTTTGACGCTGGCGAGGTCTTCTCGGATGGCCGCCGCAACGGTCTCCATGAGCGCAACGCTGGGTGCCGCGAGCTCCTCGCGGGCGCTCTCGACCTGGGCCTCACCTGGCAGTGCGTCATCGAGCGAGAAGGCGGTGCGAATCTCACGCACCTTGTTGCCCGGGTTCTGCACACGCGCCACGTAGAACAGCAGGCTGTTGAGCAGGTCCGTGATCGGGTCACGATCGAAGTTGCTAATGCCCTGGTCGATGACAGCCTTGATGCGTCGATCGACCTGCCCCAGGAGGCGCTTGACGGAAACCGACAGCTCGAGACCGCCTTCTCGCAGGCCCTCGATAACCCCGCCCACGACCCACCAGAGGCGGTACACATCGTCGCGGTCAGCGGCACGCTCAAACGCGAGCGACATGTTCTCAAGCTTGGCCAGATGGCGTTGCGCGCTCTGGGCGTCGCTGCGCAGCAGTCCGAGCAGCGCCACCTGGAAGGCCGGGCGCACCTTGCGGGACAACCGCGCAAAGTCCTCGCTGGGCTCGGCACCACGTTGGGCCACAGTGACCTGATCCGAGGGGGTGCGGTTGAGCAGCAGGATCGTGGATTCGGACAGTAGCGGACGACCGCGCACGGCGCGCAGGTCGTTGAGCATCGGCAGGAGCACCAGGGCAATGTCGCGACCGCCGGCGAGCATGCGCTCGAGGTAGGCTGGCAACTGCACCATGGCGCGAGTCAGTGCGTCGAGACAGTCGGCAAGCACTTTCTTGTCGCGACCGGGCTGGAGCATGAAGCGGCAGACCGCTTCCATCTCCTCGGTGAGCAGAGCGCCGCCGTAGATCTCGACGACCTTGAGCACACCGCCAGCCTCGTGCAGGTGCTCCGCACAGCGTTCGAGCGCCTGACGGGTGCTACGGCCCTCAACGGCGTCTTCGAGCATGACGCGCGCCTGATTGACCGTCCTGCCCAGCTCTTGGCTGACGACGTGAAACGCCTGCTGAACCTGGCTCACTGGTCCCCCGTTTCCCTCTGCTTTCCTGTTTCTACTGCTAGCTGCGTGACCGCCGTGTCAAAGCACGCGTCAGCCCGCCGCTCGCTGGTCGTCGCCCGCCGCCGCATCGTCACTGGTGCGCGCAATGCGCGTCACACTGGCCGATTCTGGCAGTCGGAATCCGGACACACTCTTTCTCAGCTCGCCGGCTAACTGGGCCAGCTTCGAAATCGACGTCGTTGTCGCACCCGCGGCCTTGCCGGTCTGGCCCGAGATGTCCTTGAGTGCCACGGTACGGCGGTTGATGTCCGTCGCCACCTTGGACTGGCCTCGGGCCGAGCCGTAGATGTTCTGTACCAGCGAGGCGATCTGGTTCGAGACCTGCTCTATTTCGTCAAGCGCCGCGCCTGCGTTTTCTGCCAGCAGCGCACCACCCACCACGTCAGTGGTCGAGCGTTCCATCGAGACCACGGCCTCGTTGGTGTCCGCCTGAATCGTGCGTACGAGCACCTCGATCTGTTTCGTGGCGTTCGTGGAGCGTTCTGCGAGGCGCTGCACTTCGTCGGCAACCACCGCGAAGCCGCGGCCCGCTTCACCCGCCATCGAGGCCTGGATCGACGCGTTGAGGGCCAGGATGTTGGTCTGCTCGGCAATGTCGTTAATGAGCTCGACGATGTTGCCGATTTCCTGCGAGCTCTCGCCCAGGCGCTTGATGCGCTTCGAGGTCTCCTGGATGGTCTCGCGAATTGTGTTCATGCCCTCGATCGTGCGGCGTACCGCATCGCCGCCTTTGTGCGCGACGTCGACCGAGTGGCGTGCGACGTCGGAGCTTCTCTCCGCGTTGCCCGAGACTTCCTCGATCGACGCTGTCATCGCCGCGATCGACTCGGTCACTGCTGCGATTTCCATCGCCTGCTTCTGCGCCGCCCGGTTCATGTGAACGGCCGTCGTTTCGGTCTGGCGGGTCGCCGAGTCCACCATCGCGGCCGTACCGTCGATTGTGGTGACCAGTTCTCGCAGTGCCTCAATGGCGTAGTTGATCGAGTCGGCGATGGCACCCGTGATGTCTTCGGTAACCGTGGCCTCAACGGTAAGGTCACCATCGGCCAGGCTGCCCAGTTCGTCGAGCAGTCGCAAAATGGCCTGCTGATTGCGTTCGTTCTGATCAGCCTGCTCGATTGCCGTGCGGCGCAGCTGACCATCCTTGAAATAGTCGACGACCAGCGCCAGCACCACGAGCAGCGCCACAGCGAGCAGACCGAGCGGCAGCCAGGGCATAAACGGCGCAATGTACTGCATGGGGAAACCGGCGGCGGCATCGGGTGCCAGCGTCGGGGCGGCGGCCTCTAGCCTGCCCAGTGCCGCACCCGCCCGCGCGAGGGACTCGGCGTTTTGCGCCAGCGTCTGTGTCGCGGCGGCAATCGTCAGCGCATTTTCCGCGATGAGCCCGGCGGTGCTGGCGTCCGAGAGTACGGGCACATCCAGCGTGGCCGAGTCGCCTGCCAGCGCGCCTGCCAGTTCAGTCAGGCCCGCAGCCGTTGCGACGAGCTGCTCAGACGTGACGACGGCCGTATCAGGTGCGCCACGCAGCGCGGCCAGACCCGTATCAATGGCGGCGATGGTGGCTGAAAGTTGTTCGATGCCGACGGGGCGCTCGCCAAGTGTCTCGATCCGCTGGCTCACGGTGTTCACGGCCGTGTCAATATCTGCCGTGGCGGCGTTGACGGCTCGAATGGCGGCCGCGGACGAGACAACGGTGCTGGCGTGCGAGGCCGTCGAGCCCTCGAGCGCGCCACTGCCCGCGATCGTGGCCAACTGGTCCAGTGCTGCGTTGTCGCCGCTCAGTGCGCGGTTGGCCTGCACCGCCGCGGCCAGATTGGCCGTGTCACCCCGGTCGGTGCCGGACGTGACGCTGGACCAGATGATGCCCGCAACCGCGGCCAGCAGGATGGGCAGCAGAATGGCTGCGGCCCCCAGAAATTTGGATTGTCCTTTGTGCTTGGCCATACGCCCGCGGTCCCGTAATGCTGCAGCTGTCGCTACGATCTCTGCGGCTCGTCGGCCGCCTGTAAAAACTGTTCACTGTCGAGCAGCTGGTCGAATGCAAACACCGGCCACTCTTCACCACCCCGCCGGAATACACCGGCCCGGTACCGATCGCAGCGGATCCGGGTCTGGGTGACGACGTCGGCATACTCGCCCTCAACAAAGCGGCGAAAACCCATCACCTCGCCAACGATCACGCCCGCGTTGACCTCGCCGTGGCTCACACTGATCACGCGTGCGGAACGCGAGCGGTCTGTGCGCCCGCCACCCAGTAGCAGCGACAGGTCGATCAACGGCAACAGCTGTCCGCGCAGGTTGGCGATACCAATCAGCCAGCGCTTGGCGCCCGGTACCCGGGTCACCGCGTCGGGGATCATGAGCACCTCACTCACCTCTTCGCGGCTCGCGACAAAGCGCTCACCGTCAATGGAGAAGCCCACGCCCACCCATTCGCTACGTTGCGCCGCCTCGCCCTGGCCGGCCACGGCTGCGCGGCTACGCCGCTCCATTTCCTGAAGCAGTTCAAATGGTCGGTCGGCAAGCGCCTTGAGTCGCGTCGCCGTCATCAACCGCTTGCGAGCTGCGCCCGGATCTTGCCGATCAGCGCGTCTTCGGCGACGGGCTTCACGAGGTAGTCACGTGCGCCCTGGCGCAGCGCCCAGATGCGGTCGGTTTCCTGATCCTTGCTCGACACAACGATCACCGGGATCGCTGCGGTCGCGTCGTTCTTGGCAAGCTTGCGCGTGGCCTGGAAGCCGTTCATGCCCGGCATCACGACATCCATAAGAATGAGGTCGGGCAGCTCGCGCATGGCGGCCGCGATGCCGGCACTGCCGGAATCCGCCGTGGTGACCTCGAAACCGTGTTTGTCGAGCATGTTCTGCACGACGTGGATCTCGGTCGGTGAGTCATCAATGATCAATATGTGTGCCATAGGCCTGCACCGTTGCGCTTGGAACCGCTCAGCTCGCGAACTGCTCGCTGATGGCCCCAATCAGTTCGTCCTTGGTAAACGGCTTGGTCAGGTAGCGCTCGGAACCGACGATGCGACCCCGCGCGCGGTCGAAGAGACCGTCCTTGCTCGACAACATGATGACCGGCGTATCGCGAAAGGTCTTGTTGGCCTTGATGAGCTGGCAGGTTTGATAGCCATCCAGCCGCGGCATCATGATGTCGACGAAGATCAGGTCCGGTTGGTGATCAGCGATTTTGGACAATGAATCGAAGCCATCGACGGCGGTGTACACCTCACAACCTTCCTTGGTCAGCAAGGTCTCGGCGGTGCGCCGAATCGTTTTGCTGTCGTCGATCACCAGGATCTTTAGTCCACGCAATCCTTCAGCCTGTTCGCTGCTCACCCGCGCGACCTCCGTTATACATAAGTGCCATTGTCCGCACTACGTCACGCCGGTGGTGTGGCGTGGCGCACACTTTGAATGTTTGTGACCGAAACTTTTAACATATTGCCACAGACCCCGCCCGACCGCCGCTGCGTCTCGGGCCCGCGGTATAGTCGCCGCTGCCGCACCCACGGGTGCCCGGGAATTCGAGGCTGATGGACAACACAACACAACACTTCGGCGTCGTCATGGACCCGATTGAGAGCATCAAGCCTGCCAAGGACACCACCTTCGCGATGATGCTGGAAATTCAGCGTCGCGGGCACCGTCTCAGTGTCATCGACCAAGGCGATCTCTACCTTGAGCAGGGCGTCGCGCGGGCGCAGGCCACCGCGGTGACCGTTCGTGACGACCCCAACGACTGGTACACACTCGGCGACACCGAGGATCTGGCGCTAGACACCGTCGATGTGCTCCTGATGCGCAAAGATCCGCCCTTTGACATGGAGTACGTCTATGCCACCTACGTGCTCGATGTTGCCCAGCGCGGCGGCTCCCTCGTCGTGAATCGGCCGCAGGCGCTGCGTGACCTCAATGAGAAAGTAGCCACGGCGCTGTTCCCCGAGCTCACACCACCGACACTGATCAGCCGCGACATGGACCGTCTGCGCGCGTTCGCCAAGCGGGAGGGACACGTCGTCATCAAGCCGTTGGACGGCATGGGCGGGCGCTCGATCTTTACGATCCGCCCCGGCGACCGCAATCTCAACGTCGTCACGGAGACGCTCACGGATTACGGCCAGCGCTTCGCCATGGCGCAGACCTTCGTGCCCGAGATCACCGACGGCGACAAGCGCGTGCTACTTGTCGACGGCAAGCCCGTCCCACACATGCTGGCCCGCGTTCCCAACGAAGAGGACGGCCGCGGCAATCTCGTGATGGGCGCCACGGCCGATGCCCGCCCGCTGGGCGACGTCGAGCGGCACATTGCCGACACGGTAGGGCCCCTGCTGGCGGAGCGCGGCGTGCTGTTCGCGGGCCTCGATGTCATCGGTGACAAACTCACCGAAATAAACGTCACGTCGCCGACAGGCGTCCGTGAGATCGACCGCCATTTCGGCAGCAACATCGCCGGAGACCTATGCGACGCGATCGACCGGCACCTCGCCGCGCGCTGAGCGCGGTGTCGGGCGGAGGGCTGAGCCGGCGCAGCGCACTCCGCGGCCTGGCCGGGCTTGCGGCGATACCGTTCGTCGGCTGCAGAACCCGCCCGCAGAAGACCACTGCCCGTTTCGCGCAGTTCGGCACGCTTGTCGACATCACGATCTGGGACCTGCCACAGCCAGCGGCAGAGCGCGCGATCAGCGCGCTGCAACGGGACTACGCCATACTCAACCGAGACTGGTACGCCTGGGGTGACGGCGAGCTCGGCCAGATCAACCGGGCGTTGCAACGGGCCATCGAGACACCGCTATCGGAACCGCTGGGGACATTGCTGCGACAGGGCCTGCAGCTCTCGGCGGCGAGCCGCGGCTTGTTCGATATGCGTATCGGGCCCCTTGTCGAGTTGTGGGGCTTCGCAACAGCCCCCATGAAGGCCGACGGCGCGGCGGCACCCAGTGACGCGGATATTCGCGCCGCACTCGACCGCTCGAGGCTTCATGTCGATGTTTTGAATGACAAGCCCGGCTGGCGTGTCCGAACCGAAGCGCCCGGCGTGATGCTCGACATCGGTGGCATCGCCAAGGGCGATATTCTCGCGCGTGGCATGGCGCGCCTGACCGCTGAAGGCGTATCGAGAGCGCTCATCGACGCCGGTGGCGACGTCGCCGTCATGGATGCTCAGGCCGGCGCACCCTTTCGTGTCGGAATCCGACCCGCCCGCGAGGGCGAGGCGATGCGCTTGCTCGAACTCGAGCACGGCGAGACCGTGACGACCTCAGGCGACTATGCGCGGTATCGCGACATCGGCGGGCGCCGCTACGCGCACATTATCGACCCGCGCACAGGACGCCCCTCCGAGGAGGCCCGGTCCGCCACCGTCGTGCACCTGGAGGCCGCCAGGGCCGATGCGGCGGCCACCGCGCTGATCGTCGGCGGCGCGTCCGAATTCGAGGCCATCTGTGACGCAATGCGTGTCGACACGGCGCTATTGGTCGATAATCAGGGTCACATACGGGCCACGCCAGAGATGCGGGCCCGTCTCGCAACGATCTGAGCATGATGAGCACGAGCGACACCAGCACGCACACGGTACTCGCCAAAGACCTGCTGCCCGTGGCACGGGCCAGTGAGGACCGTCTGCCGCCCATGATGTTCGTAGCAACGCTGTTCTATGCGCTCGTGATCCTGGGCGTCAGTTTTGACATCGGCATGCTCCCCGACAGCTCCGACACGACCTCGCTCGAAGTCACGATCGTGGCAGCCGACTCCAACGCCGCGCGCCCCGATGACGCCCAGTTTCAGGCGCAAAACAATCAGCAGGGCGCGGGTAACACGACGGAGCGGGCGCGCGCCACGGCGGCACCCGCGGCGCCGGGCCAAGTCCCGGTGCCGATGGAACGTGTGGGAGAGGTGCAGATCGCCGCATCGCCCGGCGAGGAAATCCCGGAACAAGTGCTCACAACCACGGCCGACGCCGCCGAGCGCGCCTACCGGCCCGAGGACATCACGGACCAACCTGACGAGGTCGCCCGAGTCGCCCAGGCGCTTCCCCAGGGACTCGAGGAAACCTTGCCGTTGCCGGTCGACGACCTGCCTTCGCTCATGGTGCACGACGAGAACCCGCGCCATCTCATCGTGAGCCTGAATGTCGCGCGCTCGGATATCGCGCCTTACGTGAGCAACTGGAAGCAACGCGTCGAGCGCATCGGCACACTGAACTTCCCGCGCGAGCTGCGTGTTGACGGTTTAACGGGCAACCCGCTGATCGCCGTCACGATCCTCGCTGATGGCTCCCTGGACCAGATCGAATTACTGCGCTCATCGGGCCACATTCCGCTCGACCAGGCAGCCATGACCGTGGCAACGCGCGCTTCGCCGTTCGCCGCATTTCCGCCCGAGGTTCAGGAGAACTACGATTTTCTGACCATCCGCATGAATTTCGAGTTTCGCGGCGGCCGGCTGCGCGGCCGCGTCTCGGTGGTCGACGACGGCTGATGCCTTGCGCCCCCGAGTAAGCGCGGGGGATACTGATTTTATGAGTGATTTTCCCTCATTGGCGGGCCAGCTCCTGATCGCCATGCCGGCGCTCGACGATCCGCATTTCGAGAACACGGTGACGCTGATCTGTGAGCACAATGAGCACGGTGCGATGGGCCTGACCATTAACCGCCCGCTCGAGCTTACGCATGGCGAAGTGTTCGAGCAGATCGCCGCCTTCGCCGAACTGCCCGACGAGCGTCGCAACCAGCAGAAGATCGTCGAGCCCGTGCTGCAAGGCGGACCGGTTAGTCTCGAGCGTGGCTTTGTCCTGCACCGTGACCGTGGCAACTGGGAAGCGACCCTCGACGTGGCCGAGGGCATTTTCGTCACGCTGTCGCGCGACGTGCTCGAGGCCATGCTTCGCGTTGACGGCCCCGCCGACGCAACCATGGCGCTCGGCTACGCGGGCTGGGAAGCCGAGCAACTCGAGGAAGAGATCAAGTCGAACGCCTGGCTCACGACGCCCGCGACGCCGGCCATCGTCTTCGATGCGCCGTTCGATGACCGCTGGGACGACGCCACGCAGGCCATCGGTGTCACGCGTGAACAACTCACCGGCCCGGCCGGGCATGCCTGACGCCACTACCCTGCTCGCTTTTGATTACGGCGCACGGCGCATCGGGGTTGCCGTCGGGCAAACCGTCACCGGCAGCGCCAGGGAGCTTACAACTCTAATAACGAGCGGCGACACGCCCGACTGGCGCGCGATCGAATCGCTCATCGACGAATGGCGACCAGACCTGCTGCTGGTCGGTCTGCCGCTCGATGCCGATGGCGGCGAGTCAGCGCTCTGCACCGAGGTCCGCCAGTTCGCCGCCGAACTCGCCGAGTCGAGTCTGCCCGTGCAGCTCATCGACGAACACTTGAGCTCGCGCGAAGCCGAGTCCCGCCTTGTGGCCGCGCGTGCCAGCGGCCACAAGCGCCGCCGCGTCGCCAAAGGCGATGTCGACGCCTTATCTGCCGTCATCATCGCCGAGCAGTGGCTGGCCCAGCGTGACCTCGGGCGGCCGCGAGCGGGCGGTGCTAGAATGCGGCCCGCTGCAGCCGCCAGGCGGGAAACGGCGGCCACGGGCAGCGACACATCCGATGACGACTCTTCAGGCAACATCACCGGCTGACACCGGCGACGCGATTCAGTGCACGCCCGACGGGCGACTGCGCCACCTGTTGTCGTTGCGCAGTCTGCCGCGCGAACTCCTGTTCGAAATCCTCGACCGCGCCGAGCGCTTCCTGGCCGATCCGTCAGAATCAGCCGTGCGCGGTACGACACTTGCGGGACGCACCATCGCCAACCTCTTCTTCGAGCCCAGCACTCGCACGCGGGCTTCGTTCGAGCTCGCCGCCAAGAGGCTCTCGGCCGACGTGCTCAACCTTGACGTCAGCACGTCATCGCGAATCAAGGGTGAGAGCATTCTCGACACCATGTACACGCTGCAGGCGATGCAGTGCGACGTCTTTGTCGTGCGCGACGCGGCAGCTGGCGTGCCCCGCATGATCGCGCACGCCGTGCGCGATGGCGTTGCCATTCTCAACGCTGGCGAGGCGTCGGTGTCGCACCCAACCCAGGGGTTGCTCGACCTGCTCACGATCCGGCGCGCCCGACCCGATCTTGGCAGTCTCAAAGTCTGCATTGTGGGTGACATCGCGCACTCGCGTGTGGCGCGTTCAGCTGCCGAAGCACTCACGATTGCGGGCATCAAGGAACTTCGCCTCGTGGCTCCCGAAGCACTGCAACCCGCCGCCAGCGCCTTCCCGGGGGCCACGCTGCACAGCGACCTGGCGTCAGGCGTCGCCGATGCTGACGTTGTCATGGCCCTGCGCATCCAGCGCGAGCGCATCGACGACGCGGGCGACATCCCCGACCCCAGCGACTATGCGCGGCGTTTCGGGCTCTCGGCTACGAATCTCGCGCCGGCCAGCCCCAACGTGCTGGTCATGCATCCCGGCCCCATGAACCGCGGCATCGAGATCGATGACGCCACCGCCGACAGCCCTCGGTCGCTGATCACGGAACAGGTTCGAAATGGTGTTGCGGTGCGCATGGCGCTACTAGAAATGGTGACCGAGACGCATCTCGGCCTCAGTAGCTAGCCGGCGTGCTCGAAATCAGCCGAAGTTGATCTGCGCCTCGAGGTTGGTCCTCGAGTCTGCATGGATCAGCGCTTCCTGCAAGGTGATCTCGCCGCGGCGGTAGAGCTTGAGCAGCGCCTGGTCGAAGTTCTGCATACCCTGCTCGCTCGACTCCTGCAGCGCTTCCTTCACACCCACGATGTCGCCTTTTTCCACAAGCTCGGCAATGTGCGGCGTGTTGAGCATGAGCTCCACGGCCGCCACGCGCTTGCCTTCGCGGTTGCGCACGAGGCGCTGCGAAATGATGGCACGCAGGTACTGTGACAGGTCAACGAAGACCTGCCGCTGCTGCGCGACGGGGAACATGTTGATGATGCGGTCAAGCGTCTCGGGTGCATTGTTCGAGTGCAGCGTGGCGATGGCCAGCTGACCCGTACCTGCGATGTCGATTGCAGCCTGCATCGTCTCGACGTCGCGGATCTCACCGACCATGACGACGTCGGGCGCGGCGCGCAGTGCGCTGCGCAGTGCTCGAGAGTAGGACTTGGTGTCCAGACCGAGCTCGCGCTGGTTGACGATCGACTTTTGATTCGAGTGCAAGAACTCGATCGGATCCTCGATCGTGATGATGTGCGAGGCCGATTTCCGGTTGCGATGATTGATCATTGCCGCAATCGTCGTTGATTTGCCGCTGCCCGTCGCGCCCACCATGAGGATCAGACCGCGCTTGTGCATGATCAGATCGCCGAACAGCGCCGGCATGTTGAGCTCTTCGAGCGTCGGCATCTCGGCCGTGATGTAGCGCATGACCATGGCCAGGTTGCCGCGCTGGTGGAATGCGTTGACGCGGAAACGGCCGAGGCCCGTTTCAGAAACAGCGAAGTCGACCTCAAGGTCGCGCGACAGCGCTTCCATCTGTTCCTCGGTCATGATCTCCATGGCGGCCTGGCGCACCTGCTTGGGCGTCAGCTCCATCTTGTTGACGGACATGATCTTGCCGTCGATCTTGATCTTGACCGGTGAGAACGGGGCGAAGAACAGGTCCGAAGCCTTCTTCTCCACCATCAGTTTGAACAGGGGCTTGACGTTCATGATCGTGGCGTCGGTCTAGAAGCTCATGGTCTCGCCCGACTCCTCTTCCATGATTTTGAGGCTCGCAGCCTGTTCGGCCGTGAGACCCCCTTCACGCTTGGAGTTGAGGCGGATGTTGAGGCGCAGCTCGTTCTTGGAGTCGGCGTTACGCATGGCGTCTTCGTAGGAAATGATCTCTTCTTCGTAGAGCTGGAACAGCGCCTGGTCGAAGGTCTGCATGCCCAGTCGCGTCGACTTCGCCATGATCTCTTTGATCTGTGCGACGTCGCCCTTGAAGATGAGGTCCTTGATGAGCGGCGTCGCCAGCATGATTTCCATCGCGGCGACGCGGCCCAGGCCGCCTTCGCGCGGGATCAGTCGCTGCGAGATCAGGGCCTGCGTGTTCAGCGACAGGTCCATGAGCAGCTGCGCGCGGCGCTCTTCAGGGAAGAAGTTGATGATGCGGTCCAGCGCCTGGTTGGCGCTGTTGGCATGCAGAGTGGCCAGACAGAGGTGACCCGTTTCGGCGAACTGAATGCCGTACTCCATCGTCTCGCGGTCGCGAATCTCGCCAATGAGAATCACGTCGGGCGCCTGGCGCAGCGTGTTTTTGAGCGCGTTGTGCCAGTTCTCCGTGTCCACACCAACTTCGCGGTGGGTGATCACGCAGCCCTCATGCGGGTGCACGTATTCGACGGGGTCTTCAATCGTGATGATGTGACCGCGCGAATTCTTGTTGCGGTGGCCGATCATGGCCGCCAGCGTGGTCGACTTACCTGAACCCGTACCACCGACGATGATGACGAGCCCGCGCTTGTTCATGACCACATCCTTGAGGATGGGCGGCAGGTCGAGATCTTCGAAGGTCGGGATCGTGGTTGTAATCGTTCGCAGAACGGCGCCCACGTTGCCCTGCTGCACGAAGGCACTGACGCGGAAGCGGCCGATGCCTTTGGGCGCAATCGCGAAGTTGCTCTCGCGGGTAGCGTCGAATTCACGCGCTTGCTTGTCGTTCATGATCGAGCGCACGAGGATCGAGCACTGATCGGGCTTGAGAATCGAGTCGCTGGCACGGTGAATCTCGCCGTCAATCTTGATCGCGGGCGGAAACCCGGACGTGATGAACAGGTCCGAACCACTCTTCTCCACCATCTTGCGGAGCAGGTTCTGCATCAATCGCGCGGCTTGTTCTCTATCCATCGTTGCCTCTCTGATTGCGGCGTTGGGTCACGCCTGCCGTCAGAAGTTTTCCTTGTTGGCGGCCCGGAAGCGCGCCTCTTCTTTGGTGATCAGACCCTTCATCATGAGGTCCGTTAGGTTCTGATCGAGTGTCTGCATACCGGCCGCCTGGCCCGTTTGGATCGCCGAGTACATCTGCGCGATCTTGCCCTCACGAATGAGGTTTCGGATGGCGGGTGTGCCGATCATGATCTCGTGGGCCGCGATACGACCGCCGCCGATCTTCTTGAGCAGCGTCTGCGAGATCACCGCCTTGAGCGACTCCGAGAGCATGGCGCGGACCATTTCCTTCTCGGCCGCGGGGAACACGTCGACAACGCGGTCGATGGTCTTGGCAGCCGAGCTTGTGTGCAGCGTGCCGAATACGAGGTGGCCCGTTTCGGCCGCGGTCAGCGCCAGGCGAATGGTCTCGAGGTCACGAAGCTCGCCCACAAGGATCACGTCGGGATCTTCACGCAGCGCCGAGCGCAGCGCTTCCGAGAAGCCGTGCGTGTCGCGGTGGACTTCGCGCTGGTTGATAAGCGACTTCTTGCTCTGGTGCACAAACTCGATGGGGTCCTCAATCGTGAGGATGTGGTCGGGCTTGTTGTCGTTGATGTAGTCGACCATGGCCGCCAGCGTCGTCGACTTACCCGAGCCCGTGGGGCCCGTGACGAGGCAGATGCCGCGCGGCTGCATGGAGATGTCCTTGAAGATCGCAGGGGCGCCCAGATCGTCGAGCGTCAAGATCTCCGAGGGAATGATTCGAAAGACGGCACCCGAGCCGCGGGCCTGGTTAAAGGCGTTGACGCGGAATCGGGCCAGGTTCGGGATTTCGAACGAGAAATCGGTCTCGAGGAACTCCTCATAGTCCTTGCGCTGCTTGTCATTCATGATGTCGTACACCATGCTGTTGACTTCTTTGTGGGTCAGCGCAGGCATGTTGACCCGCTTGATATCGCCATCAACGCGAATCATCGGCGGCACGCCCGCCGACAAGTGCAGGTCAGAGGCATCGTTCTTTACTGTGAAAGACAGCAGCTGGGCAACGTCGACGGCCATTCAGGTTCCTTTCGGGCGTGCTTCGGATTTACCATAAAGAGTGGCCTCGGAGTATAGCGAGTCACCCTCGGCAAAGCGTGATTAGGGTCACGGAAAACCTCAACCAGGTCCGGGAACGGCTGCAAAATGCGGCCCGTGTCGCAGGCCGCCAGCCCAGTGATATCAAGCTGCTCGCGGTCAGCAAGCGGCATTCCGTGGCCTCGATCGAAGCCGCGGCCGAGGCCGGTCAGCACGACTTCGGCGAGAACTTTGTGGCCGAGGGCCTGGGCAAGATCGAGGCGCTCGCCGCTCGCGAGCTGTGCTGGCACTTCATCGGCGCCATCCAGTCCAACAAGACCCGCGACATCGCGGCCCACTACGACTGGGTGCACACCGTGGACCGCTTGAAGATCGCACGCCGACTCAGCGAGCAACGCCCCGATGATCGCCCACCGCTCGAAATCTGCCTGCAGGTCAACGTTGATGACGAATCGCAAAAGGCCGGTGTCGGCCCTTCCGAGGTTGCCGAACTCGCCGAACAGGTGGCCGGACTGCCCGGGCTGCGGCTGCGCGGGCTGATGTGCCTGCCCCGTGTTCGCACCGAGCCCGAGGCCCAGCGCGAGCCGTTTGCAGCCCTGCGCGAGTTGTTCGAGGCGCTGCGCCTGCAACACGCGTCGCTCGACACACTGTCCATGGGCATGACCGGTGACCTTGAAGCGGCCGTGCTCGAGGGCGCCACAATCGTGCGGGTCGGTACGGCCATTTTCGGCCCCCGCGACTGACCGCAAGGCGTCACCGCGCGGCATGGGCGCTGTGCGATACTCCACGCCATGCAAGGTCACGGCGAGCGCGCACAGATCGGATTCATTGGCGGCGGTAACATGGCGCGTGCCATGGTCGGCGGATTAATTGCCGCCGGGCACCCTGTCAACGAGATCCGTGTGTCTGAACCCGATGCCTCGCAACGCGCGTCACTCCATGCGCAGTGGCCGGATCTTGAGACCAGCGATGACAACGCAGACGTGGCCGCCTGGTCGGTGCTTTGCGTGTTGGCCGTCAAACCGCAGGTGATGCCCGACGTCGCCCAGGCGTTGGCCGGCCTGACGCCGGATCCGCTGTACTTGTCTATCGCCGCGGGTGTTCGCAGCGACGACCTCTCGCGCTGGCTGGGCGGTAGCCGAGTCGTTCGCGCCATGCCCAACCAGGGCGCGCTCGTGGGGCGCTCGGCGACAGGGCTCTACAGCGACGCCGCGCTCGACGGGCTCGAGCGCACGACGATCGACGCACTGGTGGCAACCATTGGCACCGCCTACTGGGTGGCCAACGAACCGGATATCGACGCTGTCACGGCGATCGCCGGCAGCGGTCCCGCCTACTTCTTCCTGCTCATGGAATACCTGGAGCAGGCGGGCGCCGACTTTGGTCTCGATCCCGAGGCGGTGCGCCATATGGTGGCGGAGACGGCCATTGCCGCGGCACTACTCGCCATCGAGAGTGACGAGCCGGTCGCCACGCTTCGGGCGCGTGTCACGTCGCCCGGCGGCACGACGGCAGCAGCGCTCGACCACCTGGCAGAACACGACACTGCGGCGCTGTTTGCCGCCGCTTTCGAACAGGCGCGCGACCGCGCCCGCGAACTCGCCGACAGGACCCCCTGAATGATCCAAGAGATTTCCGAATTTCTACTGCGAACGCTGACGCAACTCATCCTGTTCGTCATCCTGCTGCGGTTCTTCCTACAGATGGCGCGCGTCAATTTCCGCAATCCGCTCGCCCAGGCCATCGTCCGACTCACCTCGCCGCTTGTCGTGCCCGTACGACGCGTCGTGCCACCGATCGGAAAGATCGATACGGCGACTCTGGTCGTGGCCTACGTCGTGCAGGTGGCGCTGCTGGCCGCACTCATTTTGCTGCGCGGCGGGTCACCGGGCTCGTCGTTGTTCATCTACGCCGCCATCGAGCTCGTACGCATGTCACTCATGCTCTACACCTACGCCATCATTATCTGGGTGGTCCTGGGCTGGATCTCGCCCGGCAGCTATAACCCGGTATCGGCACTGATCGACGAATGGCTGCGTCCATTCATGGCACCGTTCCGGCGGCTCATTCCGCCGATTGCGGGACTCGATCTAAGCCCGCTGTTCGCCATGATCGCCCTCGGTGTGGGGCAGATCGTCGTCAACAATGTCGGCAAAACGCTGCTCGGTTAAGCCGCTGGCGTTTGCCCCGTCGCTCCCCTATTCTCTTTGGCGGGGACTATGTATTTCGGGGGACAGGCGATGAAACAACTGGCACTCATTGGTGTGTTGGCTCTGGTGCTTGCCGGTTGCGGCGGTAGCAGCGGCGAACGAACCGTGCCAGAAGCCGAGGCTGCAGCCGAGTACTCGGCCGTGTTCGGCGACTTCCGTGTCTTCTTCCACGCGATCTCCACCGACGAGGTGCCGCCCGAGGTGGCCCGGTCGGTCGGCGTCGTTCGCGCCAAGAATCGCGCCTTGCTCAATATCTCTGTATTGCGCCTCGACGACAGTTCAACGGTCGAGGCTGAAGTTGCCGTGAAGGCGGCCAACCTCACGGGCCAGCTCAAGCCCATCACGATGCGCAAGGTTGAACAGGGCGAAGCGATTTACTACCTGGGTGAGCTCTCAGTGAACAATCGCGAGACCATCATTTTCGATATCAGCGTCACACCGGCAGGCAGCGACGACACCTTCGAAGTGCGCACCAAGCGCATCTACCACACCGACTGAGCCCGCCGGACCTGGCAGCCGCATGTGCGGCGTGTCGTGCACCACAAAGTGGCACGGGCGTCGGTCGTTTTTGCACCTCGATTGCTACGATTTCAAATCGCGTTTGACGCTATAAATCAAGTGGTTTTTTGCATACCACCTGCAGAATAGCTGTGTTAAGGTACGCGCGATTTTGGCGGCGGGTTTGACCCGTCGAGTTTGTTTTAGACCCCAGGAGTTCTGACCAGATGGCAGCAAAGAAAAAGACGACCGCAGCGAAAAAGGCACCGACCAAGTCCGAGATCTACCGGCACATTGCCGATGAGACGGGTCTGACCCGCAAGGACGTCGCCGCGGTATTCGAGTCCATGTCTGGCCTCATCAAAAAGAACCTTGGCGGCCGTGGTGCACCGGGCACGTTTACCGTACCGGGCCTCATGAAGCTGCGCGTGGTCAAGAAGCCTGCGACGAAGGCACGCAAGGGCGTCAACCCGTTCACGGGCGAAGAGATGATGTTCAAAGCCAAGCCGGCATCGAAGACCGTCAAGGTCGCCGCGCTTAAGGGCCTGAAAGACATGGTCTGAGCCAGAACCGGCTCGACCAGACAAGAAGCCCCGCCTCGGCGGGGCTTTTTTTTGCCCGCTAGAGTCCGTTCTCGTGCTTCAACCGCAGCACCTCGCTGCGCGGGACGTACAAGAGTTCACCGATCTTTCCGATCAGCGCGTCCTCGTGCTTGTCGAGCTCGCCGTCCGCGGCTGCGACACGCCAAAGCATGTCGACGATCTGTGCCTTCTCCCCCGCGGAAAGGGCCTCGTGCAACGGGCGCGTAAAACCCTGCAGTGAAATTGCCGCCTCGGCCTCCTCGAGCCCGGCATCGACCACCATGCCCGTCTCCTCGTCCGTGAGCCCGAAATGGCGCTGCAAGCCTTCACGCAGTGCCGCGAGCTCACGCGTGTCGAACACGCGATCAGCGCGCGCCACTTCTGCCATCAGCGTTGCCGTTGCGAGACGGATACCGTGCTGTCGATCCGCCTCGGTGTCGGTGCTGTCGTTGCCCGACAACAACACCTCGATCTGTTTCTTAAGCGCAGCGAGCATACCCATGCGGCTCACGCGGTCTGCCCCGCGCTTATGAAGCCTATAAGGGTTTCACGCAGCACCACGAGTTGGCCGTGAAAGAAATGATCAGCCTCGGGCAGCACCGCAACCTCGATCCCGGGCGGCTGCGTATCCGCCCAGGCCACCACCGCATCAGCATCAACGAGCTCATCTTTCGCGCCCTGCACAACGTAGGCGCTGACGGCGTCCGGTAAGCGCAGGCTCGGGTCCATGATCCTTCCGACCGGCGGTGCGACGAGCAGCACCTGCGGTACCTCGGCGTGCTGCGTTGCCGCGACTGCCATGCCCGCGCCGAACGAAAAACCGGCCAAAGAGACGGGCACATCGGGCCAGCGCTCACGCGACCAGTTGAGCACCGCCAGCAGATCTGTCAGCTCACCGCGGCCCTCGTCGTAGGCACCATCGCTCGCACCGACGCCCCGAAAATTGAAGCGCACGGCAACCTGGCCACAGAGATTGAAGGCGCGTGCCAGCGTGGCGACGACCTTGTTGGTCATGGCGCCCCCATGCGCGGGGTGCGGGTGCGCGATCACGGCGACGGGCGTGTTTTCGGTGACGGCCGCCGGATACTCCACGAGCGTTTCGAGAACGCCCGCTGGCCCGTCTACGCGGGCCGCTTCACGCAGGACTTGCTTCGGCATCGCCAGCAGCCTCCGGTGCTTTCTTGGGTTTGGGCGGCGCGAAGTAAACAATCGTGTCGCCGGACTTGGGCTCGATCTCCGTTTGCGACGCCACGAACTGCACGTTGTCGTTGGCGCTGACGACCAGAATGGTCAGCGCGTCCGCGGGCTGGTCGCCTAAGAAATCACTGTAGCTGTAGGTGTCAGACAAGCGGGTGCGCGCAAAGGTCCAGCCTCGCACGTAGTTGCGCCAGAGCTTCTCGTAGACCGCATCCTTGTCGAATGCGATACGACCACGCACACCTCGGGCCACGGCCTTCGGGTCATCGTCGTCCTTGCGCCCCATGGGCAACTGGAACACACGGTCCTGGCCGACTTCGGGCGCGATCGAGCTGCACACGAGCGCGTTGTAGGCGTCGTTGCTGGTCGCCGCGAGCACCGTGCGCACGTGGGCAAGCTCCACCGACTCCTCGGCAAACTCCGAAAGGATCTCGCCGTAGAACACCTGCAAACCTGCCAGGCGCGACTCACGCAGTGCGTGCCAGCTGGAATCGGCGATGAGCACGTTGACGCCCATGTTGCTCAGCGTGCGCGCGAGTTCCGTCGACCAGGGCGAGGCACCGACGATGACCACGCTGTCGCGGTGCCGCGAGGCAAGACCCAAACGAGCCGCCAGCCAGTTCAGTGAAAAACCGTGCAGCAACACCGTCGCGAAGATGACGGCGAACACCATGGGCAACAGGACCTCAGCCTGGTAACCCTCATCGACCAGGCCCGGGCCCATGATACCGGCCGTCGCCGCGGCGACGATGCCCCGCGGGGCGATCCAGGCCAGCAAGAGGCGCTCGCGAAATTCCATGTCCGCGTTGATCGTGGCCAGCATGATGGCCGCGGGGCGCGCGAGCAGCAGCAACGCGGCCACCAGGGCGCCGCCGCGCCAGCCAATGGATGCGAGCGATGCGATATCGAGATCGGCCGTGAGCAGGATGAACACCAGCGACACGAGCATGATCGTGATGTATTCCTTGAAGCGCCGCATATCGCCGAAGCCCGGCAGGTTCATGTTGGCAATAACGATGCCCATGATCGTGACAGCCAACAGGCCCGCTTCGTGCTGCACATAGTTGGCGGCCACATACATCATGAGCACCATGCCCAACATCACCGGGCTCTTGAGGTACTCAGGCACCATGCCGGCGCGAAACGCGAGCCCGGTGAGCCAGCCGCCGATGCCGCCGAACAACAGCCCGGACAGCATCGCGAGCCCCAACGACTCGAAGACTTCTG
Source organism: Pseudomonadota bacterium (assembly GCA_039814545.1). Lineage (GTDB taxonomy): Bacteria > Pseudomonadota > Gammaproteobacteria > Steroidobacterales > Woeseiaceae > CALBPI01. Next base: position 33,356 of record JBCCBB010000016.1, read on the forward strand.
CAAGCCCGGAGCCTTGCCCGCTGAAGACAAAGAACTGGAACACGAGCACCGCGAGCAACGCACCGATCGGGTCGTTGACGATGCCTTCCCATTTCAAATACGACGCCGTGCGCCGATTGAGTGCCGCCTGGCGCAAGAGCGGCATGATCACGGTCGGACCCGTGACCACCATGATGGCGCCGAAGACGAGCGACGTGGCCGCGTCGAAGCCGCCGATGAAATAAGCACAGGCGCCCGAGAACACCCAGGCCAGCGGTGCACCCAGATAGACTAGGCGGCGCACGCCGCTGCGCGCGTGCTTGAGCTCGGCAAGGTTCAGGCTGAGGCCGCCCTCGAAAAGAATGACGGCGACGCACAGGCCGATGAGGGGGCGCAACAGCTCACCGAGCTGCGCGGTCGGGTCGACAAGACCCAAGCCCGGTCCGGCGATAAGCCCGGCTATCGACAACAGCACGATGGCCGGCAGACGCAGTTTCCACGCGATCCATTGCGAGACCACGCCGAGGAAAACAACGAACACGATACCGATTGAAATGAAATCGTGATCCATGAAGGTTCCTTGGGAATTGCCGGCATTCTACATGCCGACACCGCAAAATAGGCTTTGGCAAGACGAATCCGCCCGATGCACAAAAGTGATGCACCGTCGATGGTATTGCCCCACCGTGGTTCCCTAGACTTGGCACAACAGTGATAATTGACTTGGGTGCCAAGGACCCGATCATTGACGCGACCATGCAACCGCTGACTATTGCATTACTGGCTGGTGCCTGTGCGCTTGGCGCATTGCTCGGCTGGCTCCTGCGCGGCGAACGCCGAGAGCGCGGCGACGCCGTGCGCCTGTCACGTTTGCAGACGCAGCTCGAAACACAACAGGCGGCGCTCGACCGACAACAGCGCCAGCGTGACGAGCTGCAACAGAAGGTCGACGATGCGCACCATCGCCAGCACCAGGCCGACCGACGTGTCGCCACCATGCGCGAAGCACTCGACGAGCAAATGGCCCTGCGCCGCCAACTCGAAAAGCGCATGAACGAAACGCAGACGCGCATGGCCACCGAACGCGAAGAGCGCAAGAAACTGTCACGCCAGCTGCGGCTCGTTATTCAACGGACGCGCGAGGCACGCGAGACGCGCGACGAGGTACCGACGCCGGAGCCCGATTCTGCCCCGACACCCGCACCTGTCGCCGAGGAAGCATCGCCCGACGACACCGCGCGCGGGCGCTCCGAAGACCTGCGCCTCGTGAGCGGCATCGGTCCGGCCATGAAACGCGAGCTTGCCGCACACGGCATCCGCACGCTGTCGGAGTTGGCCGGGCTCGACGACACCCGTATCGACAAACTCGATGGCGCACTGCGCTTCCCGGGGCGCATCCGGCGCGACCGTTGGGTGGAACAAGCCCGCAAACTGATTGGTGCCGACAGCGCATGACGCGTTGCGCCGGCGCGCTGCTTCTGCTTCTCGTCGTCGCAGCCTCCGGCGGGCTGCGCGCCGACGAAGCGGCGCAGCACGAACTGTGCGTTCAAGGACTCGACTTCCTGACGTCGCGCGAGACCATTCGCTTCGAGGCTGCCAGCAGCACCCTGCCCGGACTGCACGACGCACTCATCGACGACATCGCCAACCTGATGCTGCAGTGCCCGACGAGCGTGCTGCACATCGAGGGGCACACGGACAATCGCGGCAACCCCGATGAGAATCTCGCCTTAAGTTCCGCTCGTGCACAGGCCGTCGGCGACGCACTTACGGCGCGCGGCATCACAGGTGAACGACTACGCATTGCAGGTTTCGGGGGTACCCGCCCCGTCGCGGACAACGACACGCGTGACGGCAGAAGGAAGAACCGCCGTATCGCGTTGCGGTTCGAGCGCGACGCGCGCTAGCGCGACGCGTCGGCGGCAGGTACGGAGAAGCGCACCACCGTGTCGCGGCGGCCCGGAAGCCCGGACGCGTATTGTCCCGCGAGCGCCTCGGCCACAGCCTGGCTTTCGTAAATCCCGGCCGGCGCCGCATCAATGACGCGCGCATCCGTGGCGCGGCCATTGGCGTCGACAGTGACTTCCACCATCACGAATCCTGATACCTGACGCTCCGCACGCGGTGTCGCCGGAGGCAACGCAGGCGGCGGTTCCAGGTCGGGCAGCTGGTAACGCGGCTCCCCGAGTAGCTCGGCGAGATCCACGCTGTCGTAGCCCAGCGCCTGCACGGGGTGCGCCGTGATCGCATCGGGATCACGGCGCTCGTCATCGAACAGGCGAATGAGCGCGGCGGCTGTGAGTGTCAGCGCCAGCACGACGACGCAGGCGCCCGCGAAAGCCCCCGCAAGCCGTTTCGGCAAGCGGGTCAGTTCACGTCGCTTTGCGCCGGCGGCGGGATCCATCCGATTACTCGTAGGTCGTGCAGCGTTGGAAACTTACAAGCTCGACCTCAAACAGCAGCGTCGCGCCCGGCGGAATCACAGCGCCCGCACCGCGGTCGCCGTAGCCGAGCGCAGGGGCAATCTTGAGTTGGCGCACTTCGCCGATCTGCATGCCGGCAATGCCCAGGTCCCAGCCCTTGATGACGCGGCCACCGCCCAGCGGGAAGTCGAACGTCCTGCCGCGATCGCGTGAGCTGTCGAATTGCTCGCCCCGCCCGTCCTCAGCCTCGGGGTCGTAGAGCCAGCCCGTGTAATGCATGTACGCGATGTCGCCCTCGCCGACGGCGTGGTCGCGACCCGCTGTGGTAATCGTGGCCTCAATGCCTTCAACGCCCTCAGGCAATCCCGGTTTCACGTCACGCGCCCCCTTCGCAACGGCGTTACAGTCTGTTCCAGGCGCGCTGCACGCGGCCAGCGACAGACACAGTGCGACCAGCGCCACACGAAAGCCTTTTTCAATCATTGTTTTCTGAGTCCTTGTTGGAAGTACCGGGTTCTGAGTTGCTGAAATCGAGCGATGCGGAATTGATGCAATACCGCATCCCCGTGGGCTGCGGACCATCGGGAAACACGTGGCCCAGGTGCGCGCCACAATTGGCGCAGAGCACTTCGTCACGAATCATGCCATGGCTCGTATCGCGCTCCGTGCGCACATTGTCGCCCGCGAGCGGCAGCCAAAAGCTCGGCCAACCCGAGCCCGAGTCGTATTTGTGCTCACTCGAGAACAGCGGCATGTCGCACACCACGCAGTGGTAGGTGCCATCACCCTTGTTGGCCAGCAGCGCGCCCGTGAACGGCGCCTCGGTGCCTTTGTCCTGGGTAATGCGGCGCTGCTCGTCGGTCAGATTCGCGATGCGATCTGAAAGGTCTGCCGAAGAGACGCCCTTGCGTCGTGCCGAGTCGGCCATGCTCACTCTCCTCCGGGGGAATCCCCCGATTGTACTCGATTGCGCATTGGGGCAGCGCTTGCCACTGCAGCACGCTGTCGGCCACACTGGCCAGCACCGCGATGTCCGATGCCGCCCCAACAGCCCAACTTGAAGACGTGGACGTCATCCTTGGCGGCAACCACATCCTCCACCGTATTCGCCTGACCCTGCCCGCCGGTTGCGTCACAGCCGTCATTGGGGCCAGCGGCAGCGGCAAGTCCACGCTGCTACGGTTGCTCAACGGGCTCGTCACCCCGCACGCCGGCACCGTGCGCCGGCATGGCCAGGCGCTCACGCCGGATCGGCTTCGCGACGTGCGTCGCGACACGGGTTACGCGATGCAGCAAATCGGGTTGCTGCCGCACCTGTCCATCGCCGAGAACATCGGGTTGCCGTTGCGGCTCGCAGGCCACAACCCCGAGGCCATCGCGGCTCGGGTCGCCGCCCTGCTCGACGCCATGCAGCTGTCACCGGATCTGGCCGAGCGCTATCCCGCAGCAGCATCCGGCGGCCAGCAGCAACGGGCCGGTCTCGCCCGCGCCCTCGCCCTTGAGCCCGAGCTGCTGCTGCTCGACGAGGCGTTCTCGGGCCTCGATGCGATCACGCGCCTGGCCACTCACGAACGATTTGTGGCGTTGCGTGGCACCGAAATCAAGAGCGCGCTGCTCGTGACGCACGATCTTGATGAGGCCGCGCGGCTGGCCGACCGGCTCGTCATCCTCAACGCGGGGCGCATCGTGCGCGAAGGGCCCCGAGATGAGGTGCTCACGGACCCGCGTGATCCCTACGCCATTGAACTCGTGGAGGCCTTCCAGTGCGCGGGCTGATTGCAGCACTCGTGCTGGTCGCCCTGCCCGCCTGGGCCGAGCCCGTACGCATCGGCAGCAAGAACTTCACGGAGAGCTACCTGCTGGGCGAGATCGCGGCGCAACACCTCGAAGCCCGTGGCATTGAGGTCGTGCGTCAGTTCGGGCTTGGCGGCACGAAGATTTGCTACGACGCGCTGCGGGCCAGCGAGATCGATCTTTATCCCGAATACACGGGCACGATTGCAGCCGCCATTCTCGGCGACACCACGCTCACCGACGTCACGCCCCCGTTGGCCGAGCAGGGCCTCGCCACCTACGCCCCGCCGGGCTTTAACAACACCTATGTCCTCGCGTTGCGAAAAGAGATCGCCGAAGCGAAAGGCCTCACGCAGATTTCCGATCTCGTTGGCGAAACGGGCATCGACGCCGCACTCAGCCACGAGTTTCGCGCGCGCAACGACGGCTGGCCGGCACTCAGTGCCCACTACGGCCTGACGCTACGTTCGCGCGGCATCGAGCATGGCCTGGCCTATGAGGCGCTCGCCTCAGGCGGCGCCGATCTGACAGACGCCTACTCAACCGACGGCGAACTATCACGCGCCGATCTCGTCCTGCTTGACGATGACCGCGCCTTCTTTCCCCGTTACGACGCCGTGTGGCTTGCGCGCACAACACTCGCACCCGACGTTGTTGCCGCGCTGGCAGAGCTCGAAGGCCGCATCGACGAGGCCACGATGCAGGCGCTCAACGCGCGCGCTGCGCTCGATGGTGAAGGGATTGCCACGGTCGCCGCGAGCTTCCTGGCGACCTCCGGTCTCGCCGATGCCAACGCGCCCGTGCCGTCTCAATTCTGGCCACGCCTCGCCGAAAACACGGCGCGCCACATTCAACTCACGCTCGCCGCCCTGTTACTGGCCGGCGTGGTGGGTGTCACGCTGGCGCTCGTCTTGCAACCGTTTGCACGCGCCGCCAGCGCGTTGCTCTACGTCTGCGGCCTGCTGCAGACCATTCCGTCGATTGCGTTGCTCGCGCTCATGATTCCGCTGGTCGGCATCGGCGTCGTGCCCGCCGTCATCGCGTTGTTTCTCTACGCGCTGTTGCCGATCGTGCGCGCGACGCTCACGGCCATCAATGCGATCGAGCCCGTCTATCTGACCGTCGCCGATGCCCTGGGTATGACCGCATCTGAGCGACGTCGGTACGTGCTCGTGCCGCTCGCCATGCCGCACATCATTGCCGGCCTGCGAACCGCCGCCGTCATCGCGATCGGTACAGCCACACTGGCCGCCTTCATTGGTGCGGGCGGGCTGGGTCAGCCCATCGTGACGGGGCTCGCGCTCAACGACACGGGCTTGATCCTCGCAGGCGCGCTGCCCGCAGCCCTGCTGGCTATCGCCACGGACCTCGTCTTCGATCTGCTGGAGCGGCGGCTCGTGCCGCCGCACCTGCGCTCAGCCTGACAGCTCGACAAGCAGCCGGTTGAGTCGGCCCACGTAGTCGGCGGGATCGGCCGGCAAATCGCCTTCGGCAATCTCAGCCTGCCCCAGCAGGACGCGCGCGAGATCCTCGAAACGGGCGTCATCGGCAGCGGTCTCGAGCCGTCGCACGAGCGGGTGTCCGAGATTCACCTCAAGCGCAGGCTTCGACTCCGGCACCTCCTGCCCGGCCGCTTCGAGCATGCGTCGCATCTGCGCACCCATGTCATCCGCACCCACGACGAGGCAGGCCGGAGACTCGACGAGTCGGTCGCTGGCGCGCACGCCTGAGACCGCATCGTCGAGGCACTTGCCGAGACGCTCGAGAACGCCTTCATCGGCGCGGTCTTCCCCGTCGTCTGCGGCATCGCCCTCAGGCAAGTCCAACCCGTCACGACGCACGTCCTGCAGCGACTTGCCGTCAAACTCCGTCAGGTAGCCGATCATCCACTCATCGAGGCGGTCCGTGAGCAGCAGCACTTCAATGCCGCGCTTCTTGAAGACCTCGAGGTGCGGGCTGGCCTTGGCCGCGGCCAGCGACTCGGCCGTGAGGTAGTAGATGGTGTCCTGGCCTTTGACCATGCGCTCGACGTAGCCCGCCAATGTTTCGCTCTGGCTGTCGTCCTCGGAACGCGTGGTCGTGAAGCGCAACAGCGTGTTGAGCGCATCGCGGCTGGCCGTATCCTCAGCCAGACCTTCCTTGAGCACCTCGCCGAACTCGCCCCAAAAGCGCGCGTAGTCTTCGGGTTCATTGCTCGCCATCTTGTCGAGCGTCGACAGCACGCGCTTGGTCAGCGCGGAGCGCATCGCGTCAATCGCGGGGCTCGATTGCAGCAATTCGCGGGACACATTGAGCGGCAGGTCGGCGCAGTCAATCACACCGCGCACAAAACGCAGGTACAGCGGCAAGAACTGCTCGGCGTCATCCATGATGAACACACGCTGCACGTAGAGCTTGAGGCCTCGCGGCGCCTCGCGGTTCCAAAGGTCGAACGGTGCGCGCCCCGGAATGTAGACCAGGCTTGTGTATTCGCGTTTGCCCTCGACGCGGTTGTGCGACCAAGCCAGTGGCGGCTCGAAGTCGTGCGTCAGGTGCTGGTAGAACTCCTTGTACTCGTCGTCTTCAACCTCGGCGCGCGACCGCGTCCAGAGTGCGGTCGCCGAGTTGATCGTCTCGGCGCCTTCCTCGCCCGAAAGGCGAACAGGAAAGGCGATGTGGTCGGAGTAGCGTTTGACCAGTGACGAAATCCGGTAGCCCTGTGCGAACTCTTTTTCGTCGGGCTTCAGGTGCAAGGTGATTGTCGTGCCGCGCGCGTCGCGCTCGACGGGCTCGAGCGTGTAGTCGCCCTCGCCGGCCGATTCCCAGCGCACCGCCGCATCTGGGCCCAGGCCTGCGCGGCGCGTTTCGACCGTAACCCGGTCGGCGACGATAAACGAGGCGTAGAAGCCAACGCCGAACTGGCCAATCAGCTGCGCGTCCTTGCGGGCGTCACCGCTCAACTTGCCCAGAAATTCAGCCGTACCCGAGCGCGCGATCGTGCCCAGGTTGCTAATGACCTCATCGCGGCTCATACCGATGCCGTTATCGGTGATCGTGAGCGTGTTGCCCGCCTCATCGAGCGCAATCGTGACCCCGAGATCCGGGTCATCGGCGGCCAGATCCGGGCTGGCGATAGCCTCGAAACGCAGCTTGTCGAGCGCATCGGACGCATTCGAGATGAGCTCGCGCAGGAAGATCTCCTTGTTGCTGTACAAGGAGTGGATCATGAGCTTGAGCAGCTGTTTGACCTCGGCCTGGAAGCCGATGGTCTCTTTGGGGGTGTCTTCGGCCATGCCGGCACTCCGATTGGGCATCGAAGTGGGCAATATTGATGCGCCGGCGCCGATTTCAACCGGCGTGGGCGTGCTCTGGGGGGATCAGAGGATCAGCAGCAGCCCGGCAACAGCCAGCAACGCACGGTTCAGCGGCGCGACGATGTAGTGCAGTGCCGACAGGCGCAAACGTGCCGCGTACCAGAGGTCGTCTAGCGCGTCCCACCACTGCATCGTGACTTCCAAGGGCTACTCCTCGACGAACGGCGACGGGGCCGTATCGGCGGACTCCGTGAACCGGCACTCGAACTCACGGTGCGAGTCCAGCTCGGCGAAACCAATCGCCTGCTGTACCCACTCCCAGCGCTCGCGGGTCTCGGGGTTGTTAAAGGTCTGGCTCACAGTCTCTTCGGG
>JBCCBB010000126.1:0-5776 GCA_039814545.1 Pseudomonadota bacterium
CAGGCCTTCCTCGCCGTTGCGGTAGCGCTCGTGCAGTTCAGGCGTGCCGTAAATGGCGACCGACGCCGTGCAGATCTGCGTGGCTAAAACGTCGTCGGGCATCACGTCGCCAATGCGGATCGCCACGTCCGCCTCGCGCGCTGCAAGGTTGAGCGGGTTTGGGTCGACGAGCAACGTCAGCGACAGTTCCGAGTATTGCTTCGCGAGCTCACCCAGTGCCGGCGCCGCAATGTAGCGCGTACCTACCTCAGCGAAGGTGACGGTCACGTGCCCACGCACCTCGGTGCTGTTCGAGAGCACGTCGCGCGAGATCGCGTCCGCAAAGTCGTTCATCTTTTCGGCCGACTCGAGCATCTGCTCGCCGGCCGGAGTAACAGCCCAGCGGCTGCCGCGCTTGCGCTCGAACAAGTTGACACCCAGCCGCTCCTCGAGCGCGGCAATACGTCGGCTCACGGTGCTCTGGTTAATGGCCAGGTAGTCGGCGGCCTGGTTCAGCGAACCGTGCTCGACGATGGCCAGAAAGACCCGGATGTCGTCCCAATCAAAGTTATGCATTAGTGCAATAGTAACTTTCGTTTTTGAAATTGCTTATGCGTCACCGCAATCCTAGGCTTCATACCTGTCCGGTGCAAACCCCCCCTATCCCCCCAACCGCACCGGGCCTGGAGATCAACATGCACGCACTGATCAAGACGACTCTGGTGGCTGCCGTAGCAGCCGTGACGATGGCCGCAGCCAGCCCCGCTGAAGCACGCACCAATGCGCGCATGCTCGAAGCCTGTGAGGACGCGATCCGCACTGAGCTCGGCAATGGCCACACGCGGATCAACCGCATTCGTAATGTCGAAGCCGACGGCAACGCCACGTTCTGGCTGACGGTACGCCACAAGGTGGACACCGCTGACAAATCGGCCCGCTACCGTGCGCTCTGCGAAGTCAGCACCGAGGCCAATGAGGCCAGCATCGCGATTGAGACGGGTTGGTGGCGCGAAGGCCGTCGCGGCCAGGCACCGCTGGCCATCGACTAAGGCGGGAGCTTGTTAAGAATGGCGGCGGCCCACCCCCCTGCGGGCCGCCGCCGACCCACCTACAACCAGCCGCGCCGCAGCGCGCGCATAGCGTAGACGAGCATGGCGATGCCAATGCCCAGTACAAGTACTGGCAGCACAAGCATCTGCGCCCCGAAGACTGACAGCGCATCGGCCATCAGAAAGTTGTAGACGTCCTGGACAAGCACAGCCAGAAGAGAGACACCGAAGAGTGGAAGGGCCTGCCGGTTACGGATGAGCAGCATGAAGCATGCGAACACCCCGCCAAACGTGGACACGGCCATGGCCGTGAGCACCCAGTTGGGCACCTGCTCGTAGAAAGCGACCTGCTCTGGCGTTTGCCCGAGCTGCGCCGGTGCAGACGTGACCTGGGTGACGAACGCCGTGACGCCGATGGCGTACCAAACGAGCGCCAGCGCCGAAATGACGTAGTACGACCGCGGTGGTTTGTCGGCTTGCGCCGGCACCCCGTCAGTCAGGGTTGAGTCGGCCTGCATGGTGTCCCCCCCAGGTTCAGCCGATGTATCCGTGCCAGCCAGTGTACCAGCCTGGCGCCCGCAGCGTCGTGGGGTGAATTAACCACTTCGCTGGGACATGCCCAGCGTGAATTGCTGCAGGAACACGAGCAGCTCGTCGAACACCATGGGCTCGCCGAACAACACGCCCTGGACCTCGTCGCAGCCCGCCTCCCGCAGGAACTGCACCTGGTCCTGTCGCTCCACAGCTTCTGCAATGCAGCGCATGCCGTAGGCGTGCGCGAGCGCAATGACGCTGCGACACAGGGCCTCGTCCTCTGTGGCCGCGCCAATGCGGTGGGTGAATGAACCCCCAATCTTGAGCGCGTCGAGCGGCAGGCGCCGGAGCTCCGACAGCGAGGTGTAGCCGCAGCCGAAGTCGTCGATCTGGATGCCCACCTGCATCGCTTTGAGGTGTGCGATGAGCGGACCCGCGTTGGCGCTGCGCATGAGCATGCGCTCGGTGAGATCGAGCTGCAGCCGCGCAGGCTCAAACTCGAGCTCGTCGAACAGTGCGCGCAGGTTTTCAATGAGCGCGTCGCGCGTGATCCAGTCCGAAGAGAGGTTCACCGTCACGGCCAGTGGTAGCTCGCTCACCTCACGAACGGCGTTGACGTCAGTACAGGCGGTGCGCAGAACCCAGTCGTCGATATCGGAGGCGATACCTGCCGCCGAGGCATAAGGCATAAAGTCCGCCGCCGGGATTACGCCGCGCAGCGGGTGTTGCCAGCGCAGGAACGCCTCGATGGCCACGGGCGTCGCATCGGAGAGGTTGAATACGGGCTGGTAGTGCAGCTCGAACTGACTTTTGTCGAGCGCCCAGCGCAGCTCCGTCCCAAGGTCCTCGGCGCCCATAGCGCGCGACTTGGCCGCGCCCCCGAAGCGCGAGATCATCGTACGATCGAGACGCCCCGCCTCACGCATCGCGGCCATGGCGTCACGCAAGAGCTCACCCGCCGTCTCACCGTCGCGGGGCAACGAGGCGCATCCGATGTTGAGACGGACTTCGACGAGCGTGTCGGCCAGCGACAGCGGCTCGGCAAACGCCGCGCGCAATACTGCGGTCACCCGTTCCACCAGGTCGGGGCTGTCCGGCTCGCGCAACGCGAACAGGTAGGACCCGTCGCTCACGCGCGTGAGCAGCGGCCGGCCGTCGACGCGCAACAAGGTGTCGTCGAGGCTCACCTCGCAGGCGCGTTGCAGGCGCTGCGCCGCGACACGCTGCATCGCGTCGGCCATAGCCTGTCCGAAGCCCGCGCAGCAGTCCTCGTAGTTGCGGATGCCGCAGCAAAAGATGGTCAGCGGCCGTTCGGCCAGCTTCGCGCCCGTGATGCTGTCATCGAGCAGCGCCAGGGCGCGCTGGCGCTCGATGAGCCCCGTGACGATGTCCTCGTCGATGTAGGCCGCCGTGCCCTCCACGCTCGCGTTGCCGCCGCCAAGCTCGCGGAGCACGACCAGCACGCGCTCGCGCCCGTGCACACTGACGCGCAGCTCAAAGCGACGTCCGGCTTCATGCACGGTGTCATTGGCAGCATCGCGCCCCCGCAGCACACGCGGGATCAGAAACTTGAGCCGGTCGGCAAAGCTCGTGGGTAAAGCGTCCTCGATGGTCTCACCGACGATGGCGTCAGGCTCAAGGTCCATCGTGAAGGTCTTGCCCCCAATTGAGTCGACGATCAGTCCATCGCGGCGCACCACGAGAATCGGATCCGGGAGCGCCATGATCAGCGAGGTTTTGGCCATCGACGTCAGCTGCCGCAGAGCTGGGCGGTGGCGTTTTCAAAGCGCGCGTCGAAAGCCCGCTCGAACCGCTGTTCGCTGGTCAGCGCACCCGTCGTCGTGTCGGCCGTCCAGCGCCAGGTCCAGACCTCGATGCGGTCGCATCCGCTCGTCTGCCCTTCCCCCACGAGTACCTCAACGCGCTCGAGGTCGTGCACAAGCGCACCGGCATCGGTTCCCGAGGCGCTGGCGGACACGGCATTGAGCGCGTTGTTGTAAATGCTGTACTGCCAGAGGTATTCGGCGACAAAGCGCAGCGCGTCAGCGCCCAGCGGCCGCACCATGAGCTGGCCTGCATAACCATCGGGCGCGAGGCCCGCGCGGTCGAGCGCACTGCATTTGAAGACGCGGTTGATGACGACAGCCGGCTGTACGTCGATGACGGCTCGGTCGAACTCGAAGAACCAGTCGGTCTCTGCATTACCGGTCAAGGTCGTTTCGAAGTCGCGCGCATCAGCGCCGGTCTCCGACCACTGCAGCGCCTCATTGAAGTCATCGCTACACATCTCAAACGCCAGCGGCGCCGCGACGCCCAGGTCATCACTCTTGATGTGGAATCGAAACTCACTGCGATCGGGATAGCGCACCGCCTCGGAATAGAATCCGGGCGGAGTGCGTTCGTCGGGACTGTAAGCCAGTGCCGCTAATTCCAGGTCACGCGCAATATCAGGCTCGACAGGTGCAGCCACCTGCGGGGCACTGCCGCCACCGCCGCTACAAGCGGCCATGACCGTGCAAACCAGGCTGCCTGCCAGTGCGCGACAGCCCGAGCGGGTACGCGTGGCGCCGGTGGGGTTCTCTGCCATTTTTGAAACCCGGTTGTGCCACCTGACCCCGTTAGCGACGGACCGCGGTTTTTCTTCAGGTGCGCCGTTTCCAGGCCCGCCACGAGACGCCTCGGCGTGCGATAATTAAGGGCTCACAACAACGACGACACACGGGACGGCGCAATGCGTGTAGGCGTACCAACAGAGATCAAAGTGGCCGAGCGGCGCGTTGGCATGACCGACGATGGCGTGGCCGACCTGACGCGTGCGGGGCACGCGGTTTATGTTCAATCGGGCGCCGGCGAAGGCGTCAGCATCACGGACGCGCAATACGAGGCAGCGGGCGCCACGATCGTCCCTGACGCCGATGCGGTATTCGATAGCGCGGACCTGATCGTTAAGGTCAAAGAACCGCAGCTCGTCGAGTGCGAGAAACTCACACCGCGCCACACGCTGTTCACGTACCTGCACCTGGCCGCCGACAAGCCGCAGGCGGAGGCACTCTGTGCTTCGGGCTGCACGGCCATCGCCTACGAGACAATCACGGCTCCCGAAGGCGGTCTGCCGCTGCTGCGCCCCATGAGCCAGGTCGCAGGAAGACTGTCGGTCCAGGTGGGCGCACACCTGCTGGAATCCGCTGCGGGCGGCCGTGGGTTGTTGCTCTCGGGTGTGCCCGGCGTGGGTGCCGCCAAGGTCGTGATCCTGGGCGGCGGCGTGGCAGGCACCAACGCACTGCAGATGGCGCTGGGCGCGCGCGCTGATGTCACGCTGTTTGAGAAATCAGTGGCCCGACTCGAGGCGCTCGACCTCGACTACGGCACGCAGACGGCGCTGCGTTACTCGAGCCACAATGCGATTGCTGCGGCCGTCGCCCATGCCGACCTCATCATCGGCACCGTGCTGATCCCGGGCGCCGCGGCACCCAAGCTCATCACGCGTGACATGCTCGCCGGCATGAAAAAGGGCGCGGTGCTCGTCGATGTCTCCATCGACCAGGGTGGCTGTTTCGAAACCTCGCGCCCCACGACACACGAGGAACCGACCTACGAGGTCGACGGGGTTGTGCACTACTGCGTGGCCAACATGCCCGGCGGCGTGGCGCGCACCTCAACGTTCGCGCTCACCAACGCCACCCTGCCCTACGTGCACCGACTGGCTAGCGGCGGGCTCGACCTGCTGGCCCATGACCCGCATTTCCGGGAAGGCGTGAACGTGCACGACGGCAAGGTCACGCACGAGGCCGTCGCTGAGGCACTCGAGATGCCGTTCGCGCCCTACGCGACCTGATTTAGCGCATCTTGACACTTCTTGTCGAAGTTCACGGGGCCCTGTCGAGGCTCTGTGGTACACTTTTGTCTATTGAAAATTTAGACAACACGCCGCTGACGCGCTGAGCGCCAGTGGCCTGGTCTCTTTTGCCCGCGAGAAGCCCCCCATGCACCAACCGCGCGTCAGCCTCGTGATCGTCGCCGCAGCCCTCATTGCGGGCTGCGCGACCGTGTCCGATCGCCAGGCCGTGAACACTGTTGAACGCGCGCTCGACCTGCCTGAAGGCTGGCAGCGCCTCGACGCCGCGGGCGAGATCGATCCGGCCTGGCTTGGCTCGTTTTCGGACCCCGCGCTCGAAGCCTTCACGGACCGCGTGCTCACCAACAACGCAGAACTG
>JBCCBB010000068.1:0-16449 GCA_039814545.1 Pseudomonadota bacterium
ACGCGATGCATACTAGGCGAAATGAGAATCATTCTCAATAGCATTTAGCAAAAAAACTCGAGATTCCCGAAAGGGTGATTCGGTCACATCTGAGGCTGTGATTCCGGTTCTGACGCAGCCCCACGGACGTGGCACACTCGCCGAGGCGTGGCAGGGGGCCGCCGCGACATCGCTGAACAGGACATTCATGGCAGACGACAAACCGATCCTGCTGATCGTTGAGGACGACCCGGGGCTGCAGAGCCAGCTCAAGTGGGTGTTTGAGGACTACCAGATCGTTCAGGCCACAACGCGTACCGAGGCGCTGGATGCGATCCGTCGTCACGAACCCGCTGTTGTGCTCCAGGATTTGGGCTTGCCGCCGGACGCGGAGGGCGTCACGGAAGGTCTCGCCTGCGTCGAGGAGACGCTGGCCATCGCGCCGCACACCAAGGTCATCGTCGTCACGGGCCACGGCGACAAAGACAACGCACTGCGTGCTGTTGCTGCTGGCGCCTACGACTTCTATCAAAAGCCCGTCGACACCGACGTCCTCAACCTGCTCGTCGACCGCGCGGCAACGCTGGCCGCGCTCGAGGCTGAGAACCGGCGCCTGGCGGCGTTGAGCGGTCATTCGCCGCTCGATGGCATCGTGGCGGTGAGCCCGGCGATGCTCAAAGTCTGCCGGATGATCGAAAAGGTCGCGCCGACCGACGTGACCACACTGCTGCTCGGCGAGTCCGGCACGGGCAAAGAGCTATTGTCGCGTGCGCTGCACGATCTAAGCCCGCGCAAGGACAAGGCTTTCGTGGCCATCAACTGTGCGGCAATCCCTGAAAACCTGCTCGAGTCAGAGTTGTTCGGCTTCGAGAAGGGCGCGTTTACGGGCGCCAACAAGACCACGCCGGGCAAGGTCGAGCTTGCGAACGCCGGTACGCTGTTCCTCGACGAGATCGGCGACATGCCGCTGCCACTACAGGCCAAGCTGCTTCGCTTTTTGCAGGAGCGCGTCGTCGAGCGCATTGGCGGCCGCGTCGAGATTCCTGTCGACGTCCGCGTGGTCTGCGCGACGAATCAAAACCTGCAGAACCTGATCGCGGAGGGCGGCTTCCGCGAGGACCTCTACTACCGCATCTGCGAAATCGAGATCGACATCCCACCGCTGCGCGAACGCGAGAATGGTGTGCTCATGCTGGCGCGCACGTTGCTTGATAAGTACGCGAAGAAACAAGGCAAGCCGCTGCGCGGTTTCAGCGACGACGCGCAGCGCGCGATGCTGGCACACCGATGGCCCGGCAATGTGCGCGAGCTCGAGAACAAGATCAAAGGTGCTGTCATCATGGCAGAGGGCCGGCAGGTCACGTCGGAGGACCTGGGCCTGGCCGACAGCGAGTCGGTGCCGTCACTGAACCTTCGCGAAGTACGTGACGTTGCGGAGCGCAACGCGGTGCGCCAGGCCATGGTGCAAACAGCGGGAAACATCTCGCGTGCAGCAGCGGCGTTGGGCGTCAGTCGACCGACGCTCTACGATCTGCTCGAGCGTCACGGCATCGAGTCTGCGGAGTTTTCCAGGGCCGCCAATGCGGACTGAATCGACCTGACTACGCTTCCTTGAACGTGTCGGGGTTCAGGTCGTGGCGCGCCAGCAGCTTGTAGAAATCGGTGCGGTTGCGTTTGGCCAACCGTGCGGCCTGGCTCACGTTGCCGCCTGTGATCTGCAGGATCTGTGAGAGGTAGTTGCGCGTGAACTCGTCGCGCGCCTCCGAGAACGACGGGAGCTTGTCGCCGTGTGCGCCCAGGGCGCTGCGGACAAGCTCTGCAGAGATCACCGGTGAATTTGAGAGCGCGACGTTCTGGCGCACGACGTTGTAGAGCTGGCGGATGTTGCCGGGCCATTCGGCCATGACCAGGAGCTCGAGTGCTTCGGGCGCGTACACCTTGCGCTCCGCGTCACCCTGGTCGGTCAGCTGACGCAGGAAGTGCGAGACGAGCAGCGGGATGTCCTCGCGGCGCCCATCGAGCGGCGGCATTTCAATGTTGACGACGTTGAGCCGGTAGTACAGGTCTTCGCGGAACTGACCGGAGGCCATCATCTCGCGCAGGTCGCGGTGTGTGGCTGACAGCGTACGTACGTCGACGGTCACCGACTCTGTGCTGCCGACTGGTCGAACCTGGTTTTCCTGAAGCACGCGCAGCAGCTTGACCTGCAGGCGCATGGGCATGTCACCAATTTCGTCGAGCAGCAGTGTGCCGCCGTCGGCCGCCTGGAACAGACCCTTGTGCGCCGTGGTGGCGCCCGTGAAGGCCCCCTTGGCGTGGCCGAACAGTTCGGACTCGAGCAGATTCTCGGCCATGGCCGAGCAGTTGATCGCGACGAACGGCTGGTCAGCACGCTTGCTCGCGCGGTGAACGGCGCGTGCGAGCAGCTCTTTGCCTGTGCCCGACTCACCCGTGATAAGTACGCGCGCGTCGGTGTCGGCCACCATGCGCGCCTGGTTCAGGCGGTCGCGCATCGTAGCGTTGCGCGTGATGATTTCGCTGGCCCAGTCTTCGGTGCTGGCCGAGGTGCCCGAATTCTTGAGCGCCTTTTCGACGTTGGCCAGCAGTTCTTCTTTTTCGATGGGCTTGGTCAGGAATCCGAACGCGCCGCTTTTTGTCGCCTCGACGGCGTCTGGAATCGTGCCGTGCGCCGTCATGATGAGCACGTTAAGTCCCGGCGTGCGGCTTTGCAGTTCCTGCAACAGGCCGATGCCGTCCATCTTGTCCATGCGCAGGTCCGAGATTACGAGGTCGGGTTGGAACCGACCCAGCACGGCCAGTGCGGCAACCGCGCTCTCAACGGCCTCGACTGTGTAGTTCTCGGCGCGCAATCGAATACTTAGTAGGCGCAGCAGGCCCGGGTCGTCATCGACGAGAAGGATACGACCGCGCATCGTGCGGCCCCTGACGGTGCGTTCACTCATCGTTACGCGTCGCCTCTGTGGTCGGCACGCCGGCATCGCCGTCGCGCTCGCGGATCGTACGTTCAATTTCTGAGATGGCCGCGAGCTTTTGTTCGGTCTCGGCCAGCGCGCCGCGCAGCCGCGTGTTGTCGGCCTGTAGTAGCTCGAGCTGCGCCCGGGCCGCGGCGAGCTCGCGTGCATTGCTGCGGCTTTCCGTATTGCTCGCCTGGCGTGCCGAGCTTTCGGCCGATACGCGCGAACGCAGCAAGGCCAAATGAACACTGGCAAGCAGCTGCTCGTCGGTGAGCAAGAGCTCGGGGCGTTGCAGCAGATCGGTCAACATACCGTCGGCGCGAGCCAGGTCCGTGTTGGCGTGGCCGGGTGTGGCCATGGCAAGGCTCAGCCGCAGCGCGTTGGTCGTCGTCGGGGCGCGTTCGAAATCGAGTTCGAGTTCGCGCCACGTTCGATCGGCCGCGGTGGGGTCTGGGCCCAGCAGGCGGTCCACGTCGGCGAGATAGATCTGCACTGTGGACGGTTCCTGGCTGACGTTCGAGTCGATCGATTCGCCGCTGCCCTCAAACAGGCCGCCCACAGAACTGCAGCCGGACAACAGCAGGGCCGCCGCCACGCACACTGTGACCCGGCTAGCCATTAGCGGCCTGCCGCGTCGCGAGCTCGGGCACTTCGGGCTGCGGGATGAGAATCCTAAAGTGCGCACCCGTGAAGACAACGGTGTCGCCGCGCCCTGTGCGAATCGCTTGTTGGTCGTCGGTAATGTCCACCACGCCATCATGGGCCTGAACCGATTCGAGCACAACCGACAACCCGATGCCTGTCCCGGCCACGAGGCCGCCTTGTTCCTGCTCGCCCTGATAGAACGCGTCAAATACCTTTTTGCGCTCGCGCATGGGGATGCCGGGACCCTGGTCGGCGACCTCAATTTGGAACTGGCCGTTGCCGTCCTTGACGCGCACCAGCAGGCATCCGCCACGCGGCGAAAACTTAAGTGCATTGGAGATCAGGTTGTCGAGCACCGTCCGGATCATTTCCCGATCGGCGTTCACCGTCAGCGTGTCGATGTCGGCGAGCAGCCGGACGCTCTGGCCACGCAGCGTAAGTGCGTGACTTTTGAGCACGGAATCGACGACGTCGCCAATTGCGAACTCGCTCAGGTTGAGAACTTCGTTACGGCTCTGCCAGGCCGAAAAGTTGAGCAGGTTTTCGATCAGTCGCTGCAGGCGCAGGCCGTTGTTACGCAAAATGTCGGTGACTTCGACCTGCGGTGCGTCGAGTTCGCCGACGGACCCGTCGAGCAGTAGCTCAGTGCCTTCGCGGATATTGGCGAGCGGTGTCTTGAGTTCGTGTGACATGTGGCGCAAGAAGCGATTCTTTTCTTTCGCGAGCTCGAGCAGGCGCCGCCGCAGCCATTCGAGCTGGCGACCCAGCGATACGAGATCGGCCGGACCATCAACTTCGATGTGACGCGAGAATTGGCCTTCGCCGAGCTGCCGGATTGCGCGATCGAGAGCGCGAATGGGTCGGCTCACACGCCAGGTGACAAAGCCCATAGTCAGCACGCTGATGAGCGTCAGGCTGGCGGCCTGCCAGGCGAGCGCCGTGCGCGTAGCCGCCGTGTCTTCCTGCAGCGCCGTGAGTTGGGTGTCGATGTCCGAGGTGAGCAGGCGAGAAAGCTGCTGCGCCGCCGCGATAGCCTGGGCGAATCCCCCGGTCGCGGTTGCCGCGCTGCCGGGGTCGGCGGGCTGACGGGTCAAACCAATCATGAGTGTCGTCAGGCGCGACTCGATGACGTTGAGCAACGCGAGCGCTTCCTCGTTAGAGGTGCGTTCCTGAAGCGCGGTAATTGCCGCGCCGGCTTCGGCGGCATCTTCGCGCAGAAAGCCGATGAGCTCGGCGTCTTCGGAGACGAGGTACTGGCGTGCGACGCGTTCCATGATGCTGAGCTGTTCCTGCAGCTCGCGGCTGTTCTGGGTCGCCTCGATACCGCGCACGATAAGCGACTCGCTTCGAGTGGTGAAACGGTCGAGCTGCAGCAGGGCCCACACGAGTGCCACCGACAGCGGCAGCATAATGCAGGCGTAGCCGATCAATACGAGTGCATTGATCGAGCGTGGCCTTGGCAGACGGAAACCCATAGTGCGCTGTGTTCTCAGTCGCGCCAGTAAGCGCCCGGGTCGCGCGCCGCAATGCGGCGTTCCCAGTTGAGGCTCGACGTCACGATGGCGTCAAGGCTGTCGAGCTGTGGCGACCACCCGAGCACGTCGCGGATGCGATCCGCGCGGGCCACAAGCGACGGTGGATCGCCCGCGCGGCGTGGCGCGTCCTGAACGGTCAGGGGTGCGCCATGTGCCGCTTCGACGGCGGCAATGAGTTCGCGCACGCTGTAGCCGTGACCGTAGCCGCAGTTCAGCGTGATCGAATCGCCGCCTGCGCGCAGGTAGTCGAGCGCGTCGAGATGGGCCGAGGCCAGGTCCTCGACGTGGATGTAGTCACGCACACCGGTGCCGTCGGGCGTATCGAAATCGGTCCCAAAAACAAAAAGCTGGTCGCGACGTCCAGTGGCCACTTCGCAGGCCACTTTCGTGAGCAATGTGGCGCGCGGTGTGGACTGGCCGATGCGACCACCGGGGTCAGAGCCGGCGACATTAAAGTAACGCAACGCCACGTGACTGGGTCCGCCGGCGAATGCCAGGTCCCGAAGCATCCATTCCGTCATGAGCTTGGAGCTGCCATAGGGATTAATGGGTCGCGTCGCGGATTCTTCGCCGGCCACGCCGCCATCGGGGATGCCGTACACGGCGGCTGTCGACGAGAACACCACGTGTTTCACGCCGTATGCCTGCGCGGCGTTCATGAGCGCCAACGTGTTGGCGGTGTTGTTGCGGTAATATTTGAGCGGGTTTTCCACAGACTCCGGCACGATCGTCGCGGCCGCGAAGTGCATGATCGTGTCGATGTCGCTGCGCTCGAAAATGGCATTGAGCGCCGTCGTGTCGCCTGTATCGCCGACCACCAGTTCGCCGTGCGTGACGGCCGCCTCGAAGCCTGTCGACAGGTTGTCGAGCGTGATGGTTGGCTCGCCACGTTCGCCAAGCTGACGCACGATATGGCTGCCGATATAGCCGGCACCGCCCGTGACAAGAATGCGCGCTTTTTCCGACATGTACTGCTTCCTAAACGCGGCGGGAGCCGCGAGACGCCTGGATTCAGGCGCCAGATAATACCAGCGTCAAGTCGAACAACCGTCTACCCAGTCGCAATTTTGCGACTGTTTTGTGGTCTACGTCACTGGTCCATGTATTCACTGCGGGCTACCCTGTGCGCCATTCAGTCGGGGTTCGCACGCAGCGCCCCGACGGTAAGGAGACGAATCGAATGTCATTGGCAACCCCCGAATTCGCGTTTAGGCAGCGTGTACAACGCGCCGTTCTCGTCCTCACCGCAGCGACGCTTGCGGCCTGTGGCGGGGGTGGTGGCGGTAGTGCGCCACCGCCACCGCCCACCAATACGGCCCCGTCGGTCAACGCGGGCGGTGATCAGAATGTGGAGCAGAACAGCTCGGTCACGCTCACGGGTTCGGCCACCGACGACGGCGGTGCCGCCGGCTTGTCATTCGCATGGAGCCAGACCGGTGGACCCTCGGTCACGATCGTGGGTGGAGACACCGCGACCGCCAGCTTTACGGCACCGGCCACGACGGACTTCGTCGTCCTTCAGTTCCAGCTCACGGTTAGTGACGGCACTCTGAGTTCGAGCGACACGGTGGTCGTGACTGTCTTTGAAGATACGAGTATGCCTACCGTACTCGGCTCGGTGACTTATGAATACGTACCGGGATCGGCTGCCGGCCTGAACTACAACGCCATCGAAACGCGTCCCGTACGCGCCGCGACCGTGCAGGTCATCGATCAGGCCAACAGCACGGTGCTCGTCGAGGATGTGCTAGACGCGCAAGGTCAATTCTCGCTGGATGTGCCCGCTAACACGGATGTGTTCGTCCGCGTTCGCGCTGAGCTCAAGCAGTCGGGTCAGCCAGGCTGGGACGTTGAGGTGCGCGATAACACGTCGTCAACGAGCTTGCCGCTCAACGAACGTCCGCTCTATGTGCTGGACGGTCAGCCGTTCAACACAGGCACGGGGCCCCAGAACATCACGTTGGCGGCGCGCACGGGGTGGGGTGGTTCGAGTTACACCGGCATCCGCTCCGCCGCGCCATTTGCCATTCTCGATGCCATCTACCAGGCCATCGAGCTCGTCTTGTCCGCTGACGCCGACGCAGAATTTGCGCCGCTTGATGCTTACTGGAGTATCAACAACTCTACGGCGGGCACTACGGGCGGCAGCATCGCAACGGGTGAGATTGGTACCTCGTTCTACCGCGGTGACCTTGACTCGCTCTTCCTGCTCGGCCAGGCCAACGATGACACCGAAGAATTCGACAGCCACGTTGTCACGCACGAATGGGGTCACTACTTTGAGGACAACTTCGCGCGCTCTGACAGCATCGGTGGTTCTCACTCGCTGAACCAGCGGCTCGACCCGCGCCTCGCATTTGGCGAAGGCTGGGGGAACGCCGTCGCCGGTATGATCCTGAATGACCCGTTGTACTACGACACCTCGGGAGCGCAGCAGGATTCGGGCTTCAATTTCAGTGTCGACGACAACGCGGCCAGCGCGTCGAACCGCGGCTTCTACAGTGAGCGCAGCGTGCAGGCGATTCTCTACGACCTGTTCGACGCCGCCGACGATACAGGCGACACCGTGAATATTGGCTTCAGCTCGATTTACGAGGTGCTGGTCAACGAGCAGGCCAACGGCGTACCGTTTACGACGATTTACCCGTTCCTTGAGGCCATCCGCGCCCGCGAGCCGGCAGCGGTGCCTGCGATCAACACGCTGGTGGCGCAGCAACGCATCAGGTTTGACGCTGACGCTTACGGTACCGGTGAAACGGACGACGCAAGTGGCGGGGTCAATGTCCTGCCGATCTACACGGAAGTCACCGTGGGCGGTGCGGCTGTGAATATCTGCTCGAGCAACCGCTACGACCCGAATGAGGACGGCAACAAGCTCGGCATCCGTCGCTTTGCACGCTTTAACGTACCCGCGGCCGGCAGCTACACGATCCAGGCCACGACGACCAACCCGCCGGCATCGGGTCAGAGCGACCCCGACATTGCCGTGTTCCAGGTTGGATTCATCACAGCGGGCTTTAGCCCCGTGGCGGACAGCGAAACGCTGGTGACCAACCTTGCGGCCGGTGAGCATGTACTCGAAATCTACGAGTACTCCTACCTGCGCGGTGATGTCCCCGCGATCAACCAGCCTGACGACAACACCTGCTTCGATCTGACGATCAGCCCATGACACAAGGCACCACGAACATGAATCGCATTGCTACTACCCTGATCCTGAGTGCGTCACTCGTGGCCTGCAGCGGCGAGCCGCCCGCGACGACGACGGAAGCACCGACGGTGGCCGAGATTTCCAGCAAGCGCCTGCCTGGCGACTCGCCGGGAAAACCAACGGTGCCGGTCTTCATGGCTTACGAGTTTCTGCAGACCCCAGCCGTTGGTGAACCGCTGACAGTGCGGGTAGAGCTGACGGGCGCAACGACGGTCGCGGCGAGCGGCATGCGCGTCGCCACGCGCGGTGCGCTTACGCTGAGCAAGAACACGCCTGAGCGGATGCCGCTCAAGGCGGCAGCGTCGAGCAGCAGCGGTGTGATGACCCAGGACATCGTCGTCACGCCGTCAGACACGGGTCGCAGTTACGTCAGTATCCAGGTCAACGGGCTTTGGGAAGGCCAGCCGTTCACCAAAGCGATGTCGATCCCCGTGCAGGTTGGTGAGGGCGGCCCGCGCCTTGAAACCAACGGCGTCATCATCGATGACGGGGTTGAGGTATTGTCCTCGATGCCCGCGGATCAGCAGCTCGAAACAGGCGACAGCACCCGCTAGTCGCTTGTCCGAGTTCGGCTTCATTCGCAAGAAGCGCGTCCAGGGTATTGACTGGGCGCGTTTTTTTTAGCGCCAGGGCAGGCTGCGGGAAATTTTTCCCACTCTCTGGCCAAAACTGGAACTGCATCACAGCAGTGGTGCCGGGTTCGCAGTACTTTCTGGTCCTACGCTGCGTGTATTGAGATCCGCGCAGAGCGGCTGGCCACAGCATGCACGGTCCGGATGCCGTGTGGGCCCGCCACGTCACCGAACGGGCGCCAGGGAGGCACGCGCCTGAGCGGTCGCAGGGCAGGGCATGATGCACCCGATTCTGAAAGCGCAGTTATCCGAGGCGACGCGGGGCGAAGGCACCACGTCGAGCCTTGATATTGGCAGGCTCATCGAGCTGGTCGGCGCATTCTATGAGTCGCTCGACGGCGGCAGCCTGCCCCTTGATGACGTGCTCGCGGCCTCGACGCTCGTGCTCGACCGCAGTGAAGCCGTTAGCGTCACGCCCAAGCCCGCGCCACCTGCGCTGTCTCCGATGGATACCACGATGGCCGTATCCATGGCCTCGAACTCCGGTATCCGTGCCCGCTTCTCGGGTATCCACCTCGACGACCTGCGGACCGTGCTGGACAGCATCGCGGACATGGTGCTCACCGTCGATAACGAGGGTCTGATCCAGTTCTCGAACCGCGTGGCGGTGAAGTTCTTTGCCCCCGACC
This sequence comes from Pseudomonadota bacterium, assembly GCA_039814545.1. GTDB lineage: Bacteria > Pseudomonadota > Gammaproteobacteria > Steroidobacterales > Woeseiaceae > CALBPI01. The sequence continues at coordinate 9,607 of JBCCBB010000068.1, forward strand.
AGCGCTCGCTGGCGGGGCGCGCACTGAGTGAGTTTCTGCCGATATCCCAGGGCGTCGAGGTTGGCGCGTTCCTCGACCCCTTCGTGGCGGAGCTGGATCGCACCAACCCCGATCTGATCGGCGGCGAGATGTCGGGCTGCCACATTGACGGCCGCGCCTACCGCATCGAATTGACGGCCAGCCGTATGTCCGCGCTGGGCGCCGGCGAATACGTGATCTGCATGCGCGACGTATCGGCGCGCGCTGCGGCCGCCGCGGCGTTGCGCGAGAACGAAGAGCGCTACCGTGCGCTGGTCGAGCACGCCCCTGAGGCGATCCTGGTGTTCGACGCAGGTTCCAACCAGTTCATCGATGCCAACGATCACGCATCGACGCTGTTTAACCTGCCGCGCAAACGCCTGCTCGCGAGTGGCTTCTTTGGTCTGCGCGACGTCTCCAAGGGCGTCGAAACCAGCGCCGAGCAAAAGCGAATTGAGACCTTTTTGCAGCGAGCGTTGCAAGGCGGCCAGCCCACCTTCGAGTGGATCTACCACAGTCGCGCTGGCGTCGAGCTGCCCTGCGAGGTCCGGCTGAGCCGCATGCCCGCCGAAGACCGCGATCTCGTGCGCGTCAGCGTCAACTCAATCGCGGGCCGCAAGCGCCGCGAGCTCGTTGACTACTCAGAAAAGAAACTGCTTGAAATGATCGCCTCGGGCGTGTCGTTCAAGAAAGTCATGCGGGCCCTGTGCCGCACGGCGGAACGCGTGGTTGGCAACTGTCGGGCCAGCATCATGCTCGTCGACGTCAACCGGTCTGACCTGCTGCTGCACAGTGCGCCGGCGTTTGGTGATGGCGACCTCAAGGCCATTCGCCGCCTGCCGCTCGACGAGCCCCGACTGAGCTGCGGCGTGGCCATTGCTACGGGCAAGCCCGTCATCACCCCGGATGTGTTCGCGCACCGCGCCTGGTCCGACCACCACTTCCTGGCGCGTCGCCTGGGTTTTGTGAGCGCCTGGTCGTTTCCCGTGACAGGCGTTGACACGGGCGCTGCCGCCACCATTGACGTGTACTTCGAGGACAAGCGCGAACCGACCACCGACGAGCTCGACTGGCTGGGCAGCCTGTCGCGCCTCGCGGGTATCGCCATCGGCCGCGAGCGCAACCGCGCGGCGCTGTCGCAAAGCGAGGGTCGGTTCCGCGGTCTGTTCGAGAACGTTGTAGAAGGCGTCTACATCGCAAGCACGGAGGGGCGCATCATCTCAGCCAACCCCGCGCTTGTGGCCATGTTGGGCTATGCCGACGAAGACGACCTCATTGAGAATGCCCGGCGCAAGACGGCTTACGCCAACAAGCAGGACGCGCAGTTCTTCGAGCGCGGCATCGAGGACGAGGGTGAGGTGCGGGGCTTCGAGGCGATCATGCTGCGCCGCGACGGCACCCAGATAGAAATCATCGAAAACGCGCGCGCGGTCGATTACGCCAACGGCGAGCGCTGCATCGAAGGCACGATTTCCGATATCACCGAGCGCAAACAGGCCGAGCGTCGCATCTTTGCTGAAAAGGAGCGCGCCGAGGTCACTCTGAAATCAATTGGTGACGGCGTGATCACCACCGATGCCGAGGGCCGCATCGAGTACCTGAATCCTGTCGCCGAAGACCTGACGGGCTGGAGTTTGCGCGCCGTGCGCGGTGAACCCGTCGAAGACCTGCTGACCCTGATCAACGAGCACTCGCGCGAGATGGTCGACAACCCGATCACCCGCTGTCTCAACGAAGGCCGAGTCATTACGATGTCGGGCCCGACTTTGCTCATCGACCGGTCGGGTCAGGAAATCGCCATCCAAAACTCCACGGCGCCCATTCGCGACCGAAAAGGTCACACCGTGGGTTCGGTCATGGTGTTCCACGACGTCAGCGCTGAAGGACGACTGTCCCGTAAGCTGTCCTACCAGGCCACGCACGATGCCCTGACAGGTTTCATTAACCGTCAGGAGTTTGAGAACGTGCTTGAGCGCGCCATCGCGCGCCGACGCACGAATCCAACGCATCAGTACGCGCTGCTTTACATCGATATCGATCAGTTCAAGATCGTCAACGATACGTTCGGGCACACGGCGGGCGACGAACTCATCCGTCAGATCTCGGCTTGCCTGCAGACCTCTATACACATCAACGACACCGTGGCCCGGCTCGGTGGTGATGAGTTCGGTTTGCTGCTTTCGAACTGCGATGCCGATCGCGCGACAGACATCGCAGAGGTCATTCGCGCCACGGTTGAAGGCTATCGTTTTGAATGGCAGCACAGCGTGCAAGCCGTCACGGCCAGTATCGGGATCGTCATGCTCGACCGCGACAATGCCACGGTGGGTGCGCTGCTCAGCGCGGCCGATGTGGCCTGCTTTGCCGCCAAGGACATGGGGCGCAACCGCTTCCACCTCTACCGCGAGGGCGATGCGGGCGTGAGGCATCAGGAAATGCACTGGCTGAATCGCATCAACCGGGCCCTCGAGGAGTCTCGTTTCGAGCTCTACTTCCAACCGATCGCGCACACGGTGTCACCCGACGAAGGCCCCGATTGCACGCACTACGAGCTGCTGCTGCGGATGATCGACGAGGACGGCAACGTCATCCCGCCCGGCACGTTCATTGCGGCTGCGGAGCGTTACGACCGCATGCAGGCACTGGATCGCTGGGTGGTTGCGGAGGCGCTGGCCCACGCCGATCAGGGCGACCCGGAACAGCAGGCGGCCTACACCTTGTCGATCAACCTGTCGGGTAATTCGTTGTCCGATGACCGCTTCCTTGAATACATCAAGGACCTGTTGGCCGAGACGCCGCTGTGCAAGGGCGGCGTCTGCTTCGAGATCACTGAGACGGCGGCCATCGCCAACCTCAATCGCGTGCGCCACTTTATGTCAGAGCTCAAGAAGCTCGGCTGCCTGTTCTCGCTCGATGATTTCGGCAGCGGCCTGTCGTCGTTTGCCTACCTGAAGAACCTGCCTGTCGATTTCCTCAAGGTCGACGGCGCCTTTATCAAGAATGTCGCCCGGGATGACGTGGACCAGAGCATGGTGGCGGCCATTCAGCAGGTGGCCCAGGCCATGGGCATCCGTGCCGTGGCGGAGCATGTCGAGGATGAGGCCACACGGGTTCGGCTCGCCGAGATCGGTGTGCCGCTCGTGCAGGGCTTCCATATCGCGAGACCCGCGCCGGTGCGCCGTTTCTCGCCGTGGTCGGCCGACGCTTCCCGCCGCGCTTGAGCCCAAGTCCCAGTGCGATAGACTGGGGCCATGAACCTCTTTGACGCGCGCCGCGCCCACTAACGCGTATGGCGCTAGCATTGCTCGGGCCCAACGAGCCGCCGCCTTACGAGATCCTTAACGCAGACGCGACGCGCCCGCTCCTGCTCGTATGCGAGCATGCGAGTCGCCGGGTTCCCGACCAGCTTCACGGCGCTTACCCCGAGACGCTGCTGGAAACGCACTACGGTTGCGACATCGGCACCGAGCCGCTGATTCGCCAGCTGGCTGAGGCGCTTGGCGCGCGCGCCGTCATCGCGCGCTATTCGCGCATCGTGATCGACTGCAATCGCCGGCTTGATGATCCGACGCTGCTACTCGCCGATTCGGATCTTGGCCCTGTCGCCGCGAACTGCGACCTGAGTGACGCGGATCGCCAGGCCCGAGTCGATGACATCTACGTCCCCTTCCACGCTGCGGTTGCGCGCGAGCTGCGCGATCTGTCGTCAGGCCTGTCGTCACCCGTCTACGTCGCCATCCACAGCTTTACGCCAGAGCTCACGGGCTCACCGCGTCCCTGGGACATGGGCGTGATGTGGGATGCTGATCCGCGCCTCGCGCAGCGTCTGCACGAAGCGCTGCACCGCGAGCCGGGGCTGCTCATCGGCGACAACGAGCCGTATTCGGGCAAGTACGCAGCCGATTTCTCGGTCGACTTTCATGCCGAACGCGCCGGACTCGCCAACGTCGCGATTGAAATTCGCCAGGACCACCTGCGCACGGCGGCCGGCGTATCGGCCTGGGCGGTTCGCCTGGCCACGGCGCTTGATGAACTCGCGCGCGCGCCGGACCTGGCGCACGCGTTGGCCGCGCGGCCGGCGACCGACTTTGAAAAGGAAGCGGGGCTTATCGCCGCCGCGGATCGGGCACGTGTGGGGGCGCACGAAGGGGGATCACGCTATGGCGGTTAAGGCACCGACGTTCACGATGGGGATCGAGGAGGAGTACCTGCTCGTCGACGCGACGACCGGGGAGCTGGCAACGGAGCCGCCACCCGAGATGCTCGAAGAGTGTCAGAAGGCTGGCGAAGGCCAGGTGAGCCCCGAGTTCATGCAGTCGCAAATTGAGATCGGCACGCGCGTGTGCAAGAACATCACCGAGGCGCGTGAGGACCTGGCGCGGCTGCGCAACCTCGTGATCGATACGGCGGCCGAGCATGGGCTCGCGCCCATCGCCGCGTCGACGCATCCCACGGCGCAGTGGTGGGCGCAGAAGCCAACCGAAAAACTCCGCTACCAGGCGCTGGCTGCGGAAATGCAGACCCCGGGTCGGCGCCTCATCATTTGCGGTATGCACGTCCACGTCGGCGTTGAGGACGACGCGGTGCGCATCGACATGATGAACCAGATGAGTTACTTCCTGCCCCATCTGCTGGCGCTCTCGACCTCATCGCCGTTCTGGGATCGTCGCAACACGGGCCTCAAGTCCTACCGCCTCACCGTGTTCGACGCGTTGCCACGTACCGGTATTCCCGAGCGCTTCGCGAGTTACGCCGAATTCAGTCGTCACATTGAGATCCTGCGCCGCGCCGGACTCATCGAAGATGCGACCAAGATCTGGTGGGATCAGCGCCCGAGCATTCGTTACCCCACGCTCGAAACGCGCGTCATGGACGTGGCCACGTTGCTCGACGATGCGCTGGCATTGGCGGCGCTTATCGTGTGCCTGATGCGCATGTTCTGGCGCCTGCGGACGCACAACCAGCGCTGGCGCATTTACACCCCCATGCTCATCAATGAAAACCGCTGGCGCGCGATTCGCTACGGCTTTGACGCCGGCATGGTCGATCTTGCCAAGGGTGACGTCATCCCGTTCTCGGAACTACTCGAAGAGATCATCGAGCTCGTCGCTGAAGATGCTGATGCGCTGGGCTGTACCAATGAGATCCTCTCGCTCAGAAATATTCTCGAGCGTGGTAGCAGTGCTCACCGGCAGGTGGCGTGCTACGAACAGGCCATTGCGGAGGGCAAGAGCGAAGATGAGGCGTTGACGACCGTGGTGCGCCAGCTCATCAAGGAGACCGCAGCGCACCGCAAAAACTGAGCTGGGCGGCCCGGCAGTCGAGGCCGTTTTCTGCGATAATTGCGGGCTACTCGAAACCTGTCAGAGGCGAGTGCCCCATGGCTCTTTTGCTCGAAAAACACGACATCCAGGCGATCGTGGCCGAAGTAGGCCTCGCGGAGCTTATGGACCGTGTCATCGACCACCTCGCGGAGGACTTTGGTCGCTGGGAAGGCTTTGACAAGTCACCGCGCACGGCTAACCACTACCCGCACGGTGTCATCGAACTCATGCCGATCTCCAACGAAGATTGGTACAGCTTCAAGTACGTCACCGGCCACCCGCGCAACCCGCTCGACGGCAAGCTGACGGTCGCGGCGTTTGGCGCGCTGGCTGAGGCGTCGAGCGGCTACCCGGTCATGGTCTCCGAGATGACCTTGCTCACGGCCATTCGGACCGCGGCCACTTCGGTGTTCGCCGCACGGCTGCTCGCGCGGCCTCAGTCGCGCACGATGGCGCTCATTGGCACGGGTTGTCAGGCTGAGTTTCAGTCTTACGCATTCCACCACTCGTTTGGCATCGACACCGTGCGCTTCTACGACGTCGACCCGGACGCTTGCCGCAAGTTCGCGCGCAACATGGTGGGCCACCCCTTGCGGCTGGTGCGTTGTGACAGCATTGACGAAGCCTGCGACGGTGCGGACATCGTGTCGACGGTCACGGCCGACAAAGCCAATCGTACCGTTGTCGGGCGCCAGCACCTTGTGCCCGGTCGTCACTTCAATGGTGTCGGTGGCGATTGCCCAGGCAAAACCGAGCTCGCCCCCGACATGCTGGCCGATCTCAAGATCGCTGTGGAGTACGAGCCGCAGTCTCGCATCGAGGGCGAGATTCAGGCGTTGCCGGCCGACACGCCCGTGACCGAACTCTGGCAGGTGCTCAATGGCACCGCACCCGTGCGTACGAGTGATGAGGACATGACCTTATTTGACTCGGTTGGCTTCGCCATTGAGGACTTCTCGGTGTTACGCTGCATCTATGGGATCGCCAACGACGGTGATTTCGGGCGTCGGTCGACGCTCGTGTTTGCGCCTGATGATCCCAAAGACCTGTACTCGGAGCTCGCAGTTCCGGCACTGCCAAAGCGCGTCGCTGCCATGTGATTCGCGCCGGTTGCCGTCTCCGGGGACTCATCGATTCACCCACCGCGAAAGCGGCGAAGGAGGCAGGCAATGAAAGTCGAGTTTTCCGTAAATGGCGAGCCACGGACAATCGATGTCCCGGGCGACAAGCCCGTGCTCTGGGTGGTCCGCGAGGACCTCAAGCTCACTGCCAGCAAGTTTGGCTGCGGAATCGGTCAGTGCGGTGCCTGCACCGTGCTGCTCGACGGCAACATGACGCGTTCCTGTGGGCTGCCGGTGTCAGCCGTTGCCGGGCGCGAAATCACAACGCTTGAGGGCGCCGACGACGCGGTTGCGAAGGCTGTGCGCGACGCCTGGCGGGCGCTCGATGTGGTGCAGTGCGGCTACTGCCAGAGCGGCCAGATGATGAGTGCCATTGCGCT
>JBCCBB010000177.1:0-2581 GCA_039814545.1 Pseudomonadota bacterium
GGCTATGCGAAGTGCTCAGCGCTCACTTCACGAATCACCTCGCCCGCCGCCTGGGCTGCGCGGCTGTGTTCGGCGGTGCGAGACATCACGACATGAACATCGAACATCAAATTAGGCGCATCGATGCGTCGCGACTCCAGCCGCCCAGCGACGACGTCTTTCTTGATCGAGGAGCGCGACAGAATCGCAGCGCCCGCACCTGAGCGAACCAGTGCCTTGATCGCGGGCAGCGAATCGAGTTCGTAGGCCGCGCGAAATTCGAATCCGGCCTGCTCAAATGCGGCCGCCATGCGATTACGAATGCCTTGCTTTCTAAAAGGTGCGATGAGCCGGTGGCTCGCCATGTCTTCAATGGTGACCGGGTCGGGGCAGGTTGCGCCACAAGGCACCGCGAAACACAGTGTCTCTCGAGCTATGGGCTCCGCGCGCAAGGGCGATTTCCCCGAATGATCAAATACAACGGCAAGATCAAGGCGATCATTGCCGAGCCATTCTGCGAGCGTCGCGCTCAGGCCTTCGCTAAGTCGCACGCTAATGTCGGGGTAACGGTGCTTCAGTCGTTCGAGAATGTCTGCAGCCATCACCAGGGTCGTTGTTGGCGGCATGCCGATACGGACGAGACCTGCGGGATTATCATTCCAGGCGATGAGCCCGCGACGGGCGTCTTCGAGCTGCTCGAGAACCGAGCGTACGCGCCCCACAAAAAAGTCGCCCTGTTCAGTGAGCTCAACACCGCGCCCGGTGCGAATTAGGAGTTTGACGCCCAGCTCGTCCTCGAGAAGACGGATATGTCGGCTGAGCGCGGACTGCGCAATCGGGATGCGTTCGGATGCCTGAGTCAGGCTTCCTGACTCCGCGACGACCAACAGGTATCGTAGTTGTCGAAGGTCCATTTGAAACGTATCGCGCTCGTGGATATCTCAATTCGCGATGTGATTATAGCCTAGTGCTTCAGTCACGATAGACTGGACCGCCTGCCAAACGAGGAGTGCCGGAATGAGCGAATCACCGCAGTTTGCAGACCTGTACCGTCCCACTCACGATGAAGCGGCGCGGCAACAGTTCGTGGGTGCGCTCAAGGGCTTTCTGAATGGTCCGCTCGAGCAGCAACTCGCGGCCGAGTTTGAGCATCGAATCGACCCTCAGTTTCGTGACGCGCACGGCCGCGCGCCAGCAACGCGCGACGAAGTCGATGCCCTGTTCTCCGAGTCCCACCTCTACCAGCTCTGGGGCGCCGCGGTGTATGAGTCCCAAAACCTAATGTGGGACACCGTGGACGAAACGTGCCGGCGTTTGCTGCCCGAACTCGAGCGGCGGTATGCGGCGCTGTCAGACGGTTCCCGTCTTGGAAGTCTCGAGCTGGATGATGAACTGAAGCTGCCCGAACCGATTCGGTCCGTTGAGATTCACCGACAGCCTGGTGGCTACTTTGGCGAGGACGATACGCACGGTCTGCTGACGGGGCTGCGTTACTTCGGCACGGTTGAGCTATACCGCGCCGCCAAAGGACTTTCGACGGGCGCTGCCGCTGGCGAGCCTGGCATGGGGTTCTACATCGTCGCCGCACTACAGCGACGGTTTCCCGAGCTTGCGCCCAAACGGGTTCTCGATCTGGGCTGCGGACCCGGCACGGAAACCGTGGCTTATGCACGAACGTTTCCGGATGCAGAAGTGTGGGGCGTGGATCTGTCAGCACCGTTCTTGCGTTTCGGCCACGTTTGGGCCGAGGACCAGGGGCTGCCCATCCATTTTCGACAGGCGGATGCACGCCAGACCGGTTTCGAAGACGCGAGCTTTGATCTGATCGTCTCGAATATTCTGTTTCACGAAACCGGTGATGACATTCTGCCCGATATCCTTGCCGAGGCGCGGCGATTGCTGGCGCCCGGCGGTGTGATGTTGCATGTCGATGTGCCGTATCAGGCGCATCGCACGAGCCTCACCAAGCAGCAGACCAACCATTGGCAGGTCGTCAATAACGGCGAGCCGTACTGGGACGGGTTTGCCAAGCTCGATATCGATTCCGAGATGGCCCGTGCGGGTTTTTCGAAAGATCAGCGTTTCGCCGATTACGACCCACTCGGACAAGGCGATATGCTCGTATTCGGCGCGAGCGCTGCGCCATGAAGACGGCCAATGACGCACAGCCGGAGCGGCTTGCGCGTCCGCAGCAACTGGATTCGCTGTCACCCGATCAGCTCGTGGCGGTCGTATTGCATCTCGCAATGGAAGTCAGTGTCCTTCGGGAACGGTTGGCCACTCACGAAGTTTTGCTGGAAGCGGGTGGGGTTATGGGCCGCTCGCAAGTCGAAGCGTTTCAGCCGAGCGGAGACGAGTCTGCGCGCCGCGCCGCTGAGCGAAATGCACTGATCAACGCATTGGTCGAAAAGCTCCGATAGGGGCGCATCAGGCGCTCGGCAATCCCAGCTTGGGCAGAGGGAGAGGCCCTGTTGGGTACATCACGGCCTTTTCTTCTGTCAAAAGCTCGACGGAGGCGTGCAGGCCGTCGCGCCCGACGCCCGACTGCTTGAACCCACCGAAAGGCGCTCGCAAGTCGCGCGTCAGCGGCGTGTTGACCCAC
>JBCCBB010000044.1:0-24838 GCA_039814545.1 Pseudomonadota bacterium
ACCGGAGGTGACAGCGGTCAGCCGTCAATCACCCCCGTTGACGCCTCACGATTTCGCCCAGTTAGGTACTCACTAGACATCTGATCACCTCCTTTCATTCGCTAATGGAGGCGTGAGCATAACGCGAATTTCGGGCGCCCGCGCAAGTGCTTTAGGATGTCTTCGTTATGTCGAATATCTGGCTTGTGTGCGGCGTCATCGCAGGGACCGCAAGTTTGCGGTAAACCAAACGGGCGCTACCTGCACAAACTCCACAAGGCCGATGCAAGAGGCCATGCGACCCCGAGGGAGCCGACATGTCTGTGATGCGACACATCCTGAGACGAACCCTGCGACAGACGCTGACGCTGTGCGCCGTCACATTGCTGGCCGCCTGTGGTGGCGGCGGGGGTGGTGATGCGCCACCGCCGACGGTAACGCCGCCCGCGCCCATTACGCAGGCGGAGCTTGAGGCCGCCAGCCGCCTGGCGGCGCAGGCCACGTTCGGCATGCCGTTTGAGGCACTCGAGCCCATGGCCCGCCAGGGTACGGAAGGCTGGCTCGTGTCCCAATTCAATCAACCGCCGACCTACCATCGACCTGTCATTCTCGACATCGTGCAGCGCCGTGACGCAGGCGAGTTCAACGCTTTTGAGCAAGACATCGAATACCTGATTTTCTCCCGCCGTCTCTCCTGGTGGCACAACACGGTGACGGCCAACGACCAGCTTCGCCAGCGTGTAGCGTTTGCACTGAGCCAGATCTTCGTCGTCTCCGACAACGTCGACACGCTGCAGGTCTACCCGTTTGCGCTGGGCACCTACTACGATCTGATGCTCGAGAACGCCTTCGGTAATTTCCGCGACCTGTTGCGCGACGTGGCGCTGAGCCCGGCAATGGGCCTTTACCTGAGCCACCTCAACAACAACCGCTCGGACCCGGTCAATAATATTTTCCCCGACGAGAACTTCGCACGCGAAGTCATGCAGCTGTTTTCAATCGGACTGTTCGAGCTGGAATCCGATGGCACAGTGATCACCGATATCAACGGTGACCCCATTCCGGCCTACGACAACGACGACATTCGTGAATTCGCGAAGGTCTTCACAGGACTTTCGTTCGGCGGTGACAACGCCTTCTTTGGCAACGAGATCGCGCCGCGCTTCGACATCCCGATGGAGATGTTTGAAGCCAACCATGAGCCCGGCGAGAAGCAGCTGCTCAATGGCGCCGTAATCCCGGCAGGACTGACCGGTGAGCAAGACATCGAGCTTGCTATCGACAACCTGTTCAACCACCCGAACGTGGGTCCCTTTATTGGGCGACAGCTTATCCAGCGCCTGGTGACCTCCAATCCGTCGCCAGAGTATGTGGCGCGCGTCGGCAGCGCATTTGCCGATAACGGCTTGGGCGTTCGCGGTGACATGCGTGCGGTCATTCGCGCGGTGCTGCTAGACCCCGAGGCGCGCGACCCGAGTCTCGCAACCAACGGTGGCAAGCTGCGTGAGCCCGTCGTGCGTTACGTATCCATCCTGCGTCAGTTTGGTGCCACGAGCGACGACGGCTTCATCGCAGCGTTGGGTTACTTCATCCAGGAACTCACCCGACAGCACCCGCTATCCGCGCCCAGCGTGTTCAATTTCTACCTGCCCGATCATTCGCCGGCCGGAGAGATTTCTGATCAGGGTCTTGTGGCGCCGGAGTTTCAAATCACAGACGCCAACTCGGTCGTGAACTTCCCGAATTTCTTGGATGCGATCCTGTTTGGCGACTTCGTGACGGATGCACCGCCCGGGTTTGATGCGGTGACGCTAACGCTTGAGCCCTGGGAGGCGCTGGCCGACGACTCGGCCGCGCTGGTCGCCCGACTCGAAACACTCGTGACCTACGGCAGCATGGACGCTGAGACGCGCGCCATCATCGAGGCTGCGGTTGCCGAGGTTCAGGATCCTGGAATTCGAACCCGCGCTGCCCTGTATTGGATGCTCACGGTTCCGGCAACGGCTGTACGCGACTAGGGAGACCGCCATGATTACTCGTAGACAATTCCTCTCCCACAGCTGCTCGCTGGGCGTCGCCGCCTCAACAGTTGGTACGACGTTGCTCTCGCTGGGTGCGGCACGCAATGCCGCGGCGCAGTCGGCGGGCGACTACCGCGCGCTTGTGTGCATTCTGCTCGCGGGGGGCAATGATTCTTACAATATGCTCGTGCCCTCCGACACCAGCCAGTACGGTGCGTACGCCGGCATTCGAGCTGACTTGGCGTTGCCGCAGGCGGACCTGTTGCCGCTCTCGCTGTCGAACACGGGGACTCGCAGTTTCGGGCTTCATCCCGGTATGTCGTCACTGCAGCAGCTCGTGAACACGGGCGATGCGGCCATGGTGGCCAACGTCGGCACACTGCTCGAAGCGTTCGACCCCGTCGCCGTGGAAAACGGCACGGCGCGTTTGCCCGTCGGCCTGTTCTCCCACGCGGATCAGATCAATCAGTGGCAGACGGCGATCGCGGATGGGCGCACCAGCAAGGGCTGGGGGGGGCGCATCGGTGACCTGCTGCAGTCGTCGAACCTTGCCAACGGCGTTTCCATGAACATCTCGCTGTCGGGGACCAATGTGTTCCAGAGTGGCGACGACGTGGTGGGCTACGCGATTGAGTCGACGGGCAACGGTGCCGCGAACATCAACGGTTACGGCGACGCTGCCGGCTTTGGTGAGTACCGCACGCGTGTCTGGGACGAACTCCTGGCGGTACAGCAGTCGCAGGTATTCCGACGCGAGTTTCGCAAGCGCCTGCGCGACGCCATCGACACCGAAGGCGTGTTCTCGGACGCCATTTCTCAGGCGCCGGCACTGAACACCACGTTTTCACCGGGCCCGTTCTCGACGGCCCTGAATCAGATTGCACGTGTCATCAGCGTGCGTGACCTGTTGGGCGCCACCCGACAGACGTTCTTTATTACGGTTGGTGGATGGGATCACCACGACGAGGTGCTCGACAACCAGGCGGGTATGCTGCCTGCCATCGCCAATGGGCTTGCCGAGTTCCGCAATGCGCTTGTCGAGCTCGGTGCCTTTGACGATGTCACCACGTTCACGATTTCGGATTTTGGTCGTACCTTGACGTCGAACGGTCGCGGTTCGGACCACGGCTGGGGCGGCCACCACATCGTCATGGGTGGCGCCGTCAATGGTGGCCAGCTCTACGGTGACTACCCCATTCTCGCGGCCAACGCGCCGCTGGATGTGGGTCGCGGCATTTATGCACCGACAACACCCACAGAGGCATACTTCGCGGAGCTCGCTTTGTGGTTTGGCGTCAGTCCGGGCGATCTCGACGTGGTGCTGCCCAACGTGCGCACCTTCTACACGCCAGGATCGGGCACGCCGCCGCTCGGCCTGCTGACCGGCTGATTGTGAGCGCGGTCCCCGCCCCTGTCGATGTCCGGCAATGAGCCCAGCGATGCGATTCTGCTCAAACGGTTTCGTGACGGCGATCGAAGCGCCTTCCAGGACTTTGTCATACGTCACCAGGACCGCGTGTTTCGACTCGCGCGCCTGTGGCTCTATGACGCACACCGCGCGGACGATGCGGCCCAGGAGGCCTTTGTCCGAGCCATGGGTGGCGTTGCCGCGTTTCGGTTTCGCGCCGCGCCCTTCACGTGGCTTTACCGCACGCTGCGCAATGTTTGCCACGAGTTCAATCGCGAGCGGCGGCACGAGGACATCGATGCGGTGCCGCCGCCAGCCCAGGACGACGACACCGCTCAGCGGATCGACGCGGCGAGAGCGGCGCGCAGCGTTCGCGAGCTTGTCGCCGACCTGCCCGAGCGCCAGCGCGAGGTCGTGGTGTTGAGGGTCTTCGAATCCATGAGTGTCGCCGAGACGGCGCGCGTGATGGGTTGCCGAGAAGGCACGGTCAAGGCGCTGTTGCACAAAGCGATGGCCAAACTACGTTCGATGGTCGGTGTGTCATGAGAGATGTAACACCACAAGACGGAGAATTCGCGCCGCTCGCCGAGCGATATCGGCGCGGCGCCGCGCCAACCGGTTTTGCTGTCCGCGTGCTCGACGCGGTCGAAATACCGCAGCGGCGCTCGCCCGTCGTGCCCGCCGCACTGGCTGCCGCAATGCTGGCCGCTGTGGCACTGGTCGTCAGCCTGCCTGTGATGGCCCCCGACGACACGCTCAGTCCAAAGTGGCGCGTGAGCGCGCAAACGCCCGAACGACCACCGGCGCAAGGTGACGCACCCGCTCGACTTCACATTGCGCTGTCGGTATCCACACCCACCCGGCCGATGGCGCCAGACGATCGCCCTGAGTCCGATTCTGACGGTTGAAATCACACCGCAGTGAACAAGATCTAAGGAGAAGCAAGATGTCCATGATTCGAAACGGCGCGCTCGCGTCACTGGCCTGCCTCGTGTTGGCCGCTGCACCCACGACGGCGCACGCGCAGGCTGAAGAACTCGGCATGATGCAGCGTTTCGTGGACCTCATGCAGGGTTACTTCAACATCATCGAGATGACGCATTCGGTGGCTGATGAGCCCGAGAAATCCGCGATCCTGCACATGCAAAAGATCAAGGAGATCATGGAGGAACGCGGCCAGGCGGCACGCGCCGCAGAGGTGTTCCGCGAGGTCCTCAAGACGAGCGAGAACGCGACCATTCGCAGCGCCGCAAGCGTCCTGCTGGCCGAGACACTCAAAGAGACCGGCCGCAGTGACGAAGCGACCCAGGTGCTGCTTCAGGGACTCAAGGAAAGTGTGGCCAACGCCCAGCCTTGAGCAGCGTCACCAGGCGTCCCCAGGTAGTGTGAGCACGCGTAAACGTTCCAGTCGGTTGGCAAGGTGGCGGAACTCACGGCTCAGCGCTTCCCGTCGCGCCAGGAGCTCGGCATCGCCGGCCTGCGTGAGACCGAGGTTGTCGATCAGTCGATAACCGTTTTCAAAGAACAGCTTGCCGATTGAGGCTTCGCTCGAAATGCGCCGTTGCAGGTAGGCCTGTCGCCCCAGCGCCAGCGAACGCTCCAGGCAATCCGCCGCCGTGAGGTCCTCCTCGGCTGGCAGTCGTGACAGCACGTTGGCGACCACGCGGTAGGCTTCCACGAAAGGCAACAATGCGGCTCGCGCGACGAGCGGCCGAAAGCGTCGCAGCAGGTTCGCCGCATAGGCCGGGTCATCATCCAGTTGGGTCTGCCAGGCCGCATCGTAGCGATTCAATTCGGCCACGACCTCGTCACGAAACGCCTCGCGCGGGGCGTAGAAAAACTCAAACTTGAACAGATCGCGCAGGCGCTCTGCCGCTGACCAGAACGTCTCGAGACGGTCGCCCTCGGCATCGCCAGCGCGCAACAGGGCGAGTTCGGCGAAAGCCTTGACCACGAAATGGTGGATTGTCGTGTTGCGGTAGTAGCTCGCCACGGGATGCTGTTCGGGTGCAAGCGCGTACACGGTGTCTGGCCCGTCGTCAAAATGCTGGACGAGTCCGTGCGAGTTGAGCACCTGTGCCAGGTCGTTGAAGTGCTCCATCTGGTCGCGCTCGAAATCGTCTGTGACGGGGATGTCACGCGCGCGCGCCCAAGACAGGTAACGCAGCATCTCCTTGCCGAGTTCAAGGCGCGTCAGGGCTCTGGGCGCCGCACCGAGCAGGATTGTGGTGACTAGTGACGTGACGGTGATCGGTGTGACGCGATTGGTTTCGACACCCACCTGGAATGCGATCTTCTTGAGCGCCAGGTCGTCTTCCTCGGGAATATCACGAAGAATCACGGGCTCACCGACATCAATGTAAATTTTGCCGAGCGGCTGACGCAGGCCGCGAACGTAGCCGATGAACCAGCGCAGACTCTCGGGTTGCTTGACGCCACCGCCCTGCTCCTTGACGTAGTCGCGGACGTCACGAATGAGGTCGTAGTTCAGTGCGATGGGAATAATGCGCAAATTGTCGTCACCTGAGGCCCGCGCCGCTTCGGCGACGTACTTCAGGATGCCGTAACGCGGCGGCATCAGTTTGCCCACGCGTGAGCGGGTGCCCTCGAATGCCCAGGTCAGCGGGAAGCGTTTCACGAGCAGGTAGCCTAGGTACTGGCGCAGGATCATCTTGTAGAGCAAGTCATCCTGAAAGCTGCGACGAATAAAGATGCCGCCGGATCGTCGGGCCGCGTAACCGAGTCCGCCAAAGGCCATGTTGACGCCGCCTAGCAGGTGCGGCACCGGGAAGTCGTTCTCGAACAGCATCGAGTAAACGGCAAAGCCGTCGATGTGCGTCTTGTGCGTCCAGAGCAGCACCGAGGGCCGAGTCCGCACCGTTTCGCGGAGCGCCTCAAGACGTTGCTTGTCGATGACAATCTCGGGCTCGTAGCCCATCGAAATGACCTTCCGGTTGAAAGCGGCCATGACGTCCTGCCAGAACGTTCGCGGGATCGCGATGAGTTCCTTGAAGATCTCGTCGGCGCGTTGATTAAGCGCCTCCACGCTTTCGCCGGTTTCTTCAGAAATCTGGGTCAGCGCTTCGCGAAACGCGGGCCGCCGGCGTAAGTTTTGCGCGACGCGTCTCGGCACCTTGTAGCGACCACCACGCTGTTGGCGCTCGGCGATATCGAGGGCCAAACCAGCCTGGTTGGCGACGAATCGCGCGAACGCAGTCTCATCGTCACCCGACCAGCGCGCGCGCAGCTCCGACAGCGTTGCCGAGGCGCCCGCGATGGTTGTCGCGCGGTCCGGTGTGTTACGCAGAATGCGCGCCGCGCGTGACGCGCCGGGACGGCGGAGGTTGCCCCGAAGCAGGTCGCGAATTCGGGGTGTGGGGCGCGAACCGTCGCGCCCGTCGCCCCAGACAACGCGTATGGGCACGACGATGGTTTCGGGGTCGCCCTGCAGAAAGGGCAGCAGCGAAATCTCGTCGATCGCCTCCTGGCGCGTGGCAATGGGCAACACGACACGGTGGGTCGTCGTGGGCGGTTGCGCGGGCCGCGTGCTGTCCAGCCAGTGCCCGAGCAGTTGTCGCTCTGGCCGGTGACTGGCGTCAATGATGAACAGCACCGGTGGCCCCGTGTCAGCGGGCCACGGCGTCGGCGCTGTGCTCAAGAGGCTGCTCCGGGCGTCGCCGTGTTGCCATCGGTTTGCCCCATGGTTTCTAGGAACCGCTGGCGGATTTCTGCGATATGCCTGTCGAGGTCCTGGCGCTGCCAGTCTGACGTGTCGACGGGGGGTAGCACGTCGATGTGTACGGTCGCAGGTCGGAACACGAAGGTGCCTTTGGGCGCGACATCGATCGAGTTGTGAATGACGACAGGCACTATTGGAACACCGGCCTGCATGGCGATGTGAAACGCGCCTTTTTTGAACGGCAGTAATTCCGTAGACAGCGAGCGCGTCCCCTCTGGCGCGATGATCAGTGACTTGCCCTCGTTCTGCATGACATCGACAAGCGGTTGCATGGCCGAAATCGCGCTCTTGGCATTTTTGCGGTCGATCAGTACGGCGCCGCTGAATTCCAGCACCTGTCCGATCACGGGCATGCGTCGGATCTCTGCCTTGCCGACACCCGTAACATCGCGACGCAACAACTTGAGCATGACGAGCAGGTCGGCTTTGCTTTGATGGTTGAACACAAACACGGCCGGCCGCTGTTCCCAGAGGTGCTCCTCGCCACGCACGGCGAGCTCGAGACCGATGAGCGCGCTGGCCGTCTCCGAAAAAAGGGCAACGGAGAAGTTCTGCATGTGGCGGCGCGAGCGCGTTAGCGCGAGAATTGGCAGGCTGGCCGCAAATGAGGTCGCCAGGCTGCCCGTTGCGGCGATGCTGCGAACCCAGTCGGTAAGCCCGGGACGACCCCGACCGGCAAATCGTTCTACGGTCCAGCCGCGGTCTTCGGAGATTTCCGTGAGTCGGCGATTGGCATTGACGGGTCGCGGGTTACGGACGGCTTCGAGCAGCTCGAGGTCATCGTCGCTGTCGGAATAGAACACGGCATCGGCAAGTGTGGCACCGGCCTCGTCGCAGATGCGCTGCGCTGCTGTGACTTTGCCGGGGCCGAAACAGGTGGGGCTGACGACATGCCCTGTGAAGGTGCCCTCCACCACCTCGAGCGCCGTGCATTCGATGCGCGAGATTCCCAGCGCCCGCGCGGCGGGTTCAATCTGGTAGCGCGTCGCCGAAGACACGATGGCCACCGTGTGTCCGCGCTCCTGATGCGCGGCCACGAGCGCACGCGCCTCGGGGTAGATCTCCTTGGCGATGTGCTTCTCGTACAACGTCTCACCAAACGCCTCGAAGTCGGCTTCGGGCGTGTCGCGCAAAAACTGCATGGCGGTGGCCATCATGGCCGAGAATCCGATATCGCCGAGCCCAAACCGGGTCATCACCGCGGCCATCTCAATAAACTGCTTCGCGCCAAAATCGCCACGGCGCAATTGCTCGCGCAAGAATGCGACGGCCGAGTAGCCGTTCATGAGCGTGCCGTCGAAATCGAACAGGGCCACCGTACCGGGGCCCTCGGGCAGTTCATTGACCGCTGCCGTCAGCTCGGGATGGGTGTCCACGCCGCGCATTGTCATGTTTCGCTCTCCCTGATCAGTTCGAGAAACGCCTCACCAAAACGCTCGAGCTTTGCGGCGCCCACACCGCTGACCGACAGCATAGCGCCCGAACTGGTGGGACGCGCCAGGGCCATCTCCCGAAGCGTCGCATCATGAAACACCATATAGGCTGGGATGTCGTGTTGCTGCGCGAGCTCTGCCCGAAGGTCGCGCAAGGCCTCGAACACGGCGGCGTCGGCCGGGCTCAGGTCCACGACCGCCCTGGCCCGTTTCTTTTCCTTGCGCCGCGGGGCGCGCCGGGCCGCAAAGTCTGACTCGCCACGAAGCAACGGGCGGCAGCGCGCATCGAGCACCAGGGCGCCGTATTTCTCGGGATCGGCGTGCAGGTGCCCTGCCACGATGAGTTGGCGAATCAGCGACTTCCATTCCCGCTGATCGAGGTCGTCGCCCGCACCAAACACGGCCAGCGCGTTGTGCCCGTTGCGGACCATGCGGTCGTTTTCTTGGCCGCGCAGCACGTCGATCACGTAGTTTGCACCGAAGCGCTGGCCCGTCCTGTATACGGCGGACAACAGCTTGCGCGCAGGCTCCGTGGCGTCCCAGGTTGGTGGTGGCGCGAGGCAGTTGTCGCAATTGCCGCAATCCTCGTCGAGGGTGTCACCGAAGTACTCGAGCAACGGCCGTCGGCGGCAGGTTGCGGTCTCGCACCAACCGAGCAGTGCTTCGAGCTTGCGCCGCTCGATGCGCTTGTAGGCTTCGTCGCCGTCGGACTCGTCGAGCATTTGCTGCAGTCGTACGACGTCCTGGATGCCGTAGACCATCCAGGCCTCGGCGGGCGTGCCGTCGCGACCTGCGCGCCCCGTCTCCTGGTAATAGGCCTCGACGCTCTTCGGCAGGTCCATGTGGCAAACAAATCGCACGTCGGGCTTATCGATGCCCATGCCAAATGCGATGGTGGCAACAACAATATCGATGTCGCCGCGCAGGAACGCACGCTGCGTGCCGGTGCGCTGTTCGCGCTCCAGGCCCGCGTGATAAGGCGCAGCACGATGGCCGGCCGCGACGAGCGCCTCAGCCACGCGTTCTACTTTGTTTCGCGACAGGCAGTAGACGATGCCCGCTTCGTCTCGGTGATCCGCAAGAAACGCCTCGAGTTGCTGCCGGCCGTTGCCGCGCTCTGCCACGGTGTAGCGAATGTTGGGCCGGTCGAAGCCGCCGGTTAGCACGCGCGGCGTTTGCAGCCCCAGTCGTGCGCAGATGTCCTCGCGGGTCGCGGCCGTCGCCGTCGCCGTCAACGCGATGCGGGGAACCGGACCAATGTCTGAGACGGCAGCATCAATCTCCAGATAGTCGGGACGAAAGTCATGACCCCACTGCGATACACAGTGTGCCTCGTCGATGGCAATGAGTGAGACATCGAGGCGTGCGAGCAGCGCCTGGGTCTCCGGCATGGCCAGGCGTTCCGGCGCCAGGTACAGCAGGTCGAGCTGCCCGGCTTCGAGCGCCCGCAGTGTGGACCGACGCGCGCCAGAAGACTGCATCGAGTTAAGGAAGCCCGCCCGCACGCCGAGCTGGTCGAGCATATCGACCTGATCCTGCATCAGAGCAATGAGCGGCGAGATGACAATACCGACGCCACGCGTGATGAGTGCCGGAATCTGGTAACACAGGGATTTCCCGCCGCCCGTCGGCAACAGCAGGACGACGTCGCCACCCCCCGCGAGCGTGGAGATTGCCTCGCGTTGCAGTGGGCGAAACGCGTCGTACCCGAACACGTCGCGCAGGCACGCCAGGGCGGCATCATCGGGCGTCGCTGACGCCCCGTTGTCTGCTGCGTGTTGCACTGTGTTTCGCCTGCGGTGTCCCGTCGCGACGATAGCACGCGGCCCGTAATGTGATCGACTTCACGTTTCCGGGTGTTCGCGTGTGAAAAACGGGGTGCGGGAGGGGTCGAAGTGGGACCAGGTCTCAGACGCTACTGGGACTTATGTCGAAAATACCCTCGAAGTGCTGTAACCCAAATTCCGTCCCCGACCATGAATGCTGACGCCCTGCTCTGGATCCTGCCTGCCGGCAGCGCATTGTATGTGCTGCTCGCGGCTATGATCGTCGCCTCTCGCGAGCCTGGCAAACGCGGTGCGGCCCACTGGGTCATGCTGCTTATTGCGGCCTGGCTGATCGGTGGCGTCATGGAAATGGGCGCAGCGACTGCGTTGGCGCAGCAGCTGGGTCGTGAGTTGAGCTTTCTCTCCGCCGCACTGCTACCAGCAGCAGGGCTGTTCGCTGTGAGTCACTTCACCAACCGCCAGCTCAGCCGTAGCGCGCGTGGCATGTTGCTCATCATTCCCGTGCTCACCGTGACGATAGTGCTCCTGGGCCGCTTCGGCGCGTTAACCGACAACCCGCTGTTCGCCTCGCTCGAGCAGGTCCGGCACGCCAACATTCGTTATGGACATTGGTTCAACCTGGTGCACGCGCCCTACTCGTTCGGGCTCGTATTGCTGACCCTGGGTGTGCTCGGCTACGACGCCCTCAAGCAAGAGGGGCGTCGCCGCAATCACATGTTGCTGATGGCGCTGGCCGGGTTCTTGCCGATGGCGACGAGCATGATGCACGTGGTGGGGATCGACCTCTACTTCCCCGCACCCACGTCAATCGCGTTCGCCGCCATGTCGCCGCTTGTGGCCTGGTTGATTCTTCGCCACGGCGTTCTGACGGGTCTGCCGCTGCGCCATGAAGTTCTGTTTGAGCAAATGCATGACGGCATGGTTGTCGTGAACGCGCGCCACGAAATTGTCGCGGCCAACGCTGCAGCCAGTGAGCTGCTCGGCGCGGATATTAGCGAGAGCACGGGGCTGACGCTTGTTGAAGCGCTGCCCAATCTCAGCGACACGTTGCGTGAGCTGGCACCGGGCGCCGCCGAGATCGAGATCGACCGCGGTGCCCGCCACCTGGCGCTGCGTATGAGTACTGTGCGCGACGCGGGCCTTGACGCGCTGGTCTACCTGCTGCGTTGCCGCGACGTCACACGTGAGCGCGCTGCGCGCCGCCAGCTTGTGCGCAGTGAAGAGTTGCTGCGCAGTCTGATTCAGAACTCGTCTAATGTGATCCTCAGGCTGCGCCGCGAGCATGACGGCGACTATCTCGTCACCATAGCCAATCGTGAGGCGGCCGAGCTATTCGGCGTGGATGTCGACGGCCTGGTCGGCAGAAGCCTCTCAGCCACGTTAGCCGGCATGGCCTCCGACGAACTGCGGCGATCCTTGCAGTCCATGCAGCAGCCCGTGCGTGACGCGGCGCGAACTGGTCGTGCCACCGAGGCTGAGTTTCGTGTGCGCTTCAACAAGCGCGAGCGCTGGTACCGCATGCTGGCCTACCCCGTCGATGACGACATTGGCGTGACCTGCATTGACATCACGCGTCAGCGCGAACAAGAACGCGAGCTTGAGTCGGCCGCGTTTCTGGATCCGCTCACAGGCGTACTCAACCGCCGCGGTTTCGAGCGACGCGCAAGTATCGCGCTCGCGGAATTGGATGACGATGCGGCCGGCGCCATGCTTTTCGTTGACCTCAATAACTTCAAACGCGTGAACGATATCCACGGCCACGAAACGGGCGATCTCGTGCTGCAGATGGCCTCTGAACGTCTCGTGGGTGCGCTCCGCGATCAGGATATTGTGGCGAGGCTCGGCGGGGACGAGTTCGTCGTGCTGGCACCCGAGACGGCTGCCGAGGCTGCAGAGAGTCTGCGCGACCGCATCGAGAGTGTGCTCTGCGAGCCTTATCAAATCGGCAACAAGGCCATGAACTCGTCTGCCAGCGTGGGTATGGCGCGCTTTCCCGAGCAGGGCGTCACGCTCACGTCACTGCTGCGGGCCGCCGATGCCGCCATGTACGAGCGCAAGACGATGCAGCGCACGACGGCGAGTGGTTCCTTCCGAATCGTGAGTGCGACTGACTAGATCAGCTGCGCGCCGGCGCAAGCCCCAATGCATCAAACGCCGCCACCGTCTGATCGGGGAAGTCGGTAAAGATCCCATCGCAGTCGAGTGAGACGAGCCAATCCGCGACGGCCTGCAGGCTGACGAAGCCCTCGGGTAAGGCGTCAGCTCGCAGCGTGTAGGGATGTACTTGCAGGCCTAGCGCGTGGGCCTCTTCGATCAACGGCGTCGCCATCACGGTGGCGTCCGGTGCCAGCTCGTAGAGCTGCGGCAGCCAGGGGCCGATGCCTTCGACGATCCCCTTGAGCTGGGTCAGCCCGCCGGGCGCGAGGAGGTCGGCATAGACCGTGCTCGATTCGCCCCAGTTGTCGTCGGCAATGAGCTGCACAAGCCTGTAAGGCGCTTTAAGTTCATTCCGCAAGCGTATGTTTTCATTCAAATCGAAGCTCTGAAGCCAGACCTGGTCTGGTGTCGCATCCCAGCCGCCGTGCGCGAGCGTCTCGATGACGAGCACACTCAGATCCACGCCTTCGGCCTGGTGCCAGGCGGGCTTCTTAATTTCCGGGTAGATGCCTGCCTGTCGTCCTGTGCTTCGGTTCAGTCCGGCAATGAACCCCAGTTCCTCAGCCAGCGTTGGAATGGCCAGCGGTGTCGGGCCGCCTGGGTAGCGCCCTGGAAAAACAGGCGCACCGTCGTCGCCGACGCGCTCGGTGAGTGTCAGCGACTTGAGCTCCGCGAGCGTGAAGTCTCTCGCGTAGTAGCGACCGTCCTCGCGACCGCGACCGGGAAACAGGTTGCTGACGTTGCTGACCCGGTCCAGGTGGATGTCATGCAGCACGACACAGTGGTTGTCACGTGAGGCGACGACGTCCTGTTCCAGAAACTCGGCGCCCATCCCATGTGCAAGCGCCTTGGCAGGCAGTGAATGCTCAGGCAGGTAGCCGCTTGCGCCCCGGTGCGCGATGGTGATGGGTCGGGGTGCCGGTGTCCGGCTGCGGGCAGCGGACTGCATGCGGGCGATCAAGGGAAGTCGATGACTTCCCACCGCGCCGTGTCTTCGTGACGCGCAAGGCGTTTTATCGCGTCGACGAGCTCTCGCTCATTCCAGGCGACAACCTCGTTTGCTTTGGTGGCCAGGTCGCCGGGCATCATGGTGGTTTGCCCAAAAGACTGCATGAGCACCACGGGCTTGTTGAGTGCCTTTGCCGCATTGAGTTGAAATTCCACCCAGTCGCGATTGGTGGCGTGCAGACTCGCGAGAAGGATGACAGCTTCGCACTGCGCAATCTGATCCCGGAGCGCGGCTTTGATACCTTCGGCGCCACCGTCCGGCATGGTCTCCGGGTCGCTGACATTCATGTAGTAGAAGCGGTCAACACTTTCGAGGTACTCGAAGACGCGGAGATAGTCCACATCCGCCTCAAACATGTGGCTGACAAATACCTTGATCGGATTGTGCTCTGACATGAATGCGCGTTCCTTTGCTTTCTCGCAAGCACCCTGATTGTACCGAATTCGGCGATTACGGGCAGTGCAGACGGGCTACAATAGCGGGATTCGAGGGCGATGCGTGCGGCGCGCCCGGTGACGCAACGAGACCCATCGAAGACTCGAGCGGATAACAACATGCGCCTTGTGCTCTACAACATCCGCTATGGCGTCGGTGCCGGCCTCAGCACCCACCTGCCTGTTCCAGGCGCAGGCTACGTCCTCGGTAACAACGCAAACCTGGAACGCCTCATTGAGTTTCTGCAGTCCGTCGAGCCCGATATCGTGGGACTCATCGAGGTCGATACGGGCTCCATCCGAACGCGAAATCGCAATCAGGCAGAACGCATCGCGGAAGCGCTGGGGCATAACTCGTCCTACGAGACGAAGTACGGCTCCAACTCGATCAACCAGCTGCTACCGATTCTGCGCAAACAGGGCAATGCGTTTCTGGCGGCGCCTACGATCCACAACGAGCGCTTCCACTACTTCGATACGGGCATCAAGCGGCTCATTATCGAACTCGAGCTTGAAGACATGGCGATATTTCTCGTCCACCTGTCGCTCAAGTACCGCCACCGCCACCTGCAATTGCGCCACCTCTACGATCTGATCGAACGGTGCCCCAAGCCCGTGATGGTGGTTGGCGACTTCAACACGTTCTGGGGGCAGAACGAGATCTATCTGTTCCAGAAGGCCACTGGGCTTGCGAGTGCGAACCTAGATGCCCTGCCCTCCTACCCTGCGCGTGCGCCGCGCAAGGAACTCGACTTCATCCTCTACCAGGAGGGCATTGTCATCGAGCACTTCGAGGTGCCCGACATTCAGCTCTCCGATCATCTGCCGCTTATTTGCGACTTCCACGTCGCAGCTGCGAACGGTACGGACCACACCGGACGGGATACGACATGACCACGACAGAACACTGGCACCAGGAACGCGATGCCGAAGGCCACCTCTGGCTCGGCATCGACAAGGCGGACGGCAATGCCAATGTACTGTCGGGGCCCGTACTGCGTGAACTCGATGGTTTGCTCGACGCAGCCGAGCGCGAACCGCCCAAGGCGATCATTGTCTACTCAAAGAAGACCTCGGGCTTCGTCATGGGCGCCGACATCAACGAGTTCACGGTGCTCAAAAATGCCGACGAGGCCTACGACCTCGTTCGCTTGGGCCAGAAAGTGCTCGACCGTCTGGAGGACAGCAAAGTAGCCACGGTGGCGGCGATCGACGGCTTTGCACTGGGCGGTGGCCTGGAGCTCGCAATGGCCTGCCACTACCGCGTTGCGGTGGAGAGCGGCAAGCCCAGTATTGGGCTGCCTGAGGTCAAACTCGGTATCCATCCCGGTTTCGGGGGTACCGTGCGCGCCGTCCAACTTGCGGGTGTTACGGAAGCCATGCCACTCATGCTGACCGGGCGCTCGCTGCGCCCCGCGCAGGCGTTGCGCATCGGTCTCGTGGACAGTCTCTGCACGCGCGAGGAGCTCCGCGAAGCCGCTGTGGCCCTCGCCAAACAACAACGGCCGAGACGCAAGGCGCCCTTTTCGGCACGCCTTCTGAATCTGCCCATCGTGCGAGGATTCGTCGCGGGCAAAATCGAGGCGCAAACCCGTCGCAAGGCCAACCCGGATCACTACCCGGCGCCATTCGCGATCATCGGGCTCTGGCGCGATCACGGCGCGAGTGCCCGTTCGGGCTATGAGGCCGAGGCGCGCTCGATCGCGAGACTCATGGTCGGGCAAACGGCGCAGAACCTCGTGCGCGTGTTCTTCTTGCAAAACCAGCTCAAAGCACAAGGCGGCAAGACCAGCCAGCGTGCCAGTCACGTGCATGTCGTCGGTGCCGGTGTCATGGGCGGCGACATCGCGGCCTGGTGTGCGTTGCGCGGACTGAACGTCACGCTTCAGGATCGTGAGCTCAAGTACATCGAGCCCGCACTTGAGCGCGCGAAGAAGCTCTTTGACCGCAAGCTCAAGGCGAAGGCCGCTGAAGGCGCGGCGCGGCTCGTCGCCGATGTCGACGGCGACGGGGTGGAAAAGGCCGACGTCATCATTGAGGCGATCTTTGAGAACAAAGAAGCCAAGCAGGCGCTCTATGCAACGCTTACACCGCGCATGAAGCCGGGTGCGATCCTCGCCACGAATACCTCAACAATTCCGCTGCAGGAATTGCGCGAAGGCCTGCCCGAACCGCAGCGCTTCATCGGCCTGCACTTCTTCAACCCGGTTGCGCAGTTGCCGCTCGTGGAAGTGATTCGCACCGAGGACACGGACGCTGAAGCCGTGTCCATTGGCGCCAATTTCGTCAAGGGGATTGGCAAGTCGCCGCTCATCTGCGCGAGTGCTCCGGGCTTTCTGGTGAACCGGATTCTGGCGCCGTACATGAACGAGGCCTTCCAGCTCGCAAGTGAAGGCGTGCCGCTCACGACGATTGATGCGGCTGCTGAACGCTTCGGTATGCCCATGGGGCCCGTCGAGCTGGCCGATTCGGTCGGCTTGGACGTGGCGTTGAGTGCCGCTCGCGTACTCGGACAGAAAGATGAGGACATGACCCAGCTCATCGAGATGGTCGATGCCGGCCACACCGGCCGCAAGAGCGGGCGTGGCTTCTACGACTGGCGTGAAGGCAAAGCCGTGAAGCCCGAACCGGCCACGGCGCCGGCGCCCGATGATCTCGAGGACCGGCTTATCCTGCCCATGGTCAATGAGGCCGTCGATTGCCTGTTCGAGGGCATCGTTGAGACGGCTGATCTGCTCGACGCAGGCGTGATCTTCGGTACCGGCTTCGCACCGTTCCGAGGCGGGCCGCTGCAGTACGGTCGTGAGCGTGGCATCGACGCGGTTCGGGCTCGGCTCGAGGCACTCTCGGAGACCTACGGACCGAGGTTTGCGCCCAAACCCGAGGCATGGGCGAGCCTCGCCGCCGGCAAAGCTTCGGAATGAGACCTGTTGCGTAGAGTAAACAGTGCCTTACGTCGATGATAGACTAGCGCGCGTTCGCGCCCACGACGCTTGGATGCCATGACGGACGACATGCTCACAATCGATGATCTGCGGCGGTTTTCGCCCCTCGACGGTCTCAAGAACGAGAACCTGTCGGCGTTGGCGAAAAAGACCCAGATCCGGACGCTTGAG
This sequence comes from Pseudomonadota bacterium, assembly GCA_039814545.1. GTDB lineage: Bacteria > Pseudomonadota > Gammaproteobacteria > Steroidobacterales > Woeseiaceae > CALBPI01. The sequence continues at coordinate 17,084 of JBCCBB010000044.1, forward strand.
CCGTCTCAACTGCTGTTTAACGAAGGCGACAGCGAGAAACGGACCTTCTACATCCTCGACGGCACCGTGGAGCTCATCCAGCAGGGTGACGCTGTCGATACTGTAGCCGGTAACAGCGACCGCGCGCGCAACCCGGTCGCCCCCCTGCTGCCCCGCCGCTACTCGGCGCGCGCCCGTGACACCGTGCGATACCTCTCGATTGACAGCGACCTGCTCGACGTCATGCTCACCTGGGACCAGACAGGGTCCTATGAGGTCAGCGATCTGCGCGACGGGCTGGGCGTCTCCGATGACTGGATGACCACGCTGCTGCAAAGCCAGGCGTTTCACAAGATTCCGCCCGCTAACATTCAGGCGATCTTCATGCGCATGCAGCAGGTCAACTTCAAGTCGGGCGACCAGATCATCAAGCAAGGCACGGACGGCGACTATTTCTATGTGCTGACGCGCGGCGCGGCCGTGGTCACACGCGAAACGCCGCTTAACCAGGAAGGCATTCGCCTGGCCGAGCTCAGCGTTGGGTCGACCTTCGGCGAAGAAGCGCTGATTTCCGAGGCCAAACGCAACGCCACGGTGACGATGACCACGGATGGCGCCGTGATGCGGCTCGGCAAGGATGACTTTCGGACCTTGCTGAACGAGCCCATGCTCGACTGGGTCGACATGGCCGCCGCGCAGAAAATTATCGACGATGGCGGCGTCTGGCTCGATGTGCGCCTGCCCAGCGAATTTCAGAATTTCCACAAGCCGGGCGCGGTCAACATGCCGCTGTACTTCATCCGGCTGAAGCTCAGCACGCTCGACCGGGATCGGTCCTACGTCGTTTGTTGCGATACAGGCCGACGCAGTTCAGCGGGCGCCTACATCATGAATGAGCGCGGCTTCTCGACCTACGTGCTTCAGGGCGGGCTCGCCCAGGGTTGACCGACCGTCGGGCGCGGCGCGCCCACACTACATCGTGTGCGTGGCTTTCTCGCCACCCAGCGCGCCGGCCAGGTAGTTCTCGATGCGTTTTTGGGTGTTGCCCTGGTCCTGCTCAGAGAACTGCACGCCAATTCCAGCCGTACGTTGCCCCTGGGCACCCTTGGGCGTCATCCAGACCACTTTGCCGGCAACCGGCAGCCGCTCTTCTTCGCCCATGAGACTCAGCAGCATGAATACCTCGTCGCCAAGGCGGTAGGAGCTGTTGGTCGGGATGAACAGGCCGCCATTGCGGATAAACGGCATGTACGCGAGGTACAGTGCGCTCTTGTCCTTGATGGTCAGTGTCAGGAGGCCTGGCTTTGTCATCGTTACTCTCTGGCGTTTGGCCCGCCCCGGGCTCTCAGCCGAATGTCAGGCCCTGCCGGGCGCCCGCCAAGCGGTTTGACCAGGGCATGGCCATGGCGTCGATCGCAAGCTCAGGGTTGTAAGTGCCTGGAAGCCTTGCAATCAGCCGGTTCAAGCCGTCTAGATAGCAAAAGGCATCACGAGTGTCCACGACATAACGTTGGAAATCCGACTCAGCGCTCATTTTCGGTGACATTCGCGCGTAAACGAGCCCCATGGTCACCCGGCGCAGTGCGGACAGTACGTCCTCGTGCGGCAGTTTGCGCCACTGTGCTGCCACCTCCAGCGCATTGCGCTTGCCAGACATCAATGTACCCACATCGGCTCGAATCTGACGCGCGAGGGCTAGACCGCCCCCGTGCGTGAGCTCAAGGGCGCGCAGCGGCGCCCCATCGGCCAGCGCGAGTGATGCTGCTGCGTCTTCCTCGGACAATCCGTGCCCGGTAAGCCATGCCACGGCGGCCAATCGGGTCGGTGGATGCACCGCGTAGCGCGTGGTCCGGCTCAGAATCGTCGCCGGGAGCCGGCCGCGGCCGTCCACCACGAGCACGAGCAGGCTGTCAGCGGTGGGCTCCTCGAGCGTCTTGAGCAAACTGTTCGCCGCGGCCGTGGTCATGCTGTCGGCGGGCTCGATCAGCGCTGCCTTGCCCTGGCTGCCGTGGGCACTGAGTGCCAGTGTCGCGGTCAGGCCTCTGATCTGGTCGACCGCGATCTGGCGTTTGTCCTCTTCGGGGCGAACCACGTGAAAGTCCGGGTGCTGATGGGTCAGCGATTCGGCGCTGGCGTCCAGCGAGACGCCGAGGAACCGTCCGACAAGGTTTGTCGCCAGTGCGCGCTTGCCCATGCCCAGTGGGCCCACGAGCATGACGGCGTGTGTCAGCGTCCCATCGTCAACACGCTGAAACAAGTGTTGCTCTAATGAATCTAGCCAAAACATATGGTTAAAAGGTTCTATTCATGTGGCTTATGGCTTAGGTCGCGCCATCAGTTCGTCGACAAGGCGGGTCAGATCGTCGCGAAGTGCCTCGAGACTGCCATCGGTCGAGACGACGCGGTAGCGCTTCGGGTCGGATGTGGCCAGGGCCAGATACCCCTTCTCGGCCCGCTCAAAAAAACTGCCGGGCTCACGTTCGATGCGATCCGGCCCATCGGCACGGTCCGCAAGCCGCGCAGCGACCGTCTCCGTTCGGGCGGTGAGTAGCAAGGTCGTGTCCGGCCAGAGGTCGCCGTGTACCCACTCCGCAAGCTCGTAGATGCGACGCATGGGGAGACCCCTTGCGTGACCCTGGTAGGCCAGCGTCGCATCGGTAAAGCGGTCGCAGAGTACCCATTGTCCCTGCTCCAGGGCCGGCCGAATTACGTTTGCGACGCTCTGCGCGCGAGCGGCAAACATCAGCAACAGCTCCGTCGTATCCGTGACAGGCTCTTCTGCGCCCGCACCGAGTACTAGACCGCGTATGGCCTCAGCCATTGGCGTACCGCCCGGTTCGCGGGTGCGCAAGGTCTCAATGCCGCGATCGGCGAGCAACGCTTCGAGCATGCCGATGGCCGTGGTCTTACCCACCCCCTCGACGCCCTCAACAGACAAGAACACGCCGCGCTGTTCGCTCATGGCCGCTGTCTCAATTTGGCGAGATACCGTTGTACGGCTTCATTGTGCTCCTCGAGCGTCGCTGAAAAGTAATGGCTGCCGTCGGACTCGCCCGTCGCAACAAAGAACAGCGCCTCACCCTCAACGGGCGCCAACGCCGCCTCGATCGACGCGCGAGCGGGCAACGCGATCGGTGTCGGCGGCAGGCCGTCAATGCGATAGGTGTTGTAGGCCGTGGTCTCGCGCAGGTCGCGGCGACGGATGTTGCCGTCGTAGTCCAGACCCATGCCGTAGATGACCGTGGGGTCGGTCTCGAGCCGCATGCCGCGCGCCAGGCGCCGGCTGAAGACGCCCGCGATTTGTCCGCGCTCGCTGTCGAGTGCCGTTTCCTTTTCGATGATCGAAGCCAGCGTGAGCGCAGCGTAGGGGCTGTCGAGTTGTCCCCCCTCGCCGGCCTCGGTCCACGCGGCTGACAGCGCGTCCGTCATGGCATCGTGCGCCTGTTCGAGCAACGCGCTGGCCGTCGTACCTCGCGCGAAGCGGTAGGTATCGGGATACAGCCAGCCCTCGATCGAGTCGCCGTCGATCTCTAGCCGAGACGCGAGCGTGCGGTGCGCGTCGGGTTCGAGCCAGGGCGCCCCGTCGACCCGAGTTGCGAGTGTGATTTCCAGGTCGTCGCGGACCGCTTCGTGTTTGAGAATGGCCGCGAGCGCTTCCGCCGCAGTCCAACCCTCGATCAGCGTCACGCGTTCGAGCTTGACGTCGCCGGCGATAAACGTGGCCATCATTTGTCGCGGCGTGGTGCCAGGCGCGAGCACATAGTCCCCCGCCTTGATCTGTCCACCTGACCCGTTGAGCCGTGCATCGATGAGCAGCCAATGCCCTGAGTCTGTGATGCCCTCGGCCACCAGGCCATTCACCACGGCACGCATGGTGGCGCCAGCGGGAATAGAGAACTCGGTGTCGGTGTCGATAGCGAGCGGGCTGTCGAAATAGGCCTGCATGCGTTGCCAGGACACACCGGCCGTCAATGCGCCGGCAATGAGTAGCCCAACAGCAGCGATGACGAGGCGCCGCATCATGGGAACGCCGCCTCGAGTGCGTCGCGAAGTGAATCAGCGACAGGCGTGCTGGCCGGCAGCGTACGGCCATCGGCGTGTGCCAGTGAGACGACACCGCGCAAGGCGTTGGTCACGAAGACCTCCGATGCGCGTTGTAGCGCACCGCGCGAGACGCGCGTGGTGATGACCTGGGTCGTATCGCACACGAAACGGCGCATCACGCCGGCCACGCCGGCCCGCGATACATCGGGAGTGATGACTTGCTGGCCGACGACGACAAACACATTGCTCATGATACCGCAGACCAGGTCGCCGGCCGCGTTGCACATAAGCGCTTCCTGCGCGTTTTGCGGCAGGTTCATGCGAGCCAATACCTGTGGCAGCCGGTTCAGGTGTTTGACGCCAGCGAGTGCGCCGGCATCGGGTAGCGTGGTGTCGCTGATGACCACGTGCCAGCGCGTTGGCAGATCGGCCAGCACGCCCGCAGAGAGAATGGCTGTCGGCACCGTGTGTCGTGGGGGTGCGTAGCCCCGTGCGCCCGAGCCACGCGTGACGACCAGCTTGATCCAGTCGGCGCCTGCGTGCCACGCAGCAAATGCGGTCAGCTCACGCTGCACCCGGCTACGTGACACACCCGTCATGCCCAGCGCATCGCAGCCTGCGGCCAACCGATCGAGATGTTGGCCTAGAAATCGAATCCGTCCGTCCGCGACCCGTAACGTCTCGAACAGGCCGTCGCCATACGCTAGACCACGGTCGTCAAGCGCGAGCGCGCCAGGGCGATCCGTACTTAGCCAGCGCATGATGCAGCGCGCACCGCGCGCAACAAGCCGCGCGCTTTGGCGCGGGTCTCGTCGAGTTCATGCTCTGGGTCCGAGTCGGCAACGATGCCCGCGCCGGCGCCGAGCGACAGCTCCCCACCGGCCAGTGACAAGGTGCGGATCAGGATGTTGAGATCCATGCTGCCGTCGCGATTCAGGTAGCCCAGCGACCCCGTGTAAGCGCCTCGCGGTTGCTGTTCGAGTTCGGCGATGAGCGCCATGCAACGGACTTTGGGGCAGCCTGTGATCGTGCCGCCCGGGAACACCGCGCGGATGATGTCGCCGGGCAGCACGCCGTCAGCAAGCTCGCCTCGAATGTTGGACACGATGTGGTGCACAAATGCGTAACTCTCGATGACCATGTATTCATCGACGCTCACGCTGCCCGCCCGACACACGCGACCCAGGTCATTGCGCTCGAGATCAATGAGCATCACGTGCTCGGCCTGTTCCTTGGGATGATCCCGCAGCTCTTCGAGCTGGCGCTGATCTTCGGCTTCGGTCGCGCCGCGCGGCCGCGTTCCGGCGATGGGCCGGGTCGTCACGACACCGCCATTGCTGTGCACGAGCCGCTCGGGTGACGAGGACGCAACCGTGAGGCCCGGGAGCCGGGCCAACGCCGAAAACGGCGCCGGGTTTGCCGTGTTCAGGGCCTGGAAAAGTGTGCTTGCGGCCTCGGGCGGACACGGCGCAGACCAGCGTCGGGACAGGTTGGCCTGGTAGATGTCGCCGCGCGAGATGGCTTCCAGTGCTGCTCGTACAGCCGTCGTGAACGCCCTGCCGTCCGGCTCAGAGAGTGTCTCGGGGATGATCGGGTCGCAGTCACCAACCCCGGCACGCGACGCAGTGCAGTCGCTGACGACGGCGTCGGCGTCCTGTCCGGGCTCTGTCAGAATCACAGCTTCGGGGGCCTCGCCGCGGCGCACAGCTATGGCTGCGCGCACGCGCATCGCGCAAGCGATGGGCTCGCCGTCCGGCAGTGGCAGTGACAGGCTGGGCTCTACCTGTTGTGCGAGTTCGTATCCCAGGTACAGAAACCAACCGCCGAGAAAGGGCCAGGAAGCGGTATCTGTACATGCCGTCCGGTCTTGCTCGAACCACGCGTTCAGGGCATCGAGGAAATCGTCACCACGCGGGGTCAGCGCTGTGCCCTCGTGGTGCAGGCGCAATTGGCCGTTCTCAGCCACGAGTGTGAGCGCGCCATCAGGGGCGCAAAACAGGATGTCGTATCCGTCACCGCGGCCGTCGGCCGGGACGCTCTTCAGCAGGTAGGGATAGCGTTCGGGATGGCGGGCAGCCAGCGCGTCGAGATCCGGCACTGTGGCCAGCGAAACGATCACTGCTGCGGCGCCGGCGGGGCTGCGCCCGTGGGGCTCAGACTGACGTGAATACGAGCGTGCCGTTGGTGCCGCCAAACCCAAATGAGTTGGAAGCCACAGCGTCGAGCTTGGCGGCACGCGCCGTGTTGGGCACGTAGTCCAGATCGCACTGCGGGTCGGGGTTGTCGAGATTCATCGTCGGCGGGATGACTTGATCACGCAGAGCCATGATCGAGAAGATCGCCTCGACCGCGCCGGCGGCGCCGAGCAAGTGGCCCGTCGTCGACTTGGTGGCGCTGACGGCGATCGTATTCGCGTGATCGCCAAAGGCACCCTTCACCGCGACCGTCTCAGCGACGTCACCCGCAATCGTTGAGGTAGCGTGCGCGTTGAGGTAGCCGATGTCTGAGGGATTCAGGCCGGCGTCGCGCACCGCATTTTCCATGCTGCGTCGCGCGCCACCGCCGTCTTCGGGTGGCGAGGTGATGTGGTAGGCGTCGCCACTCATGCCGAAGCCCGAGAGTTCTGCGTAGATCGTGGCGCCGCGCGCCTTCGCGTGCTCGTACTCTTCGAGCATGAGCGCGCCGGCCCCGTCACCGAGTACAAACCCGTCGCGGTCCGCATCGAACGGCCGGCTGGCACGCTGCGGGTCGTCATTGCGCGTCGACAGTGCGCGCGCTGAGCAGAAACCGCCCAAACCTAACGGCGTCGTCGCGTATTCAGCGCCGCCCGCAAGCATGACGTCGGCATCACCATAGGCGATTGTGCGTGCCGCGAGTCCCAGCGCGTGCGTGGACGTGGTGCACGCCGTCACCACCGACAGGTTCGGGCCCGTCATGCCGTGCATGATGCTGATGTGGCCCGAGATCATATTGATGATGCTGCCGGGCACGAAGAACGGCGAAATCTTGCGGGGGTTGGCGTCTGCGTCGAGGTACTTTTTATAGTTTCCCTCAATGGTACCGATGCCACCGATACCCGCGCCCATGAGCACACCCATGCGGTGCGCGTTGTCCTCGCGAACGTCGATGCCGCTGTCTGCGATCGCCTGGTTGCAGGCCACGATGCCGTACTGGATGAACTGGTCGACCTTGCGCGCTTCCTTGGGCGGAATGCCGCCCTCGGCCGCGTCAAAGTCCTGCACACAGCCGCCAAAGCGCGTGGTGAACGCGCTGACGTCGAAGGCTTCGATGGGCCGAACGCCCGATACGCCTGAGACCACGTTATCCCAGGCTGTTTTCAGGTCATTGCCGATGGGCGAGATGATGCCCATGCCGGTGACGACGACACGTCGCTTGCTCATGACAGGTTCCGGATGTGCTGCTCGGGCAGCAGGCGCTGCGAGGGCGCTTGGCCCGCGTGATCAGTCGCTGCTGCGGTTCTTGACGTAGTCGATCGCCAGCTGGACCGTCGTGATTTTCTCGGCCTCTTCGTCAGGAATCTCGGTCTCGAATTCTTCTTCCAGTGCCATGACGAGCTCGACCGTGTCGAGGGAGTCGGCACCCAGGTCGTCGACGAACGAAGCTTCGTTGGTGACCTCTTCTTCTTTTACACCGAGCTGTTCTGCAACGATGCTCTTGACCTTGTCTTCAATGCTGCTCATTGGATCGAGTCCCTCTGGAGTTCCACTGTGG
>JBCCBB010000033.1:0-29501 GCA_039814545.1 Pseudomonadota bacterium
CGCAGTTCTTCGCGTGCCGAGTTCGTTTCCTGCTCGATCTCCGCCCGTGCGGCCAGAAGCTGACGGTCGCGCTCGCGCTGACCCTCGGCTTTGCCTTCGGCGATGATCTCGTTGGCACGCGCACGTGCCTGGTCGAGAATCTCGGCCGCCTGACCGCGAGCATCCGTGATGAGCTCCTCGACCCGGGACTCGGCCTTGGCCAGGTCCTGTTGGCCGCGCTCGGCGGCCGCGAGACCGTCGGCGATCTTCTTACGGCGTTCCTCGACCGCTTCCATGAGCGGCGGCCAGACGAACTTCATGACCACGAACACAAAGATGAGGAACGTGATCATCTGCCCGAATAGGCTGATATTTGGATCCACGCGCGATTACTCCGTTAGCCGTTGACGCAGAGTCGGCAAAAGCCGACCGCGATTAACCCGTGACTGCGCTCAGCAGCGGGTTTGCGAACAGCAGCAGTGCAGCGAACGCGACGCCGATGATCGACAGGGCGTCGAGCAGGCCGGCGATGATGAACATACGGCCCTGCAGCATGTTGCCGAGTTCGGGCTGGCGAGCGACACCTTCGAGGAACTTGCCGCCCAGGAGGCCGAAGCCGATACCGGTACCCAGTGCGGCGAATGCCAGGATCATGCCGACGGCAATGGCGGTGTTGCCCTGGATATCAGCGATGAGAGCTTCCATGATGACTCCTAATCAAAACGCGCTAATGGCGTAAACAAACAATACTTAGTGCTTCTCGTAAGCGAGATTCAGATAAACGACGGTCAGCGTCATGAAGATGAACGCTTGCAGCGGGATTACCAGGATGTGGTAAATCGCCCAGATCGACCCCGGAATCCAGTTCAAGTAGAACGGCAGCAGGGCGATCAGCATAAAGATGAGCTCGGCGGCGTAGAGGTTGCCGAACAGACGCAACGCCAGCGACAGCGGCTTGGCGAGCAGCTCGACGAAGTTCAACAGAATGTTGAACGGCACCAGCAACGGGAACTTGCCGAACGGGTGGAACAACCACTCCTGCAGGTAGCCCTTGGCGCCCTTGCCCTTGAAGCTGTAAATGATGATGAGCACGAACACCGTCAGCGACAGGCTGAATGTGGCGTTGACGTCGGCCGAAGGCACGATACGCATGTATTCGAGGTGCAGGACGTCGTGTGCAAAGATTGGGATCAGGTCGACGGGGATGATGTCGAGCAGGTTCCAGAACAGCACCAACATAAAGATCGTCAGTGCCAGCGGTGCGATGAATCCGCGCGGGCCGTGGAAGCCTTCCTTGACCGAATCGTCAACGAATTCGACCACGAGCTCGATGAATGCCTGGAATTTGCCCGGGACGTCTGCCGTGGCGCGACGGGCTGCGGTCCAGAACAAACCGACGAACAACAGGCCGCACAGCCAGGTGAAGAACAGCGTGTCGACGTGGACGGTGTAGAAACCCTCGCCCACAGAAAGATGCTCGAGGTGGTGGGAGACGTACTCGCTCGGGGTCTGCTTGTCCGCGCCGCTGGCCATTCGCTATCTACACCTTAATAAACACTGTCAGCGCACACCTTTAATGTGGGGGCGTGCCGCCGCATCTCAATTCGCCGTTTCGTCCCCGGCGGGGCCCGTGTCGATGCGCCAGCGCAGGGCTGCCGCGAACACGAAAAGCGTCACTACGAAGGTCACCGCAAAGGGCACAAACTGCGCCGCGAAGTACTTCGCCATGATGCCGAACATCAAAGCCGCGCCGAAGAGCTTGAACACTTCGGCGCGATAAAAGGCCGCCACAATCGCTTGTGGCGGCGCTGCGTCTTTTTGGGCATACACTCGAGCCGCAACCTGCAGGCTGAGCAATGCGCTGCCGAGTCCTCCGGCGAGCGCGGCAAGCGCTGCGGCGGGGCTGTCGAGCAACCAAATCAGGCCCCCGAAGACTCCGATTAACGCCTGTATCGCAATGATGCGGACAGGGACCGCGCCGGGTCGCACTGGTCGACTCCTTGGCGTACTCGCCGGGCCGGAAACCTCAAAAGCGCGCGCAGTATATAGGCTCGATTGCCCCTCGGCAAACCCGTACGTGACGTAATCAGGACAATAATCCGGGCCAAATGAGACCCCCGACACGGCGCCCGGCGGCGGGCGCGCCGTACAGTTCCTGACGTCACGGCCGCTACCTAGGCGAGCGGCCCGATTCCGGCGGCCCGGGCTGCCCATTTGGGGCCGGTCTCCGGGGCTCCGACAGGCCGAAATTCAGGGATCCGCCGCGCGGCGGGCAGGCGCTAGGGACCAGCACAGGGCAACACCAACATGCAGAGCATTTCACGGGACGAGTTCGAACGCGCATTGGAGCACGGCGAGTTTCTGGTCCAGTACCAGCCCAAGATGGCCCGGATGACGGGGCGAACGGACTGGGTCACGACCGAGGCCGAAGCGCTGATCCGCTGGCGCCACCCCGAGCGTGGCCGCATTTCGCCGCTCGACTTCCTCTCCCAGGCCGTCGACTGCGGCATGATGCCCGCGCTCGGCGACTACGTGCTCGAGCAAACGCTGACCCAGCTCACGCGCTGGCGCGCGAATGGGCTGCAGCTCAACGGCTGCGTCAATCTTGACGCCAGCCTGCTTCGGGATATCGAGCTCGCGGGCCATTACGAGCGCATGGTGCGCCGGTTCGACCTGCCCTGTGACGCCATCACCTTCGAAATTGCCCAGCCCACGATCGCCGGCGACGAAGAAGCCTGTACCACGGTCATGGCCGCCCTGCGCCGCAAGGGGTTTCGGCTCTCACTCGATGATTTCGGTGCCGCCCGCGAGTCTTTGTCGTCCTTCGGACGGCTCGACTTCGACGAGATCAAGATCCACGCCTCGCTGCTCATCGAGGCCCGCGACAACGCCATCACGCGCCAGGCGCTGGCGGCCGTCACGGGCATGGCGCACGCGCTCGGAATCACGGTCTGCGCGGAAGGCGTAGAGGAAGCGGCCACCTTCGACTTCCTGAAAGAAATTCGCTGCGACAAGATGCAGGGCTTTTTCATCTCGGAAGCCGTCATGCCCGAGATCATTCAGCGCTGCTACCCGGCCGTGGACCAGGCCAACGCCATGGAAGTCATCAACGAAGCGACGGGGATGTACGCCGCCAGCCGCTAGGGCCAGTCGGCGCCGAGGCGTTAGCCGATCTTTTCGAGGATGCCCTCGAGCTCATCGAGACTCGTGTAGCTGATCACGAGCGCGCCCTTGCCCGGGCCGCTCTGGCGAATCGCCACGCTGGCGCCCAGCTTTTCCTGCAAGTCCGTTTCAAGCCGAACGACATCGGGGTCGCGCTTGGCCGGGGCGGGCGCCTTTTTCTTCGGCTTGCTGAGTTCCCGCACCCGGCGCTCGGTTTCGCGCACAGACAGACTCTTCGCCACGACCTGCCGCGCGAGCTCGATCTGCGCACGCTTGTCGGAAACCCCGAGCAGCGCCCGCGCGTGGCCCATATCGAGGTCGCGCGCTTCCAGGAGTGACTGCACGTCCTCGTTAAGCTCCAGCAGACGCAACAGATTACTCACCGCAGCGCGGGAACGCCCCACGGCCTCGGCGCCCTGCTGGTGGGTCATATCGAATTCGTGGATGAGTCGCGACAAGGCCCGAGCCTCTTCCAGCGGGTTCAGGTCTTCGCGCTGGATGTTCTCGATGAGCGCCATGGCCACGGCGGCCGTATCGGACACGTCGTGCACGACCACAGGCACCGACTGCAGACCCGCGATCTGGGCCGCTCGCCAGCGCCGCTCACCGGCGATGATTTCGTAGCGCTGTTCACCGGCGCCTGATGCCAGTGGCCGCACAGCAATGGGCTGCACGATGCCTTGCGCGGAAATCGAGCTCGCGAGTTCCTCGAGCGATTCCGTACGCATGTCGATTCGCGGCTGGTACTGGCCGCGTTGCAGCAGGTCTACGGGCAGCTCGCGCTGGCTGGCGGCGGGCGCGGTGGACGGCTCTGAATCGGGTGTCGCAGGCGTCTGGCGCTGCGCATCACCGAGCAGGGCACCGAGCCCGCGACCGAGACTTTTTCGCTTGTTGGCCATGGCGGCTGGGATCCGGACGGGGTGAGGGCGCTACCCTATTGCGCGGCGACGGCCGCTGCAAGTGACTCCTCACGGCGGATGATTTCACCCGCGAGTGCCAGGTAGGCGAGTGCCCCGCGCGAATGGCGGTCGTGCAACAGTACGGGGCGGCCGAAGCTTGGCGCCTCCGCCAGGCGCACGTTGCGTGGGATGATCGTGCGGAACACCTTCTCACCAAAATGCTCGTGCAACTGCGCCGACACAGCGTTGGCCAGGTTATTGCGCGGGTCGAACATAGTGCGCAGCAGGCCGTACACGCTCAACGACGGGTTCACGGTCTCCTGCACCTGTTCGATGGTGCCGATCAGCGCGGTCAGACCCTCAAGCGCGTAGTACTCGCACTGCATGGGAATCAGCACGCCATCGGCCGCCGTAAGCGCGTTGACCGTGAGCATGTTGATCGACGGCGGGCAGTCGACAAGCACGAAGTCGTACATACCCAGCACGGGCTCGAGCGCCTTGCGCAGCCGCATCTCGCGACCGATTTCCTTAAGCAACTGCACTTCGGCCAGCGTCAGGTCGTCGTTGCCGGGCAGCACGGCGAAGTTGCCCTCGGGAACACCCACAATCGTGTCTGCGGCCGTCGCCTCGTTGAGCAGGACCTCGCAGGCCGAGCGATCGAGGTTCATCTTCTCGACACCGCAGCCCATGGTCGCGTTGCCCTGCGGGTCGATGTCGACGACCAGGACACGGCGCTGTGTCGCCGCCAGTGAGGCAGCGAGATTCACGCAGGTTGTCGTCTTGCCGACGCCGCCTTTCTGGTTGGCGACAGCGAGCACTCTGGTCATATTCGGGCTCCCGGCCACTAGGCGTCCCTGTCGCGACTTATGACAACAAGGGTCCGGCGGCCGTCGAGAAAGGGTACCACCACGGGCTCACAAACGGTCTGCCAACCAGCCGGTACCGCGGCAAGTTCGTCATCGCCGATAGGGCCCTTAAGCGCGAGCAGGCGCCCGCCCGGCGCCACAAGATGACCCGCCCAGCCGACAAAGCGTTCGAGCGGCGCGAGTGCGCGACATGTGACGGTATCGAAACCCGCTGCGTCTTCGTAGGCCTCGGCGCGCGCGTGCACGGTAGCGACGTTTGAAAGGCCGAGCTCCGCGGCGGCCTGCGTGACGAACCGGAGCTTTTTGCGGTTGCTGTCGAGCAGTGTGAATTGCCGCTCGGGCGCTAGGACGGCGAGCGGCAGGCCCGGGAAACCGGCGCCTGTGCCCACGTCAAGTACGCGCGAGCCCTGCACGGCGGGAGCCGCGACCAGGCTGTCGAACAGGTGCTTGACGAGCGCCTCGCCAGGCTCGGCGATGGCGGTCAGGTTGTAGGTCTTGTTCCAACGCTCGAGCAGCGTGAGTAGCGCAATCAGCTGATCGCAGGCGGCCGCGTCGAGCGCGAGACCGAGCTCGCCGGCGCCCTTCTCTAGCCTTGATCGCAGTGCGTTGGGTTTAGACATCGTCCGTCGCGGGAAAAAAAACCCCGACGCGCCTGTGCGCGCCGGGGTTCTCGTTTCGTCTGCGTCGCGTATCAGCGATTCAGGATACGCAGCTCAACGCGGCGGTTGGCGGCCTTGCCGGCTGCCGTGCCGTTGTCCGCGACGGGCGCTTCTTCGCCGTAACCGCGTACCGACAAGTTGTCACCGTTGGCGCCGCGCTCGACGAGGTAGTTGCGTACCGTGCGGGCACGACGCTCCGAAAGCGACGCGTTATAGGCAGCCGCACCGTCGCTATCGGTGTGGCCGGCCACTTCAACGGCCAGGTCGGGGTTCTGCGCCAGCGTGGCGGCAGCCTCGTTGAGCACCGCTTCGGCACCCGGCACGAGACGGTCCGAGTTGGTCTCGAAGTTCACGCCCGGCAGCTCGATGACATCACCGGCCTTGATCTCGCAACCGCGGACGTCAACGGCCGCACCGGCAACGGTGTCCGGGCATTCGTCAGCCGAGTTCTTAACGCCGTCACCGTCGTCGTCGCGCTCACAGCCGTTGGCGTCGACATCGGCGCCGCGCGGCGTGTTCGGGCAGCGATCGGCCGAGTTCTTGACGCCGTCGCCGTCGTCATCGCGCTCACAACCGTTCGCATCGACGCTCGCGCCAGCCGCCGTGTTCGGGCACTGATCCGCCGAGTTCTTGACGCCGTCGCCGTCGTCATCGCGCTCGCAACCGCTCGAATCGACAACGATGCCCGGAGGCGTGTTCGGGCAGCGGTCCGTCATGTCCGGCACGCCGTCACCGTCGGTGTCGATGATCTTGGTTTTCTTATCACCAAAGGCGAACTGCAGGCCGACGCTGTAAATGCTGTCGCTGAATTCGCCGCCGCCGAGCTCGTTGCGCAGCCGGTACTGGAAGCGCAGACCAAACCGGTCCGACGTCGAGATCAGCAAGCCCGCACCGACGTTGGCTGCGAGCCGGTCGGTGCTGCGACCGCTATCGAAGTCGATCTGCAGGTTACTGAGACCCGCGAGCAGGTAGGGCGATACGAGGCTTTCGCGATCAAAGACCGCAAGCCCGTTAATACCCAGCTCGAGGTGGTCCTGGCCGTTCGGGGTACCGCCTGCTTCTAATGATGCGGTGTGCGCAAACGCCTCGAAGCTCCACCGCTCCGTGTAGGTGTAGCCGATCGCCAGCGAACCACCAAAATCATCTTCGACATTGCGGTCCGTGTCGTCGTCAACGAAGTCTGCGGACGGCGTCACGTAAATCTGGCCTTCGCCATCAGCGGCGGGGGCTGCCAGAGCCAGCGACAAACCGGTGACCAGGGCGAGCAGGCGCGTCAGAGCTCGAAAAGACATGTGTATTCCCTCCCAAGGAACCATGTAGGTATCAGCGGCTTGTGTCCCGCGCCGCTGACTCTCGTGCGCGTATTGTGCGAGAAGGACAGAGCCGGGACAACTGCGCCCGGCGGTTTCGCAACCAATCCCGAGCCACCAGCGAAAGCACCAACGCGGCAACGCGATCCCCCGATACCCGCCCCAGGACCCGAAGTGACCCAGCCCTGCAGAAACCTGATCCTGATTCTTGGCGACCAGCTTGATGCGGAGCACCCGGCGCTCGCCGCGGCAGATCCCGCGCAGGACCAGGTCCTCATGGTCGAATGCGCGGAAGAGTCCACGCACGTCTGGACCCACAAACACCGCATCACGGTGTTCCTCGCGGCCATGCGCCACTACGCGGAGTCACTGCGCAATGCCGGCTGGACGCTCAACTACCGGGAGCTCGTCGCGGGCCTCGCGCAAATCATCGACGGCCTCGGCGATGCAATCACCGCGCTGCAACCCGAAGCTGTCTGGGTCGTGCGCCCCGGCGAGTGGCGCCTGCTCGACGCCATCGAGAACCGCTGCGCGCAAGCTGAGGTCACCTTCCGCCTGTTCGAGGACAGCCATTTCTACGACGGGCCGAAAACCTTTGCGGCCTGGGCGCATGGGCGCAAGTCGCTCACGATGGAGTACTTCTACCGCGAGCAGCGCAAGCGCTTCGACGTGCTTATGGACGGCAAGGAGCCTGCGGGCGGTAGCTGGAACTACGACGCCGACAACCGCCAGAGCTTCGACAAGAGCGGGCCCGGTGATCTTCCTGATATTCCCCACTTCGAACCCGACGCGATAACGCAAGCCGTCATCGCGTCGGTCAATGCACAGTTCCCCGGGCATCCCGGCCAGCTCGACAACTTCGGCTGGGCCGTGACCCGTGACGACGCGCTGGCCGCACTGCGGACGTTTATCGACACGCGCCTGCCGCTTTACGGCCGCTACCAGGACGCGATGTGGCAGGGCGAACCGTTTCTCTACCACGCACTCATAGGCGCCTCGCTCAACGTCAAGCTCATCAACCCGCGCGAAGCCGTCGAGGCGGCCGAGCAGGCCTGGCGCGACGACCCCGATCGCTACCCGATCGCGGCCGTTGAAGGTTTCATCCGTCAGATCCTGGGCTGGCGCGAATTCATCCGCGGCGTGTACTGGCACGAGATGCCCGACTACAAGTCACGCAACCACTTCGGCCACGAGCGGCCGTTGCCCGACTGGTTCTGGACGGGCGATACGCGCATGAACTGTATGAAGCAGTGCGTCAGCGACACGCTCGAGAACGGCTACGCGCACCACATCCAGCGGCTCATGGTGATCGGGAACTACGCGACGTTGGCGGGCTTGTTGCCCTCGGAGGTTTGCGACTGGTTCCTGGCCGTCTACGTCGACGCCGTCGAGTGGGTGGAGCTGCCCAACGTGCTGGGCATGGCATTGCACGGCGATGGTGGCGTCGTGGGCTCGAAGCCTTACGTCGCGAGTGGCGCCTACATCAATCGCATGAGCAACTACTGCAAGGGCTGCAGCTACAGCGTCACGCAACGCACGGGCGACAAGGCCTGCCCGTTCAACGCGCTGTACTGGGACTTCCTTGCGCGGCACCGCAAGGCACTGTCGACCACACCGCGCATGCGCATGGTGCTCAAGAACCTGGACCGCTGGAGCGAAGAAGACGTGGCCGCGATCGAAGCGACGGCGCAGTCGCACCGTGACGCACTGGACGCGGCTTCCGGCTAGTCGGTCTTCTTCGTCGTATACAGCCCTTCCTGGGCTGCGAAATAGGCCGCGAGGTCTTTGATGTCCTGCTTACTCAGGGTGCCCGATAGACCGGCCATCACGGCATTGTTGCGCTGGCCGTAACCGGCGGTCTCTTCTTTGTTGGCAAGCTGGTATTGAAGCAACGCGTTCTCGAGATAGCTCTCGTGCTGCCCCGCAAGATTCGGCCAGATGGCGTTGGCACTCACACCGCGCTCGCCGTGGCAGGCCACGCAGGTCGCCGATTTCTCTTTGCCGCGCTCGACACCTGAGGTCACCACCTCGGCGTCCTTGGCCTCACCGCGGCTTCCAAAGTAGGCTGCGATGTCCTTGATGTCCTGATCCGACAGTGACCAGGCTTGGGCGCGCATCGTGGCATGCGAACGCTCACCGGTGCGGTACGCCTTCAGGGCGATCTCGATGTAGGCCGCGTGTTGGCCACCCAGCATGGGCACCCGGTAGGAAGGGTACTGGTTGCGATAGCCCTCAATGCCATGGCAACCGAGGCAGGTGTACGACAAAACCTTGCCGCGTTCGGCATCGCCCTGGGCGTTTGCGGGTGCTGCAAGCACTCCGAGAACCGTAGCCAGCAACGCTGCAAGGGCGCTGGCAGTACGTCGATTGGTCATTCGCTGTCTCGTTCTAGGTGTCTGCCAGCCACGGTCGCGGCGACGGCAGGCCGCGTTGCGGCCGAATCCTTATGGTGGGCGCAATAGTAGTGCGTGGCCTCGCGCATTTCCACCAGCGCGGCAAGGATTTGCGACACGTTACGCAGTGCGTCGAGTGCGTCCAGATCGCCCGGCACAACAGGCCCTAGACAAGCCGCCAGGCTGGCCGTGGTCGAGGCAGGCCGGCCCCCGTGGCATCATGCGCCGATGCGCAAGTTACTCATCGTTGTCGCGACGCTGCTCATCGTCGTCGCACTCGCAGGCCCGGCTGTCACAGGCCGGCTCATCGAAAACGCCGTCTCCGGGGAGGGCAACCCGCTCGAGACAAGCCTGCCACCCTGGCTCGAGGCCGTGACACACGAGTACCAGCGGGGGTGGTTCAACGCGTCGAGCAATATGCGGTTGGTGATTACCGATCCGCAGCGCGCAGCGACGTTTGGCAATTTTCTGGGCCCGGGCGAGTTCGGCGACCAGCCGGCGCTGACCGTTGTCAGCCGCGTGGCACATGGCCCGCTCGTCGGTATCTTTACGCCTGCCGCGGCACAGATTAACAGCCTGTTGTTCACCGAGAACCAGGAAGGCCAAAGCACGCAGCTACCCTTGGCGGCGGTCACGACGTTCGGATTGACCGGCAACATGCGCACTGAATGGGCGCTCGCCGAAGGCGGCACGGTGACACCGCGCGGTGGGCCGACGCTGAGCTGGACGGACGCGACCGGCGACTACGAGGCGACCCGTGGCGGCAGAGCCGAGGCGGCTACCTTCAACATCGGTTCCATTAGCTTTGGCAACGGCGAGCAGATCTTCAACAACATCGCGCTCGGCTACGTCATGACGCGATCCGACACCACGACATCGATGGCCGCTGATTTCGCCTTCGACCTCAAACAGTTGGGCTCGCCCATCAACCGGATCGCCGGCAGTGTGGGCGTCGACGACGTGCCCTCTGCGGTGCTGCGCAACCTGTCGCCGTTACTCCGTGACTTTGCGGCAATGGGTCCCGCCAACTTGCCCACGCTGGCTGAACGCAACGAGCCCCTGATTCGCGCGGCGCTTGTGTTACCGCTCCCGCTGCGCTGGCGACAAGTCGCCGGCACGGAATTTGGCGACATCCGGGTTCAGTTCGACATTGATCTTCCCGGTAATGACACCATCGGTTCGACGACGAGCGGGCAGGCCCTGCTTGCAGGAATCGCCGCGGGTACCCGGGTCGACGGGCGGGTCGAGTTACCGACCGCATTCGCAGACGCCATTGGCGTCACAGACCCAGGGCTCTATGAACAGCTGACCATGCTGCGTGGGATGGGCGTACTGGCACCCGACACCACGGGCGACCTGCTGACGATGGTCGTCGACTACTCGGGTGGCGAGCTAACCGTTAACGGCGCGCCGGTACCGACACCGCTCGCGCCCAGATCGCCGTAGTCGGGCGCGCCCAGGTCCAGGGTCTCCGCTCGGTGACAGGCCACGCGACGCGCCTGGTCGCCAGCGAGCACACGCAACTCGGGCAACGACACGGCGCAAGCGTCCGCCGCGTGCGCGCAACGCTGGCGGTACGGGCAGCCCGGCGGCAGATTCCAGGGCGCCGGAATCTCAAACTGGGTCGCAGGTCGATCACGCCGACGTTCGATGACCGGATCGGGAATGGGCGCCGCCTGCAGCAACGCTCGGGTGTAAGGGTGCCGGGGGGCGGTGTACAAGTCCTGCACGGGGCCTTCCTCCACGACGCGCCCGAGGTACATGACGATCACGCGGTCGCTGACTTCCCGCACCACCGCGAGGTCATGGGCGATAAACACGATGGCCAGTGACAACTCGCGCTGCAACCTGTCGAGCAGTGACAGAATGCCGGCCTGAACGGTGACATCGAGCGCGCTCACGGCCTCGTCACAGATCAGCACGCGCGGCTGCGTCATGAGTGCGCGCGCAATTCCGATGCGCTGGCACTGGCCGCCAGAAAATTCGTGCGGGTAGCGATTGAGCATGCTCGCGTCGAGACCGACACGTTCGAGCATCTCGATGACCCGGTCGCGGCAGGCGCCACGCTCGCGAACGAGACGGTGCACGAGCGCCGGCTCTTCAATCGTTTGCTCGATCGTCATACGCGGGTCCAGCGAGCCCAGCGGGTCCTGGAACACGAAGGTTAGATCGCGACGCGCACGGCGCAGCGCCTCTCCGCGCAACCCCGAAAATGGCCGCCCGAGGTACTGCACCTCACCACTGTCTCGGCCAATGTCGAGCAACGCACGTGCCAGAGATGATTTCCCGCAGCCCGACTCGCCGACGACGCCCAGCGTCTCTCCGGGGTAGAGATCGAGATCCACACCGCGCACGGCGGTGAACCGCCGCGGGCCGCGCCATCCGGGGCGCGGTAACGGGTACCGCACAACCAGTTTGTCAGCCTGCAGCAAGGGCGCACCGGTTCGATCGACGTCGCGCCGCTGCGGTGCCGGCCGGTCGAGGCGCGGCACCGCCTCAATGAGCGCCTGCGTGCAGGCCGTTTGCGGTTTCGCGAACACCGTTTCCGTCAGGCCGTCTTCGATCACCCGGCCCTGGTCCATGACCACGAGCCGGTCGCACACACCGGCAACGACACCCAGGTCGTGCGAGATCAGAATCAGTGCGGTGCGGAATGACTCACGAAGCTCGCCGAGTAGTTGCAGGATGCTGGCCTGCACGGTCACATCAAGTGCCGTGGTGGGTTCGTCAGCGATGAGAATGTCGGGACGGCACAGCAAGGCGGCAGCAATCATCACGCGCTGGCGCATGCCGCCCGAATACTCGTGCGGATAGCTCGACAGGCGCCGCCGTGCGGCAGGCAGCTTGACGGCGTCCAACATGCGCACGACTTCATTGCGCGCCATGGCCTCGTCCATGCTGCGCTGTTCGATGAGCACGCGCGAGAGCTGCTGACCGATGGTCAGGTAAGGGTTTAGCGAGGTCATCGGGTCCTGGAACACAATCGACAGACGCCGCCCGCGGACGCGGCGCAGCGCGTTTTCATCGAGGTTCAGGATTTCCTCACCATCGAGCAGGACACTGCCTGTGGCGCGCCCGTTCTCGGACAACAAACCCATGATGGCCGCCATGGCCTGGCTCTTGCCGCTGCCCGACTCGCCCACAATGCCGACGGCCTCCTGCGGCTCGAGCCGCAGGTCGAGATTGCGCACCGCGTGCACTTCGGCGCCATCGGTTTCGAATCGCACATTGAGGTCGTCGACGCGCAGCAAACTCATCGGTGCCGGTCCTTGGGATCCAGCGCGTCGCGCAGGCCGTCACCGATGAAGTTCATACACACCAGTGACACGGCCAGCAATGTGGCCGGAAACAGCAGTACCCAGGGTGCGGTGCTCATGACCTGGGTGCCTTCTTTGATGAGGTCGCCCCACGAAGTCATGGGTTCCTGCACGCCAAGCCCGAGAAAGCTCAGGAACGACTCGATGAGAATGACCTGAGGCACAGTGAGCGTCGCGTACACCACCACGATGCCCAGCAGATTGGGCACGATGTGACGGAAGATGATGCGCCGCCGGGAGGCGCCGATGACTTCGGCCGCCTGCACAAACTCCCGGCCCCGCAGCGCCAATGTCTGACCGCGCACAATGCGAGCCATGTCGAGCCAGTTCACGGCACCAATCGCCACGAAGATCAGGATGATGTTGCGACCGAACAGCACCATGAGCAGGATCACGAAGAACATGAACGGGATCGCGTAGAAGATGTCGACCACGCGCATCATGAGGTGGTCGATGCGACCGCCGATATAACCGGCCGTAGCGCCCCAGACGACACCGAACACCAGACTCACAATGGTGGCGACGAGCCCGACCATGAGCGAGATACGCCCGCCCTGCATCGTGCGTACGAACAGATCGCGACCCAGGTCGTCGGTGCCGAACCAGTGTTGCCCCGCGAATTGCGGCGGTTGATCCCCAAAGTCGATGTCGATGGCGTAGTACTCGTGCGGCGACAGCCAAGGCCCAACGATGACGGCCAACACAATGACACCCAGCACAATGCAGCACGCAGCGAACAGCTTGTCCCGGGCCATCGCGCCCAGCGCGTGCCGGGTCAGGCTATGACGCGGCGCGTTGGGTGCGGCGCCCGACGCCATCAGTACCGCACCCGCGGGTCGAGCACGCCGTACAACAGGTCGACGATGAGGTTCATCGCAATGAGCAGCGAGCTGTAAAGCACGACGAGGCCCATGACGAGCGTGTAGTCACGATTAAGCGCGCCCTGAATAAACAGCCGACCGATGCCCGGAATATTGAAGATCTGTTCGATGACGACCGACCCCGTAAGCACAGCCGCAATCGCGGGCCCGAGATAGGACACAACGGGGATCAGCGCCGGCTTCATCGCGTAACGAAATACGAGCGTCCGAGAGGACAGCCCCTGTGAGCGCGCCGTACGAATGAACTGGCTCTTGAAGGTTTCAACGAGGCTTGCGCGCATGAGGCGCGCGACGTAGGCAAGCATGGGCAAAGCCAGCGCGAACACGGGCAACACGTAGTGCGCCGGAGTCTGCAATCCGCTGGCCGGCAACCAGCGTAACGTGACGGCGAAGAGCAGCACGGCGAGGGGCGCAATGACGAAACCGGGTACGGAAATCCCTGTCATCGAGACGGACATCAGCACGTGGTCCAGAACGCTGTTCTGGCGCAGCGCGGCCACGATGCCGATGGCGATGCCGAGACCCGCGCCCACCACGAGCGCCAGCAATCCGAGCGTCGCCGACACGGGAAAGGCGTCGGCAATGAGTTCACCGACTGTGGATTGCGGGTAGCGGTAGGACGGCCCAAAGTCGCCGCGCAGCAAGCCACCCACGTAGTTCCCGAATTGCACCCAGAACGGTTGATCGAGGCCATAGGCCGCGTTAAGACGCGCTTCGGTTTCGGGTGGCAGCGCGCGCTCCGTGTCGAACGGCCCGCCAGGGGCCGCGTGCACCAGCGAAAACGCCAGCACGAGCACGAGCGCCAGTGTCGGCACCGCACTAATCAGTCGTGACACGGTGTAGCGAAGCATCGTCAGCGCCGAACCTCGTCGCCCGCCCCCGTCAGTTCGAGGTATCGACTGTAGTGCAAGTCGAGAAGGTTGTCGCGCCAGCCCGTGACGCGCGGCGCCACGGCGTGCTTGGACACAAAGTGGTAGAGCGGGATCACGGGCACCTGGTCGGCGACGATCGCTTCCGCCGCGCGCAGCGTGTCAGCACGTCGCTCGGGCGAGTCGGTGTAGCCCGCAGCGTCCATGAGCGTGTCGAACCGCGTGTCCGCGAAGCCCGAGCCGTTGGCCGGGTGGCCACTGCGCAGGATGTCGAGAAACTGCGCCGCGTCATCGAAATCCGCGATCCAGCTGGCCCGCATGAGCCCCTCAAAGTCGCCGGCACGACGCTGCGCGAGCAACACGCGAAATTCGCGATTCTCGAGCGTCACGCTGACGTTGGGCAACGCCTCGCGCCACATGGCCTGCAGAGCTGCCGCAACAACGCGGTTCTCATCAGACGTGGCATAGGCCACAGTAATCGTGTGCGGCGTATCGCCTGCCAGGGTTTTCGCCAACGCCACGCGGTCGCTGTGTTCGGCCGCCGCATCGCTTTCGGCCAGCGGCGTATAGGAATCCGTGCCATTGGCCACGCCCGGTGGCACGAGGCCGAAAGCAGGCAGTTCACCACGACCCACAACCGTTATGGCCAGCGCCTCACGATCCACAGCCAGTGACAGCGCGCGCCGCAGATTGAGTGGCGGCGCTTCGCGCATGTTGAAGGCCAGAAAGACCGTACCGAGATAAGGTGCGACGCGCACATCGGGGCGCCGCGCTTCGGGCAGGCGAAACACCTCGCGCGGCACTCGGCTCGTGACGTCGAGCTCGCCGGCGCGAAATGCGCTGTACTCCGTGGCCTCCTGTTCGAAAGCGCGGTATTCGACCTGGGCGATGGCCACGCTTTCTGCAGCATGAAAGGACGCATTGCGTTTGAGCAGAATGCGGCCCGGACTGCGCTCGGACACGGCATAGGCGCCATTGGCAAAGGGCGGCTCAGCATCGCCGTGGCGCGGCGCCAGCGCTGGGTGGCCCAGCCGCTGCAGGAAGTCCGCCTGCGGCCGCGTCAGCGTGATCACAACAGTGCGGCTGTCGGGTGCTGCGATGCCCAGCGTTTCGGTGCCCGCGTCACCTGCAGCAATCGCTTCGGCACCCACCACGGGTCGCAGCACATCGGCGTAGAACGCAGCATTCGCCGGGTCCGCAAGATGCCGCCAGCCGCGCTGGAAGTCGGTGGCAGTAACGGGCGTCCCGTCCCGCCAGCGCGCATCGTCTCGCAAAGTGAAGGTGTAGCGCGTGCCGTCGCCGGAGACTTCCCAGCGTTCCGCGGCGCCTGGTATCGATGCGCCGGCAGCGTCGCGCGTCAGCAGCCCTTCGTAGACATCGCCCAGCACCTTGAGCGCGGCAACGCTGCGCGCCTGTTGCGGGTCGAGCGTTGCCGGGTCGGCCGACAGACCCCGCCGCAAATGCTCTGGCGCTCGCGCCCCGTCGGTGCACGCGGCCAGACTCGCCAGCACGACCGCAGCGAAAACAAGGAATCGACGCATCGCTTGGGGTCAGGCGCTCTGCTTCAGAGCCCGCTTCTTCATATGAATCAGCAGCAGAGAGATGGCCGCCGGCGTTACACCAGCAATGCGGGAGGCCTGCCCGATGGTATCCGGTCGCACATCAGCGAGCTTTTGGCGCGCTTCGTTCGAGAGCCCGTGCACAACCGAGTAATCGAGGTCCTCGGGCAAACGCAGATCGGCCTGGCGCCGCTGCTGGGCCACTTCACGCTGCTGGCGTTCGACGTAGCCCTGGTACTTCACGTCCGTCTCGACCTGCAGCGCCACCTGCTCGGCGAATTCCGCCGTGGCCAAGTAGCCGTGCGCCGACTCGGGGGCCGGCATCGAACCAACAAGGTCGTGCGACGTGAGTGCGACGTGGTTGAATTCGGGCCGGCGCAGCACGTCGAGTGCCTTGGCGTCTCGCGCCACGCCGTCGATCTGCCCTGCGCGAACGTTGATGCCGGCCAGCCGCGTGTGCTCGCGCGCCGCTTCGGCCTGGCGCGCCTCAAACACGTGCCAGCGGGTGTCGTCGACAAGACCGAGCTCGCGGCCCACGGGAGTCAGGCGCCGATCAGCATTGTCTTCGCGCAGCAACAACCGATGCTCCGCGCGGCTCGTAAACATGCGGTAGGGCTCCTGCGCACCCTGTGTCACGAGGTCGTCGACGAGGACGCCCAGATAAGCTTCGTCGCGACGCGGGTACCAGGGCTCGAGCGACTGCGCCGCGCGAGCCGCGTTGAGACCCGCCAGCAGGCCCTGCGCCGCGGCTTCTTCGTAACCCGTCGTGCCATTGATCTGACCTGCGAAATACAGCCCTGGCAAATGCCGGGTCTGCAGCGTGGGTTCCAGGTCGCGCGGATCGAAGTAGTCGTACTCGATGGCGTAGCCCGGGCGCGTGATGTGCGCGTTCTCGAAACCCGCAATGCTGCGCACCATGTCGAGCTGCGCTTCCCAGGGCAGGCTCGTCGAGATGCCGTTGGGGTAGACCTCAAAGGTCTCGAGACCTTCGGGCTCCACAAACACCTGGTGCGAGGCCTTGTCCGCGAACCGAACGACTTTGTCCTCAACCGACGGGCAGTAACGCGGCCCGACGCCTTCGATGTCGCCGGAGAACATGGGCGACTCGTGCAGCGCACCTCGGATGATCTCGTGCGTGGCTTCGTTCGTGTCGGTGATGTGGCAGGGCAGCTGTTCGGGATGCTGTGCACGCCGACCCAGGAATGAGAACACAGGCGCGGGCGTGTCACCGTGCTGCACCTGCATCACGTCATAGTCGAGCGTGCGGCCGTCCAGGCGCGGCGGTGTGCCCGTCTTCAGGCGACCGACGCGGAAAGGCAGCTCGCGCAATCGTTCGGCAAGCAGATTGGACGGCGGATCACCCGCACGGCCACCGGCCGACGCGCTTCGCCCGACGTGAATCTTGCCGCCCAGGAACGTGCCCACGGTGAGCACGACCGCTTCTGCCTCAAAGCGATGCCCAAGACCCGTCTCGACACCCCGAACGCGGCCACCGGCGACCACGAGGTCGGTAATGGTCGCCTGGAACAAGGCGAGCCCTTCCTGCGCCTCAACACGACGCCGGATCGCCTGGCGGTAAAGCACCCGGTCAGCCTGTGCACGCGTCGCGCGCACGGCCGGACCTTTGCTGGCGTTCAGCGTGCGAAACTGGATACCGGCCTCATCGATGGCCTGCGCCATGACCCCACCCAGAGCATCGACCTCACGCGCGAGATGGCCTTTGCCAATGCCGCCAATCGCGGGATTGCAGCTCATCTGCCCGATGGTCTCGATGGCCTGCGTCACGAGCAGCGTGCGCGCGCCGGCGCGTGCCGATGCCAGGGCGGCCTCGGTACCGGCGTGACCGCCGCCGATGACGATCACATCGAAGCGTTGGGTGGATGGGTTCATGGTCTAACGCTAGCGTCGTCGCGGTGACGCTCTGAATTCAGGCCGGCAAGTCTAACTGCCCGGCCCCGCAACCAAAAGTGCGCAAGGCGCTGTGTCCCGCGCGCAACATGCGCGGACCTGCGCCAGCTGGGCGCGTCCATGACCGTCATCGGCGTGCGCGCGCCGTCGTTTGGGCCTAAAGACCGGGGATCGAACCAGGAATCAATCGTTTAGCGCCAGCACCCGGCGATAAGCGAGGACTGGCCCGATCCCACCCTAACCCCGGCCGCGCCCTGCAGATCCCTGTTTGTTCACTGTTTTTTGTGCATACTGCGGCGCGACCTCACCGCAGGCCTGACGACGAGAGCCGACCATGCGAATGCCGAACATTCTAAAAACCCTGGCGGCCACTGCCGCCGCCACCCTGGCACTGCCCGCGCTGGCGCAGGATCCGACACCGACGGGCCCGATGCTTGAACTCGAGCCCTGCCGCATCGACGCTGGCCCGGGGTTCGATACGGCCAAGGCGCTCTGCGGGAGCTTCGCGCGCCCGGAGAACCCTGAAGACCCCCAGGGTCGCAGCATCGAGCTCGCGGTTGCCGTGATCCCGGCACTCAACGTCGAGGCGCTGCCCGATCCGCTCGTCCTGCTGGCGGGCGGGCCCGGACAGTCAGCGATCGATTCGTATCTTCAGGTGGGCGGGGCCTTCGGCAACATCCAGCGCGACCGCCCGATCCTGCTCGTCGACCAGCGGGGCACCGGGCGGTCCAACAAACTCGACTGCCCGCAGCCCAGTGACCCCACGGCTGATATGTGGAGCGGCGACGTCGAGTCGATCCGCGCGTTCACACGGAACTGCATCGACGCACTCGATGCCGACTTGCGCTTCTACACCACGAGTGTCGCCATCGACGATCTCGACGCCGTGCGGGCGGCCCTCGGCTACGAGCAGCTCAACCTTTGGGGCGGGTCTTACGGTTCGCGCGTCGCACTCGCTTATCTGCGCCGCTACCCCGAGTCGACGCGCAGCGTCATCATCGACGGGGTGGTCCCCGGCGACGAACTGCTGGGCCCGGCACTCGCCACGGACGCGCAGGACAGCCTCGACAAGCTGTTCAACCGCTGCGCCGAATCCGAGTCCTGCAGCACAGCCTTCCCGAACCTGAGTGCAGACTTCGATGGACTGCGCGCCACGCTCGCAGAGACGCCCGTGACGTTGACCGTGGCGCACCCGCAGACGGGCGCCACGCGTGAACAGACCATCAACGACAGCATGCTGGCCGCCGTGGTGCGCATGTCGAGCTACTCGCCGGCAACGCGTGCACTGCTGCCGCTCATGATCAACGAAGCCGTGCAAGGTCGCTTCGGCATGCTCGCAAGCCAGGCCTCTCTGATCGAAACCCAGTTCGACGGCCTACTGGCGCTCGGCATGCACAACAGCGTGGTGTGCAGCGAAGACGCACCGCTCTACGATGAAGCCGACATCGATCGCGAAGCGCTTGCAGCCACCTACCTCGGCGAGGTGCAGGTCGAAGGCCTCAACGCCATGTGCGACGGCTGGCCGCGCGGCCCCGTCGACCCGGACAACGGCAAGGCCATCGTGAGCGACGTGCCGACGCTGGTCCTGTCGGGGCAGTACGACCCCGTGACACCACCCGAGAACGGCGACAAGGCCGCGAAGACGCTGTCCGTCTCGCGCCACATTGTTGCCCCGGGACAAGGCCACATCGTCAGCGCCACAGGCTGTGTGCCTCGACTGCTCGGTGAATTTGTGAACACGCTCGATCCCGAAGCGCTCGACGCCACCTGCGTCGACCGCCTGGGCCCGACCCCGTTTTTTGTCAGCACCATCGGCCCCACGCCCTGAGGACGCCATGATCGAAGTACGCAACATTGCCAAGTCGTTTGGCAAAGTGAAGGCCGTCTCTGACGTGAGTTTCTCAGCGCCCGATGGCCGCATCACCGGCCTGCTTGGACCCAACGGCGCGGGCAAGTCGACAACGCTGCGTGTGCTCTACACGGCGATCCAGCCCGACCAGGGCGGCGCCAGTGTTGACGGCATCGATGTGAGCCGCGACCCGCTCGAGGTACGCCGGCGACTGGGCGCGCTGCCGCACGGTGCTGGCCTCTACAACCAGCTCACCGCACGCGAGAACATTGCTTACTTTGCTGCCATGCACGGTGTCGACAAGTCGGAGCGCGGCGATCGTGTGCAGCGCATGATCGACCTGCTCGAGATCCACGACTTTGCCGACCGCCGCACCAAGGGCTTCTCGCAAGGCCAGAAGATCAAGGTCGCACTCGCGCGTGCGCTGGTGCACGGCCCCAAGAACGTGATCCTCGATGAGCCGACGAACGGCCTCGATGTGATGGCCACACGCAGCCTGCGCCACATCATTCGCAAACTGCGCGACGACGGCTGTTGCGTGCTGTTCTCCTCACACGTCATGCAGGAGGTCGCCGCACTCTGCGACGAGATTGTCATTATCGCCAACGGCCGCGTCTCCATGGCTGGCACGACGGATGCGATCCGGCAGAAGACCGGCTGCGACGATCTCGAGGACGCGTTCGTGCGCGCTATTGGTCGCACGGAGGCCGCGGCATGAACCGCTTCCTGACCATCGTCCTTAAGGAAATCAAGGACAACTTCCGCGACCGGCGCACCATGTTGTCGGCGCTCGTGTTCGGGCCTCTGTTCGGGCCTGTCATTTTTGCGGGCGTGATTTCGCTGACGCTGAACCAGGCCACGGGCAAAGCACAAAAGCCGCTGCCGCTCGCGGTCGTGGGCGCCGAACACGCTCCAAGCCTCATGACCTATTTGGGACAGCAAGACGCCGAGATCGAATTACTCGATGTCGACGCAGAAACCGCCATCGGACTCGTGCGCGAAGGCGAGAAAGAAATGGTGCTACTCATCGACGACAGCTACCCCGAGAGCTGGAATGCCGCGACCCCCGCCCGCGTGAGCCTCGTGCTGGATGGCTCCGACCAAAGTACGTCGCGCCAGGCGCGCCGAGCGCGCGGCTATATCAGTGGCTGGTCGCAACAGGTGGGTGCGATGCGACTCGTCGCACGCGGCATTGACCCGAACGTGGCCCGCGCCATCAACATCGATGAGATCGACACCTCGACCCCAAGCGGTCGCGCGGGACTCGTACTTGGCGTGCTCTCGTACTTCCTGCTGTTCTCGATGCTTGCCGGCGGGATGTACCTGGCCATCGACACCACGGCTGGCGAGCGCGAGCGCGGCTCGCTGGAACCGCTGCTGACCTTGCCCGTCACGCGCACCGCCCTATTGCTCGGCAAGCTCGCTGCGACGTGCTTCTTCATGTCCTTGTCATTGGCCATCGCGCTCGTGGCGCTGGCGGCTGCACTCGGCTACGTACCGTTACAACGTCTCGGCATGAGCGTTGAATTCGGCCCCACGCAGGTGGTCACGGCGTTCCTGTTCATGGTGCCGTTCACGCTCATCGGCGCGTCGCTCATGACCGTCGTCGCGTCATTCACGAAGAGCTTCAAGGAAGCGCAAAGCTACGTGACCTTCGCCATGCTCGCGCCCACGCTGCCGATCATGGTCGCGGCCGTCATGAACCTGAAGTCGACGGCGGCTTGGATGGCCGTGCCCAGCATGTCGCAGCACCTGCTTATGCTCGACCTGATTAAGGGTGAACCCCTGAATCCGACCTTCGTCGCGATCTCCGTGGGCTCGACGCTAGGCCTTGGCGTGCTGTTTGCCGCCATCGCGGTCCTGTTCTACCGGCGCGAAAAGCTTCTTATGTGACGGGATAACCCCCGATTTCGTGACAGTACCCGCAGTATTGGTGCTGTTGCGGGGCTAACCTGTCGGGATGTCTAAACCGAGTCGAGATCCGGAGGCCCGGCAGCGCCTGCGTATGCAGCGCTTCTTGATGTCCGTGACGCTGTACGCCCTCTGGGCGATCGTCACGGGCTCGGCCTGGTTGCTTGGTCTCATAGGCACGCCCACCTGGGTACTCATGAGCATGGGCGTGGGCGTCATCGTCACGATCATCGGCTTTTGGGTCGCCCTGGCCACGGACTTCAACCTGAAGTTCAAGGACCCGTCGCTGACGCTCGCGCAATGCGGCGTGGGCCTGAGCTGGCTCATGCTGCTCATGTACGTCGTGCCCGAATGGCGTGACCTGCTGTTGGCCGTCTTTCTCATCGTGCTCATGTTCGGCACGTTCCAGCTTCGACCCCGCCAGTTCGCAGCGCTCGCATTCGCCGCGTTCGTCGGCTACGTCACCATGAGCGGCATCGATCTTGCGGCCGGTAACGAGACGCTCTCGCAAGTCGTGTTCCGCTGTGTCGTGGTCGGCAGCCTGATGATCTGGTGCGCCTATTTCGGCATCCATGTAAGCGGTCTTCGCGATGCGCTCTACACACGCAACGAGCAGCTCGAGACCATGGTGCGCGAAGTGTCCCATTTGGCCGAGCGGGATGACCTGACCCAGGCTTATAACCGCCGCGCGATTATTGAAACGCTGGGGCGACTCCGTGAAGCGTCGCTGCGTTACGGCGAGCCGTTCAGCATCGTCATCGTCGACCTAGACTACTTCAAGCAAGTCAACGACCGCTTTGGCCACATGGTCGGTGACCGGGTGCTTGCAGATTTCTCGAACCGCATTCGCGCCGAGCTTCGGCTGCTCGACGAAATCGAGCCCGTAGTCGACGACCGGCGGCTCGGGCGTTACGGCGGCGAGGAGTTCATCCTGATTTTGCCGCGTACACGACTGGACGGTGCCCGCCAGTGCGCCGAACGCGTGCGGGGTGTCACGGCCGGACACGGCTTTGGCAGCGGTATCTCGATCACGGTATCCGCAGGCGTCGCTGAGTTCTCTGGCGCCGAGCCTATCGACACGCTGCTGCGCCGCGCCGATATGGCGCTGTACTCGGCCAAGGCGGCCGGCCGCAACTGCGTGCGGTCCATAGCGGCCGACGGCAGTACCATCGCGGACCGCGGCAGCGACGTCGTCAATCTGTCGGATTACAAGAACGACCGCTGAGCCGGCGGCACGCTGTGCCCGGCCTCTTGCCCAACTATTTCCCGATACAAAACGACGAAAAGATTCGCCCGAGCAAATCGTCGCTGGTAAACGCCCCTGTGATTTCGGACAGCGCCTGTTGTGCCAGGCGCAGCTCTTCGGCCATGAGTTCGCCAGCGCGGTCCTGCTCGAGCCGCGCCACACCCGCGTCAAAATGAGCCCGCGCCGTCTCGATGCACTCGAGATGACGTCTGCGCGCCGAGAATCCACCGCCGATGCCGCCGGCCAGACCAGCGGCTTCATGCAGTCGTTGCTGCAACGCTGCGACACCATCACCGCGCGTGGCTGACACCAACACGGATGACGCATCACCTGTGTCGAGCAACAGCGGTTCATCGACGAGATCGATCTTGTTCAGAACGAGCGTGCGCGCAATGTCATCGGGAAGCGCACCCGCCAGCGCCTGCACCTGGGCCAGCGGGTCTTGCGTTGCCTCGACCATGACGAGCAGATGATCGGCACGCGCAGCGGCCTCGCGTGAACGTCGGACGCCTTCGCGTTCCACCACATCGTCCGTATCACGCAGTCCGGCCGTATCGATGAGCGTCACGGGCAAACCGGCAACGTCGATCGTCGTTTCAATGAGGTCGCGGGTGGTGCCGGCGATGTCCGTCACGATCGCCGTGTCGTCGCCCGACAGCGCATTGAGCAAGCTCGACTTGCCGACGTTGGGTGCGCCTGCCAGCACGACGGTCAGACCGTCGTTGAGAGCCCGGCCCCGTGTCGCCTGCTGCTGCAGCGCGTCGAACGCGGCCTGCGTCTCATCGAGCCGCGCGCGCAATCCGGCGTCGTCCAGAAAGTCGATTTCTTCTTCCGGGAAGTCGATCGCTGCCTCAACATGCATGCGCAGCGTCGTGATCTGCTCGACCAGCGCATGCACAGCCTGCGAGAACACGCCTTGCAGACTGCGCACAGCCGCGCGCGCGGCCTGCGCCGAGCCGCTGTCGACAAGGTCTGCGATCGCCTCGGCCTGCGTGAGGTCCAGCTTGTCGTTGAGGAACGCGCGTTCGGAGAACTCGCCGGGCCGCGCGGGGCGCGCACCCAGACTGCTGAGTCGGGCGATGAGCAAATCAACGACCACCCGACCGCCATGACCCTGGAATTCGGCGACGTCCTCACCCGTGAACGAATGGGGCGCTGGGAACCAGAGGACGAGCCCCGTATCAATGGGCGTGCCATCCGTATCACGGAAATCTCTGAGCGCGGCCGAGCGCGGCCGCGGCAGATCGCCGGCGACTGCGCGCACCAGTGAGGCCGTCGCGGGACCCGACACGCGGACCACGGCCACGCCGCCGCGCCCCGCCGCAGTGGCTCGCGCCACAATGGTGTCCGCACTGTTCATCGGCGCCACCGTGCGTGAATCGCGCGGGCGTTGCAATATTGGGCGCCGCAACACGGTCTACGCCTGCCGAACCCTGGGAGAAGACACATGCAAACGGAACGCGTGACGTTCGAAAATGACAACGGCGAGACCCTGTCGGGCTTGATCGACTGGCCGGGAGGCCCTGGTGGTGGCCACCATGCCATCGCTCTGTTTGCGCACTGCTTCACTTGTACCAAGAACCTGCGGGCCGCGACGAATATCGCGCGGGCGCTGACCGACGCAGGTATCGCCGTGATGCGCTTTGACTTCACGGGGCTCGGCGACAGCGAGGGCGCGTTCGAGGACACGACCTTTAGCAGCAACGTCGACGACCTGATCGCCGCCGCGCACTGGCTCCGCGACACGAACCAAGCGCCTCGGTTACTTGTCGGTCACTCACTGGGCGGCACCGCCGTGCTGCGCGCAGCGGCCGCACTGGATGACGTCGTGGCCGTCGCGACGATTGGCGCGCCGGCCGAAGCGGCGCATGTACGCCATCTGTTTAGTGACGCCGAGGACGCGATTCGCGCCGATGGGGCCGCCGAGGTGTTGCTGGCGGGCCGGCCGTTTCGAATCGGCGCGGGCTTTCTTGACGATATCGAATCGCAGCCGCCGGTCGAGATGATTCGCGGGCTGCGCAAAGCCTTGCTGGTGCTGCATTCGCCCGTCGATGACACCGTGGAGATCGAGAATGCGAGCGCGTTGTTTGCCAACGCCATGCACCCCAAGAGCTTTGTGTCACTCGATGGCGCCGATCACCTGCTGAGCCGACCCGCGGACGCAGCCTGGGCGGGCAGCGTGATCGCGGGTTGGGCGCAACGCTTCCTGCCAGCCCCCGAAGCTCTAACAGCGGTCGAACTGGGTCACACGGTGGCGGTCACGAGTGCGGGCAGTTTCCGCACACGGATCCAAAGCGGGCGGCACGCGATCATTGCCGACGAGCCGGCGAGCGTCGGCGGCAGCGACAGCGGGCCGACACCGCACGAGTTGTTGTCGGCGGCGCTCGCGAGTTGCACGACTATGACCCTGCAGATGTACGCCAAGCACAAAGGGATCGAACTGGAACGTGCCGAGGTAGACATCAGCCATGAGAAGCGTGATGACGGCGACGGGAACGGTCGTTATGACGCGTTCACGCGCGTGATCCGCGTTGAAGGTGACTTCGATGAGACCGTGCGCGAACGCATGCTCGAGATCGCCGACAAGTGTCCCGTGCACCGCACGCTGCACGGTCGCGTCGTTGTAGAGAACGTGCTGGGCTGAGGGTCAGCCCGGCCGCGGTCAGTCGCGCGACTTTTTGTCTTCGGCTTCGACGACCTTGTTGATCTTCCACTGCTGGGCCACACCGAGCAGCGTGTTCGTGAACCAGTAGAGCACGAGCCCGGCCGGGAAGAAGGCGAAGAACACCGTGAACACGACGGGCAGCACCTTCATCACGCGCGCCTGAACCGGGTCGGCCGGTGCCGGGTTCAACTGCTGCTGCAGGAACATGGCAGCGCCCATCGCCAGAGGCAGGATGAAGAACGGGTCGCGGCTCGAGAGGTCCTGGATCCAGAGCAGGAACGGCGCCTGGCGCATCTCCACGGACTCTAGAAGCACCCAGTAGAACGCAAGGAAGAATGGCATCTGGATCAAGATCGGAAGACATCCCGCGGCCGGGTTGATCTTCTCGCGCTTGTAGAGCTCCATCATCGCCTGCGACAGGGCCTGGCGATCGTCCTTGTAGCGCTCCTGGATCGACTTCATGCGCGGCTGCAGTTTGCGCATCTTGGCGATGGAACGCCCGCTCTTTTCCGTGAGTTTGTAGAACACGAGCTTGATCAGGATCGTCACGATGATGATCGACCAGCCCCAGTTACCGATGAAGCCGTAGATCCACGCGAGCAGCGAGAACAGCGGGTCCGACAACAGCGTCAGCACGCCGTAGTCCACGGTCAGATCAAGGCGCGGCGAGATGTCGCTGAGCTGGTCCTGGAGTTTCGGCCCGACGAACAGCGTCACGCCCAGGGCTGCGCTCGCACCTGCGGCCACATTGACGGGTGAACCCACAACGCCCGCGACAAAGGTGCCTTCGCTGAGCCCAGCCTGGATTCGGGCGGGGCTGTCAACAGACGGGACTATGGCCGACAGGAAATGGTGCTCGATCGCCGCGACCCAGCCGCCTGTTACGTTCTTGAGATCGACGGGGTCATCGTCAAGGTCGCCGGGCGCGTGCTTTTCGTACTTGTCGCCGTCGTAGACCACGGGGCCCTGGAACGAGTAGCTCTCGACATCGAACATGGAGCGGTCGGGCGCTACCGCCTCGTGGACGATGCGCGCGTAGGGTGCTGCGGCCCAGGTCTCGGCGCTGCCGTTCTCGACGCGGAATGTGAGGTCGACGTCGTAGCGACCGCGCTCGAATACGAATTCCTTGACGACCTCGAGCCCCGCCGCGTTGCGCCAGGTCAGTGGGACGACCAGCTGGTCACTGCCGTCGGCGAGCTCATAGCGATCGCGAGCCGCGGAAAAGGTGGCGCGATGGTTGGGTGCGTCATCCTTATCGCGTCCCGCGAGGCCGGTTCGAAACACACCGTAGTTATCGGGGTCCGGGGACAGCAGCACCACAAAGTCGTCGGGGCGGTCCTTGTCGATGGGATACGCGGGCAATTCTGCAAAGACAATGTCGCCGCCGGCGGTGTCGATCTGCACACGCAGCACGTCGGTGATCACCTCGATGCGCTGCGACGTGGTGCTTTCGGCTTGTGGCTCAACGACAGGCACGGCATCGGGCGTGGTTTCGAGCGTCGGGATGTCATCGCCGGGCACGGGCGCCTCAAGCTCGGGTATGTCGAGTGCTGACGTGTCCGCGACGGGCGCGCTCTGCGGCGTCGCGTAATCCGCCTGCCAGGCTTGCCAGGTCATGAGCAGCATCAGGCCAAACAGGGCCCACGCGAACAGGCGTTGATTATCCATAGGTGAGTGTTTTGCGAGTCTTGCCGACGATGGGTGCGGTGCAGTCTGTAGCGCGAGCCACAGCGGCCGGGCCGGTATTATGCGGAATCACGTCCCTGGCGTCGCGCCGATTTACGGCTCAGTGAACGAAAATGGGTTTCCAGGCTTTTGCGCAGCGCGCTGCCCGAGGCTTGCGTGGCACTGACGCGGTTGACGACGACGTAATCACCAGCCGCCAGGCTGTCTTTAAGGCTTCGAAAGGTCTCTCGGGCGTGGCGTTTGATGCGATTACGGTCGACAGCGCGCCGGGCGTGCTTTTTTGAGATCGCGAGACCGAGCCTGGGTTCCGCCTGATCACTAAAGCGTGCGCACACCATAAAGAGTCCGTCCGAAGCCCTGCGGCTGCGGCGGAACACATTCTGGAATTCGCGGCTTTTAAGCAGTCGCTGCTGACGTGGCAGCGAGAGGCGCATGGCTTAGGTCGGAACGACGGGCCTGATCAACCCGAGGTGCGGTGGCGTTAACCTGTCAGGCCGACAGGCGGTGCCGACCTTTGGCGCGACGACGCTTGAGCACCAGACGACCACCCTTGGTGGCCATGCGGGCACGGAAACCGTGGGTGCGCTTGCGCTTGATCTTGCTCGGCTGGAAAGTACGTTTCATGGCACTAGTGTCCGTGTGGCGGGCCGCGTCGCTTGCCGCGGCGCTGGTGCGGCCTTGTGTTCAAGGGCGCCCAGGTAGCTGAAAAGGCCCGAGAAGATACGCGCAGACCCGCAGGCTGTCAATGCTCCGCGTCGGCTTTCAAGGGCTTGCGAATGCCTGTGGATAAGTCTCGATTCTGGGTATAAGCTTGCCGACCCGTTGCCGGCGGCCAAGGTGTCCGTCGGTGCCTCGCGAACGGTCCGACAGGTGATCCCGGTGCAGTCTGAACAGGTGTTGTGGCAACAGTGTCTCCGGCGCATGCGCTCGGAGCTGTCAGAGCAGCAGTTCAACACCTGGATTCGGCCGCTGCAGGTCGAGGCTAATGGCGAAGGCTTGCGCCTACTGGCGCCCAACCGCTTCGTCGTCGATCAAGTCAACGCACAGTATTTGTCACGACTACAAGCGCTCGCCGATGAGCTCTCCGGTGGGCCCGTTCCTGTCTCGGCGGCCGTTGGGTCTTTAACCGAGCGGGACACCCGCACGGCACCGGTCGCCGCACCGGCTAGCCGGCAGGTTGCAGCGCCCCAGGTGCCCATGCCCGAAAGCCGGCTCATGCGGGAATTCACCTTCGACACCTTCGTCGAGGGCAAAAGCAACCAGCTCGCCCGAGCCGCCGCCAGTCAGGTGGCCGAGAATCCCGGTACCGCATTCAACCCACTGTTTCTGTACGGCGGTGTTGGCCTGGGCAAGACCCACCTCATGCACGCCATCGGCAACGCAGTGCTCGCGCGCAATCCCAACGCACGGGTGTGCTACGTGCATTCAGAACGCTTCGTGGGCGACATGGTGCGAGGGCTGCAACACAACACGATTAGCGAGTTCAAACGCGCTTATCGCTCGCTCGACGCCTTGCTGATCGATGACATCCAGTTCTTCGCCAACAAGGACCGGAGCCAGGAAGAGTTTTTCCATACCTTCAACACGCTGCTTGAAGGGCAACGCCAGATCATCCTGACCTGTGATCGCTACCCCAAGGAAGTCGACGGGCTCGAGGAGCGGCTCAAGTCGCGGTTTGGCTGGGGCCTGACGGTGGCGATTCAGCCACCCGAGCTTGAGACCTCGGTCGCGATTCTGATCCAGAAGGCGCACGCGGAAGGTGTCGAGCTGCCCGATGAGGTGGCGTTCTTCATCGCCCAACGCATCCGCTCGAACGTTCGTGAGCTCGAGGGCGCGTTGCGCCGGGTGATCGCGACGGCGAGCTTTACGGGCAGACCCATCACCATGGACTCCTGCAAGGAAGCGCTGCGTGACGTGCTGGCGCTGCAGGACAAGCTCGTGACCATCGAAAATATCCAGAAGACGGTGGCTGAGTACTTTAAAATTCGCGTCGGCGAGCTGCTCTCTAAGCGGCGCAGCCGCTCGATTGCACGGCCGCGGCAAATTGCGATGAGCCTCGCGAAGGAACTGACACGCCATTCGCTGCCAGAAATTGGCGACGCATTTGGCGGTCGAGACCACACGACCGTGTTGCACGCTTGCCGTAAAATCAAGGAATTACGCGAAACCGAAACGCGTGTGGATGAAGACTATAAGAACCTGTTGAGAACGCTGACAGGATGATGTGGATAAGTTGTGGGCGCCTGAAACGGCAGATTTATCCACAGGCGGTACACAGTTAAGGCGCGTGGTTGCGGACAGTTTTCGAACCGCGTGGGAAGGGTATAAACTTCTGATAAATA
>JBCCBB010000086.1:0-11461 GCA_039814545.1 Pseudomonadota bacterium
CGATCGCCTGCAGTCGCAGGTCGCCACGCTGGCCACCGCGCTGCGCCGTGCACGCAACAGCCGCAACCGCGAGACGGCAGCGCGTGAGCGCCTCGCCGAACGCATGGCACAGATTCTCGAAGCCTTGCCCGCGCTCGTACTGATCGTCGACGCCGACGGCCGCATCACCGATGCCAACGCCAAGGCGTCCGACGCATTTTCGGCACCGCTGATCGGTGATGCCTGGTCCGACGTCGCGAGTGCCGCTCTGGGTTGCGCGCAGCCCGCGGCCGGCGAATACGCACTGGGCGAGCACTGGTACACGCTGACCGAGTCGCCGCTCGATGCGCACGCGCGTCTCGTCGTCTTCATTGACGTCACCGCGGCTCGCGCCAACCGCGAAGGCACCGAGCGCCAGCAGCGTCTGGCCATGCTCGGCGAAATGGCCGCGCGCCTCGCGCACCAGATTCGTACCCCGCTGTCGACGGCCCTGTTGTGGGCCTCGCGCGCCGGCGATGACGCGGCCCGCAGCCGCATTGTGGCCCGCCTCAACGACATCGAGTCGATGGTCGATGACATGCTGCGTTTCGCCAATGGCACGCCCGCAGACGAGCGCGTCATGGACATCACCGCGCTCGTCGAGGAAGTCGTCGACGATGCGCGGGGTCTCGCGCCGACGCACGTCAAGCTGCGCATCAATGCGCCGGACCCGGGCCCGCGAGTGTGCGGCAACGTCCGCGCGCTGGGCGGCGCCATCGCCAACCTCGTGGTCAACGCCGTGCAACACAGCCCCGAGGGCGGCACGGTCACGATCGCTGTGGATGGCGACGGCGACACCGTGTATATCGCCGTACGCGATGAAGGCAGCGGCATCCGCGCCGGTCTCACGGACCAGATTTTCGAACCGTTTTTCACGACCCGACCGGCCGGTACGGGTTTGGGCCTGGCCGTCGTTCGTTCGGTCGCGCAAGCCCACGGCGGCGACATCTCCGTCGAAAGCTCTCCGAGCGGTAGCTGCTTTTCTTTGCGCCTGCCTGTCGCCCGGACCGATTTCCCCCCCGTCGGCGGCACATCGCAGTTTTCTGCCATTTCTGCGCATGTGCCGCCGGCCACCTTCTCCAAACAGGCGGTGGGCCATGTCTGACACCAAAAACCCACGCGCCACGATTCTCGTCGTCGAGGACGACGCTGACTTGTCCGAAGCGCTGTGCGCGACGCTGACCGATGCCGGTTTCCGCGTGCTTGCAGCGACCGACGGCAGTGCGGCGCTGACCCTCGCCAGCGAGCACCCCGTGCAGCTCGTACTCAGTGACGTACAGATGCAGCCCATGGACGGGCTGGAGCTGCTGGGTGACATTCGTGATCAGCATCCGGGCCTGCCCGTGATTCTCATGACGGCCTACGCGAGCGTGCCGCGCGCCGTGGCTGCGATGCAGCTCGGCGCGGAGACCTATCTCGTCAAGCCGTTCGAGACGCGCGAGCTTATCGACACCGTGTCACGGACCTTGTCGCGGCACCGGTCGCTGTCGGTGACGGGTGTCGATACGGGCACGGTCGTCTGCGGTGATGCCGACACGGTCAGCCTGCTGGGCATCGCCGCGCGCGTGGCGAATTGCGACGCAACTGTGTTGCTGTCAGGTGAAAGCGGCGCCGGCAAGGAAGTGTTCGCGCGCTTTGTTCACAACCGCTCGCCGCGTGCCGACAAACCCTGGGTCGCGATCAACTGTGCGGCCATCCCCGAGCAGATGCTTGAGGCGACGCTGTTCGGCTATGAGCGCGGCGCGTTCACGGGCGCGCAACAGGCGCGGCCCGGCAAGTTTGAACAGGCGCACGGCGGCACGCTGCTGCTCGACGAAATCAGTGAAATGGACCTGGGCCTGCAGGCGAAGCTGCTGCGGGTGCTGCAGGAACGCGAGGTCGAGCGTCTGGGCGCCACGCGCAGCAAGACAGTCGACGTCCGCGTGCTGGCCACAACCAACCGCAACCTGGCCGTCGAGGTCGAGGCGGGACGGTTCCGCGAAGACCTTTATTACCGACTCAACGTCTTCCCGCTGCACATTCCGCCGTTGCGCGAACGCCGGGGCGATGTACTGCCGCTGTTCCGTCATTTCCTGACGCGCTACTGCGAAGGGCAGCGCGCGCGTCCCACGCTGACAGCGCGCGCCGAGAAGCGACTGCTGGCACACGGCTGGCCTGGCAACGTGCGGGAGCTCGACAACCTCGTGCAACGCATTCTCATTCTGCTGGCCGGCGACACGATTACCGATTCGGACCTTGTGTTCGAAACGGCGGGTGCCGCACCTGTGCACACAACCCGGATTGCGCCTGCGCCGACCACGGCGTCGGCAGGCGACCTGCGCCACGACCTGCGCGACGAGGAGCGTCGCCGCATCGTCGATGCGCTCGAGGCCGGTTCCGGCAACCGCACCGAAGCGGCGCGTGCACTCGGCATCAGCCCGCGCACGCTGCGCTACAAGATCGCCCGCCTGCGTGAGGCGGGCTACACCATTCCCGACCGCCAGCCGCGCTACGGCGCGCGCCCGTCTGTGGCCTGAGGATCGACCATGAACGAGATCAATTCCGCCAACCTGCTTTCCAAGATCCGAGAGCTCAATGCGCAGCTCGATGGAGTGGGTGCGGCCGCGCCTGCCGAGGTCGACGGACCCAATTTCTCGTCACTGCTCTCGAAGTCGATTCATGCCGTCAATGACGCGCAACAAACGGCCGGGGCTCAGGCGGTCGCATATGAAGCCGGCGAGCCCGGCGCTGACCTGACTCAGGTCATGATCTCGCTGCAGAAGGCGAGCCTGTCGTTCCAGGCGATGACCGAGGTGCGCAACAAGCTCGTCAACGCCTACCAGGAAGTCATGAACATGCCCGTTTAACGGGCCCGCAACGCATAGAGCACCAGGAACCGCGTAGATGGAAGCCACCGTATCCACCACTGAGATTCAGACCGCCGCTGTACCACAGATCCAGCTTGGCAACGTGCTGCAGATTCCGGCCGTGCGTCAGGTATTGCTGCTGGTTGGCGTGGCACTGGCCGTCGCCGCCGGCGTGGCCGTGGTCATGTGGTCGCAGAAACCCGAGTACCGATCCTTGTATTCGGGTCTTGAACAACGCGAGGCGGCCGCCGTGGTCGATGCGCTGCGCAATGCCGGCGTCGAATACGACATCGCCGACAGCGGTGCCATTCTCGTTCCCGCGGATCAGTTACAAAGCGCACGCATGCAGCTCGCGTCGCAGGGTCTTGGGCAGTCGCAAGGTGGCATGCATGGCATGGGCGAGTCGTCGAGCTTCGGCGTGAGCCAGTTCATGGAAACCGCGCGCTACCAGCACGCTATAGAGGCCGAGTTGTCGCAGACCATCAAGTCGCTGCGTGCCGTGCAGGAGGCGCGTGTGCATCTGGCGATCCCCAAGGAGTCCGCGTTCATTCGTGACCGGCAACGTCCGAGTGCATCGGTGGTGTTGCAGCTCTACGGCGGGCAACAGCTTGAAGCCGGGCAGGCGGAGTCCATCATCAATCTTGTGGCGAGCGCCATTCCCAACATGGCGCCCGCGGACGTCACGCTCATCGACCAGTTCAGCAATTTGCTGTCGAGTGACGGCGAGATGGAAAGCGACGCGATGACGGCCAATCAGTTCAAAATGACGCGAGAGTTCGAGGCCGACTACCGCCGCCGCATCGAAGCGATCCTGATTCCGCTGCTGGGCCACGGCAACGTGCGCGCTGAGGTGACGGCCAGCCTCGATTTCACTGTGGTGGAGGCCACCACCGAGGCCTTCGACCCGGCGTCACAGGTGGTGCGCAGCGAACAGATCAATGAGCAGCAGCGCCAGGCCAACGATGCGCAGGCGGGTGGTGTACCCGGTGCGCTGACCAATACACCGCCTGAGGCAGGTGGTTTGGCGGCCGACCCCGCCGACCAGGCGAACACGCTGAATTCGTCGCGCAGC
The DNA here is from genome assembly GCA_039814545.1 of Pseudomonadota bacterium. Classification (GTDB taxonomy): domain Bacteria; phylum Pseudomonadota; class Gammaproteobacteria; order Steroidobacterales; family Woeseiaceae; genus CALBPI01. The sequence goes on from JBCCBB010000086.1 coordinate 3,937, forward strand.
TCGACCCGAAATTTCGAAATGGACCGCACGATTTCCCGCACGCGGAGTCCTTCGAGCCGGATCCAGCGTCTGTCGGTTGCCGTCATTGTTGACGAGGTCGCACTGACCGCGCCCGAGGCCGCCGGCGTCGCCGAGACACCCGCCGAGGGTGACGCGGCGGCCGCGGAGGGCGCCGCCGCAACGTCGACCGCTGTGGCCGCGGAGCCGCCCAGCGTCGCCGAGATCGAGGCGCTCGTGCGCGAGGCCATGGGTTACGACGAGGTCCGGGGCGATTCTGTAGGCGTCGTCGTGGCGCCGTTCCGACCTGCGCCACTGATGGAGCCCGGTGAGGGTCCGGCCATCTGGGAGCAACCGATTGTGCGCGAGATCGGCAAACAGGCCGGCGGCGTGCTGCTCGTGCTCGTGCTGGCGTTTGGTATCGTGCGACCGATGCTCAAGAGCATCGTCACACCGCCCGCACCGAGCGGTGGCTTGAGCACGCTGCTGCCGAGCGATGGCGAAGGCGGCGCACGTGTCGCGGGGCAGCTGGATGCGCCCAGCACACCGGGCCTCTCCTACCAGGAGAAAGTCGCGGCTGCCCGAAATATCACCGGCCACGACCCCGCGCGCGTCGCGCAGGTCGTCCGCAAATGGATAGACGACAGTGGCGAGTGACGAGAACAGCATTTCGGGCACCGAGCGGGCTGCCATCCTCCTGATGTCGCTGGGCGAGGAGGAGGCTTCGCAGGTGCTCAAGCACATGAAGCCTAAGGAAGTGCAGGCCGTCGGCGTCGCCATGGCGGGGCTCAAGAACGTGACCCGCGAGGCGGCCGACGAGGTGCTTTCGACGTTCGTCACGACCGTCGACGATGCCGCGTCATTCGGCGTCGGCACCGAGGATTACATTCGCAAAGTGCTGACGAACGCGTTCGGTGCCAACAAGGCCGATGCGTTTATCGACCGCATCCTCGTCGACGGCGACGCAAGCGGCTTCGACACCTTGCAGTGGATGAGCGCGGAGTCGATCGCCGAACTCGTGCGCGACGAACATCCACAGATCATCGCGATCGTGCTGTCCTATCTTGAGGCCGAGCAGGCCGCAGAAGTCCTGGCCAATTTCGAGGACGCCTTGCGCGCCGAAGTGGTCATGCGTGTGGCGCGACTGGACGACGTGCAGCAGAGCGCGCTGGCCGAAATCGAATCATTGATTGCCGCCAAGTCCTCAAACATAACCGTGTCGCGGACGGCCAAGGTCGGCGGCGACCGCGTCGCCGCGGGCATCGTCAACGCACTCAACAACGCTGACGGCGAGGCCGTGCTTGAACAGATCAACCTGGCCAACCCGGATCTCGGTAACCGTATCGCAGAGATGATGTTTGTCTTCGACAGTCTGCTCAACGTCGACGACCGCGGTATCCAGACGCTGTTGCGCGAGGTCTCCAACGACCGACTCGTGATCGCACTCAAGGGTGCCGACCCGGCGGTTCAGAAGAAGATCTTCCAGAACATGTCCAAACGTGCTGCCGCACTGCTCGAGGAAGACATGGAGGCCCGCGGCCCCATGAAGCTGTCCGACGTCGAAGCGGCGCAGAAGGAGATCCTCGAAGTCGCGCGCCGCCTTGCCGACAACGGCGACATCAACCTCGGTGACAGTGACGATGAGTACGTCTGAGTCCGGCGGCGAAGACCGCTGGCAGGCGCCTGACTTTCCCCAGTCGGGCATGCTCACGGCCGCAGACCTCGAGGCGTTGCAGCAGCAGGCTTACGAGGAAGCGCGCGCCGAAGGCATGCGCAAGGGGCTAGAGGAAGGCCGCGAGCAGGGCCTGGCCGAAGCCGCGCAGGAACTTACGGCGCGTCGCGATCTGCTCGAGGCCACGCTTGCGCACCTCGCAGCACCGCTTGAGGAGCTCGACGATGCGCTCGAGGCGCAGCTTGCCCGCATGGTGACAGTCATGGTCGGGCGCATGTTCAAGCGCCAGCTCGAGCTCGACCCCGACAGCATCGTCGGCCTCGTTCGCGATGCGGTGTCCTTGCTGCCGGTGACGGCGTCACAGATCACCGTCCACCTGCACCCCGAGGACGCGCATCGACTCGAGGCCATGCTGGGCCGCGATGCGAGCTCCGATGATGAGTCGGCCAGCGCGCGCTGGCGCCTCGTGCACGATGCCGCGTTGACGCGCGGCGGCTGTCACATTTCAAGCGAAAGCTCCAACATCGACGCGCGCGTCGAATCGCGTATCGCGACGATGGTCAACGCGCTCATGGGAGACCAGCGCCAGTGAGTGCGGTGGCCGATACCGTACGCAAAGCGAGCTTCGGCACGGTCGGGCGCCGGCTCGAGCAGCGCCTGCGCGATGTTGAGTCACGTCCCGCGCTTGTTGTCGAAGGCGTCTTGCGTCGCACGGTCGGTCTGACACTCGAGGCCGAGGGCGTCTCGGCCGCGGTCGGCGCGCACTGTGAAGTGCTGGCCGACGACGGGCGCAGCGTCGATGCCGAGGTAGTGGGCTTTGCGGGCGAACGCCTGTTTCTCATGCCGGCCGAAGACCTTCACGGGATCGCGCCCAATGCGCGTGTCATCCCGGGGCCGGCCACGCGCCACATTCCCGTTGGCGACGACATGCTGGGCCGCGTGATTGACGGCCGCGGTCGCCCGCTCGATGGCGGGCCACGTATTCGCGGTGACGCCGTTGTGAACCTGAATCCCGAGCCGCTTAACCCGCTGTCGCGTCAACCGATCTCGGAGCCGCTCGATGTCGGCGTTCGCGCGATCAACTCGATGCTGCCCGTCGGCCGCGGTCAGCGCATGGGCCTGTTCGCGGGCTCGGGGGTCGGCAAGAGTATGTTGCTCGGCATGATGACGCGCTTTACGGAGGCCGACATCATCGTGGTCGGGCTTATCGGCGAACGTGGCCGCGAGGTTAAGGAATTCGTCGACGAGACGCTCGGCGCCGAAGGCCTGTCGCGCGCGATTGTCGTGGCGAGCCCGGCCGATGATCCACCGCTCATGCGGCTGCAGGGTGCGGCACTGGCGACAGCCGTGGCTGAGTATTTCAGAGACCAGGGCAAGCGTGTGTTGCTGCTCATGGACTCGTTGACCCGTTTTGCACAGGCCCAGCGCGAGATCGCGCTGGCTATCGGTGAGCCGCCCGCGACGAAAGGCTACCCGCCGTCGGTGTTCGCGAAGCTACCGCAGCTCGTAGAGCGCGCGGGCAATGGTGCTGCCGGCAGCGGCTCGATTACGGCCATCTACACGGTGCTGGCCGAAGGCGACGATCAGAACGATCCCATCGTCGACGCGGCGCGCGCCATCCTTGACGGCCACATCGTGTTGTCACGCTCATTGGCCGAAGCGGGGCACTATCCCGCGATCGACGTCGAGGCGTCGGTGACACGCGCCATGATGCAGATCACCAGCGAGGCGCAGCGCGAACAGGTGCTGACGCTGCGTCAGTCCATCTCGAGCTACCAGCAAAATGCGGACTTGTTGGCCATTGGTGCCTACCAGCCGGGTGCCAACCCTGAAGTGGATGCGGCTATTGCGCTCTGGCCCGAAGTGCAGGCGTTCCTGCGTCAGCGTCCCGACGAGCAGGTGACACGCGCCGATAGTCTCGACGGCCTGGCCGGGTTAGTCAGTCGCGGCGCCTCGGATCACGCCGCACCGGCGGGCGGCGCTGGTTGATGGGGGGCTGAGCGATGCGTGATCGACGGCAACGTCTGGCCCCAGTGCAAAAGCACGCGGAGCGCGAAGAACAAACGGCAGCCGAGGCTCTGGCCGAAGTCAATGCGGCCGTCGCGACGGCGCGCAAGACCCTTGCAGAGCTCGAGCAATACCGCGCGGGCTATCACGACATGAGCCGCGAGCAGGCGTCCTGGCACGGCGCGCACTGGCGCGACTACCACACGTTTCTCTCGCGGCTCGACCAGGCGATTGCGGCGCAGCGTGACGTAGTGAGCACGGCGGATCAGCGACGACTGGTCGTCCTGCGTATGTGGCAGGACAAACGCCGCCGCAGCCGCTCGCTCGAACAGCTGACGGCGCGACTCAATGAAGAAGCGCGCGTGCGCGCCGAAGCGGCACAGCAGAAGATTGACGACGCTATGGCGCTGTCACGGACGCTGCGGCGCCAGCCGTGACCGGCTTGGCACGATAGCTGCAAAGATAGACTCGAAAGTAGATACGACACGGCACTGAACAGGCACCGCCAACCCCGCGACGGGCCGGCGCAGCAACACGGAAAGGAGCAGCCTGATGACCACAGCGACCGATTCACCTTTGCTAGCCCTGCTGGGCAAAGGCGCGGCAGGCCCCGCAAAGCCTGGCGCTGCGGAAGTGGACGACAAGCGCGCGCTGGATGCGGCGCTCGAGTTTGCGGCGCTGCTGCTCGATGCTGGCGGCCTCGATGCCGAAGCCGGCGCGCAGACACCGGCCGGCAACACCTTGCCGGTCGAGGACGGCAAAGCCTTGCCGGTTGCCGTTCCCGTCGCCGTGCCCATTAAGGAGGATGTCACGCCTGCGGCTGACACCGCAGCGCTCACTAACACGACGCCTTTGGCTGAGGGCGTGCCAGATGAGGTGCTCGACCCGATCATCAACCGTCCCCTGGGCGGCGCCGTCGCGGACGAGATTCGCAGCGCGCAGGCGCAGCCCGCCGTACTGCAACGCGCAGCGCCCGCGGGCGCCACCGAGGCGGGCGCACTGGCACCGCTGCGCAGCGTAGCGATCGACGGCAAGACTGAATCACGGAAGGGCCCCGAGCCCGCAGGTGTCGACGCGCTCAAGGCCGCTACGGCGACGTCGAGTGCCCAGGCCGCCAGGGACGCCGCGGACGCGAAGGCCGCCGCGGCACGATCAGACGCGCAGCAGGCCACCGAGACGGTCCGCACGCCCACGGCCCCGGCACTGGCGGCTGCGGGTCGCGCTGCCAAACGAGCCGCCGCCGGTCCGCGCGCCATCGAGGCCACGAGTGCTGCACGCGTCGAACCAGCGCGTCTCGATGCGCTGGTTGGCGCACTGACACCGTTGCGCGAGGCCGTCGGCACCGCGCCACAGACGCCGAGCGCTGTGCCGCAACTCGCGGGCCCCGATCTCATGCCCGGTGAGGGCGGCTGGGGCCGTCAATTCGCCGAGCGCGTCGGCTGGGTGATCCAGGCCCGCCTGCCCCAGGCGCAGCTGACGCTGAACCCCGAACATCTGGGCCCTATTGAGATGGCCATCGAGGTCGAGGAGGCGCAGGCGCGCGTGCAGTTCACCGCGGCACACGCGGTGACCCGTGATGCCATCGAACAGAGTCTCCCGCGCCTTCGTGAAATGCTTGAGCAACAGGGCCTTGAGTTGTCGCAAGCCGATGTCAGCGCCGATACAGGCGCGGGCGGCACGGGGCGAGAGCCTCAGGACACGGAACGCAGCGGTGCATCGGACGCACAGGCCGATGCCGGCACATCGGAGCGTGATGACACGCCCGTGACCGAACCTGTGGTCCGGCTGCGCGCACGGGGCCTTATCGACACCTTCGTCTGATTTCTGACGCCTGGCCCCAGCTCCCGGCCGCAGCGACGAAAATCCGTCACCCGGATACCGTGGATAATTGTTAAGTAGCTGAAAAATATAGATAAGCAGGGTTTGGCACGCCCTTTGCTTTATGTCTCTCAGGAATCAACTGCGGCACAAGCCGCGATTCGGAGACGACATGGCAGACGAAGCTACGCAAGAAGAAGCGCCAAAGGGCGGCAAGGGCAAGATCATCATCATTGCCGTTGGCGCCATCGCGTTACTCGCGGCCGGCGTGTTCCTGGGCCCCATGGTGCAGGGCATGATGGGCGGCGAGCCCGAAGCGGCGGCGGTGGAAGGCGAGGCCGAAATGGCCGCCGAACCGGTCGGCAAGGACGCGATCTACCACGGCATCCACCCGCCGCTGCTCATCAATTTCATGGATGAGCGCGGCAAGGGTCGCTTTCTTCAGATCTCACTCGAGTTGCTTACGCGTGACGAGGCGGTGGTCGAGGCGATCAAGACGCACGCCCCCATAATCCGCAACAATCTCATCATCATCTATGGGGACGTCCAGTACGGCGATGTCTCGACGCGCGACGGCAAGGCGCGGATGCTCGAGATGGCGCTCGAGGAGATCAACAAGATCTTGATGGAGCAAACGGGCAAGGGCGGCGTCGAGGCCGTCTTCTTCACGAACCTCGTGGTGCAGTAAATGGCTGACACGCCCGAAAACGACGTCAGCGAGAGCGGCGCAGAGGCCGCCGAAGCACCGCAAGAGATTTTGTCCGACGACGAAAAGGACGCCTTGCTGGCCGGTGTCGAGGCTGGCGTGGTCGGCGGTGCCGGCGACAGTGATTCGGCCGCCAGCGTCATGCCCTTCGAGCTGCGGCCCGACGCCTACATCAACTTCGGCAGCTTCCCGCGTTTGCAGGGTATCTGTCAGCAGATGGCAAAACGCACGGCTGCGCTCTGGTCGACGCTGTTGCGCACGCGCGTCAGCGTCACGGCCGATGAGACCTTCTCCGCCGGATTCGCGGCGGCCGTCGCCAAGACCATGCCGCCCATCATTACGCTGCGTGTGGCATTGCAGCCGCTGCCCGGCAACGCCCTCATCCTCATCGATGACGCGTTGCTGACCGCACTGGTCGAGGCCTTCTTCGGATTTACGGCCGAGGAGCCTGAAGCCGATTCGGACGAGGAGGGCGCTGCGGAGCCGCGCCCCGAGCCGCCGCCCCGACCGGCGCGGCAACAATTCACGGCGGGCGAGCTGCGCGTCGCCGAGCTCGCGATGGTTCAGTTCCTCGATACGGTGACGCCGTCCTGGGAAAAACTCATCGCGCTTTCCCCCGAAGTACTCGCTCGCGAGTTTGACCCCAGTATCGGCAGCGGCATCGACGCGAAGGAACGCGTCATCGTCTGCCGGTTCGAGATTCGTGTCGCCGGCCAAACAGGGCACCTGCGCCTGCTGCTTCCTGACACCCAGGTCGCCTCGATCATGGATGACCTCGAAGGCGCCGCGAACGCCCGCCGCGTCGAGGGCGATCCGCACTGGCGCGCCTGCTTCGAACACTACCTCGCGGAGACGGACGTGGTCACGGATGTTCACGTCAGCGACATCACCTTGCCTTTGCGCCAGGTCGTCACGCTTAAGCCGGGTGACCTGCTGCCGATCGCAGCACCCGAGCGGGCCCGTCTCGCCATCGGTGGGGTCGAACGCGCCGAAGGCAGCTTCGGCACCAGCGAAGGCGCCAACGCATTCCGCTTCGAGCGCTGGCTGGCTGCTGATGGCCAGCGCCGCTAAATCCGATTCAGAAAGAACCTACGCCTTACAGGAACAAGTCAATGAGTGACACCAACGACGCCGCCACCGAAGAGAAGTACGCGCCCGACGCAATGACGCCGACGGCCGGTGATGCGGCCAGCCAGGCCGACGTCAATCTCGACCTGATTCTCGATGTCCCTGTGACGCTGGCCCTGCAGGTCGGCAGCACGACCATTTCCATCCGCGAACTCGTCAACCTGGCCGAAGGCTCGGTGGTGGCGCTTGAACGCAGC
>JBCCBB010000116.1:0-7836 GCA_039814545.1 Pseudomonadota bacterium
GTGTCGATTGTGAGTCGATGTATTCGATGGCGGGTGTTGCGCGGTTCAAGACAGGTGTCGGGGAGTGTGGAACAATGTAGCAGAGGAGACGACGGTGCTGGATTTTTTTCGACTCATGGTGCCTGTGACGTTGTTGCGTCGAGGTCCCGAACGCGTCCCGTACTCGCAGTCACTGCTCGTCATGGGCATCGCGCTGTGCACGTTGCTCACGATCATCGCGGCATCTATGGCAGAGCGTCCCGTTGGCACGGCGTTGCTGACGTTTGCCGCATTGGCGACGTTCTACGCCGGCGCCATTCTGTTTTTGCTCACGCTATACGGTGTCCGCAATCGCGCCCTGCAAACGCTGACGGCTGCTTTTGGTGTCGGCGTCGTGTTTGGTGTCGTCGAGCTGTTCCTGCTGTTTATGGCGGGGGCAGGGGTCGATGAAGGACTCATCGCCGTGGCCGCGCTAGGGCTGCAACTCTGGGCCATTCTTGTGGACGGTTTCATCATTAGCGGCGCACTCAACATCAGTTTGTCGCTGGGTTGTCTCTTGTCGTTCTCGATCCTGTTGCCACAGGTGGCGCTGATCACGGCGATCGGTGGTGGAGGTGGCGCCTGATGCACATTCACGTCCTAGGCATTTGCGGCACCTTTATGGGCGGTGTCGCGGCGCTTGCTAAAGCGCATGGCCATGACGTCACGGGCTGTGACCAGAACGTGTACCCGCCGATGTCCGACCAGCTCGCCGCGTTGGGCATCACACCCATCGAAGGCTTTGGTGCCGAGCAGATGGATCTCGCGCCGGACGTGTTCGTTGTCGGCAACGTCGTCAGTCGTGGCAATCCGCTCATGGAAGCGATTCTCGACGCGGGCCTGCCTTACACATCGGGGCCGCAGTGGCTGGCGGCGCACGTGTTACGCGGCCGTCGCGTCGTCGCGGTCGCGGGCACGCACGGCAAGACGACGACCACGAGTCTCGTGGCGCACCTGCTCGAACACGCAGGCCTTGAACCCGGGTTTCTTGTGGGCGGAGTGCCCGCCGACTTTGGTGTGAGCGCGCGCCTGGGCGCGGGTGCGCCATTTGTCGTCGAGGCCGATGAATACGACACGGCTTTTTTCGACAAGCGCGCGAAGTTTGTGCACTACGCGCCCGAGATCGCTGTGCTGAATAACCTCGAGTTTGATCACGCCGACATTTACTCAGACCTCGCCGCCATCGAATGGCAGTTCCACCAGTTGTTGCGCATCGTGCCTGGGAAAGGCCGCGTGGTCTTCAATGCGCGCGACGACAACCTCATGCGCGTGTTGGCGCGCGGCTGCTGGACACCAACCAGGAGTTTTGACGGCGAGGGTGGTCGTGACGCCGATATCGCACTGGCTAGCGCCGGCGCCGGCCAGGTCGCGGCGACGATCGACGGTGTCGATTTTGATGCATCGTGGCCGATGCCGGGCGCCCACAATCGACAGAATGCGGCCGCTGCCCTTGCCGCCGGCCTGGCGCTGGGCGTGCCCGCAGAGACGCTGCTCGAGGGTCTCGCGACGTTTCGGGGCGTCAAGCGCCGGCTCGAGGTGGTCGCGACGGGCGGGCAGGTCACGGTCTTCGATGACTTTGCGCACCATCCAACAGCCATCCGCCTGACAGTGGGTGCGATGCGCGAGGTCGACGAGGGCGGACGCCTGCTGGTGGCCTTCGAGCCGCGCTCGAACACGATGAAACTGGGCGTGCACCGTGACGCGTTAGGCCCCGCGTTTGACGGTGTGCACGGCTTGTTCGTGCTCGCGCCCGCGGCGATCGACTGGGACCTTTCCGCGGCGTTGGCGGGTGGCGCCGGTGACGTCACGGTGCACAACGACGTTGCTGCACTGCACGAGTCGATCATGGCGGCGCTGCGTCCCGGGGATCGTCTGGTGCTCATGAGCAACGGTGGGTTCGGTGGTTTGCGCGAGCGGCTCGTCGCGAGTATCGGGGCGGCCGCCGCATGACCACGATGACGGTTCCGCTGTTTCCGCTGGGTACTGTGCTGTACCCCGAGGGGCCGTTGCCCTTGCGACTGTTCGAGGCGCGTTACATCGACATGGTGAGCCAGTGCATGCGCGAGCAGTCACCTTTCGGCGTCGTTGCGATCCGCGAGGGCCGCGAGGTGGGTCCGTCCGTGATCTACGAGCAGGGCACGCTCGCGCGCATCACGGACTTCTACCAGGGTAGTGACGGGCTGCTGGGCATCACGGCCACGGGCCATGAGCGGTTCCGACTTCTGTCGGAGCACGAGGCCAGCGATGGTCTGCGCATCGGTGAGATCGAGTTGTTGCCTGATGAACCCGCCGTCGACCTGCCCGAAGACTATGCGGCCCTGGCGGAGATGCTCGACAGTGTGCTCGACGACCTCGGCAAACTTTACGAGGATCGGCCGCGCCGACTCGATGACGCAAGCTGGGTCGGTTACCGCTACTGCGAAATCCTCCCCATCCGCCTGCCGCAGAAACAGCAGTGCCTCGAAGTCGAGGATGCGCTGGCGCGGCTTGAGCTGATTGCTGCGGTGCTGAGCCGCGTGCCCAGTAACCGCAGCCAGTAAGCCCTCAAGCTGCCGCCGTACCGGCGAGTTCGCGCATCGCGTCGCGGGCACGATCGATTGTGGCGTCGATGTCCGCAGTCCTGTGCGCCGAAGAGATGAACCCGGCCTCAAAGGCCGAGGGCGCGAGGTACACGTCACGCGACAACATGGCGTGGAAGAAGCGCTTGAAGTACTCGACGTCCGCGTTGCAGATGTCCTGGAACGTGCTGACGCGCTCCGCATCCGAGAACACAAAGCCGAACATGCCGCCCGCGTGGTCCGTGTGAATGGGAACGCCTGCGTCGGCCGCCGCATCGCGCAGGCCCGCAAGCAGGCGCTCGCTGGACGCGCCCAAGGCTTCGTGGAACCCCTCGACGTCCACACGCTCGAGCGTCGCAAGACCGGCGGCCATGGCGACCGGGTTACCTGACAGCGTGCCGGCCTGGTAGACGGGACCCACCGGCGCGATGTGCGCCATGATGTCTTCGCGGCCGCCGAATGCGGCTGCAGGCATGCCGCCGCCGATGACCTTGCCCAGCGTGGTGAGGTCAGGCCGAACGCCGAACAGCTCCTGTGCGCTGCCGCGTGCGACGCGGAAACCCGTCATGACTTCGTCGAAGATGAGCACGCTGCCGTACTCGGTGCAGACCTCCCGCAGCGTCTCGAGGAAGCCGGGCTCGGGTTTGATGAAGTTCATGTTGCCCGCGATAGGCTCGACGATGATGCAGGCGATCTCTTCACCGCGCTTTGTGAAGAGCTCGCGCACCTGGTCGGCGGCATTAAAGTCGAGCGTGATCGTGTGTTCGGCCAGCGCCGCGGGGACACCCGGTGAGCTGGGTACGCCCATGGTCAACATGCCCGAGCCCGCCTTGATGAGCAGCGAGTCTGAGTGGCCGTGGTAGCAGCCCTCGAATTTGACGATCGTGTCGCGGCCCGTGAAGCCTCGCGCGAGGCGCAGCGCGCTCATCGTCGATTCCGTGCCCGAGCTCACCATGCGCCCTTTCTCGATCGAGGGCAGCATGGCGCAGATCTTCTTCGCAATGGCCGTCTCCAGCGCACAGGGCGCCCCGAAGCTCAGCCCGTCGGCTGCGGTTTTCTGTACGGCCTCGATGACGTCAGGATGGGCATGGCCGAGGATCATGGGGCCCCAGGAGCCGATGTAGTCGATCAGTTCGCGACCGTCTTCGGTCCAGACGTGAGCGCCTTTGGCACGCTTGAAGAACAGCGGCTCGCCGCCGACGCCGTTAAACGCACGGACGGGTGAATTTACGCCACCGGGAATGTAGTTCTGTGCTTCTGCAAAAAGTCCCACGACTGCTCTGCCTGCTTTTATTTTGACCGTTGCAATTGTAACGCCGCACGGGGGCCGCTGGTATCATCGTCATGGCCGTATCAGGCCCCGGAGCAATAGAGAACCGATGAAGACCTACATGTGCCTGATTTGCGGCTACGTCTACGATGAAGAGACGGGCGACCCCGAAGCGGGCATCCCGCCTGGCACGCGCTGGGACGACGTGCCCCTGTCGTGGCGCTGCCCCGATTGCGGCGCGGGCAAGGAAGACTTCGAGATGGTCGAGGTCTGAGCGCGCCTCAGGCCCGCACAGCCGCAAACGCTTCGGCATCCAGTCTATCGATGCGTGTGTCGAGCGCGCGGTCCCCAAGTTCGAGCCAGCGCCACCCGGGCGCGAGCTCATCCACTGCATAACCCTCGCTGCCCGTCGCGAACTGGCGGCACGTCGACGGCGTGGCCATGACACGGATGTGCCCCACGGTTTCGTCGAGCGGCTGGTGGATGTGGCCGCAGAGCACGGCGCGTACCTGGGCGTGGCGCGCCAGCATGCTCATAAAGGCGTCGCCGTCCTGAAGGCGGCTTTGGTCAAGCCAGCCCGACCCACAGGGCACGGGTGGATGGTGAAGCGCGACGATCGTCGGCTGCGTCGGCAGCTCGCCCAGCGCGCGGTCCAGCGCTGCGATTCGGGCCTCGCCGTATTCGCCATGAACGGCGCCTGGAATCGTGCAGTCCGTTGCCAACAGCCGCCAGTGTCCCAGCGAATGGTCGCCCAGCACGGCGATGTGCTCAGCGGTCATCTCGGCCTGCATCAACCCCAGGTCGTCGTGGTTGCCGGGCAGGCAGATGACAGGGGCCTCAATGCGCTCGAACAAGCCGCGTAACTGTTGATAGCCCTCGCGGGATTCGTCCTGGCAGAGATCGCCTGACACGAGAACGGCGTCAGGTTGTCCCGGCAGAGCGGCGTCGAGCACGCGCTCCAGACTGGCGCGCGTCACGACGCCACGCTGGGCGCCTGCGGCGTCCGCGTAGAGATGGGTATCGGTCAGGTGCAGCAGGCGAAACATCCTGTTTCCCTCCGGCGACAGGCGCGTACCAACAAAAAAGGCCCCGAACGGGGCCTTTTGTGCCAGAGCGCCGGGCGGCGATCAATAGCGGTAGGTGTCGGGCTTAAACGGACCGTCGACAGAAACACCGAAGTAGTCCGCCTGTTCCTGGGTCAGCTTCGTGAGCTTGGCGCCGATGCGTTCAAGGTGCAGCTCCGCCACTTTCTCGTCCAGATTTTTCGGCAACACGTAGACCTGACGCTCATATTTGCCCGGGTGGTTCCAGAGGTCGATCTGCGCGAGCACCTGATTGGTGAATGATGCCGACATGACGAAACTCGGGTGACCCGTGGCGCAGCCCAGATTCACTAGGCGGCCTTCGGCCAGCAGGATGATCTTGCGCCCGTCAGGGTAGATCACGTGGTCAACCTGCGGCTTGATGTTCTCCCACTCGTACTTGCGCAGGTAGGCAACGTCGATCTCGTTATCGAAGTGGCCGATATTGCAGACGATGGCCTCGTTCTTGAGCTTGTCGAGCATCGAGTCACTCAGGATGTTGTAGTTGCCCGTGGCTGTGACCACGATGTCAGCCTGGTCGATGACTTCTTCGAGGCGCACGACGCGATAGCCTTCCATCGCCGCCTGCAGGGCGCAGATTGGGTCGATTTCGGTGATCCAGACGGTGGCGCCCAAGCCGCGCAGGCTCTGCGCACTGCCTTTGCCCACGTCGCCGTAGCCGCAGACGATCGCGATCTTGCCCGCGATCATGACGTCCGTGGCGCGCTTGATGCCGTCCACGAGCGACTCGCGGCAGCCGTAGAGGTTGTCGAACTTGGACTTGGTGACCGAGTCGTTGACGTTGATGGCGGGGCAGGCCAGCCGGCCGTTGGCCGCCATTTCGTACAGACGCTTGACGCCCGTCGTTGTTTCCTCCGAGATCCCGCGCACCTGCTCGAGCAGCTCGGGGTACTTGTCGTGCATGAGCACGGTCAGGTCGCCGCCGTCGTCGAGGATCATGTTGGGCGTCCAGCCATCGGGCCCCTGGATCGTCTGCTCGACGCACCACCAGTATTCGTCTTCGGTTTCGCCGCGCCAGGCGAACACGGGCACGCCGGTCGCTGCGATGGCGGCCGCCGCCTGGTCCTGGGTCGAGAAGATGTTGCACGACGACCAACGCACTTCGGCACCCAGTGCGGTCAGCGTCTCGATGAGCACGGCCGTCTGGATGGTCATGTGCAGGCAGCCCGCAATGCGTGCGCCCGCGAGCGGCTGTTCGCTGCCGTACTCGGCGCGCAGCGCCATGAGGCCCGGCATCTCGGACTCGGCGATCGCAATTTCCTTGCGGCCCCATTCGGCCAGTGTGATGTCGGCGACCTTGTAATCGGTCGTGTGCAGTTGGTCAGCGGTGCTGCTCATGTCAGAAGTTCCTTCAAAAGTCTCTCTGGGGGGATGGGGTGCGGTGCGGGCTCAGGCCGCGCGTTCGCCGTCGGCGCGCAGCGCGTCGGCGCGATCGGTGCGCTCCCAGGTGAAGTCGGCGTCGGTGCGCCCGAAGTGACCGTAGGCCGCCGTTGCCCGGTAAATGGGGCGAACGAGGTCGAGCATCGTCAGGATGCCGTGGGGCGTCAGGTCGAAATGCTCGCGCACGAGACGCGTCAGCGCGGATTCACTGATCTTGCTCGTACCGAACGTCTGCACCGTGATCGAGGTGGGTTCGGCCACCCCGATGGCGTAGGAAATCTGCACTTCGCAACGGTCCGCGAGACCGGCTGCGACGATGTTCTTGGCGACGTAGCGCGCGGCATAGGCCGCAGAGCGGTCTACCTTGGACGGGTCCTTGCCGGAGAACGCACCGCCGCCGTGGCGTGCCGAACCGCCGTAGGTGTCGACAATGATCTTGCGGCCCGTCAGGCCCGCATCGCCCACGGGGCCGCCGATAATGAACTGGCCCGTCGGGTTGATGTGGTAGATCGTGTCATCGTTGAGCCACTCGCCGGGCAGCACGTCCTCGATGATGTGCTCGCGAACGGCAGCCTGCAGTTCGGGCAACTCGATGTCAGGGTCGTGTTGCGTCGAGAGCACCACGGCGTCGATGCCAGCCGGCTTGCCGTCTTCGTAGCGGAAGGTTACTTGGCTCTTGGCATCGGGGCGCAGCCACGAAAAGTCACCGCCGGCCTTGCGCAGCTCGGCCTGGCGCTGCACGAGGCGGTGCGCGTAGGTTATAGGTGCGGGCATCAGTACGTCGGTTTCGTTTGTCGCGTAACCGAACATAAGCCCCTGGTCGCCGGCGCCCTGACTTTCGGGTGATGCACGGTCCACGCCCTGGGCGATATCGCCGGATTGCTTGCCGATGGCATTGAGCACGGCGCAGGTGCGACCGTCGAAGCCCACATCGGAGCCTGTGTAACCGATGTCTACGACCACGTCGCGCACGAGGTCTTCGATGTCCACCCAGGCATTGGTGGTGATCTCGCCGGCAACGATCACAAGCCCTGTCTTAACCAACGTCTCACAGGCCACCCGGGCATGGGCATCCTTGTCGAGGATGGCATCCAGGATGGCATCGGAGATTTGGTCCGCCATCTTGTCGGGATGGCCCTCGGATACCGACTCCGAGGTAAACAGGTATGCGTCGCTCATAGCGTAAAACCTTGAGGGTGTGCGGCGGCGGCCGCGGGCGTCTTGCCCACTGGCTCGCCTAGTCTGTGAGAGTGTCTTGGCTGGCCAGTCAGGGGCCGTACGCACGAGCGTCGGACCTGGTGACCTATTGGCCGGGCAGTATAGCGGTTGGCCACGCCAACGCACAGGTGCTCGGTGGGCCAAACCGGGCCTGGCCTTGCTTGCCCGTTGGGGGCTCTCGCGCGACAATGCGCGCCCCGAATTGCGGAATGACCGGATGCCCACGAGCAACAAGGCCGAAGCGGCCGCCAAGCGCCGCCGGCTGGCGAATGCGATACGCGCACTTTCA
>JBCCBB010000018.1:0-37085 GCA_039814545.1 Pseudomonadota bacterium
CACACGTTGAGCACGTGCGCTTCGCCGGCCGCCACGGACAAGATGCCGTAGCCCCGCAATTCGCCAGCCTGCTCGATGACGAGACACAGGTAACCCGCCAGCAGGCAATCGCGGAAAATACCCGTCGACCAGGGGTAGTCGTAGCTCTGCTGCTCGATGCGCGCCACGGCCTCAAGGTCTTCATGGTTCATGGGCCGAACCGAGGGGACCAGAACGTCGCTGGCCGCACTCACGATGCAGACGCCAACAGCGCGCGCACGCGCTTCAGGTCCTCCCAGGCGCGCGCCTTTTGCGCAGGTTCTCGCAACAGGTAGGCCGGGTGATAGGTCACGACGAGCGGTACGTCGCGATCGGGCAAGTGGTGGGTCTTGCCGCGCATGCGACCCAGTGGCATATCAACCTGCAGCAGGCGTTGCGCAGCGATGCGGCCCACGGCGATCACGACGTCAGGCGCCACGGCTGTGAGCTGTTGTTCGAGGTAGTCATTGCAAGCGGTGACCTCATCGACACGCGGATCGCGATTACCCGGTGGTCGACACTTGATCGTGTTGGCGATGAATACAGTGTCACGGTCGCAGCCGATCGCGCGCAACATCGCGTCCAGCATGTGTCCAGCACGCCCCACAAACGGCTCACCCGTGCGGTCCTCCTCAGCCCCCGGCGCTTCGCCAATCACCATGAGACGCGCGTCGCGCGGGCCGACGCCAAAAACAGACTGCGTGCGCGTCTCGTGCAAACGACACTGCGTGCAACGCGCGACAGCCTGGCGCAATGCCTGCCACCGCAGATCTCCGTCGGCCGCTGCAGGCTTAAGCGCAGACGAGGTGGGTTCCGTCGTCACCCCTGCTTCAGCAACGGGCGCAGCGGGTTCTGGCGTCACCGCGACGGGCGCGGCAGCCTCACGCGACACCAGGACATCGATGCCCATGGCCTCGAGATAAGCGCGTTGCTGTGCCGAAAAACCCTGCTCAGCCACGATCCGCGGACTCCGTGTCATTGTCCGTATCCGTATCCGTGGCGGCATCGTGCGCTTCGTCGTGCGCCTCCTCGTCGTCGTCGAGCGTGGCGAGACGACTCGGGCGCCGCGCCATCCACCAGGTTAGCGGGCCCGAGAGGCCGTACACGAGGAACAACAGGAACAGGACCAGCGGCGGCTCGATAGAGATGAGCGCGATGATGAGTGGCACGAGCAACAGCGACGCAAACGACACCTTTCGACCCAGGTTGATCGTCTTGAAGCTGTAGTAGTGCAGGTTGCTGACCATCGCCGCGCCTGCCGCGGCGGTAATTACGAAACCGGACACGAGTCCGCCAAAACCGCTCAAGCCGTAATCGGCACTGAGCCAGACAAACGCCGCAACCAACGCCGCCGCCGACGGGCTCGGCAAACCCTGGAACCAGGCTTTGCCGAGTTTTGAGGGCACGGCATTGAAGCGCGCCAGCCGCAGGGCCGCGCACACAGCAAACAGAAAAGCGACAAGCCAGCCGATACGGCCCCAGGCGACCGAATACTCAGCAAGTCGCGCGACACCCCATTGGTAGACCACCACGGCCGGCGCGAGGCCAAAGCTGACCATATCGGAGAGGCTGTCGTACTCCTTACCGAAGGTCGACTGGGTGCTCGTCATGCGCGCCACGCGACCGTCGGCGCCGTCCATAACCATGGCCACGAACACCGCGATTCCCGCGCGCACGAAGTTCCCGTCGATCGCCGCGACGATCGCGTAGAAACCCGCAAACAATGCAAGCGTTGTCAGCAAGTTGGGCAGCAGGTAAATCCCGCGCCCCCGATGGCGCTCATTGCGGTCCGTCATGGGCAAAGTGTGCCACGAAGCGCGGCCACGCGGCGACCGACGCCGCCCGGCTTGCGCTGCATCAGGCCGGGTCCGCCGACACCTCGTTGTCGCGGCGCAACTCGGCCAGCTCCGTGACCGAGGCCACGACGCTGTCGCCAGCTTCGACACGCACGAGAACGTCGGCCGGCAGGTAGAGCTCGCAGCGCCGCGCCAGCCTCAGGAAGGCCGCGCGGTGACCATGACCGATCCGCTCGCCGTAACGCCGGAACGCACTGGGCACACCGAGCCAGCCACCGCCCGAAAACGCGACCACCACATCGTCACCACCATCGCCCCGGATCCAGAGGCCGCCACGCCCCGTCATCTTCGAGCCCTCACGCGCATTGTCGCGCGGGTCAAGGATCTTGCCCTCGAGCGGTGCCCGCATGGTGTAGGCGCCCATCGGGTCCACACGGATGATGATGCGCATGGACTCACGTTCGAGCAGCCCGGAACGACAGCGGCTGATATCAAGCACCTTGCCATCAACGGGCGCCAGCACACCCAGCGGCAGCATGGGAATGTCACGTTGCGGGTCCTGAAACAGGGCCAGCAGCAGCCCCATGGGGATCAGCATCGTGAGCGCCCAGGCGGGCCCCGCGAATTTGGCCAGCAGTAACGCGATGGCGGCGCAGGCGGTAAAGGGCCAGAAGCCCTCAGCGGCAAAGGCGGAATGACGTCGCATGCGCGCAGTCTAACCGCTTCGGGCCATGCGGTGACCCCTGCAGATCGTTACAATGCGCGATCGTTTCACCGCCGGTCAGGCCCGATGAAAGTCAGCGCCCTCAATCTCAAGACGCTCAAAGAAACTCCGGCCGAGGCCGAGGTGGTCAGCCACCAGCTCATGCTGCGCACGGGGATGATCCGGCGCCTGACGTCGGGCATTTTCACCTGGATGCCGATCGGCCTGCGCGTCGTGCGTAAGGTCGAGGCCATCGTGCGCGAGGAAATGAATGCGATCGGCGCGCTCGAGTTGCTGATGCCCGCCGTGCAACCCGCCGAGCTGTGGCGAGAATCGGGTCGCTGGGACCAGTACGGCCCGCTGCTGCTGCGCATGCAGGACCGGCATGACCGCGACTACTGCGTGGGTCCGACGCACGAAGAGGTGATTACGGATGTAGCACGCCGTGAGCTGCGCTCCTACCGCGACTTGCCCATCAGCTACTACCAAATCCAGACCAAGTTCCGCGACGAGATTCGCCCGCGCTTCGGTGTGATGCGCTCGCGCGAATTCATCATGAAAGACGCCTACTCGTTCGGGCGCAACGCGGAAGAACTGGCGGCCAGCTACGACGCCATGGCCGAGGCTTACACGCGAGCGTTTGAACGCATGGGGCTCACGTTCCGCAAGGTCGACGCCGATTCGGGCGAAATCGGCGGCAGCCGCTCGCAGGAATTCCATGTGCTCGCGGACTCGGGTGAGGACGCCATCGCGTTCTGCCCCGCCGATGACTACGCCGCCAATGTCGAAATGACGCCGGCGCCCGCGGCAGCGGATTGCCCCGCGGCGACCGCCGAACTTGCGCGCGTGGACACACCGGGCGCTAAGACGATCGAAGACGTTTGCAAGGCACTCGACGTCACTGCAGACCGCATTGTGAAGACGCTGATCGTGGCCGGCGACGAAGGCCCCATCGCCTTCGCGCTGCGCGGCGATCATGAGCTCAACGCGGTTAAGGCCGCGAAGCTGCCCGACGTCGCCACGCCGCTGACCATGGCCGAGCCGGCCGAGATTGTGAATGCCACGGGCGCACCACCGGGCTCCGTTGGCCCTGTCGGTCTCGAGATCCCGCTATTCGTCGACCACGCGGCCGCCGAACTTGCGGACTTCGTTTGCGGCGCCAACGACAAAGGCGTGCACCTGACGGGCGTGAACTGGGGTCGCGACCTCCCCGCGCCCGAATCCGTGGATTTGCGCAACGTCGTCGCGGGCGATCCGTCGCCCACGGGCGCCGGGGCGCTCGATATCGCGCGCGGCATCGAGGTGGGCCATATCTTCCAGCTCGGCACCAAATACTCGGACGCCATGGCCGCGACCGTGCAGGACGAAGACGGCTCAGCGCTGACGGTCACTATGGGCTGTTACGGCATCGGGATCACGCGCATCGTGGCCGCGGCCATCGAGCAGAACCACGACGACGCAGGCATCATCTGGCCTGAGCCGCTGGCGCCCTGGACAGTCGTTCTTGTGCCGATCAACGCGCACAAGAGCGACGCTGTACGCGAGGCCGCCGATGCGCTCTACGCGGACCTGCTCGCAGCCGGTGTGGAAGTGCTCTATGACGACCGCGATGCGCGCCCGGGCGCCAAGTTCGCCGACGCCGAGCTGCTGGGCATTCCGCACCGCATCACGATTGGCGACCGCGGGCTGGCAACGGGCGATTTCGAGTACCGCTACCGCCGTGCCGACAGCGCAGAGATGCTGAAGCGTGACGACGTTCTCAGGCGCGTCGGCACCGCGTGACATAATCTCGGGGCATGTGCCTCCGAGTCACACTGCTGTGCATGACGCTGTTGCTGGCCCCGGCAAGCCACGGCGCCAAACCCGCTGAGCCCGACCCGGCGCTTGCGGCGGCGCTGCGTGAGGCCGCGCTGAGCGCCGACACGTTCGACGACCGCTTCGACGCCGAAGTTTGGCTGAAGGACATGTCAACGCGCCTGGGGAGCCGCGTGCCCGACCCCGAGGAACGCATCCGCATCCTTCGTGGCGTGCACCGCGAGGCTCAGCGTGTGGACCTGCCGCCCGAACTTGTGCTCGCCGTCATCGATATTGAGAGCAACTTCGACCACTACGCGATTTCCTACGCGGGCGCCCGCGGCCTCATGCAAGTCATGCCGTTCTGGCTCGACGAGATCGGCAGGCCCGACGACAGCCTTTTCGATATCGACACCAACCTGCGCATGGGCTGCACGATTCTGCGCCACTACTACGACCGCGAACGCGGCGACCTGCACCGGGCGTTGGCGCGCTACAACGGCAGCCTGGGCAGCCGCAAATACTCGTCGAAGGTTCTGGAGCGCTTGCGCACCCGTTGGCGCCGGCAGTAGGCGCCGCTAGCGGTTGCCCGTCGTGAAACCCGCGGGCAGCTCGGGCAAGGTCACCTCTTCCGCGGTGATCGCCTCAACCCAGCTCAATGGCGAGCCCTGCCAGAGCCAGGACTCCAGCTCAGTGATTTTTTCGGGCTCACCAACGGCGAGCACTTCAACGCGACCGTCGCGCAAATTGATCGCATGACCGCGCAGGCCCAGCGACTGGGCCACGTCACGCGTACTCGCACGAAAGAACACACCCTGAACCTTGCCGGCCAGGTGAAAGCGGCGTGCGATGGTGGACACGATACGGTCAGCGGCCCTACTTGATGGGAACCGATGGTTCGCGATTGGGCTCGGTACGCTGGCGCTCGGAGGTTTCGCGCGCCTCGGTGGCCAGCTGCTTGGCCAGTCCCGCGTCGCGACGAGCCGCCGCATAGGCGCGACGCTCGAGATTGCTTTGGGCGCTCTTGAGCAGCAGCTTGGCTTCGACGTACTGCGTGGGCGCATGCTTGGCCGCATCCACTTCTTCGGCGGCCGCAATGGCCAGCCGCGCGTCAGACATCTCTTGGACAGGCGGTGACGCACTGGTGCAGGCGGCCAGAACGCCGACCGCGCAGAGACACAATAAGAAGCGGTGCACACGCATCATCCCGAAACGCTAGCAAGCGCCTGACTCAGCCGTCAAGCCAGAGGGTGGCCTGCCAAGCGCCCGGCGAACTGGCATACTGGCGCGCCCCGATTCAGGCACCGAGACATGCAGGACATTCTCGTTCTTTACTATTCGCTGCACGGCTCAACCGAGGCGCTGGCGCGCGAGGTCTGTCGTGGCATCGACGCAAGCGGCGTCGCGGAGGCGCGCTTGCGCACCGTCCCGGGCGTTTCCGCCAGGAGCGAGGCCTCGGAGCCCCCGGTCCCCGAGGACGGCCCACCTTACGTCAGCCGCGACGACCTCGCGGAATGCGCGGGGTTGGTCCTTGGCAGTCCCACCCGGTTTGGCAACATGGCCGCGCCCGTCAAATACTTCCTTGACGGTACCAGCGGCGAGTGGCTTTCAGGCGCACTGTCCGGCAAGCCCTGCGGCGTGTTTACCTCGAGCAACTCCATGCACGGTGGCCAGGAATCCACACTCATCACGATGGCCATCCCGCTGCTCCACCACGGCATGATCTGGTGTGGCGTGCCCTACAGCGAGAAAGCACTGTCGACGACGACGCGCGGCGGCACGCCATACGGCCCCACCCAGGTTGCGGGCGACGATGGCGCCGGCGTGCTTGACGCCGACGAAGCCGCCATCGCACACGCCTTTGGTGCGCGCATTGCCGATATCGCCCACCGCCTCGCCCGTAGATGACCAAAACGCTCACAGCGCGACGACGCATCGGCCTCGGCGGCTGGTTGCTGCTGGCGCTCGTGACTCTGGCCTGGCTGTGGCAGGCGCGCGGCTCGTTGGCGTGGTGGGCCTGGCCTGTGGTGCTTGCGCCGTTCGTCGCGCTGTTGCCCGGCCTGCTGACACCGACCCGCAACGCCTGGCTGCTCGCGTTGCTCGCCACCATTGGTTACGCATCTGTGGGCTTCATGGACGCGATCGCGAACCCCGGCGCGGCCGAATTCGCCTATGTGCTCGCGGGCGTGAGCCTCGCGGCCTTCTTCGCCATTATCCCCGCGGTACGCACACTGCCCGCGCCACCGCGCGACGACGCCCCTTAGACCTCAAACCCCTTCGGCGCGCAGTACGTCGCGAACAAACGGCACCGTGAGCCGTCGGTTTGCGGCCAGTGAGCGGGCGTCGAGCAGCTGCAGCCAGTCGAACAGGACGGCAAGATCGCGCGGCAGACGCAGCGCCAGGTAGCGCGCAGTCTCCTCGGGCAGCCTTAGACCACGCGCTTCGGCGCGCATCTTGAGCGCCTCGAGCTGACCGGCGTCGTCGGGCGGCTGCAATCGAAACGATGACAAGGCACTGAGACGACTTTCGAGGTCGGCAAGCTCGAAGCCAGCATCGGCCGGTCGCGCGGGCGCACTGATGATGAGTCGCCCGCCTTGCGCGAACAGGCGTTCGTAGAGCACAAGCAGCGCGCGCTCCCAATTCGCGTCGCCGGCAATCGTCTCAATATCATCGAGACAGATGATCGCTTCGGCAGGCAAACCGTCGACGGCCGCGGCTGGCAAGCCCATGCGCAACGGCAGATACAGCGCATGACCGGCTGGTTGCGACGCAACCGTCGCCTGCAACAGATGACTGCGGCCGCTGCCGCGTGCACCCGACAGCCAGACACCCGGTGCCACGGGCGCGTTGAGCGCGGCTACGACGCCACCATTGGGTCCAGCGTAGAACGTGTCAAACCGCGCCTCGACGTCGAGACCGATGTCGAGAGGCAGCTGCCCCGTGGACTCAGGCGTCATTGCGCTGCCTAGGCTCGCGCTCCTCGAGAAAGGACTCGGCTTCCGGGTGTTCTCGCAGGTACCGGTTGTAAGCAAAGCGCACGAACACGGCGATGGCTGCCGCTGCGGGCAAGGCCAGCAGGACGCCGAAGAAACCAAACAACAAGCCAAACGCCATCACCGCGAAGATGACGAGGACGGGATGCAAACCAATGCGGTCGCCCACGAGCTTGGGCGTCAGCACCGAGCCCTCGATGAATTGCGCCACTGAGAACACGACAACCACGAGGCCAAGCTGCAGCAGACCGCCGCCGTCGGGCGAGTTGATCGCCGTGAGGCTGGCCAGCCCGATGCCGAAGATGAAGCCCAGGTAGGGCACAAAGCTCACGAGCCCCGCGACCACGCCGATGGCCAGTGCGAACTTGAGGCCAACGAGCATAAGGCCGCCCGAGTACATGACCGCCAGCCCGAACATAACGAGCAGCTGCCCGCGCAGAAACGCACCCAGCGTCTCGTCCGTCTCGCGCGCCAGCGTGAAGACAGCCTCGCGGTTACGCGCGGGCACGAGCGCGCCCAGCCGCGCGATGATGAGGTCCCAGTCACGCAACAAATAGAAGGTCAGCACCGGGATCAGAAACAGGTTGATGATGCCCGTGAGCAGCGCACCGCCCGAGCGGGTCAACTGGCTCAGTAGCGTGCCACCCAGGCTTGCGGCGTCGGCACCGTAGCGCTCGATGAGGGCGGCAAGTCCGATATCGGCGTCATCGGTACCGTCACCGAGCAGGCCGGCCACGTGTGGCCAGACCTGGTTCTCGAGCAACTCGACGTAGCGCGGCAGCACTTCGAGCAGCGCGCCGATCTGCGAATTGACAAGCGGAATCAGCAACAAGACCAACCCGCCCAGCACGACAAAGGTGAGCAGGAACACGACGAGCACGGCCAGCGACCGGGGCAGCCGCATCTTTTGCAGTCGGTCGGCCAACGGGTCTCCGATGTACGCGAGAAGCCCTGCAGCCACGAACGGCGTCAGCACAGGCGCGAGCAGGTACAGGAGATAGCCTGTCGCGCCCAGGATACCCAGCGTGAGCAGTTTATGGTCGTTGGTCATGCCGTGTGCTCCCGGGCCCTGCGTATCCACTCGAGCATGTAGCCGAGCGTACTGACGAGCATGGTTGTGATGAGGGCCGCCATCAGCGCAGGCAGCACCCAGGGTGCGAGCGTCTCCGTCAAGGTACTCGGGAGCAGCGCCGGATACGCCGCATCCAGCAACGCCAGGAAGACGTAGGCCAGCATGAGCACAGTATTGAGCTTACTCACAAGGCTCGGCTTGCCCTCGAGATCGCCGTAGAGAAAGTGATAGGCGATGGCGCCACCCATGATGGTCAAATCACGCAGCACCACCAACGCCGCCAGCCACCACGGCGTGACACCCACCAGGGCCATAACGATAAACGTACCGATCAGCAACAGCTTGTCGGCGATGGGGTCGAGGATGGCGCCAATCTGTGTGCGCCAGTCGAATCGCCGCGCGAGCCACCCATCGATGCCGTCGGAAAAGCCCGCCACGAAAAACAGGCTGACGCCGAGCGTAAAACGCTCGCTTGCGATGGAGGCCACCACCATCGGCACCAGCGCAATGCGCGCCAGCGAAATCAGGTTGGGAATCCAGCGCAGCACGCCTAGTCCCCGACGCCTCCCGCGGGCCTGAGTCGATAAAACAAATCGGCCTCATCGAAGGCAGGCGGGGGCCGCGTGCCCGGCACCGTCACAATGGGTTCGCGCGGCGCCGCACCTTCGGAACCTGTGGTCACACTGGGCGGCATAGAACCCGCTATCTCGCCGAGCGTCACAGGCTTATCCGGACTGCCTAGAACCACGTCTCCCGCCCGGCCCGCAAACGGGACGGCACGAAGCGGTGGATCAATGCGTTCGAGGACTGTCCCTTCAAGCAGACGCGCCAGGCGTTCGCGACCCGCGAGTGCATCAACCGACACAAGCACCTGATCACCCCGCATGGCCAGCACGCGAACATCCTCCACGAGACTGCGCCCGGACAGGAAGTTCACGAGTCGCGCGTAGTCGGCGAGACCATCGACTGCAACGACGGAAATGCGAACGTCGGCCGAACCTTCAGGGCTCGACGCGAATTGCGACATGAGCCGACCGCCGATTCGTGCAAACGCGACGTTCACGTCGCCCGCAAAACGCGATTCGTTGTCAGCAAATACCCAGGTCCAGCGGATCGACGACGGATTGCGGGCGTTCACCCTGCCGATGAGGATGCTCTCCACGTCGTAGCGTGCGGATGCGGCGACGATGACGTCGCTGAACCCGCCCCAGATATCCGAAGGGGTCACGCTGGTCAGGTCGGCGTCGTCGTAGCGCGGCAACATCACGGGGATGCCGAACCGCTGCGCGGCGTCGGCGATGGCCGCGCCGTAGGCGGCCGTTGGCGGCAGCTCAGGCTCGTCTGGCGCCACACCAGCTTCGACGAGCGGCACCTGCGGCGTGTCCTCGACGGGCGCGGGCGCAGGCACAGTCGGCTCGAAACTGTCAAGCAGCAGACGATTGCCGCGCCCGTCCTCGACCGCCATCCATACGAGCGTGGTCGGCCGCTCCTCACCCCAGACCGGAATGCGCTGCGCGCGAAGCATGGTCGTCAGCGCGCGACCGTCGAAGGTGACGACCAGGGTGTTGTCCGCCCCTTCGCGCCAGCCCTGCACCCACTGCTGCGGCTGCTCGAACACGGCCTGCGCTTGCGCACGCGACTCGAACGGCACAATTCGCGCGATGACGGCGTCTAATGCCGCTGCATAGGCCTGCTCACGCGCCTCGCCCGCCGTGGACGCAACGCCGCGCAGGAATGGAACTTCGGCTGTAAACAGGTCGACAGTCGCCGCAGTCGACGGCGTTGCCGTCAGCAGCAGGATGGCCGCCAGGCCCGCAAGCCAGAATCGCATCGTGAACCCCATCCCGTAATTATATACTTGACGCATGAGTGAGGCAGAAGGTGAACGCGGCCTGACCTACCGCGACGCCGGTGTGGACATCGATGCCGGCAATGCACTGGTCGACCGTATCGGCCAGCAGGTGGCCCGAACGCGCCGGGACGGCGTACTGACGGGCCTGGGCGGCTTCGGCGGCCTGTTTGCGCTGGACCTGGCGCGCTTCCCCGAGCCCGTGCTCGTGTCGGGCACGGATGGCGTGGGCACGAAGCTCATGCTCGCGCGCGAACTGGACCGTCACGACAGTATCGGCGTTGACCTGGTCGCGATGTGCGTCAACGACATTGTCGTCACGGGCGCGGAACCCCTGTTCTTCCTCGACTACTACGCGACGGGCCGGCTCGATGTGAGCGCCGCAGCCGATGTCATCGGCGGCATCGCCACGGGCTGCGAGCAAGCCGGCTGCGCGCTCATCGGCGGCGAAACGGCCGAGATGCCCGGCATGTACGACGGTAGCGACTACGACCTCGCGGGCTTCGCAGTGGGCGCTGTATCGCGGCCCAACCTGATTGACGGCAGCGGCGTTAGCGCCGGTGACCGCGTGCTCGGGCTCGCCTCGAGCGGGCCGCACTCCAACGGCTACTCGCTCATCCGCGCGGTGCGCGATCGCGCCGACGCCGACCTCGGCCAGCCGTTGGGTGACGGCACTCTGGGCAACGCGCTGCTGGCACCAACGCGCATTTACGTGAAGCCTCTGCTGGCGCTATTCGATCAGGCGCGCCCTTTGGCGCTGGCACACATCACGGGTGGTGGCCTCACCGAAAATTTGCCGCGTGTGCTTCCCGACGGGTTCGGTGTCGAGCTTGATGCGGCGGCGTGGCCGAGGCCCCCTGTGTTCGACTGGTTGCAGCGCGAGGGCGGGATCGCCGACGACGAGATGTGGCGCACGTTCAATTGCGGCATCGGCATGTGCCTGGTCGTGCGCGCCGATGACACGGCACAAGCACGAGCGGTGCTCGAAGCTAACGGCGAGGCCGTCTACGACATCGGCCGCGTCGTCCCCCGGCCCGGCGTCCACATCGCATGAGCTCGGGCCGGCGTTGCAATGTCACCGTCCTGATTTCGGGCGGTGGCACTAATCTGCAAGCCCTTATTGATGCCGCGCGCTCACCCGTAAATCCCTACCGCGTCTCGCACGTGATTTCCGACAAACCCGAGGCCTACGGGCTTACGCGCGCCAAAGACGCGGGCATCGACACCACCGTCATCCCACGCCTGAAGGGTGAGGCGCGAAGTGCGTTTGACGCCCGCCTCGCCGACGCCGTCGACGCCTCGGGCGCCGATCTTGTGATCCTCGCCGGATTCATGCGCATCATCGGCGGCCGCCTTGTTAACGATTACGCCGGCCGCATGCTCAATATCCACCCCGCGCTGCTGCCGCTGTACAAAGGCTTGCACACCCACCAGCGCTGTCTCGACGCCGGCGATCCTGTGCATGGCACGACCGTGCATTTCGTCACGGCGGCGCTCGACGACGGTCCGTCAGTTTTGCAGGCGGAACTCGACGTTCAGGACGACGACACGGCGGACTCACTGACCACACGTGTCCAGGCGCTCGAACACCAGATCTATCCGATGGCAGCGCGCTGGTTTGCTGAGGGGCGCCTGCAGCTCGACGGCGACACGGTTCGGCTCGACGGTGTCCCGCTCGACAGCCCCGTACGGGTGACGGCCGACAGTCTCGTCGCCTGAGGCGTCAGGCGCGCGGCACGGTGACGCCCGTTTGCCCCTGATATTTGCCGCCGCGGTCCGCGTAGGACACCGCGCAGTCTTCATCAGACTCGAAGAACAGCATCTGCGCGACGCCCTCGTTGGCGTAGATCCGCGCGGGCAACGGCGTGGTGTTGGAGAACTCGAGCGTGACATGACCCTCCCACTCGGGCTCCAGTGGCGTCACGTTGACGATGATGCCGCAGCGCGCGTAAGTCGATTTGCCCAGGCACACCGTCAACACGTTGCGCGGAATCTTGAAGTACTCGACGGTGCGCGCCAGCGCGAATGAGTTGGGTGGGATGATGCAGGTGTCGTCATTCATGTCGACGAAACTCGCATCATCGAACTCCTTGGGGTCGACAATCGTCGAGTGCACGTTAGTGAACACTTTGAACTCGGGCGCGCATCGCACGTCATAGCCGTAGCTTGAGACGCCGTATGACACGAGGCGCCTGCCATCAGATTCGCGGACCTGGCCGGCTTCGAATGGCGAGATCATGCCGTGTTCCTGCGCCATGCGCGTGATCCAGCGGTCAGATTTGATGCTCATCAGGTGTCCTCAACGACGATTTCAGGAAAGACGTGGCTCGAGTCGCGGCGGCCGGCGGCGAGTGCGGCACCCGCGGCAATCGCGATGGTGCGGTAGGCAAGCGCCGCGGCGCCATCAGGATCCGACACGACACTGGGTCGACCGCTGTCCGCGGCTTCGCGGATCGCCATGGCCAGAGGCAGTTCGCCGAGCAACTGAGTGCCCGCCTCGGCGGCAAGTCGCTCGCCGCCGCCTTCACCAAACAGCGATGTGATGTCGCCGCAGGCCGGACACACGTAAACGCTCATATTCTCGATGATGCCCAGGACGGACACAGAGACTTTGCGGAACATCTCGAGACCCTTGCGGGCGTCCGTCAGCGCCAAGTCCTGGGGTGTGGTGACGATGACAGCGCCCGCCACGGGCACGGTCTGCGACAGCGTGAGCTGGATGTCGCCCGTGCCGGGCGGCATGTCGACGATGAGTACGTCAAGATCACCCCAGCGCGTCTGGCGCAGCAGCTGGTTCAGTGCCGAGGTGACCATGGGGCCGCGCCAGACGGTGGGCGCAGCCTCATCGACCAGAAAGCCTATCGACATGACCTCGATGGCGTGTGCCACGAGCGGCTTCAGCGTCTTCTCGTCCGCCGCTTCGGGCGCCGCGCCGACGAGCCCCATGAGGCGCGGTATCGACGGGCCGTAGATGTCGGCGTCGAGCAGACCCACGCGTGCGCCCTCGGCGGCCAACGCGAGTGCCACATTGGCCGCCGTCGTCGACTTGCCGACACCGCCTTTGCCCGAGGCCACCGCGATGATGTTGCGTATGCCGGGCAGCGGCTTGAGCCGTCGCTGCACCCCGTACACGGGCATGTCGAGCGCTATGTCGAGCGTTTCAGGCAGTGCCCCACCGTGTGCGGCCGCGGTATCGCGCAATGCGCGTTCGAGCTCGGGCCAAAGGCTCTGACAGGGAAATGGCAACCGGATGATCGGCGCACCCGCATCGTCAAAGCGAAGCGCGTCGAGTTCGGCCAGCGTCAGGTCGGTGCCAGGCACGGCAACATGGCCGAGCGCTGCGGCCAGCGATGGGTCGTATGTGGTCGTCATGAGCAGGTGGGAGCCGCTTCAGGCAGGGCGTGAGTGTAGCGGAATTGCGAAGCCCGTCACATTTCGGCGGCAAGCCCGCAGGGGAGTGTGACGCACCCCGCATTCCCGATGGGTCGGGGGCCGCGTTATGGCATACTGCCCCGCGCACTGTAAGGATATGTTCCCGCGCCTTTGTGGGCGGGATTTTGGGCGATCTCGGAGCACTAAAAGATACTTAGCTGCACGGCCCCAATGGACTGTGCCGCGATACTGAGCACGAATGAAGTTTCTGAGCGCCTACAAGGCCGACAGGCTCATCGAGCAGTTGATGTCCGAGGAAGACATCTACTCGCCAAAAGCCGAGAAGGCCGCCGACAAGCTACGCAGGCTTGGTCCCGGGGCAATCCCGCGGATCACCGATGCGTTGGCTGGCGCTGACAAAAAACACACGATGGCGCTCGTCGATATCCTGAGCGAGCTCGCCACGACCAAAACCCTGTTCGAGTTCGTGCCCGGTTTGTCCGACGGCGACCAGCGTGTCGTCTCAGGCACCGCCTGGGCGCTGTCGTCGAGTCAGAAGGTTGAGCCGACGGCTGTACTCAAACTGCTCGACGAAGACGAAGTATCGCCCGCCGCGGTCCTCGAGATCGTCAACACCCACAAAGACCGCCTCTCGGTGCCCGCGCTGCTGTCGCGCGCGTATGAGCTCGAGCCCAACGAACAGGCCGTGCTATTCCGCATCATCGGCGGCGTCGTCAAGGAAGAGCACGTACCCGACCTCCTCGCGCGCCTGACAGGCAAAGACCCGATGGTGCGCATCCACATCATCGACATGCTCTCGCGCTTCGACCGGCCCGATGTCTCTTCGGCGCTCGAAGGCCAGTTGCGCAGCAACCATAAGATGATCCGCCAGTCGGCGCTCACAGCACTCGCACGCCAGAAGAGTGCAAGCAACGTAAGGCTCATCTGCTCGCTGCTGCTCGACGCCGACGTCGACGTCCAGAACAAGGCCGTGGACGTGATCGTGAAGCTCAACCACAAAGACACGATCAAGCACCTGATCCCCGCGCTCAAGGACGAAAACGAGTACGCCCGACGCGCGGCCGTTGAGGTGCTCAACGAGATCGGTACACCCGATTCCATCAAGGACCTGCTCAACGCGGTTCGCGACGATGACTGGTGGGTGCGTGCGCGCGCCGCCGACGCCCTGGCCGACATTGGCGGTCCGCGCGTGGTCAAGGCCGTGATGAGACTGGTTAAGGACGACGACCAGGAAATCCGCCGCGCGGCCGTTGAAATTCTGAATGCCACGAAAGACCCGCAGGCCATCGATCACCTGATCTCGGCCACCAAGGACGACGACTGGTGGGTGCGCGAGCGCGCCGTCGACGCGCTGGCGGAAATCGGTGACACGCGTGCCGTACCCGTACTGTCCGGCATGCTCGGCAAGCACGATAAGTCGGACCCGACCGTGATCCGCGCGCTCGGCAAGCTGGGCGCCACCGACATCGTGCCCAAGCTCAAGCCCATGCTGGCCAAGGGCGGCCGTGAAGTGCGCGTCGAGGCCATGAAAGCCATGGCGATGCTCGTCAGCGAAAAAGAGCTGCCGGCTGTGCGCGACGAGCTGTTGCGCATCCAGGACGGCGGCGACAAGGCGCTGGC
This sequence comes from Pseudomonadota bacterium, assembly GCA_039814545.1. GTDB lineage: Bacteria > Pseudomonadota > Gammaproteobacteria > Steroidobacterales > Woeseiaceae > CALBPI01. Next base: position 15,239 of record JBCCBB010000018.1, read on the forward strand.
CGAGGCCGCCGACATCGCACTCGAAACGCTGCAGACCCGATTCTCAGACGTCGTGCGCGAACAGGACCGCAAGGCCGCCAAGCTGTCCGAGGGCCAGGCGGCGACGCTGCTCATCGACGAAGAGGAAGCGCGCCAGGTCATCGAGCGTGTCGAGGCCGAGACGGCCGCGGCGCAGGGGCCCCTCGACATCTCGACCCTCAACGAGGGCGACATGCTCGAGAATCGCTACCGCTTCGTGAAGCGGATTGGCAAGGGTGCGTTCGGCACCGTGCTGCTCATGGAAGACACGGTGGTCGGCGAACAACTCATCCTGAAGTTCCTGAACCCCAATGTCTCCTCCGACGAGGAGATGATGAAACGCTTCGTGCACGAGCTGAAGTTCTCGCGCCGGATTACGCACCCCAACGTCATCCGCATTTATGACTTCCTGCACATCCAGGGCAACTACGCGATCTCGATGGAGTACTTCGAGTCGCACACGCTCGGCGCCGAAATCGCCGCCGAGAAGCCCATGGATTTTGCGAAAGCGCTGCGCTTCGCCAAAGACATCGCCACCGGCATGACCGTCGCCCACACCGCGGGCGTCATCCACCGCGACCTGAAGCCGGCCAACATCCTCATCGACGACACGGGCCTGCTCAAGATCGTGGACTTCGGTGTGGCGGCTGCGGCCAAGAGCGGTGACACGCAGCTCACAAAGACGGGCTACGTCATCGGCTCGCCCAAATACATGGCGCCCGAGCAGATCCTCGGCAAGAAGGTCGAGGAAACGGCCGACATTTACAGCCTCGGCGTCATTCTCTACGAGATGATCACGGGTACCCCGCCCTACACGCGCGGCGACCACATGTCGGTCATGTACCAGCACGTCCAGGGCAAGGCCGCCGGCTGTCAGGAACTCAACGAAAAGATCCCTGACGACCTCGCAGCCCTCGTCGGCCAGCTCATGACGGTCGACAAGGACAAGCGCCCGCAGTCCATGCACGACGTACGCGAGGCGCTGGACGCCATCCAGGTCTAGGCACCCCCGGGCCTGCGCCGGGTTCTCATTTTGTGTATCCAGCACTTGCGCAGCGCGTGCAGGTGGTTGATATTCGGGCCGCTATGGCACGAATCGACGCCTTTTTGAAGCTGGGCCTGGCCCAGGGCTGTTCCGACGTCCACCTCGCCGTGGGCGTACCGCCCATGCTGCGCATGAACGGCGATCTCATGCCGATCAAGTTCCGCGACCTCGCCGACCACGAGCTCAACAACTACGTGGCCGAGATCCTCACGCAGTCGCAACAGGCCTCGTTCGACGAGGGTAACGACCTCGACTTCTCCTACGTCACCGAAGACGGCGGCCGTTTCCGCGTGAACCTGTTCCGCAAGGACACAGGCGTCGGCGCCGTATTCCGAAGCATTCCGAGCGAGATCCCAACACTTGAGAGCCTGGACCTGCCGCCTGTGATCGAGACCTTCCTCGACCACCACCAGGGCATGGTGCTTGTGACGGGTTCGACGGGTACGGGCAAGTCGACGACGCTCGCGGCCATGATCAACCACCTGAACGTGACGCGGAACCTCAATATCATCAGTCTTGAGGACCCGATCGAGTTCGTGCACCCGAGCCGTAAGGCGCAAGTCATTCAGCGCGAGCTCAATACGCACGTGAAGAGCTTCGCGGGCGGTGTTCGTGCGGCCATGCGCGAAGACCCCGATGTCATTCTCGTCGGCGAGATGCGCGACACGGAAACGATCTCGATGGCCATGACCGCGGCCGAAACGGGTCACCTCGTACTGGGAACCCTGCACACGACATCCGCCGTCAAGACGATTGACCGTGTCATCGACGCTTTGCCCGGGGAATTGCGTGAGCAAACCAAGGGCTTTTTGTCGCAGAGCCTCAACGCTGTCATCACACAGGTGCTCGTCAAAACGCCCGGCGGTCAGGGCCGGCGGGGCATCCAGGAAATTCTCGTCAACACGAAGGCCGTTGCGAACCTGATCCTTACGGACCAGACCCACCAGATCAACGCGCAGATTCAGACGGGCATGGACGTCGGCATGCAGACCATGGACCAGGCCTTGCTGGCCGCCATTGAGAAGCGCCAGGTAGACCCCGACGACGCCTTCCGTTACGCGTCCGACAAGCGCAAATTCCAGCGCTTCGTCACGGACACGTCTGTGCTGCCTAAGCTCGACATGGCGAGTGGCTGAAGCGATGGCCACGGCTGAGGAACGCGCACCGCGACGCATCGACGCCTTCCTCGACGAGGTGATGCGCGCCGACGGCTCGGACCTGCATTTCATGGCCGGCGACCCGGCCCGAATTCGCGTCCACGGCGAGCTGCGTTCGCTGCCCGGCGACGAACTGAACCAGGCACAGGTTTCCGACGCGCTTTACGAGATCATGTCGCCGGCGATCCGGCGAGAATTCGAGGCTAACGACTCGGCGGATTTCGCCTACGAGATTCCAAATCAGGCGCGGTTCCGCGTCAATGTATTGCGCCAGCTCAACGGCATGGGCGCCGTGTTCCGGACCATTCCGACCAAGGTCCTCACCATCGAGGACCTCGACCTGCCCGACCCGGTCGAACGTCTGTGCCGACAGCCGTCGGGGATGATCCTTGTCACCGGCAAGACGGGCTCGGGCAAGTCGACCACGCTCGCAGCCATGATCAACGAGCTCAATGACCGCATCAAAGGGCACATTCTCACCATTGAGGACCCCATCGAGTTCGTCCACCACCGCAAGGGCTGCCTGATCAGCCAGCGCGAGATCGGGCGCCACAGCCCGAGCTTCGCCCATTCGCTGCACTCGGCCATGCGAGAGGACCCGGATGTCATTCTCGTGGGCGAGATGCGTGATCTCGAGACGATCCAGATCGCCGTCACGGCAGCCGAGATGGGCATTCTCGTCATGGGCACGTTGCACACCAATGGCGCTGCGCCCACGATCGACCGCATCATCAACTCGTTCCCGCACGACAAGCAGGGTCAGATCCGCACCATGCTGTCGACCTCGTTGCGCGGCGTGATTTCGCAGCAGCTGATCCCAACCAAGGGCAAACCGGGCCGGGTTGCGGCGCTGGAAATCATGGTCAACACCCCCGCTATTTCGAACCTGATTCGACAGGGCAAGATCGACCAGCTGGAGAACGCCATCCAGTCGGGTGGCGCCCAGGGCATGCGCACGATGGACTCCGCACTCATGGACCTTTACGACCGCGCCATGATCACGGGCCAGAACGCCTACGAGGCTGCCATCAACAAGCAGCGATTCATCCCGATCAAGGACAAGCAATAGGCGAGCGCATGGCATAATGCGCCGAGTTTTTGAGCCTCGACGCTTTCATGCCTGCCGACCCCCACACCGCGTCCCGCCGCATCCTCGTATCCAGCGCGCTGCCGTACGCCAACGGCGATATCCATCTGGGCCATCTCGTCGAGTACATCCAGGCTGACATCTGGGTGCGCTTCCAACGATTGCTGGGCCACGAGGTGTACTTCGTCTGCGCGAGCGACGCGCATGGCACGCCCATCATGATTCGGGCCCGCAAGGACGGCGTCGAGCCCGAAGCGGTCGTCGCGCACTACCAGCGGGCGCACGTCACGGACTTCGCCGCATTTGGCGTCGTGTTCGACAACTTCAACTCTACGCACGCCGACGAGAACCGCGAGCTCGTCTACGACATCTACGGCAAGCTCACAGACGCCGGCCACATCTACACCAAGACCATCAACCAGGCCTACGACGAGGCCGAGAAGATGTTCCTGCCCGACCGCTTCGTGCGCGGCACCTGCCCCGTCTGTGGCACCGAGGACCAGTACGGCGACGCCTGTGAGAACTGCGGCAGCACCTACACGCCTGCGGATCTCAAGAATCCCATTTCGGTCCTCTCGGGCGAGCCGCCCGTATGGCGCGACAGCGAGCACTACTTCTTCAAGCTTGGTGAGTTTGAGGCCTTTCTAAGAGACTGGCTCGACGGCGCCGAACTCGACGTCAGCGTGCGCAAAAAGCTCAGCGAGTGGTTCGAGGCCGGACTGCAGGACTGGGATATCTCGCGCGATGCGCCCTACTTCGGCTTCGAAATTCCGGGCGCCGAAGGCAAGTACTTCTACGTCTGGCTGGACGCGCCCGTCGGCTACTTCGGCAGCTTCAAGGCGCTCTGCGAGCGCGAGGGCATGGACTTCGCGCCCTGGCTCGCGCCCGATACGGACACCGAGCTCTACCATTTCATCGGCAAGGACATCGTCTACTTCCATTCGTTGTTCTGGCCAGCCGTCCTCAAAGGCGCGGGGATGCGCACGCCCACGAGCGTGTTCGCGCACGGCTTCCTGACGGTCGACGGCAAAAAGATGTCGAAGTCGCGCGGCACCTTTATCAGGGGCCGCACCTACCACGACCACCTGGACCCCGAGTACCTGCGTTACTACTACGCCGCGAAGCTCGGCCCCGGTATCGACGACATCGACCTGAACCTCGAAGACTTTGTGAGCCGCGTGAATGCCGATCTCGTTGGCAAGCTCGTGAACATCGCGAGCCGCTGCGCAGGCTTCGTGCACAAGAACAATGGCGGCAAGCTTGCTGACGCGTTGCCTGACCCTGAGCTCTACCGGGCCTTTGCCGACGCAGGCGAGACCATCGCGGGTCATTTTGACCGGCGCGAGTACTCAAAGGCGATCCGCGAGATCATGGCGCTGGCCGACCGCGCCAACCAGTACATCGACGCCAACAAGCCCTGGCAGATGGTCAAGGACGACGCACTGCGCGACGCCGTGCCGGGCGTTTGCACGCAGGGGCTGAACCTGTTCCGCGCGCTAGCCGTCTATCTCGCGCCCGTGTTGCCAACACTGGCCGACAAAGCCCGCGAGCTATTCGGTGAAGACACCTGGCAATGGGACAGCGCCGCGACGCCACTCACAGGCACGCCGATCACAACATTCAAACCCATGCTCACACGCATTGACGACAAGCAGGTAACCAAAATGGTCGAGGCTTCGAAAGAGAGCGACGCGCCCGCGCCCGCCGAAACGAGCGACGACGACACGATCGGTATCGACGAGTTCATGGCCGTCGATCTGCGCGTCGCGCGCATCGTCTCGGCCGAACACGTTGAAGGCGCCGACAAGCTCATCCGCGTACAGCTCGACGTCGGCGAACTTGGCCCGCGCCAGGTGTTTGCTGGCATCAAGTCGGCCTACGACCCGGCCACGCTCGAGGGCCGGCTTACGGTCATGGTTGCCAACCTCGCGCCGCGCAAGATGCGCTTCGGCCTGAGCGAGGGCATGGTGCTTGCGGCCGGCGACGGTAAGGGTATTTTCCTACTCTCGCCCGACGACGGCGCCGCGCCAGGCATGCGCGTCAAGTAAGCCGGGGCGGCCGCGATGCGCGAGTGGCTGCTCATTCTCATCGGCACTGTGCTGGTGAACAACTTTGTGCTGACGCGCTTCCTGGGCCTGTGCCCGTTTTTCGGCGCGACGCGCCAGCTCGACACGGCCACGGGCTTGTCGGTGGCCACAGCCTTTGTGCTCACGCTGGCCTCGGCGGCCAGCTACCTGGCCGAGGTGTACCTACTCGCGCCGCTGGGGCTCACTTACCTGCGAACGCTGACCTTCATCCTCATCATCGCCTCCCTCGTGCAGTTCGCCGAGCTCATGATTCGGAGCATGAGTCCGTTGCTCGAACAGATGCTCGGCATCTACCTGCCGCTCATCACAACCAACTGCGCCGTGCTCGGCGTGGCGCTGCTCAACATCCAGACCGCCGAGAGTTTTTTCGAGTCCGTCTGGTACGGCTTTGGCGCCGCGGCGGGCTTCGGTCTCGTGACCGTGTTGTTCGCCGCACTGCGTGAGCGCATCGAAACACCCGAGGTGCCCGTCGCACTGCGCGGATCGGCCATCGCACTCATCACGGCCGGCATCATGTCGATCGCATTCCTGGGCTTCGCGGGCTTGGGGCAGACTTGATGGACATCGTCGCCGCCATCGCCGTGCTCGCGGGCATCGCGCTCGTTGCAGGGCTTGCGCTGACGCTGGCGGCTCGCACCTTGCAGCGCGATGCCGATGATGTCGTCGAACGCATCAATGCCGAGTTGCCGCAAACACAATGCGCGCAGTGTGGCTTCCCGGGTTGCCGGCCCTATGCCGAGGCCATCGCGTTGGGTGAGGTCGACATCAACCGCTGCCCACCGGGCGGCGATGCCACGATCGCCGCACTCGCGCGGCTGCTTGACCGGGACATCATCGCGCTCGACGCATCGCTGCCGCCGCCCGCGCCGCCCGGGGTGGCCATCATCGACGAGGAACGCTGTATCGGCTGTGCACGTTGCCTGCCCGCCTGCCCCGTCGACGCGATCTTGGGCGCCCATCAGTTCATGCACACCGTGGTTGAAGACCTCTGCACGGGCTGCGAGCTTTGCATCGCACCCTGCCCTGTCGACTGCATCGACATGGTGGCCACTGAAGACGACGCGGAGCGCGCCGCATGACAAGCGCGCCAACAGAAAACCTGCACCGTCTGCCCGGTGGTTTGCGCCTGCCCGGATTCAAGGCACAGTCAGCGACCGGTGAGATTCGCGAGGTGCCGATACCCAAAACGCTGGTCCTGCCCGTGCGCCAGCACGCGGGCAGCGCGGCGCAGCCGATCGTTTCGGTCGGCGACCGCGTCTTGCGTGGCCAGCCCATAGCGCGCGCCGAAGGCGACTTCAGCGCCAGCGTTCACGCCGCAAGCTCGGGCACCGTGGTCGCCATCGAATCGCGCCCGATACCCGCGCGCGAGGCCACGGAGGCGGCCTGCATCATCATCGAGACCGATGGCCGTGACGAACCCTGGGACGCACTCGCGCCTATCGCCAACCCGCTAGCAGCCACCCCAGATACCTTGCTCGAGGCCATCGGCAAGGCGGGCATCGTCGGTCTTGGCGGTGCGGCATTTCCAACGCTTGCCAAGCTCCGCCACGCCGTCGACGCTGGCGTCGATACGCTGATCCTGAACGGCGTCGAGTGCGAGCCATACATCAGCTGCGATGACGCGCTCATGCGCAATCACGCCGTCGAGATCCTGTTCGGTACGCGCATCATGCTGACGGCACTGGGCCTGCGTCAGTGCGCGATCGGTATCGAGTCCGACAAGCCGGATTCCTGGGCCGCGTTCACGGAGGCGGCAAGCATCGAAGGCGACGACCGCGTGCAGCTCGTTGCCATCCCCACGGTGTATCCCTCGGGCGGCGAGGACCAGCTTGTCTACCTGCTCACGGGTCGCGAGGTGCCCAGCGGCGGCTTCCCGAGCGACGTCGGCGCGCTCGTGCATAACGTCGGCACCGCCGCCGCCGTGGCCGACCTCGCCCTCACGGGCACGCCGCTCATTTCGCGCATCGTCACGGTCACGGGTGAAGGCATCGCGAACCCCGGTAACTACCGCGTGCGCCTGGGCACGCCCATCGCCGATGTCGCCGCTTTCGCGGGCGGCTACACGGAACATGCCAAGCGCCTGATCATGGGCGGCCCGATGACCGGTGTCGCGCTCACGGATGACGCGCTGCCCGTAACCAAAGCCTGCAACTGCCTCATCGCCACGGGCCCGGCCGTGCGCACCTCATTCGAGCCCGAGCGTCCCTGTATTCGCTGCGGCGAGTGCGCGCGCATCTGTCCCGTGCGCCTGCAGCCGCAGCAACTGCTGCGTGCACATCGCTACGGCGCGGGCGACACGCTCGACGGTCTTGGGCTCATCGACTGCATTGAGTGCGGCTGCTGCGACCTCGTGTGTCCCAGCCACATTCCGCTCACACAGAGCTTCCGCGACGCGAAGCTTGCGCGGCGCATTGATGTCTACGAACGCGAACGCGCCGAACGTGCTCGGGAGCGCTTTGAACGACGGCAGGAACGCGAGCAAGTGCGCGCTGACGCGCAAGCGGCAGAAACCGAACGGCTCAAGCAAGGCGCCAACCCCGATGCCATTGCCGAGATCCTCGCGCGCAAACGCGAAAAGCCCGACGGGGACGACGTCTGATGCGCTTCGAACCCGCCCTCTCGCCCTATCTGCGCCCCGAGACGGGCGTGGGTGCGGTCATGCGCGAGGTGTCGCTTGCACTCGTGCCCGCTGCCGTCATCTATTTCTTCTTCTTCGGCTTCGGGATCCTGTTCAACCTCGCGCTCTGCATTGCCGCTTGTGTGGCGTTCGAGGCGTTGGCGCTCAGAGTGCGCGGCCTGCCCGTGGCGAACACGCTCAGCGACTGCAGTGCTGTACTTACAGGCGTCTTGCTCGCCTTCGCGCTGCCAACCTACTTGCCCGTCTGGGTCACGATCACAGCCTGCGGTGCCGCCGTTCTGCTCGCCAAGCATGTCTACGGCGGCATCGGCTTCAACCCGTTCAACCCCGCCATGCTCGGCTACGCGTTTGTGCTCATCGCCTTCCCCGTTGCCATGAGCAGCTGGTTGCCACCCGCCATCGGCGACCTCGACTACATCCGCCCCAACGTCTTCGAGCGGCTCACCTATCTATTCACGGGCAGCTGGCCTGCAGGACTCGAGCTCGATGCCATCACGCGCGCGACACCACTCGATCTCGTACGCACGGCGGCACGCGATCAGCTCATGCTCGAGGAGCTGCGTTCCGCGAGTCCGATGTTCGGTGACTTCGGCGGCCGCGGCTGGGAGTGGATCGGCAACTTCATCACACTGGGCGGCGGCTGGCTGCTGTACCGCGGGATCATCCGCTGGCACATCCCCGTCGCCGTGCTCGCCGGTATGCTGATTCCGGCCACGCTCGACAGCATCTTCACGGGCGGCGCGAGCGCCGGCCCGGGCTTCCACCTGTTCAGTGGTGCGACGCTGCTGGCTGCATTTTTCATTGCGACGGATCCCGTGTCTGCGGCCACAAGTCCGCGCGGCCGGCTCATTTACGGCTTTGGTATCGGCTTCATCGCCTGGGTCATCCGCAAATGGGGCGGCTACCCAGACGGCATCGCCTTTGCGGTGTTGCTCATGAACGCCGCCGTGCCGCTCATCGACCACTTCACCGCACCGAGGATTCTGGGTCATGAGCGTTGATCGCGGCGGCGTGATCAGCGGCACCCTCAAGCTTGGCCTGTTTGCGGCCATCGCGGCCGCGATCGTAGCCGGTGGCTGGCGCCTCACGGGCGAGCGCATCGCGGCAAACGCGCACGCGGCGCGCCTCGCGCAGTTCGAGAGTGTGCTGGGCGCAACGGCGTTCGACACGCTCGACTACGACGTACCGACCGTTGTGGAACCCCCGCATCGGCTACCTGGCGATGAACCCGCCCGTATTTACGAGGCGTATGCCAACGGCGAGCGCGTGGCGCGTGTGTTCGAAGTGCAGGCCGCGGGCTACGGCGGGCCCATCTTGCTGCTCGTGGGTATCGATGCAGCATTTGGGGTGACCGGCGTGCGCGTCGTGAGCCACACGGAAACACCAGGACTGGGCACGAATATCGAACACGAGCGTTCCGACTGGATCACGAGCTTCGACGGGCGCAGCCTCGATGACGATGACGGCAGCGTGTGGGCGCTCAAGCGCGACGGCGGCGCCTTTGACGCGTTTACGGGGGCGACGATCACACCGCGCGCCGTCGTGGAAGCCGTGCACGAAACACTCGTCTACGCGCAGTCGATGGAGGCCGCACCGTGAACGCGATTTGGCGTGATGGCCTCTGGCACAACAACCCCGGCATCGTGCAGCTGCTCGGCCTGTGTCCGTTGCTGGCCGTCACGAACACCACCGTGAACGCGCTGGGCCTGGCGGTTGCGACACTCTTCGTGCTCACGGCCAGCAACACGATCGTGTCAATCACACGGCGCGCGCTGCAGCCCGAGATCCGCATTCCGGCCTACGTGCTCGTTATTGCAGCACTGGTAACCGCCACGGAGCTCGCGTTCCACGCCTACGCGCCCGCGCTGCACGCGCGCCTCGGTATCTTCCTGCCGCTGATCGTGACCAATTGCGCCATCGTCGCGCGCGCCGAAGCATTCGCGTCGCGACAGCCCGTCGGGCGCGCGTTCTTCGATGGGCTCGCGCACGGGCTGGGCTTCGGCTGGGTGCTCCTTGTGGTCGGTGCACTACGCGAACTCGTCGGCCATGGCACGCTATTCCGCGACCTCGGCACCCTGATTCCGGGCGCCGCCAACGACGGCATCACGGTTGTCGACGGCGGCTTGCTGATTGCGCTGCTGCCCCCGGGCGCATTCTTCGCACTCGCGGCCGTTCTCGTCGCGCGCAACGTCATCGCCAGCCGCCGGGGCCAGGACAATCCGGAGCTTGCGCGTGAACAAAACTAAGCGCACAGCCATGTTTGAAACCTGGCGTGCGGCGAATCCCAAGCCGACGACGGAACTCAAGTACGACAACCCGTTTGAGCTGCTGATCGCCGTGATCCTCTCGGCGCAGGCAACCGACGTCAGCGTCAATCTGGCAACGCAAAAACTGTTCCCCGTCGCCAATACACCCGAAGCCATCGCAGCACTCGGCGTCAAAGGGATCACACCGTTCATTCGCCACATCGGCCTGTTTAACTCGAAGGCGAAGAACGTCATCACGACCTGCGAGATTCTTGTTGCCGATCACGGCAGCGAGGTCCCCCGGGATCGCGACGCCCTGCAGGCGCTGCCTGGTGTCGGCCGCAAGACGGCCAACGTCGTGCTCAACACGGCCTTCGGCGAGCCGGCGATGGCCGTCGACACGCATATTTTCCGCGTCTCGAACCGCACGGGCATCGCCTGGGGTAAGACCGTGCTCGAGGTCGAGAAGCGGCTCATGCGCCTCGTGCCCGAGGCATTTCTTGTCGACGCCCACCACTGGCTGATCCTGCACGGGCGCTACGTGTGCAAGGCGCGCAAGCCCGAGTGCTGGCGCTGTACCGTCGCCGAGTGGTGCGAATTCCGCAAGAAGACGCCCCGCCCCGAATAGGCTTCAGAATCATCGCTTGCGCCTTCAACTGCGAGTGATTACTGTATACAGTATGCAGATTGAGGCGCAGAGCATCAGTGCGGCCGCAGCCGACGCCATCCGCACGATGATCGTCGACGGGACGCTCGCCGACGGTGCCCGCATCAACGAGGTGCACCTGGCGAAGTCGCTTGAGATCAGCCGCACTCCGTTGCGCGAGGGCCTGATGCGCCTCGTCACCGAAGGCGTGGTGACCACCGAACCGCGGCGCGGATTTTTCGTCACGCCCATGACGCTCAATGACTTTCTGGAGCTTTACGCGATCCGCCCGATTCTTGATCCCGCCGCGCTGGCGATGGCCGGCGTGCCCGGCGCAAAGTCGCTGGGCCAACTCGAGCGCATCAACGACACCATGCGCGCTGCGCGGAGTCCATCGCGCGCCATCGACCTCGACGATCAATGGCACCGCAAGCTACTCGAGCACTGCCCCAATTCCGTTCTGCTCGAGCTCATCGATCAGATCATCGGCCGCACGCGGTGCTACGAGCACGCCCTCTTCCGAGAGACGGACAACGTCTGGAATGCCGGCAATGAACACGAGCGAATCATGGCCGCACTCAGAGACGGTGACCTCGACGCCGCCTGCGCAGGGCTCCAGCGAAATTTGCAATCAGGCGCCGACCCCATCTTGAACTGGCTCACACACCGCGCCACACATTAAGGAACACAGGAATGACACGATCACGGATTGTCGGCACGCTCGCCGCGGCATGCGCAGCCTTTGTTGTGACGGCGGGTGGTTCCGCCCAGGAAACAACGCCGGCTGCCGGCATTTGGGAAGGCGTCTGGGTTGCCGATGCTGACCTCGGCCCGCGGCTCGACGGCCCGGTCACGCTGCATCGGGTCGGCAACGACTGGGTCGCGCAGGTCCAGGGTGTGCGCGCGCGTGTCACGCAGTCGCAGCAACAAGACGGCACGACCCGGTGGCGATTCGCCATCGATGATCTGGGCCATTTCATTGGCCACCAGGCTGCAGATACCGGCGGCGTCACGGGCCACTGGTTTCAGCCGCCTGGGATCATCCACAACTACCCGACTGCAACCCCCGTTGCGTTGGTACCGGCGGGCGACGGCGTACTCAGCGGCACCATCTCGCCGCTTCGCGACGTTGTGTCATTGAACATTCCGCTGACACCTGACCCGGAGAAAAATACGGCGCCAGGCGAAGACCGCTACCGGACGTTCCTGCGCAACCCGCAGCGCAATCTCGGCGTGTGGTTTCGTATCGCGTCGGCCATAGCTGACGAACAAGGCATCGCCTTTTACAATGCAGACGGCCAGCAATTGGCCTACGCAAAGAGCATTGAAGCCGGACAGCGATTCACGATGCTGATCCCCCGTACGGGCATGACCATGGATTTCTCGCGCCGTGCCCGTAATGACGCCCCAGGATTTTTCCCGCAGCGCACACCGGCGCCCGTAGACACCCTGCTACGGCCCGCAGTACTCGACGACGGATGGCAAACCGCCGCGCCAGCCGCATCCGGCCTTGACGAGCAAGCGTTGCTCGGCATGCTCAACGACATCCGCGCCTTCGAGCCCGAGCAACTGCGCGCACCCTACATCCACGCCTTGCTCATCGCACACCGCGGCAACCTCGTGTTTGAGTCGTACTTCCACGGCTACCACCGCGAGCGCACGCATGATTCACGCTCGGCAGGCAAGTCGCTGGGCTCGGTATTGCTCGGCGCAGCCATCCGGACCGGCGCCATCGCCAGCGTCGATGCGCCCGTCTACGACTTCTACGGCGGCGTCGACGCGTTTGCCAACCCGGACCCCAGAAAACAACGCATGACGCTGCGACATCTCGTGACCATGTCACCAGGTCTGGCCTGCGATGACGGCGACTACGAAGGATCGCCGGGTAACGAAGACCGCATGCAGAGCCAAAGCGAACAACCCGACTGGTACCGCTACACGCTGGATTTGCCCATGCGTGCGGAGCCCGGGTCCGCCGATATCTACTGCACGGCGGGCATCAACCTGCTGGGCGGCGCGATCAGCAAAGCAACCGGCCGCAGCCTGCCGCGGTTTTTTCACGAACAGCTCGCGGTGCCACTGCAGATGGGGCACTACCACATGAACCTCTCGCCCATGGAACGGGGCTATCTCGGCGGCGGCATTCGCCTGCGCCCGCGCGACTTCATAAAGCTCGGTCAGCTCTACCTCGACGGCGGGGTCTGGAACGGACATCGCGTCGTCTCTGAAGACTGGGTGCGTGAATCGGCAACTGCGCAGAGCTCGATCAACAGCGAGGGCGATTACGGGTTCGCATGGTGGCGTCGCGACTTCCGAGTGGGTGACCGGAGCATTGCAACCTACCAGGCCGCCGGCAACGGCGGCCAGATGCTGTTCGTGGTGCCCGAGCTGGAGCTCGTCGTGATGTTCAACGCGGGCAACTACAGCGACGGCCGCACACGCGGCGAATTCCGCGACCGCTACATGCAGGGGGCGATCCTGCCCGCAGCCATAGCAGCCGAGTAACCGCACACGCATCGGCCATCGTCCCGCGATGTGGGATAATCGCGGGATGCTATTTGGAAACGATCGCAACGAGCTGCGTCGCATGTACGTGCAGGCCTGGCGCCTGAAGCGCGCGGGTCAGCCCATGTCGGCACTCGAGTCGCAAATCGCCGAGGTGGTCGGTGAGCACCCTGAGTACCACGGGATGCTCGTGGACGTCGCCGTCGAGGCGGACTTTGCGCCCGAGGGCGGCCAGAGCAACCCGTTCCTGCACATGGGAATGCACCTGGCGATCCGCGAACAGGTATCGACGAATCGACCGGTCGGGATCCGCGATGTGCACGCGCAGCTCGCGGGCAAACTCGGCGGGCCGCACGAGGCCGAGCACGCCATGCTCGAATGTCTGGGCGAAGCGCTTTGGCGCGCGCAACGCGACAACGCGCTGCCAGACGAGCTGGCCTACCTCGAGAGCCTTAACCGCCTGCTTTAGGTTTCTCGCATGCCGGACGCTGTATCCCGTATGACCAACGTCCTCGACACCTTAGGCAGCCTGCTGCTGCTCGTTTTTGGCGCCTTCGTTCTGTGGATTGTCGTGCTCTACGTCATCGACGTCACCCAGACGAAGCACGCCATTCGCCGCAACTTCCCCGTCATCGGGCGCCTGCGCTACCGCTTCGAACACCTCGGGCAGTTTTTCAGGCAGTACTTCTACGCGCTCGACCGCGAGGAGATGCCGTTCAACCGCGAACAGCGCAGCTGGGTTTACCGTGCGGCTAAAGGTGAGGACAACACCGTCGCGTTCGGCTCGACGCTGCAGACCGACCGTGTCGGCACGCCAATGCTCGTCAACAGCCCCTACCCCATCCTCGATCAGGACGCAGAACCCATTGCTGCGGTCACAGTTGGGCCGCAGTGTCGCGAGCCCTTCACGACGTCTTCGATCTTCAATGTGTCGGCCATGAGCTACGGCGCCATCTCGAAACCGGCTGTGCGCGCGCTGTCGATGGGGGCCGCCGAGGCCGGCATCTGGCTCAACACGGGTGAAGGCGGCCTGTCGCCCTACCACCTCGAGGGCGGCGCGGACATCGTGTTCCAGATCGGCACGGCAAAGTATGGCGTGCGTGACGCGGAAGGCCACTTCGATCCGGACAAGTTTCGCGAGGTCATGGCCAACCCCACCGTACGCATGTGCGAGATCAAACTCGCACAGGGCGCCAAGCCTGGCAAAGGCGGCATCCTGCCCGGCGCGAAGGTCTCGCGGCAAGTCGGCGAGATTCGTGGCATCCCCGTGGGCGAGGATTCCATCAGCCCCAATCGCCATCCAGAGATCAGCAATGACGACGAGCTGCTCGACTTTATCGCCCAGCTTCGGGAGACGGGCGGCAAACCCGTCGGCATCAAAATCGTGGTCGGCAACCCTGGCGCCTTCGAAGCACTCCTGCGTCGCATCACGGCGCGCGGCGTGGACGCAGCACCCGATTTCGTCACCGTCGACTCGGGCGACGGTGGAACGGGCGCGGCACCGCTCTCGCTCATCGACAACATGGGACTGACGATCGAGCAGTCGCTGCCGTCCGTGGTCGATCTGCTCGAAAAACACGGGCTGCGCGAACGCGTCAAAGTGGTTGCCAGCGGTAAGCTCATCAACCCCGTCGATGTCGCCTGGGCGCTCTGCGCCGGCGCCGACTTCGTGCAGTCCGCGCGTGGCTTCATGTTGTCACTGGGCTGCATCCAGGCCATGCAGTGCAACAAGAACACCTGCCCTACAGGCATCACCACGCACGACAAAAAGCTGCAGCGCGGTCTCGTCGCCGCCAACAAAGCCAAGCGTGTGGCGCGTTACGCCTGCGGCATGCACAAGGAGCTCGAGGTGATCGCGCATTCCTGCGGCGTGCCGCAACCGCGCGGCCTTAACCGGCACCACTGCGCCATCGTGCAGGAAGACGGCGTGGCCGTGGACCTCGAATCGCTGTACGCGGGCTGAGCCTCAGTCGGCGCGCTGCTCGCGCGCTAGGTCGATGACCGCCGCATCAACCCAGTACAGGTCCTGGTTGCTCGTGTAGAACAGGAAGCGACCGTCGCGCGTCACAAACGGGCAAAACTCCTGGCCCGATGTATTCACGCCGTTCCCCAAGGCGATGGCCTTTGACCACTGGCCATCATCACCGCGGAACGACGCGTAGATATCACTGCTGCCCGCGCCTGAGCGCCGCGTCGAGCTGAACAGTACGTAGCTGCCGTCGGGCGCGATGAATGGGTCACCCTCGTAGGCGAGCGTGTTCGCAGCACCCTCCAAAGGCACAGGCATTTCGAAGCCACCGCCTTCTGGCGCCGCGGAGTAGATATCGAAGTCACCCTGCCGCCGGTTGGAGGCGAACACGAGCGTGCCGTCGTTCGTGAAGGACACGAAATACTCATCGGCGTCGGTTTGCACGGGGGCCTCAAGGTAAACCGGGTCCGACCAGCCATCTCGCGTGCGCCGCACGTAGCCGATGTCGTGCGTCACGTCGTTGGGCCCACCGTCCTGAAGCCCGGTCGAGATGAAGTAGAGACGTGTCCGGTCGCGTGAGAGGAACGGATCGCTGTAAGAATGGACCGGGTGCGTCAGGACCAGTTCGGGATCCGTCCAGCCGTCGCGAGTGTCGCGCATGCCGTAGAACTCGCCGCGCGACCCCGCCCTAGCAACACCGAAATAGAGCTCTCGGCCATCCGCCGAAAAGCTCTGCCCGTATTCGAAGCGACCCTCGAGGGACACAACACCGGGCGCAAACTTCTGAGGCTGCATACCGGGTGCTGGCTCGTCGAGGTAGCTGCCCGGCGCAAGACCGACAAGACCGCGCTCGACGAGTAACGCGCGCAGTTCCGACTCGCTCTCGTATGGGTGAATGAGCTCGCGGTAGGCCACGCCTTGCGTCGCCGCAATCGCGGCGACGCGGCCCTGCCCCAACAACAAGGTGTCGGGAACCACCGCCGCGATGGGATCGTCGTAGGCCTCGGTCGCGGGCACGATCTCCCAGCCATTGGCGCGCAAAGCGGCCGCCAGGTCATCGACAAACAAAGCGGCGAGATCATTCTCGTGCAGCAGGATGACGTGCACAGGCGAGCGGCCCAAAGTTCGCTGCGCGATGCCATCGTAAAAACCTACAGCCGCCATGAGCACCTCGACGTAGACATCACGCCACGCATCAAGATCGATCGGCCGTTTCGCCTTCACGGCCTCATCGAACAGGAACTGCAAGTAGTAGTCGTAGTTGTCGACGGTCACGTACCCGTTCTCGAGCGACAACTCGGCCAGACCTGCGCGAATGGCGTCGCGCCGTTCACGCGTGTTGCCTTCATGCAGGAACGGGAAACGGAACAAGGGCACGACGCTGTCAAAGCCGTCGAGCCCGCGTTGCGCCTTGGCGATATCGGCGACGAAGGCCTCAGCGTCAGTGCGATTGGCTGAGGCGTGCACGTGCGAGTGATTGGCAAGCGCGTGCCCGGCGTCGGTGTATCGCCGCAGTCGTGCAGCGCCGGCCTCACCGCGCTTTTCAAGATTGCCGGTCGTCACGAAGAACAGCGCTTCTGCGACACCGCCCGCAGCCAGCGACTCGATCAGCAGTGTCGTGCGCTGCGCCTCACTCATAAACGCACCGGCCGATCGTGGCGCGTCGTCGAATGTGATCGTAATGCGCCGCGTGGGTTCGGCAGCAGCCGCGGAAGCTGCAAGAAGCAGCCACACCGCCACAAGATTCAGCCGGCGAAAAAGTGATTTCATTAAAATCTCCACGCCAGCGCATCGGCTGTCGCACGCTCGTCGAATACGGGTGCAGGCACGGCAACGTCCCGGAGTCATTCGCAACGAACGACCCAGTGCCGGGGGGCTTTCGGAGCGATCCGGGATGTTGTCGAGCCATCATATTCTGGCACAAGCAGGCGTACGCGGTCACGGCGACGTCTGCGTTATGCTGTCCGTGATGCGGGTGGGGACCCGCCAGGGGGGACACGGCATGGCCACACTCGAACAGCATCATCAGACGATGCTCAACAACATTCCCGAAAAGACGGGCAAGACGCTCGCGCAGTGGCTCAAGATTCTCAAGGCTGAGAACTTCGAGAAGCACGGCCAGATCGTCAAGTTTCTCAAGACTGAGCACGGCGTCACGCATGGCTTCGCCAATCTCATCGCGTCGGAGTCACGCGGCGCCACGCCGGGCAAAGTCGGAGACACCGACCTCGTTGCCGCGCAGTATGCAGGCAAGAAAGCGCACCTGAAGCCCATTCACGACGCTGTGGTGAAGTACGCGACGTCTCTCGGCAAGGACGTTGAGGTGCTACCGCGCAAGACCAGCGTGAGCCTGCGGCGCAAGAAGCAGTTTGCCCTCATCTCGCCGGCGACGCAGTCGCGCGTCGATCTCGGGCTGGCCCTCAAGGGCGAACCGGTGACGGATCGCCTCGAGGCTGGCAACGCTATGACCAGCCATAAGGTGCACCTCGAAGACGCGAAATCCGTGGACGCTGAGCTCAAGCGCTGGCTCAAGCAGGCCTACACAGCCGCCGGTTGACGATTAGGTCAGTCTGAAAGCGCCCAATCCACGGCCGTCTGTGCGTGGATCACCGTGGTGTCGTAGAGCGCCACGGGGCAGTCCTCGGGCGACACGAGCATGCCGATTTCTGTGCAGCCGGCGATAACGCCCTGGGCCCCATCAGCGGCGAGCGCCTCGATGATGTGGCGATAGCTGTCCCGAGACTCGGGGTTGACGACGCCCTGACAGAGTTCGTGGAAGATGACGTCATGCACGAGGTACATGTCGTCTGCGTTTGGGACATCGACAGCAAGTCCCTGCGCCTCAAGCCGACCCCGGTAGAACGTCTCGGCCATCGTGAACCGCGTACCCAGCAATGCGACGCGGTCGAGCCCATCCGCGCGAATGCGCTGGGCCGTCGCATCAGCCAGGTGTAGCAGCGGGATGTCGATCGCCGCTGCGATGGCGTCGGCGACCTTGTGCATCGTGTTCGTGCAGATCAGCAGCACGTCGGCGCCGGCGCGCTCGATGGCACGCGCATCATCAGCGAGCCGCGAGCCGGCCGCGTCCCAGTCGCCTGACCGCTGCAAGGACTCGATCTCAGCGAAGTCGACGCTGACCATCGCGATGGGCGCCGAATGAAACCCGCCCCGCCGCTCGCGTGTGGTCTCGTTGATGAGCCGGTAGTAGAGCGTCGTGCTCTCCCAGCTCATACCGCCCAGGAGGCCGATAGTCTTCACGACTCAGGCGCGCTTTTTCTTCTTCGGAATGTAGAGGTCGGTGAGCGTGCCTTCGAACGCCTCGGCGGCCATCGCCACGGTTTCCGACAACGTCGGATGCGCGTGAATCGTCAGGCCGATGTCGGCAGCGTCGGCATCCATCTCGATGGCCATACCAATCTCTGTAATCAGGTCACCGGCGCTCGTGCCCACAATGCCACCGCCAACGACACGCCCCGTGTCGGGGTCGAAGAGGATCTTTGTGAAGCCCTCGTCGCGACCCATGGCCAGTGAGCGTCCACTGGCGGCCCAGGGAAAGCGTCCCTTCTCGACCTTGACGCCCTGCGCCTTGGCTTCGGTCTCCGTGAGACCGACCCACGCAATCTCGGGATCGGTGTAGGCCACCGAAGGAATGACACGCGCGTCGAACGCGACCTTGTGGCCGGCTGCGACTTCGGCGGCCACCTTGGCTTCATGCGTCGCCTTGTGCGCCAGCATGGGCTGACCCACGATGTCGCCGATGGCGAAGATGTGCGGCACGTTGGTGCGCATTTGCTTGTCGACGTTGATGAATCCACGCTCATCGACAGCCACACCCGCGGCCTCGGCGTTGATGACCTTGCCGTTAGGCTTGCGGCCCACGGCGACGAGCACGCGACCAAAGGTGGCCGAGTCGGTCTTACCGTCGGCCGTCTCAAAACTGACTTCGATGCCCCCATCGCTAGCCGTCATGCCGGCCATCTTCGTATTCAGGCGGATCGCTTCGAAGCGCGCCTCGAGCCGCTTCTGCAGCGGTTTCACGAGATCGAGGTCGGCGCCGGGCATGAGCTGACCCGTGAGCTCGACCACAGTCACGGGCACGCCCATCGTGGCGTACACGGAACCGAGCTCAAGACCGATGATGCCACCGCCAACCACAAGCAGGCTCTCAGGCAACGGATCGAGCTCGAGTGCGCCCGTCGAGTCGACAATGCGCGGGTCATCGGGCAGGCCTGGTAACGCGATCGGTTCTGAGCCCGCAGCAATCACGCACTGCTTGAATTCGACCTGCTGCGTCTCACCCTCGTGCTCAACGGCCAGCGTGTTCGGGCCGGAGAATGTACCCGTGCCGTGAATCACCGTGACCTTGCGCTGCTTGGCGAGACCGGCGACACCACCCACGAGACGATCAACGACGCCTTGCTTCCAGCTGTTGACCTGACCCGCATCAATCTCGGGCTTGCCGAAGGTAATACCGTGATGGCCCATGTCTTCGGCTTCGTCGATGACTTTGGCCGCGTGCAGCAGCGCCTTCGACGGAATGCAGCCGACATTGAGGCACACGCCACCGAGCGTCGGCCAACGCTCCACGAGCGCCACATTGAGCCCCAGGTCGGCCGCGCGAAAAGCCGCCGTGTAGCCGCCCGGACCAGAGCCGAGCACGAGAAGATCGTAAGTCATGAGCGTGTCCTGCTTGAGTCGATTACGGAATCGCCTGCATAAGCCCGTCGACATCCGACAGGCATTGGCCAAGGTAGGTCGTGAAGCGCACAGCCAGTGCGCCGTCGATGACGCGGTGGTCGTAAGACAACGACAACGGCAGCATCAGGCGCGGCTGGAATTGCTCGCCGTCCCAGACGGGCTGCATACCGTGACGTGAGACCCCCAGGATGGCCACCTCGGGCGCGTTTACGATAGGTGTGAACGCTGTACCGCCGATGCCGCCCAGGCTCGAGATGGTGAAGCTTGCGCCCTGCATCTCCTTGGCCGTGAGTTTGCCGTCACGCGCCTTGGCCGAAAGTTCGGCCAGCGCGTCTGCAAGCTCGTAGACGTCCTTCTTGTCGGCGTCATGGATCACGGGCACGACGAGGCCGTCGTCCGTGTCCGCGGCAAAGCCGATGTGGCAGTACTGCTTCATCACCAGGCCGTCGCCAGCGGCGTTGAGTGACGAATTGAGTTTCGGGTACTCGGCCAACGCCTGCACAACGGCACGCATGACAAAGGCGAGCGGCGTGAGCTTGATGCCCCGTTCGGCCGCCTTCGTCTTGAGCGTCTTGCGGCGCGCGTCCATGTCTGTGATATCGGCCAGGTCGTGCTGCGTGACGTGCGGCAGGTTGATCCAGCTCGCCTGCAAACGCGGGCCGGAGATCTTCTGGATGCGCGTGAGCGGCTGCTCCGTGACCTCGCCGAAGCGCGAGAAGTCGACCTTCGGCGTTGCAGGCAACGCGCCGCCGCCGGCCGCCGGCGCCGCACCGCCCTTGAGGGCTTGCTTGACCCAGCCTTTAACATCGTCGGCCACGACGCGACCTTTGCGGCCCGTGCCTTTGACGCTGGCAAGATCGACGCCGAGTTCGCGTGCGAGACGTCGCACCGACGGACTGGCGTGCGCTTTCGAGAAGCCGGCCTCATCGATGGCACCTGTTGATGCCGCAGCGGGCTTCGCGGTGGGTGCCGGGGCCGGTTCCGGCTTGGGCTCTGGCGCCGGGGCGGACGTGCTCGCGCGCGCCGCAGCAGGCTTCTCAGGCGCCGCCGCAGCGGCAGCCACACCACCTGCAATCCGCACGATGGGCGCGCCTTCCTTAACCTGGTCACCGACATTGACGAGGACTTCGTCGACGGTGCCCGCGTGGGTCGAGGGCACATCCATCGAGGCCTTGTCGGTCTCGAGTGTGATCAATGGGTCGTCGATGTCGATCTCGTCGCCGACACTGACTTCGACCTCGATGACATCGACCGCGTCGAAGTCGCCGATGTCCGGTACCACGACGACCACAGGCTCGGATGCAGTCGCAGCGGGCGCCGGCACTTCGGATTCAGGCTCAGCCGCAGGCTCTGGCGCCGCTTCCGCCGCAAGCTCAGGCTCCGGCGCCGCCTCAGCAGCACCGCCCGCCGCGCGCATCGTCGCGATCACGGTGCCTTCGCTAACCTTGTCACCGACGTCGACCTTGACCTCGACAATCTCGCCGCCCTGCTCGGCCGGTACGTCCATCGAGGCCTTGTCGGTCTCAAGCGTGATGATGCCGTCTTCCACCTCAACGGTGTCGCCGGCGGCAACCAGCACCTCAATGACCTCGACATCATCGAAGTCACCAATGTCGGGTACGCGGATATCAATCGTGTCCGTCATGACCGCGCTCCGCCTACAACGTCACCGGATCGGGACGATCCGGGTCGATGCCGTACTTCTCGATGGCCTCGGCCACCGTCGACTGGTCGAGTGCGCCCTCGTCGGC
>JBCCBB010000124.1:0-6122 GCA_039814545.1 Pseudomonadota bacterium
GGCGTGTTGAGCCACTTGTGAGCATCAGTTGACCAGCTATCGGCGAGCTCGATCCCCGCAACGTGGTGGCGCTGTTGACTGCTCACGGTGGCGAACAGCCCGAATGCGCCATCGATGTGAACCCAGGTATCGTGGCGACGGGCTATTGGGATCAGCGTGGCAAAAGGGTCGCAGCCACCCACATTGAGATCGGCCGCGTTGAGAACGACGATGGCAGGGCCGCCATGCGCGGCGAGGGCGTGATCCAGTTCATCGGGTGACACCGTATCGGCCTGGCTGTCGATGATGTGAAGGTTGGCCTGACCAAATCCCAGTAGCCGAACAGCACGGTCGACAGAGGTGTGCCGGTTGCGGCCCGTGATGACGGCGACACGCGGCGCACCGAACAGACCGTCTTGCTCCACGTCCCAGCCCGCGGTCTTGAGCACCCGGTGGCGTGCTGCCGCCAACGCTGTCGCGTGCGCCATCTGCGTGCCCGTGGTCAGCGCGAACGAGCTGTCGCCCGGGAGTCCAAACAGCTGCTTGAGCCATTCGCCTGTGCGCTGCTCGATGACCGACGCGATGGGGCTAACGTGGTAGAGCGCCGCATTCTGGTCCCAGGCGGACACCAGCCAGTCGGCTGCCAGCGCTGCGGGGGTAACGCCACCGATCACCCAGCCGAAGAAACGCCCGCCTGCGTTGCCCTGCAGACCACCTTGCGCGCGCTCAATGAGGGATGCGACAACGTCGGTGGCCAACTGGCCCTGTTCGGGAAGCGGTGCATCAAAACGGGCGTACAGCGAATCAAAACTAGCGGATGCGCCCGCGGACCGGGTATCCAGGCCAGCGAGCCAATCGCGTGCAGCTGCTTCGGCCAGTGACAGCGCGTCAGATTCGGTCGACATGGAAGGCTCCAGGTTCAGGAGTCCCCAGCATAACGGGCTGCGCGACCGGCACCACCCAAATTGCCGCGCGGCTTATCCGCGGGGTGTCAGGATCAGCGGGAGACCGTCCTTGGGCTTCGGGATCGGCAGGTGTTGCATGGCATGCGACCGACCGTCGGGCAGCGCGATGTCGAACTGCATGACCAGCCGGCGCAGCATCACCTTGGCAAGAATGAGTGCGAAGTGCATGCCGATGCACTTATGCGCGCCGCCGCCGTAAGGGCAGAACGCGAACAGGTGGCGTTTATGCTCGGCGCGGTCGGGCGAGAATCGCTCGGGGTCGAAGCGCTCCGGGTCGGTCCAGATCTCGGGATCGTAGTGTGCGGCATCGGGAGAAACGCCAACCTGCACGTTGGCCGGGATCCGCACACCCTGGAACTCAAACTCACGCTGCGTTCGTCGCGGTACAAAGGGTACCGGGCCCCACATGCGCAAGGCCTCATTGAAAACCCACTCGGTCTGCGCCAGCGCGTCGAGCTGGTCGTAAGCCAGCGGACCGTCACCCGTAACAGCAGCTTCGGCGCGCAGGCGCTGTTGCCATTCCGGGTTGGCGGCAAGACCAAAGGCGGCCGTGGTCAGCGAGCTCGTCAGCGTGTCGTGCGCAGCCATCATGAGGAAGATCATGTGGTCGACAATGTCGTCGTCGGAAAAACGCCGGCCTTCGTTGTCCGTGGCGAGGCACAGCCGCGTGAACATGTCCTGGCCGTCACTCTTGCGGCGCTCCGGAATCTGAGTGCGGAAGAATTCCTGCAGCAGCTCGCGCCCCTTGAGTCCGCGCCAGTAACCCAGCCCGGGGATGGGAATCCGGATCAGTGCGATGCTGGCCGCCACGCTGTCGATAAAGGCTGTGTTGAGCCGATCGGCTTCGCTGCCCAGCGCGATACCAAGGAATGCGACGGCTGCGTTGTCGAGCGTCAGCTGCTTCACAGCGGGGTAGAAACGGAAGTCGTCACTGTCGCGCCAGTGCGCCAGCGAGCGCTCGACGACCTCGTCCATGCTGGCCATGTAGTGCTCGAGCGCATCGCGTTTGAATGCGGCCTGCATGATTCGACGGTGGAAGCGGTGCTCGTCGAAGTCGAGCAGCATGAGCCCGCGACGAAAGAAGCGGCCGATCGTGTGGTCCCAGCCCTGCTCGCTGGAGAAGTTCTTCTCGCGGTCGAGCAGCACCAGCTCGAGGCCCTCAATGCCTGACAGTGAGACGGTGCGCTGGCCGATGAACCGCGTCCGGAACACGGGGCCGTAGGTGTCGCGCATGCGCCGGCTCATGCTGCGCGGGTCGGTCAGGAATTCGCGCGCCATGCCGAACCAGGGCAGGCCGTCCTCCCCCGGGATGTGCATGACATCGGCGTTTGCCGTTGGTATGGGGCGCGAGCCGGCTGCCGCCGGGCCTGCGCTATCGATCGTGCTCGCGTCGCTCATGGCTTCAGTCCCTCGCCCTGATGCAGTTACCGCAGATGTGCCGAAGCGACAGTACCGCACTTGCTTGTTGACAACAAGTATCATTCCGGGCAGTCTGCTACATCGGTTGGAGATGCCCGGCCACACCATCTGACGACGCGGGGGCGACGTTTGCGAGACAGTGCGAAATCGAGCGCAGGGAGCACGCCGGCTTCTGCCACGGGTATGACCCAGGCAGAGCGCGCCGCGGCTTCCGACCGCGCCATGATCGACGCCGCCATCGAGCTCATCCTGGAGCGCGGGACGGACGGCACGACGCTCGCTGCCATCGGCGAACGCGCGGGCTACAGCCGCGGCCTCGCCACGTATCGATACGGCTCCAAGTCGGGCCTGTTCCAGGAAGTCTCCAACACGATCCAGCGCCGCTGGGTCGGTTACCTGAAGACCGCGGTCGAGGACAAAACGGCCATCGACGCGCTCTGCGCGGCCGCGGGCGCCTACTTCAAGTTCGTCACCGATGCGCCCGAGGACATCCGTGTCCTGCACATCTTGCTCTACGAGGGCGCGGCGCCGAACTCCGATTTGCGGGGTCTTGCCAAGCAGGCCTTCGCGCGCCAGATCACCGATGCCGAGGCCTGGCTCAAGGACGGCATCGTCACGGGTACCGTTCGAGAAGACATCTCACCGCGCGACGTCGCGGCGCAGTACGTCGCCCACATCGCGGGCGTGACCTACATGTGGCTGCTCAATCCCATTGAGATTGATTTCGCAGCCATTCACGAGAATTACACGCGCACCTTGCGCGAGCGGCTCGCGGCCTGACGGGCCAGAGCTACCTCCCGGAAATCAGACGTTCAAGGGGAACGACATGGCTGAAGCCTTCATCTACGATCACGTTCGCACGCCACGCGGCCGCGGCAAGCCCAGCGGTGGCCTACATGCGGTAACGCCCATCGAGTTGACGACGCAGGTTCTTGAGTCACTGCGTGACCGTAATGATCTCGACACGAGCTACCTCGACGACGTCGTTCTAGGTTGCGTGTCGCCCGTGGGTGAGCAGGGCGCTAATATCGCGCGCGTTGCGGTGCTGACGGCGGGCTACGAACAAAACGTTCCCGGCAAGCAGCTCAACCGCTTCTGCGCGTCGGGCCTTGAAGCGGTGAACACGGTCGCAGCCCAGGTCATGGCAGGACAGTCGGACCTTGGCATCGGCGGTGGCGTTGAATGCATGTCGCGCGTGCCCATGGGTTCCGACTCGGGTGCGATGGCGGCGGATCCGCGCGTGGCTTACGACACCTACTTCGCCCCGCAGGGCATTGGCGCCGACCTCATCGCGTCCAAGTACGGTTTCTCGCGCGACGACGTCGATGGCTACGCCGTCGAAAGCCAGAACCGCGCAGCGCACGCCTGGGAGTCCGGCTACTTCAATGACTCGGTCATTTCGATCAAGGACATGCTGGGCATGACCGTGCTCGATCGTGATGAGCACCTGCGTCCCGGCACGACGAAAGAAGACCTGGCCAACCTCAACCCGGCGTTCCTGATCCCGGGCGAGCAGGCCGGATTCGATGCCGTCGCGCTGCAGCGTTACCCCGAGGTGGAACGTATCGACCACGTGCACACGGGCGGCAACTCGAGCGGCATCGTCGACGGTGCAGCGGGCGTGCTGATTGGCAACAAGGAAATCGGCGATGCGCTGGGTCTGAAGCCGCGCGCACGGATCAAGGGCTTTGCCTCGATCGGCAGTGAGCCGACGATCATGCTCACGGGTCCCGCACCCTCGGCCGAGAAGGTCCTGAAGCGCTGTGGCATGACCACCAAGGACATCGATCTGTTCGAGCTCAACGAAGCCTTCGCCTCCGTGGTGCTGCGCTTCATGCAGGCGCTCGACATCGATCACGACCAGATCAACGTCAACGGTGGCGCGATTGCCATGGGCCATCCGCTGGGTGCCACGGGCGCCATGATTCTGGGCACCGTGCTCGACGAACTCGAACGCCGGGATGACGCCACGGCGCTCGTCAATCTTTGCGTGGGTGCAGGCATGGGCACGGCCACGATCATCGAACGCGTCTGAGGCGCAAGGGGAACACGATGAAAACGATCGACTACCAGGTAGAAGACGGTGTCGCGATTCTGACCATCGACGTCAAGGAACGCACGATGAATGTGCTGACGCCGGACCTCATCAAGGATCTGCGCAGCGCACTTGACAAGGTTAAGGGCGACGACGGAGTTAAGGGTGCCGTGATCACCTCGGCCAAGGACTCGTTTGTCGCGGGCGCCGACCTCATGCAGATGGTCAAGGCCTACGACGACGGCCGCAGCGCCGCGGACAAGTACAAAGACTCGCGCGCGTTCCAGTCGCTGCTGCGTGACATCGAAACGAGCGGCAAGCCATTTGCAGCGGCCATCAACGGCACGGCACTCGGCGGCGGTCTTGAGATCTGCCTGGCCTGCCACCACCGCGTGGCGGCCGACAGCCCGAAGAGCGTGCTGGGCCTGCCCGAAGTGCAGGTGGGCTTGCTGCCAGGTGGCGGCGGGACGCAGCGTTTGCCGCGCCTCATTGGCCAGCAGGCGGCCTTGCAGCTCATGACGCAAGGCACGCACGTGAAGCCCGCCAAAGCGCTTGAGCACGGCTTCGTGCACGCCGTCGTGGCACCCGATCAGTGCGTCGCGGCGGCCAAGCAGTGGATCCTCGAGGTCGGCGACCCGGAGCAGCCCTGGGACAAGAAAGGGTTCAAGGTACCGGGTGGCGCGGGGCTCATGCACCCGGGCTCGATCCAGACGCTTATGGTGGGTTCGGCGCTCATCGCCAGGGAAACCAACCACAATTACCCGGCACCGATCGCGATCATGTCCTGTGTTTACGAAGGCACGGTGCTGCCCATCGATCAGGGTCTCGACATCGAGTCGAAGTACTTTACCTCGTTGCTCATGGACCCCGTGTCGCGCAACATGACGCGCACACTGTTCATCAACAAGGGCGCCGCCGACAAGCTCGTACGTCGTCCGCAAGGCGTCGAGAAGTCGCGCGTCGGCAAGCTCGGCATCCTGGGCGCGGGCATGATGGGCGCTGGTATCGCGTACGTCTCTGCGCTCGCTAAGATGGAAGTCGTACTGCTCGACCGCGATCGCGACAGCGCCGAGAAGGGCAAAGACTACTCGCGCAAGCTGTTGCAGAAGCGTATCGACCGGGGGCGCACGACGGCCGACAAGGCCGAGGCCATCCTGGAGCGCATCAAGACCACGGAAGACTACGCCGACCTCGAAGGCTGCGACCTGATCATCGAGGCGGTGTTTGAGGACATGGGCATTAAGGCCGATGTGACGGCCAAGACCGAAGCGGTGATTCCCGAGACGGCGATCTATGCGTCGAACACCTCGACGCTGCCGATCACGGGTCTCGCCAAGGCGTCCAAGCGCCCTGAGCAGTTCATCGGCATTCACTTTTTCTCGCCTGTCGACAAGATGCCGCTGGTTGAAGTCATCCTCGGCAAGGAAACGGGCGACCGCGCGACTGCTGTTGCGCTCGACTACATCCAGCAGATCCGCAAGACGCCGATCGTTGTGAACGACAGCCGCGGCTTCTACACCTCGCGCGTGTTCGGTACGTACACCAACGAGGGCATGACGCTCATCGGCGAGGGCGTAAACCCTGCGCTCATCGAGAACGTGGCCAAGCAGGCCGGCATGGCCGTCGGCCCGCTCGCGGTCATGGACGAGGTGACGCTGGAACTCGGCTACCACGTGGCCCAGGCGACTGAGAAAGCGCTGGGCGACGACTACGCGCCGAACTCA
>JBCCBB010000035.1:0-29225 GCA_039814545.1 Pseudomonadota bacterium
AGTTTCTTTACGGCTTCGAGAAAGTCCGGGTGGTCGTAAATACCAGGCTCCAGGTCGCGAGTCAGGATCGACACCTTGCGTTCGGCCAGCGCGCACACCTGCGTTGCCGCCTCGCGCATATCACCGCGCGAGGACAGCACCCAGCGTTCGCCTTCCCGTCGGGGATGTTCTGCTGCCGTCATTTGCACTACTGCTCCCGTTCCCGTGCCTATCCCACGAGAACTGCGCGAGTGCAGTTCCAGCAGGTCGGCTCAGGTCCGGCTTAACCGCATCATGCGGTGTTCGATCCCGGCCTCCATGAACGGGTCACCGACTGCGGTGAACCCGAACGACTCGTAGAAGCCAACGGCCACCGACTGCGCGTGCAGCCAGGGAACCGCTTTGCCTTGGTGGATGGCTGCATACAGCAGCGCCTCCAGTAGGGCGGCACCCACGCCCGCGCCGCGGGCAACGGGCAATACCGCCATCCTCGTGATCTTACCGTCGGGCTGCAGGCGCCCCGTGCCAACCGCGTCACGTTTTATGTCGTAGGCCAGGAAGTGCGTGCTGTCCGCGTCGTACTCATCCCATTCCAGTTCGGGCGGGACGTTCTGTTCCGAAATGAACACGCGCTCGCGGATCTCGCGGATGGCGTTGCCGTCCTCGACCCAGTCTGCGACCCGGACCTCGGGCTTCTGCGCTGCCTGGCCCACGTTATGTCAACTGGCGTCTGAGGTGTCGTCGCCGCGGGCGCGCAGCGCCTCCTCGGCCAGCAACGTCGCGATTCCGGTGTAGCTGCCCGGTGTCATGTCGAGCAGCGCGGCCTTGGCGGCCTCGGGGATCTCGAGGCTCGCCACAAAACCAGCGAGCTGCGTGGCGTCGATGGCGGCGCCGCGGGTGAGGGCTTTGAGCCGATCGTAGGCGTCGGGCACGCCGTGGCGGCGCATGAGGGTCTGCACAGGTTCGGCCAGGACCTCCCAGCTGGCCTCGAGGTCGGCCTGCATGCGCGGGCGGTCCACCTCAAGCTTGGACAGGCCGCGAGAGAACGAGGCGCAGGCGATCAGGCAGTGGCCCAGCGCCGTACCTAAGTTGCGCAGCACCGTGGAGTCGGTGAGGTCACGCTGCCAGCGCGAGATTGGCAGCTTCTCAGCGAAGTGCGTGAGCAGGGCGTTGGCTACGCCCAGGTTGCCTTCGGCGTTTTCAAAGTCGATCGGGTTGACCTTGTGCGGCATCGTCGACGAACCGACTTCGCCTTCGACGACACGCTGGCGGAAGTAGCCCAGGCTGATGTAGCCCCAGATATCGCGCGCAAGGTCGATCAGCACGGTGTTGAACCGCGCCAGCGCGTGAGCAAGCTCCGCGATCCAGTCGTGCGGCTCGATCTGGGTGGTCATGGCGTTGGGCGCGAGGTCGAGGCGCAGTAACAAACGCGCGCTTAGTGCAGGCCAGTCCACTTCGGGGTAAGCGGCAGCGTGCGCGTTGAAGTTGCCGACGGCGCCATTGAACTTACCCATCGGCTCAATGTTGGCGACCGCGCGCAGCTGGCGGTCGAGTCGGACGACCACGTTGGCGAGTTCCTTGCCGAGCGTCGTCGGGCTCGCGGTCTGGCCGTGCGTGCGTGACAACATGGGCTGCGAGGTTTCATCCGCCGCGAGCGCCGCGAGCTGATTGGTGATGCCACGCATGGCGGGTTGCAGCACGCGGTCGCGCGCGTCTCGTAGCATCAGCGCGTAGGCTAAGTTGTTGATGTCTTCCGAGGTGCAACCGAAGTGGAGGAACTCGCTGATGCGATCCGCGCCGTCGAGGCCGGCAATGACCTCGCGCAGGTAGTACTCGCAGGCCTTAACGTCATGGTTGGTGCGCGCCTCAATGGCCTTGACGCGCGCAGCGTCCTCGATCCCAAACGCATCAACGAGTTGGGTAAGCCGTTTGTCGATGTCGTCGGGGAGCCCGTCGAGCTCACCGATCTCGGCACTCTCCGCAAGCACCTGCAACCAGCGCACCTCGATCTCGATCCGGTAGCGGATCAGGCCGTATTCGCTGGCGATGTCGCGTAGCGGCGCGACCTTGCCGGCGTAGCGCCCGTCCACGGGGGACAGCGCTTTGAGCGACTGGTATTGCGACGCCTCGGGTTCGTTCGATGCCATTCTTCTCAGGCCCTCTGGGTGTCGTCACAACCCCGCGGGTGTGGCCGCGATGGGCGTGCTGGACAAGCTTCAGCAAACCCCTAATCATACACGCCCCGGGGACGTGGTGGCCGCCACCCGGAGCGGCCCACCGCAGCATCACACTCAAGGTTTAGGGCCAGGACATGAGCGACAAGGCAACGCGAATCGAGCGCGACAGCATGGGTGAACTCGAGGTGCCGGAAACGGCACTCTGGGGCGCCCAAACGCAACGCGCCGTCAACAACTTCAAGATTTCCGGCGAGACCATGCCGGCCGCCTTCATTACGGCGCTCGCGCGCGTCAAATGGGCCTGCGCGGGGGCTAACGCTGAGCTAGGCCTTCTGGGCTCATCGCGTGCCGTGGCGATCCAGCAGGCCGCGCAGTCGATTATCGACGGCGGGCACCTCGATGCGTTTCCCGTCGATGTGTTCCAGACGGGCTCGGGCACCTCGACGAATATGAATGCCAACGAGGTCATCGCGCGGCTCGCGAGTGACATCGCCGACCAGCCTGTCCACCCCAACGACGACGTCAACATGGGGCAGAGCAGCAATGATGTGATCCCGACCACGATCCACGTGAGCGCGGCACTCAGTGTGCGCCAGCAGCTGCTGCCCGCACTTGAGCACCTCGCAACAGTGCTTGAGGAGAAGGCCGCGACGCTCGACACCGTGGTCAAGACGGGGCGCACGCACCTCATGGATGCAATGCCCGTGCGTCTGAGCCAGGAGCTGGGCGCTTGGCGCCAGCAGATCGTCTCGGGCATGGCGCGTGTTGAATCGACGCTGCCGCGGCTGACACGGCTCGCGCAGGGCGGCACGGCCGTCGGCAGCGGCATCAACGCGCACCCGCGTTTTGGTGCCAAGGTCGCCACGCTGCTCGCCGAACAGACGGGTTGCCCGTTTGAGCCGGCCGAGTCGCATTTCGAGGCGCTGGCCTGTCAGGACACGGCCGTCGAGCTGTCGGGGCAGCTCAAGGTGGTGGCGGTGAGCCTCATGAAGATCGCCAATGACCTGCGCTGGATGAACTCGGGGCCGCTCGCGGGTCTGGGCGAGATCGCGCTGCCGGCGCTGCAGCCAGGCTCGAGCATCATGCCGGGTAAGGTGAACCCTGTGATTCCGGAGGCCGTGGCCATGGTCGCCGCACAGGTGATCGGCAACGATGCCGCCGTCACCGTGGGTGGGCAGGCCGGCAATTTCCAGCTCAACGTCATGCTGCCAATGGTTGCGAAAAATGTATTGCAATCCATTGAATTAATTAGTAACGCAGCACGCCATATTGCAGACGATGCGGTCGTGGGCTTCACCGTCAACGAAGACAACCTCACGCAGGCGCTGGGCCGCAACCCGATCCTCGTAACGGCGCTCAACCCCGTGATTGGTTATGAGCTGGGCGCCAAGGTCGCCAAGACAGCCTATGCCCAGGGCCGGCCCGTGAAAGACGTCGCTTTGGAGATGACCGACCTGTCGGCTGAAGAGCTTGACCGTCTGCTCGATCCCGCCGGGCTCACGGAGGGCGGCATCCGCAACTGATGGTCGATGTAGCGCGACTGCGGCGCGCCCTGGTCGGGCACGAGGCGCTGCCCGACCCCAACGATGTCGTGGTCCCCGAGGCCGAGCCGGCGCTACCCGAAGGTTGGCGGGAACGGCGCATTGCCGGCGCACGCCGCGCGGCCATTCTCGTGCCATTCGTGGATACCGGAGACGGACTCGAGGTGGTACTCACCGAACGGGCAGCGCATCTGAAGCATCATCCCGGGCAGGTCAGTTTTCCCGGTGGCGCGGCCGAGCCTCAGGATGCCGACCTGGCGGCCACGGCCTTGCGTGAGACCGAAGAAGAAGTCGGTATTGAAGCGAGCCGTGTCGAAGTGCTGGGCTTTCTGCGACCGCAGTGGACCATCAGCGGCTACACCATGACGCCCGTGATCGGGCTCGTGTCAGGCGCGGTGTCATTGGAGCCGGATCCCAGCGAGGTGGCGACCGCATTTCAGGTGCCCGCGGCACATCTGTTCGATGTCCGTCAGCACCGCCACTTTCGGCGCGAGTACGACGGTTTTGCGTTCAATGCGCTGGAGATTCAGTGGCGCCAGCACCGGATCTGGGGCGCGACGGCGGGCGTGATCGAACGCTTGCACCGCGTCATCGAGCGCCAGCCCTAGCCCGATCGACCTGCGGGCCGCTCGAACAGGTAGTGGCTCACGCCCCATTCCTGACCGCGCTCGTAACCAAATAGCTCTGCGCAGGCCATGAAGAACATGCGCCAGCGCATCCACCAACGCTGGGTTTCGGCCTCGCCGTAGGTCTCGCTGAGGATCGGGCGCACCTGGGCCTGGCGGGCGTCCATGGTGGCCAGCCAGGCGTTCGAGGTCTTTTCGTAGTGCCGTCCGTCCCAGCGCCACTGGCTCACGAGCGAGAGGTGGTCCTGGAAACGCAGCGCGAGATCGTCACTGGGCATCATGCCGCCCGAGAAGAAGTGCCGACTCATCCAGTCGGCACTGCCGCGGTCCTCGAACAGGTAGGCTGCGCAGCGGTGCGTGAACACGTGCATGAAAAAGCGCCCACCCGGGACAAGCCAGTCTTGGATCCTCGCGAACAGGCGGGGCCAGTTGCGCATGTGCTCGAACATCTCGACTGACACCACGCGGTCGAACCGGGCGCCCGGGTCGAAGTCGTTCATGTCGGCCGTGACGATGGCCAGGTTGTCGAGTCCGCGCCGCCGCGCCTCGGCCTCGATCCATTCCCGTTGCGAACTGGAATTGGAGACGCCCGTAACTTGGCAAGTCGGGTAGTGCGTTGCGATCCAGAGCGACACGGAGCCCCACCCGCAACCCAGATCGAGCACCCGCTGGCCGTCCGTAATGCCGGCGCGGCTGCACGTCACCTGCAGGGCGGCGGCTTCCGAGTCTTCGAGTGTCGCAACCCCCTCGGGCCAGAAGCCGCAGCTGTACTTGCGGTGCGGGCCCAGTACGGCACCGAAGAACGCAGCGGGGACCTCATAGTGCTGTTCGTTGGCGCGCTCGGGCACAAGCGCGATGGGCGCCTCGCGGAGCGCATCGACAAAGCGCTGCTTGTCACTGGCGACTCGCTCGGCATCGGTTGTGGTGGACTGCAGCAGTCGCTTCGCCAGGAGCCCGCGCATCGCGCGCCGCAGCAGCGCGTCGGGAATCCAGCCGCGCTCGGTCCAGGCAATGGTGCGTTCGTTGGCGAGTCCCACGTGCGGCGCTCCTTGGGCGTCAGGTTTCGGGTGATCTGTGCGGCCAGACGCGGCATGCTACGCGAGCCGCACGGGCACCGCACTTGCCGGTGAAGCGCGGTCAGAAAACCATGACGCCTATGGGCATGCGTCACTATTGATATCATTAAAAAACAAATAGTAATGACACATATCTCGAAACTTATTGACGTAATGGCCGCCCTGCGCGATCCGGAGTCCGGCTGCCCCTGGGACCTCGAGCAGGACTTCGCGAGCATCGCGCCGTACACGATCGAGGAAGCCTACGAGGTCGCCGACGCGATCGAGCGGGGCGCGTTACACGAGCTGCCCGACGAGCTCGGCGATTTGCTGCTGCAGGTTGTGTTTCATGCCCGTATGGCCGAGGAGCAGGGCCTGTTCGCGTTCGATGACGTGGTCACGGCCATCGTCGACAAGATGATTCGGCGCCATCCGCATGTGTTTGGCGACGAGGACCGCGGCGACAGCGCGCGTGTGCTCGGTCGTTGGGAAGACATCAAGGCGGCGGAGCGCGCTGCTGCCGGTCGCGGTAAGGCCGCGGACGAGAGCGCGCTGGCCGGGGTGGCCGCGGGGCTGCCCGCGCTGCAGCGGGCCGTGAAGCTCGGCAAACGTGCCGGCCGGGCGGGCTTCGATTGGCGCGCACCCGAGCAGGTGCGCGGCAAGGTGGACGAGGAGCTGTCTGAACTTGCTGCCGCAATCGCCGCGCTGCCGCCAGGTGCAGACGCTGCAGATTCCGCAGTCGAGGATGAGCTGGGTGACCTGCTGTTCAGCGTCGCGCAGTGGTCACGACATCTTGGCGTGGACCCGGCGCGCGCGTTGCGGCGGGCCTCAGCCAAGTTTGAACGCCGCTTTCGACGCATGGAGGCTGACCTGGATGGGTCGCTGGACGACCACGATGATGCGGCCCTGGACGCCGCCTGGGAGTCCGCAAAGGCCCGAGAGGCCTGACTTTCAGCCGTTCAGGCTTATTCAGGCCGCATTCAGCCCCGCGCGCGTAGTGTGGGCTCACGCTCCCGGCATGGTGCCGGGGCGCACTGTGTGAGTCCTCCGGAGGCAACCATGAACACGCCCACACGAATTGCGGCCGCAACCGCGTTGTGCCTGGCCACAGCAGCTCAGCCAGCGCTGGCCGACCCCCGTTATGACGACGGTGGCGAAACCACCTACGAGTACGCCCGTGTACTCGACGTCAAACCCCTGATCCGTACCGTGCAAGTCGAGATCCCCGTCCGCGAGTGCTACGAGCGCCCCGTCGAGGCGCGTCGGGAGCGCCGTCGTGGCGGGCTCGGCCGTGTGATTGCGGGCGGCATTATCGGCGGCGTCATCGGCAGCCAGTTCGGTGACGGCAGTGGCCGTGAGGCCATGACGGTGCTTGGCAGCGTCATGGGCGCCGCCAGTGCGTCTGAAAACAACCGCCATGAACACGGCCGTGAAGAACGCATTCAGAAGTACTGCGAGACCACCTACGAGTACGAGGAACGTGACCGTGTTGAAGGATTCCGCGTGACCTACGAGTTCGACGGCAGGACGTACACGACGCGCACTGAGACCGATCCCGGTGATGAGATCCGCGTGCGCGTGGACGTCAGGCCGCTGGTCGACTGAACCCTGGGGCACCCGTGCGGCGGCTAGAATCGAGCAACGCGTCGTTGCAAAGGCGTACGTGGCAACCGAGAATTCCGAAGATGATCAGGATTCTCGGTGCCACCCTGTTGCTGGCCGCCGGCACGGCCCAGGCCCAGCCGGTTGCGCCTCCCACAGATGCGTCCGGTGCGGTGGCTGTCGTTGCCGACAGCCCCGCGCCCGATGTTGTGGCGCGCGACAAGGTGTCGCTCGAAGAAGCCGTGCGACGCGTACGCAAGCAATACGGTGGCCGCATCGTGTCGGCCGAGACGCGGGGCAGCGGCGATCGCCGTGTGCACGTGATCAAGGTGCTCACCGACGATGGTCGCGTGCGCACCGTCCGGATCAACGCAAACTGATATGCGCCTGCTACTCGTAGAAGACGACACCGCACTGCGCGAGAGTCTGAGCAACCAGTTGCTTGCCGCGGGCTACCGCGTCGAGCAGGCGGCCGATGGCGAGGAGGGCTGGTACTACGCCAGCGAGTACCCTATCGACCTCGCGATCGTGGACCTCGGTTTGCCGAAGATGCCCGGGCTCGAGCTCGTGCAGAAATTGCGCGAGTCGGGTCGCACCTACCCCATCCTTATTTTGACGGCGCGCGACAGCTGGCAGGACAAGGTCGACGGCCTGCAGAGTGGCGCGGACGACTACGTCGCCAAGCCGTTTCATTTCGAAGAGCTTGCCGCACGCGTGAATGCGCTGCTGCGCCGCGCCGGTGGTTGGGCATCGGCCGAACTCGACTGCGGACGCATCAAGCTCGACACCTCGAAGCAACTGCTCACCGTCGATGATGAGAGCGTTGAACTGACGAGCTTCGAGTACGCCTTGCTCGAGCACCTGATGATTCGTGCAGGCGACGTGATCTCGAAAACCGAGCTCACGGAGCGGCTCTACGACCAGGACTACGAGCGCGACAGCAACGTGATCGAAGTCTTCATCGGTCGTCTGCGCAAGAAGCTTGACCCGGACGGCACGCTCAAGCCCATAGAAACCCTGCGCGGGCGCGGCTACCGCTTCGCGCTGGCGCGGGCCGGCGACTAGCGGCACCGTGCGCTCGCTGCGGCTGCGTCTGCTGGCCTGGACGAGCCTGCTGCTGGCGGCAAGCTTCGCGCTGCTGGGTGCCGTCATCGATTCCGGCTTCGAGGCTGCGCTCGAACAAGCGCAACGCGATTTGCTCGACAGCCAAATCATCACTTTGTTGGCTGTTTCTGAGCCGGGCGAGGGCGAGTCACTCGCGTTGCCCTACGACATGCCGGAAGTACGGCTCAACGCGCCAGGCTCGGGGCTGTACGCGTCGATACGCGATGACTCGGGTACCGCCCAATGGCGGTCAGCCTCGGCCGTCGGCCTGGACATCGAACCGGCGGCGCCACTGCCTAAAGCGGGTCAGCGCCTCGTGACCGTGCAGGAGACCTCCACGGGAGAACGGCTGCAGGCCATGACGCTCGGCGTCGTCTGGCAGTTCGACGACACGCGCAGTCGCTACTTCGCGCTCACGGTTGCTGAGAGTCGCACAAGCATCGAGGCGCAGCTTAAGAGTTTTCGTGGCCAGCTCTACATGGCCTTTGCGGCGATTGCTGTGGTGTTGCTCATCGCTGTGGCCGCGCTGCTGTCCTGGCTGCTGCGGCCGCTGGGTCAGATCGAGCGCGAGATTCGCGCCGTTGAAGCCGGCGAGCGGGGCAGTCTCTCGGCCGACTACCCCAGCGAGCTCACGGGTGTTGCCCGCAACCTCAACCGACTCGTGGACAGCGAGACGCGACGCACGACGCGCTACCAACAAACGCTGTCGAACCTTGCGCACAGTTTGAAGACGCCGCTGGCGGCGGCGCAAAGCCTGCTGGGTGAACGCGGCGACAGCGAGGACCCCGTCGCTGAGCAGCTCACGCGCATGCACGACATCGTGCGCTACCAGCTTGCGCGGCCCGCGGCTGCTGGCGGTCAACTCACGGGGCGTGGTGCTGTCGCCATCCTGCCCGAGCTGCACGCGCTGCTCGACGGGCTCGACAAGGTCTACCGCGACAAGGGCGTGAGTGCGGAGCTCTATGTCGCATCGAACTTGAGCTTCGATGGCGACCGAGGCGACCTCGTCGAGATCGTGGGTAACCTGTTGGACAACGCTTACAAGTGGTGCACGCGTCGCGTGTTGCTCGAGGCTCACGGCGAGCAGGGTGTGCTCACGATTCGTATCGAAGACGACGGGCCGGGTATCGACAATGTCGCGGGTGCGCTGGAGCGCGGCACGCGGCTCGATGAGACCACACCCGGCACGGGCATCGGTCTTGCGGTCGCCAATGAGCTCGTTGCTGTTTATGAGGGCACGCTCGCAATCGACCGTGGGTCGCTGGGCGGTGCTCAGCTTACGCTAACGCTCCCAGGCGGGGCGTCGGGTAGCGACTGAGGCCTGTGCGATAATCTCCGAATGACGCGGTCTCCAACGTCGCACGCAGACGATCTCATGCTGCGCGACGCGTACGCGCTGGCCACTGGCAAGCGCCTCAATCCAAACACCCTCGAACACTCGCAGGCGCAGCGTGCCGCCCGCGAGGCGCTGGCGCTTACCCACGAGGGCGGTGACGACGATCTGCCGATTGCCGAGCACCGCGACGCCATCATCGACGCCTTGCAGTCGAACCGCGTGATCGTGGTGTCGGGCGAGACGGGCTCGGGTAAGACGACGCAGCTACCGCGCTACGCCATTGCCGCCGGTTTCGGCCGTCGCGCCATGATCGGCCACACGCAGCCCCGTCGCATCGCGGCGCGCGCCGTGGCCAGCCGCATTGCCGAGATTTCGGGGGTGACATTGGGGGAGGGCGTCGGTTACGCCGTGCGCTTCGACGACCGCAGTGCGCCCTACACGCTGGTTCGTGTAATGACCGATGGCATCCTGCTCAACGCGCTGCAACGCGACCCGCTGTTGCTCGACTACGAGGTCATCATTGTCGATGAGGCGCACGAGCGCAGTCTCAACATCGATTTCCTGCTGGGCTACCTCAAGCGCTTGCTCGACAAGCGCGACGACCTGCGCGTCATCATCACCTCGGCGACGATCGACCATAAACGCTTCGCCGCGCATTTCGGTGCCGCGCCCGTCATAGAAGTATCAGGTCGCGGTTACCCGGTTACGGTTCGCTACACCGACACGACCATTGCCACCGATGACAGTCGCAAACTGGCGCGGCAGGTCGCCGAAGCGGTCGATACGGTGCTTTCCGAGCGGCTTGCTGAAGGCGCACCTGACGTGCTCGTGTTTTTGCCCGGCGAGCGTGAGATCCGTGACGCCGAGCGTGCCATCAGCAAACGACGCGGCCCAGACATCGACGTGGTGCCGCTGTACGGTCGCTTGTCCGACAAGGACCAGGCGCGCGTGTTCCAGGCGGCAGGTCGCCGCCGCGTGGTGCTCGCGACCAACGTGGCCGAGACCTCAATCACGGTGCCGCGTATTGGCGCGGTGATCGACTCGGGTCTGGCGCGCATCAGTCGCTACGCGCACCGCAGTCGTGTGCAACGGCTTGGCGTGGAACCCGTGTCGCAGGCCAGCGCCAATCAGCGTGCCGGGCGTTGCGGGCGTATCGGGCCGGGGCTGTGTCTGCGTCTGTACCCCGAGTCCGATTTCGAATCGCGCGACGCGTTTACCGACCCCGAGATCCTGCGCACCAATCTCGCGAGCGTCGTGTTGCAGATGGCGGCGCTGGGTCTCGGTGACCCGCTTGAATTTCCGTTCCTCGACGCGCCCAGTGCTGCGACTGTTAATGATGCGCGTCGTCTCCTTACAGAGCTCGGCGCGTTGGGTGGCCAGCGCCGTATTACCAAGCTGGGCCGCAGGCTCGCGCGACTGCCGCTCGACCCACGCCTCGCGCGCATGCTCGTGGCCGACACCGATCCGCAGACGCTGGCCATTACCACAGTCATCGTTGCCGCACTGAGCATCCAGGACCCAAGGTTGCGCCCGCCCGACCAAGTCGAGGCAGCGGACACGGCGCACGCGGTGTTCGAGGTGCCGGGTTCAGACTTCCTCGGTTTGTATTCGCTCTGGACTGCGGCCCACACGCAACGCGAGGCGTTGGGTCGCCGCGCCTACGAGCGCTGGTGTGAATCAAACTTCCTGTCACCGCGGCGCATTCGCGAGTGGGGTGAGGTGTTCACCCAGCTTGCCCGGATCGTTGATGCAGACCGCAAGCAGCTGCCGCCGCCGGCGAGCGTCGTCGATGAGCGCGCAGACCGCGTTCACCGCGCCGTGCTGTCGGGCTTGCTATCACACATCGGTACGCATGAGGCCGACGGCGAATATGTGGGCGCGGGTGCCCGACGATTCCGCCTGCATCCGGCGTCGACGGTGCACGGACGGACGCCGCGTTGGGTCATGGCGCTTGAGATTGTGCAGACGCGACGTAGGCTGGCACGGCATGTCGCCCGTTTTGATGCCCGCTGGTTGCCGCGGATCGCCGAGCGACTCGTCGAATACGACTACCAGCAGCCCTACTGGAACGCGAAGCGCGGCCGCGTCGAGGCAAAGCGCACCAGCCTGCTGTTCGGCCTTGTGATCGAAGCCGGCAAGCGCGTCGATTTTGGCCCCATCGATACGGCGGCCGCGCGAACAGTGTTTTTGCGTGACGCACTGGCGGCCGACCGCGTGGGGTTGAACGCCGAATTCCTCGCGCACAATCGCGCCGTACTCGAGACTGTTGCCGGTATCGCGGGGCGCTTGCGGCGGCGCGTTGAGATCGGGCCCGCCGCGCTGGCGGCGCGCTACGCGGAGTGTTTGCCGGACTCAGTTATTGACCGGCGCTCGCTCGCACGCTGGCTCGACAAAGCGTCGGCCGATGAGCGTGCGCGACTGCACTTCACGCAGGACCAGCTCACGGGCGAGGCACTCGACGTGGACGTGCTGGCCGATATGCCCGAGAAGGTCGAACTCGCGGGCAATCGGCTCAAGATCGACTACCAGTTTGCGCCGGACCGCGTTGACGACGGCGCCAGTGTTGTCGTTCCCGCAGCGCTGTTACCGGCGATGACGATGAGCCAGGTCGAGACCAGCATTCCCGGACTTATGGCACGGCGTATCGAAGCGCGGCTGCGTGCCCTGCCCAAGGCGAGTCGCCGGCAACTGCACCCGATTCGTGAGGTGGCGAGCAGGCTTGTGACGCGACTGAGTGAACTCGGCACAAGGGGCTCGCTTGATGCACGCCTGACGGCGTTGCTGGCCACGGAATTTCGTGTCGCGGTCGCACCGGACGCCTGGTCAGCGCTTGTCGAACCCGACTACCTGAAACCGGCCCTGCGCGTTGTCGATGACAGAGGACGCGTTCTGGGCTCCGGTCGTGATCTGGAGGCGCTCAAGCGCGAGCTTGCACCACTGGTGCAGGCGGAGACGCGCGAGTTGACGCCCAAGGCGGTGGCCAGTGATACGACACCGAAGCGCGAGTGGCGCTTCGACGCCATTCCCGAGCGTCAGACCGAGACGCGCGGAAACCTGACACTGACCGTCTACCCGGCGTTGCGCGAGCGTGGAACGGGCGTCATCGTGCACCCGTTCCTCGATGCGGGCGAGGCGCAGCTGGCGCACGATGCCGCCGTACTGGCCTTGCTGGGTTATCGGTTCGTGCAGCAACTCAAGGCGCTGCGCAAGACGTTATTGGCGGACCGCGGGATTCAGCTTCGGTGGGCCGCGCACGACGATCCTGGTGGTGCCGCATTGATCGAGGACGTACAGCGTGCGGCGATGCAGCGCGCATTTGGGGATCGGTTCGGTGGCATACGTGACGCCGATGCCTGGCGTGCGCTCTGTGATGCGCATGCGCACGAGATCGTTGGCGCGGGCGAGCAGGTGCTGGCCGTTTTGGGCGACGTGCTGGCCGCCGACGTGGCCTGCCGTGCGGCGGTTGATGCGGCGCCCGAGCACGTTGTCGATGCACGTGATGACGTTCGGGCCCAGCTTTCGCGCCTCGTCTATCCGGGCTTTCTGTCAGCGACGCCGGCGGCGCGGCTCGATGATTTACCGCGCTTTCTCAATGCCGCGCGTCTGCGGCTTGAGCGCGTCGCGTCCAATACGGCGCGTGACCACGATTCGATGGCGATGGTGCACAGCCTCGAGTCACGCATGCAGGCGTTTGATCGCGCCACGCCGACACCCGAACAGCGAGACGCGCTCGAGGCCTTCCGTTGGCTCGTCGAGGAGCTGCGCGTCTCGTTGTTCGCCCAGTCGTTGGGCACCCG
The DNA here is from genome assembly GCA_039814545.1 of Pseudomonadota bacterium. Lineage (GTDB taxonomy): Bacteria > Pseudomonadota > Gammaproteobacteria > Steroidobacterales > Woeseiaceae > CALBPI01. Next base: position 13,218 of record JBCCBB010000035.1, read on the forward strand.
CGTAAAAGTCTCGGCCAAGCGCCTGGAGAAGCGCTGGGAAGAGATCCTGCGGATGGCGGCCTGAGTCTAGCTGCCCGTTGGTTTCCCGCCGTTACCAGAGATCGTCTCAGCGATACCCTTGAGCGGTTCGATGAGATCCATGGGCAGCGGGAAGACGATCGTCGAGCTCTTCTCGCCGGCGATGTCCTTGAGTGTTTGCAGGTAACGCAGCTGCAGTGCCTGCTTCTCACCCGCGAGCATGCGTGCGGCCTCGGCCAGCTTTTGCGCGGCCTGCTGCTCACCCTCGGCGTTGATCACCTTGGCACGACGTGACCGTTCGGCCTCGGCTTGCTGGGCGATGGCGCGGATCATGCTCTCGTCGAGATCGACGTGCTTGATCTCGACGTTGGCGACCTTGATGCCCCAGTTGTCGGTGCGCGAGTCCAGGATCGCCTGAATGTCGGCGTTCAATTTGTCGCGCTCACTGAGCATGTCGTCGAGCTCATGTTGACCGAGCACGGAGCGCAGCGTCGTTTGTGCGAGCTGGCTTGTCGCTTCGAAGACGTTGGCCACGTTGATGATGGCCTTCTCGGCAGCAACGATTCGGAAATAGATAACGGCGTTAACCTTGACCGACACGTTGTCTTTCGAGATTACGTCCTGAGTTGGGACGTCCATGACGTTGACGCGCAGATCGACGATGGTGGCTTTCTGCAGGAACGGTATGAGCAGAATCAGGCCCGGCCCTTTGACGGTCTGGTAGCGACCCAGAAAGAACACAACGCCGCGTTCGTACTCCTGCAGGATCTTGATGGCGTTGGCGAGAAAAATGACGACGAGCACGCCGACAAATCCGAGGATGACTTCCATACCGGGCTCCGATTACAAACAGAAATTGATGATGGCTAGCGTGCTTTGAGGGGAGAGACATACACGGTCAACCCGTCGAGACGGGTCACCTGGAGGGTCTCGCCGGCCTTAACGGGCCGATCGCTGACCGCATGCCAGCGTTCACTCTCCAGCCACACGAAGCCCTCACCTTCGAAATCATCGATGGCGACTGCTTGGTGTTTTTTCATACCGACGACACCCGTGACGGCGCCATTCGTGTGCAGGCGCCGGGCGTATGCGGCCGTGGCAAAGGTGAGGCCGCCAATGACCGCGGCAATGCTGCCGACACTGAATCGGGAGATCTCAAAGCCCGGTACGCCCGTGTCGAATGCCATGATGGCACCGACGATAAACGCAATGATGCCGCCGAGCCCCAACGCGCCGAACGAGGGCACGAAGATCTCTGCGGTCATGAGCAGGACGCCTAGCAGGATGAGTCCGAGCCCCACGTAGTTTACGGGCATGACCTGCAGCGCGTAGGCGGCCAGCAGGAGGCAGATGGCGCCGATCACACCGGGTACGATGGCGCCCGGGTTGAAGGCTTCAAACCACAAGCCGTAAACGCCGACGAGCACGAGTAACACGGCGATCGACGGGTCCGAGATGACGAGCAGCAGTTTCTGGCGCCAGGTGGGCTCAAAGACAGAGACATCGGCGCCGGCTGTCGCCAGAGTCACCGTATCGCCGTTGTCGAGCACGACTTGCTCGCCGTCAACGGCCGTGAGCAATTCGTCGAGGCTGCTCGCGAGCACGTCGGCAACACTCTGCTCGACCGCCTCGCGCGCCGTCAGCGTGGCGCCGTCGCGCACCGCCTTCTCGGCCCAGTCGGCATTGCGGTCATGGCGCTCGGCCAGCGTCCGGATGTAGGACACGGCATCATTAATGATCTTCCGGCCCATGGCGCTCGGATTGCGTTCGGTCTCGGTCGCGGCGTCCTCGGCGGCGGCCTCGTCCGCGGCTGCGTCGTCGCCTGCTGCGTTTTCGGTCCCGTCCACGGCATCACGCACGGCATCGGCAACTTCGTCGGCGCCGTCGCTGCCCGGGCGACCCGGGGCATCGTCGTCCGTCACGCCGCTGCCACCGATATCCACGGGCGTGGCCGCGCCGAGGTTGCTGGTGGGGTGCATCGCGGCCACGTGGCTTGCGAGCAGGATGTAGGTGCCCGCGCTGGCCGCACGTGCGCCCCCCGGCCCCACCCAGGTCGCCACGGGAATCGGCGAGGCGAGAATCTCGCTCACGATATCGCGCATCGCGCTATCGAGACCGCCTGGTGTGTCCATGCGCAGGACGATGAGATCGGCATCAGCGTCAATGGCTTTGCGCATGCCGGTGCGGACAATCTCCGCGGTGGCCGCGCCGATGCCACCCTCGATATCGATAACGTAGGCATCGGCCGCGTGAGCGGTGTGGGTCAACGCCGCAGCGGCGACCAGTGTCCCGAAAAACACGGACGCGACGCGGCGTACAGCTTGGCTTAGTCTTGCGAGGTTCATGGCTGCATTTTAGCACTTCGACCCCGGGTCACCGAAGGCCGCACGTTCACGGGGTGTCTAATGGCGTGCAATAATCAGTGACCTACGGGGAGCATCTTCGGCGTGGCGCGCATCAAGTTTTTCACTACTGGCGGGACGATAGACAAGGTCTACTTCGATGCTGCAAGTGCATTCGAAGTCGGCGAGTCCGTCATCGATCACATCCTGCGCGAGGCCCTCGTCGACTACGAGTTTGAGTCTGTGTCGCTCATGCGAAAAGACAGCCTCGAAATGACCGATGAGGATCGAGCCAACATCCGCGCGGCAATCGAGGCCGATGCGGCGACGCGCATCATCGTGACGCACGGGACGGACACGATGGTTGACACGGCGCGCGCACTCGAGGGGCTCGACGACAAGACCATCGTGCTCACGGGTGCATTGACGCCGGCGCGGTTCCGGTCAACGGATGCGATTTTTAACGTGGGCATGGCCGTCGCGGCTGTGCAGAGTCTGCCGGCGGGCGTCTATGTCGCCATGAGCGGGCAGGTGTTCGCGGCGGGCGATGTGGTCAAAAATCGCGACCGCAACCGATTTGAGGTGCTGCCCGAGAACGGCAGCGCCTGACAGGAGCATGAGATGAAGAGAACTGCAGTTGTGATGGCGCTCGCCTTCGCTGTGGCCCAACCCGCAATCGCACAGAACCCGATGGAGAACGTCGAAATCGAGGTTCAACAGGTTGGCGAGGGGCTGTACATGCTCATCGGTCGGGGCGGCAACCTTGGTCTCTCCGTCGGTGAGGACGCGACGTTTCTCATCGATGACCAATTCGCGCCGCTCACCGACAAGATCATCGCGGCGGTTGCGACCGTGACCGATCGCCCCATCGACTACGTGCTCAACACGCACTGGCACTTCGACCACACAGGCGGCAACGAAAACCTGGGCGACAGTGCACTGATCATGGCGCACGACAACGTGCGCAAGCGCATGGCGGCCGGACAGTTCCTTGAGGCGTTCCAGATGCAGATCGACCCGGCACCCGAGGTCGCGCTACCGGCGCTGACGTTTAACGACAGGCTCACCTTGCACGCCAATGGGCTGACGATACGCGGCTTTCACATCGAGAACGCGCACACTGACGGCGACACGCTGGTCCACTTTGAAGAGGCCAACGTCGTGCACATGGGCGATACGTTCTTTAACGGCATCTACCCGTTTCTCGATGTCGAGAGCGGCGGTGACATCGACGGGCTGATCGAGGCCGCCGATGCCGTGCTCGCCATCGCCGACGAGGATACGAACATCATTCCCGGGCACGGCCCGTTAGCCGATCGGGACGCGCTTCTGGGTTACCGCGCCATGCTCGCAGGCGTACGCGATGCCGTGGCCAAAGGTATCGCCGAGGACATGAGCCTGGAAAAGATCCAGGCATCAGGTCCTTCGGCGCCCTTCGACGCGGAGTACGGTGGTGGCTTCATGCCACCCGAGCGCTTCGTTGCGGCCGTCTATGCTTCGCTGACCGACTAACCGGTCAGTCCATCAGCCCAGGTCGAAGTTGATGCCCTGGGCCAACGGCAGGTCGGTGCCGTAGTTGATCGTGTTCGTCTGGCGGCGCATGTAGGCCTGCCAGGAATCGCTGCCGGCCTCACGACCGCCACCGGTTTCCTTCTCACCCCCGAACGCACCACCGACTTCGGCGCCCGAGGTGCCGATGTTGACGTTAGCGATGCCGCAGTCCGAACCGCTGGCCGCGAGGAACTGCTCCGCACGCTGCAGGTTGTCCGTGAAGATGGCGGATGACAGGCCCTGGCGCACGTCGTTCTGCATCGCGATGGCGTCATCAAGCGTGTCGAAGCCGATGACGTAGAGCAGCGGCGCGAAGGTTTCGTTCTGGACAATGTCCCAGTGGTTTTCTGCTGTGGCAATCGCAGGGGTCACGAAGTTGCCGGGACCGTCGAGTCGATCGCCACCCGTAAGCAGTTCACCGCCCGCATCGCGCACAGCGGCGATGGCGCTTTCGAAGCGTTCGACCGAAGACGCGTCAATGAGCGGACCCATGAGCGTTGCGTCGTCGAGCGGGTCGCCGATGCGTACCTGCTTGTAAGCGCCCAGGAGTTTCTCGAGCAGCTCGTCGCGACGGCTCGAGTGCACGAATACGCGGCGCGTTGTCGTACAACGCTGGCCGGCCGTGCCGACGGCGCCGAACACGATGGCCGGAACCGCAAGGTCCATGTTGGCGAACTCGTCGACGATGAGCGCGTTGTTGCCGCCGAGCTCGAGCAATGAGCGGCCCATGCGACGCGAGACCTGTGACCCGACGTTGTTGCCGATTTCGCAGCTGCCCGTGAAGCTCATGAGGTCGATGCGGCGGTCGTCGACGAACTGGGTCGCGAGCGAGTTATCCGCGTCGTTGAACAAGTGCATGATTGGCGGCAGGTCCATGTCGGCCAGCGCGTCGTTGCAGATCTTTTGCACGGCCACGCCACAGAGCGGCGTCTTGGGCGAGGGCTTCCAGATGCACACGTTGCCTGCAATAGCTGCGATGAACGCGTTCCAGGACCAGACGGCGACCGGGAAGTTGAACGCCGAGATGATGCCGACGAGCCCCAGCGGGTGCCATTGCTCGTACATGCGGTGCTGCGGGCGTTCCGAGTGCATGGTTTTGCCGTACATCATGCGCGACTGGCCCACGGCAAAGTCGGCGATGTCGATCATCTCCTGCACTTCACCGACGCCCTCGGCTTTGATCTTGCCGTTCTCGAGGCTCACCAAGCTGCCCAGTGCGTCGAGGTTGTCGCGCAGTGCGTTGCCCATGCGACGCACGGCCTCACCGCGCGCGGGGGCGGGCAGGGTGCGCCACACGGCGAAGGCTTCGCGAGCCGCGACGACGATGCGCTCGTAGTCTTCGGCACTGGACACGCCGACGTGGGCAATGGTCTCGCCGGTTGTCGGGTTGATCGATGCAATGCGGCCGGCGCCGGAATCCGCGAGTGGCGTACCGCCAATCCAGCTGCCAGCGTTGTCGGCGCCCAGGCCGAGCTGTTCGAGTACGGGGTGGGTCATGTTGGGTTCCTCTGTGGGCTCACTGGCCCGTGCTGGCCGTGGCGATGGCCAGTGACGAGACGTTGGCGTCGCCGCCGTCGGCGTACCAGCGTCCGAATCGGTTGGTCAGGATGTCTTCGAGCGTGAATTGCTCTTGTGCTACGAAGCCGGCAAAGCGACCCGGCGTTTCAAGCACCTTGTCGACGACCGCGCAGATGCCGCTCGCCGTGGTGATTTGAATGGCCGACCAGAGTCGACCGGCCACGCGCTGCGGGTAGACCTTATTCACATAGTTCTCTTCGCGCAGCACGCCGCCCTGTACGCCGCGCACAGCCGCGTAGACGATCACGACGTCCTGCAGCGTCGCGGGGACCGCACGCTCGAGAATCAGCTTGAGTGTGTCGCGGTCGTCCTTCAGGCCGAGGCCGTTCATGAGCAGACGCATCTGCTCGCAATGGCCTGGGTAGCGCATGGTCTTGTAGTCCATGTTTTGCACACGGTCGCGGTAGGTTTCAGCCAGCGAGCCGAGCCCACCTGAGGTGTTGAACGCTTCGTAGAGCGTGCCGTCGATCTGGATTTCCTCAAGGCCTTCAAGCGGGAGCACCTGCACGGGTTCGCCATCGACGATGCTTGTGCAGAGGTTGGCGTATTCGTTAATGACGCCGTCCGTCGACCAGGTCAGCGCGTACTTGAGCGCGTTGCTCGGATGTTGGGGCAGGGCACCGACACGTAGCTGCACGTCACGCACTTCGTCAAAGTGGCTGATGAGCTCGTTTGCGGCGATGCTGATAAACCCCGGCGCGAGGCCGCACTGCGGTACAAAGGCTGTGTCCGCGCCTTGGGCGAAGCCGCGCACGGCTTCGGTGACCGCCACGTCCTCGGTGAGGTCGAAATAATGCAGGCCGGCGTCGCGTGCGGCTTCGGCCACAGGCGGGTTGCAGAAGAAGGGCAGACTCGAGATCAAGGTGCCGGGCGTGTGCTCGGCGATGTGGGCTGCGAGTGCCGCCGGATCGGTCGCATCGAGCGCGAACGGCGTGACGTTGTCGAGACCGTGGCCCGCGGCGACAGCCCGCGCGGCTTCCGCGTCCGCGTCGGCCAGCTGGACGTCATAATCACCACTGTCAGCCAGCAGCCCAGAGATCAGCGCGCCGATCTTGCCGGCACCGAGAATCAGTACCTTGTGCATACCTTCTCATTCCCCATTTGTTATCAATGACTTGGACCACTCGCGCGGCCGCTGCTGCGCGCCCGTCCCAAGGTGCGCTTCGCGTCAGGTGGCGCGGAGTGTGCCGAATCAGGCACGCCGTGACCACCCATGGACCGCCCGGCAGTTTCTCATGTAACCGTAGGTCATTGGCAGCCTTGCGTTTTCTTTTTGCAGCGCACAAAACCGCTGTGGCACCATCGCGCCATGAGCAAGTCACCCGCCCAGAATCCCTGGCACCCGGCAAGCTGGGAAACGCGCGTTGCGCGCCAGATGCCGACATACCCCGATCCCGATCACCTGGCCGATGCGGTGCGCCGCCTGTCGTCGCTGCCGCCGCTGGTGACCTCGTGGGAAGTCGACAAACTGAAAGAACGTATCGCGGCCGCGCAGCGCGGTGAGGCGTTTGTGATCCAGGGCGGCGACTGTGCCGAAACCTTCGACGGCTGCACCTCCGAGAATGTCGTGCAGAAGCTCAAGGTGCTGCTGCAGATGAGCCTCGTTGTGCTCTACGGCATGAAGAAGCCCGTCGTGCGCATCGGGCGTTTTGCGGGTCAGTACGCCAAGCCGCGTTCGGCCGATACCGAGACGCGTGACGGCGTGACGCTGCCGAGCTTTCGTGGCGACCTCGTCAACCGCAAGCCGTTCACCGAAGCCGACCGCACACCCGACCCCGAGCTCATTCTGCGCGGCTACGAACGCTCTGCACTCACGCTTAACTTCATTCGTGGACTTGTCGATGGCGGCTTTGCCGATCTTCACCACCCCGAGTACTGGGATCTGGACTGGGTCTCGCACTCGCCGCTGGCCGACGACTACCAACGCATCACCGATGCGATCTCGGGCTCGCTCGATTTCTTCGAGTCGATCGCGGGACGTCCCATTCATCATTCGCGGCGTGCCGAGTTCTACACAGCGCATGAGGGTCTGCACCTGAAGTACGAACAGGCGCAGACGCGTTTGCGCCGTGAGCGTTGGTACGACCTGACGACCCACTTCCCGTGGATCGGAATGCGTACGGCCGCACTTGACGGTGCACATGTCGAATTCTTCCGCGGCGTCGCCAACCCCATCGGTATCAAGATCGGGCAGGGTATGGACACGGAGTGGCTGCAGGAGCTGCTGTCTGTGCTGAACCCGGACAACGAACCGGGTCGCATCACGCTGATTCACCGTCTCGGTGCCGGTAATGTCGAGAGCCATCTGCCGAAGCTCATTGACGCGGTGCGTGCGACGGGCAGCCACGTGCTGTGGGTCTCCGACCCGATGCACGGCAACACCGAGACCACCGAGGGCGGCTACAAAACGCGGCGCTTCGAGAACATCGTCGGTGAGCTCGAGGCCTGCTTCAGAGTGCACAAGGAAATGGGCACCTACCTCGGCGGTGTGCACCTCGAGTTAACGGGCGCCAACGTGACGGAATGCACGGGCGGGGCACGCGGTCTGACGGACGCCGATCTCGCGCGGGCGTACCACTCGCAGGTTGACCCGCGACTCAATTACGAGCAGGCGCTGGAGATTGCACTTCGCCTCGGCGGTCTGCGCGACGGCGCCTAACGCGTTTCGCGCAGTGCGCGCCAGGCGGCGCGCGTCTCGAGCTCCCGGCTCACGCCAGGCTCAAGATGCTCCAGGGTCCACGGCCCTACCTGATGGCGAATGAGCCGGAGCGTGGGCAAGCCAACGGCAGCCGTCATGCGTCGCACCTGCCGGTTGCGACCTTCATCGATAACGACTTCGATCCAGCTGTCGGGCACGGACCGCCGTTCGCGTATGGGCGGCACGCGGGGCCATAGCGGCTCGGGTGTCGCAATCCGACGGGCGGCCAGCGCGCGAGCCGGTCCGTCCTTCAATGCCACGCCCGCGATCAGCGCGTCCAACGCCTCCTTTGTGGCCTCGCCCTCGACCTGCGCCCAGTAGTGCTTGCGTGTCCTGCGCCCGGGTGACGCGATGGCGGCCTGCAGCTTGCCGTCATCGGTGAGCAACAGCAGCCCCTCGCTGTCGTAGTCGAGCCGTCCTGCCGGGTAAACCTCGCGCTGCGCGATGTACTCGGCAAGCGTGGCCTTGTCACTGTCAGTCGTGAACTGCGAGAGCACGCGAAACGGCTTGTTGAGGAGGACCAAGGGCATGGGCTGGGGTCACCGTATCGGGGCCATTACGGTACAATGGCGTCTTTGGCCCGCGCTACTGCGGGCCGTTTCGCGTGGACCGGTGCGAGGCCGGTCAGACGGGCACACAAGCCCCGCAAACAACACCAGGGACAAGCATGCAATACGAGAAGATTCAGGTTCCGGATCACGGCGACCCGATAACGCTGACGCGCGACGGTCGGCTCGACGTACCAGACCATCCGCTCGTGCCTTACGTAGAAGGCGATGGCATCGGCATCGACGTGACACCGGTGATGCTCGACGTCGCCAATGCGGCGGTCGAGAAGGCCTACGGTGGTAAGCGCAAGATTGCCTGGATGGAAGTCTACGCGGGTGCAAAGGCCAGCCAGGTTTACGAGAGCGCGACGTTCCTGCCCGAGGAAACGCTCGACGCGTTGCAGCGCTACGTGGTGTCCATCAAAGGCCCGTTGGCCACGCCCATCGGCGGCGGTATCCGTTCACTCAACGTGTCCATCCGCCAGACGCTCGACCTCTACGCCTGCGTGCGACCCATCCGCTACTTTCCGGGCGTCGAGACGCCCATGAAAGAGTCGGAGCTCGTGAACATGGTCGTGTTCCGCGAGAACACTGAGGACATCTACGCGGGCATCGAATACCCGACGGGTTCGCAGGAAGCGCAGAAGCTCATCAAGTTCTTACAGGACGAACTCGGCGTGACGAAGATCCGCTTCCCGTCGAGCTCGGGGATCGGTATCAAGCCTGTCTCGCGCGAAGGCTCGGAGCGCCTGATTCGCAAGGCTATCAACTACTGCGTCGACAACGACCTCTCTTCGGTGACGTTGGTCCACAAGGGCAACATCATGAAGTACACCGAGGGTGCGTTCTGCCAGTGGGGCTATCAGGTCGCACAGGAAGACTTCGGCGCGCAGCCCAAGGACGGCGGCCCCTGGCTTGCGTTCAACAACCCGCGCACGGGTAACGAGATCATCGTTAAGGACGTCATTGCCGATAACTTCCTGCAGCAGATTCTGCTGCGCCCCGAGCAGTACGATGTCATTGCCACGCTGAACCTGAACGGCGACTACATCTCCGACGCGCTTGCGGCCCAGGTGGGCGGCATCGGCATCGCGCCGGGTGCCAACATAGGCGAAGGCATCGGTGTGTTTGAGGCCACGCACGGCACGGCACCGGGCTTCGCGGGCAAAGACCGCGTCAACCCAGGCTCGCTGATCCTGTCAGCGGAGATGATGCTGCGTTACATGGGCTGGACCGAAGCGGCCGATCTGATCGTCAAGGGCGTCGCCAACACGATTGCAGCCAAGGAACTGACATTTGACCTCGCGCTGCTGCGTGAGGCCATCCGTGCACCGAAGCGCACGCAGGCGACGGGCAAGGGCGACGTCGAGAGCGAGCTCGAACAGCTCATCCCGGGGGCGACCTTGCTGGGCACGAAGGGTTTTGGCGAGGCCATCATCCGACACATGGATGACTGACGCGCGCATGCCTGAAATCTACGATCGCAACTGCACCGATTGCCCGCGGCTCGCCGAGTTGCTCGTAGACGTGCGGGAGCGCTACCCCGAGTACCACGCGCGACCTGTACCGTCGTTTGGCAGCACATCACCGCGCTTGCTCATCGTCGGACTGGCGCCCGGCATGCACGGGGCAAATGCGACGGGGCGCGCGTTTACGGGCGATTACGCGGGCGTGTTGCTTTACGAGACGCTGCACGCCGTCGGCATCGCGAGCCGGCAGCAGTCCGTCAGCGCGAATGACGGTCTTGAGCTTGCGGGCACGCGCATCACGAATGCCGTGAAGTGCCTGCCACCGCAGAACAAGCCCGTGGCCGCTGAGGTCAACACCTGCGCGAGCAAGTTCCTCGTGCACGAGCTGGCCGAGGTGAACCGCGACGGCGGTGTCCTGTTGGCGCTCGGCGGTATCTCGCACAAGGCCATCATTCGCACGTTGGGCCTGCGCCAGGCCGACTACCACTTCGCGCACGGCGCCGAGCATCATCTGCCCGACGGTCGCGTGCTCGTCGACTCCTACCACTGCAGCCGTTACAACACGCAGACACGCCGGCTTACGCCAGCGATGTTCCAGCGCGCCGTCGAGCGCGCGGCGCGGCTTGCGCAGGTCGGAAACTTCGCCAACTAGACGCGATGAGTGACGACGGGGGCGCGTTCGACCCGAAAGCCTTCGTGGCGGAGCTGTCTCACCGGCCCGGCGTCTACCGCATGCAGGACGCCGACGGCAACATCATCTACGTCGGCAAGGCGCGCGATTTGCGCAAACGTGTCGCCACCTATTTCAGTGGCAAGGCCAAGGACGCCAAGACCATGGCCATGGTCGAACGCGTGGCCGGCATCGAGGTCACGCTGACCAAGACCGAGTCCGAAGCGCTGCTGCTCGAACACACGCTCATCAAGCGCCACCGCCCGCGCTTCAATATTTTGCTGCGCGACGACAAATCCTATCCCTGGATTCGCGTGAGCACCGAGCACGCGTTCCCGCGACTTTCGTTTTACCGCGGCAGTCGCAAAGGCAAGGCCGCGTACTACGGCCCTTACCCGAGCGCGGGCGCCGTCAAAAACACGCTGAATGAACTGCAGAAGCTCTTTCGTGTGCGCCAGTGTCGCGACAGTTTCTACGCCAATCGCTCGCGCCCCTGCCTGCAGTACCAAATCAAACGTTGCTCGGGGCCTTGCGTCGGACTCATCACGCCCGAGGACTACGCGCGCGACGTCGAGGACAGCGTCGCCTTTCTGCAGGGCCGCAATAGCGAGGTCATTGAGCGGCTTGTGGTACGCATGGAGGCTGCGGCGGAGAAGCTCGACTTTGAGCAAGCCGCGCGGCTGCGCGACCAGGTCTCGCGCTTGCGCCGTATCGAGACTGAGCAACGCGTGTCGACGCGCGGTGATGCGGATGCCGACATTATTGGTCTGCATCGGAGCGAGGGCGTTACCTGCGTGGCTGTGCTCGTCGTGCGCGACGGGCGCGTGCTTGGCAGTCGAACCTATCTGCCAGCGAACGCAGCCGGCGTCGAAGATGCCCCGGTGATCAGCGCGTTCCTGGGCCAGTACTATCTCGACGGCGAGCCGCCGCGCGAGGTGATTCTGCCCACGGCCATCGAGGACGGTGAGCTGCTCGCGGAAGCACTCGCCGAGCGCGCGGGCCACAAAGTGGCCATCAAGCATTCGGTGCGCGGCGACCGCGCCGGTTGGCTCGGCATGGCGGCCGACAATGCAACACAGGGCGCGAGGCTTGAGTCGGCCAACCGCACGGGCATTGGCAAGCAACTCGAGGCACTCGCCGAGGCGTTCAACCTGACGGCGCCGCCGGGCCGTATCGAGTGTTTCGACATCAGCCACACGAGCGGCGAGGCCACCGTGGCGTCCTGCGTTGTCTTTGGCACTGAGGGGCCGCTCAAGAGCGACTACCGACGGTTCAATATCAAGGAAGCGGGCGGGGGTGACGATTACGCCGCCATGCGCGAGGCGCTGCAACGCCGCTACGCGCGCGTTCGAAAAGGCGAGGTGCCCATGCCCGATCTCGTGCTCATCGATGGGGGCAAGGGTCAGCTCTCGCAGGCCATCGAGGTACTCGACGAACTCGACCTCGATGAGATCCGACTCATCGGCGTTGCCAAGGGGCGCTCGCGAAAACTGGGCGCCGAGCAGCTGTTCCAGCCGGGTGCCACTCGCCCGACCACGCTCGCGCCCGACGCGCCCGCGCTGTTGCTGATCCAGCGCATCCGCGACGAAGCGCACCGCTTTGCGATCACAGGTCACCGCAACCGGCGCGCAAAGGCACGCAAGACCTCGGGGCTCGAGGGTATTCCGGGCCTTGGTCCTGTGCGGCGGCGGCAATTGTTGACCCGCTTTGGTGGCCTGCAGGGGCTGCGCCGTGCGAGCATTGACGACATGGTCAAGGTGAAAGGGATCAGTCGCGATCTCGCTGAGCGCGTGTACCTTGAGTTTCATCGCAGTATTGATCCCGACAGCGCCGGGGGGGCGTCGTGACCTTCAATCTCGCCAACAGCATCACCGCGTTTCGGATCGCGGCCATCCCGCTCTGCGTGATGCTGTTCTATTTGCCCGTGGAGTGGGGCCGCAAGGCGGCTGCGCTGGTCTTTGCGGCGGCCGCCATCTCGGACTTCGTCGACGGCTGGATCGCGCGCAAGTTCGATCAGATGACACCGTTTGGCGCCTTCCTAGACCCGGTCGCCGACAAGCTCATCGTGGCCGTGGCGCTGGTGCTGCTCGTCGAGTCAGATGGGCGCATGATTATGGCCATCGTCGCCGCCATTATCATCGGGCGCGAGATCACCGTGTCGGCGCTGCGCGAGTGGATGGCACAGCAGAAGGCCAGCGCCACGGTGGCTGTGTCGATGGCCGGCAAAATCAAGACCACGTTCCAGCTTATCGGGCTCAGTTTCATGCTCTGGGGGGACCAGCTCTGGGGGCTGCCCATCGAGGAATTGGGCTTCGCGGCGCTGCTGATCGCGGCCGCGATGACCATGTGGTCGATGTGGGTCTACTTGAGCGCCGCCTGGCCTGTGCTGCGGCGCGGAACTTGAGTTAACATTGTGGGCCGGCTGGCGTTGACAGCACGGTCGCGCGGAGTACAATGCCGCGCTCGGTTGGCGGCCGTCGTGCTGCCCAAGGACACCGAAAAAGCGGGTGTAGCTCAGTTGGTAGAGCGCAACCTTGCCAAGGTTGAGGTCGACGGTTCGAACCCGTTCACCCGCTCCAGGCTCAAAACCCGGTCGCATCGCGCGGCCGGGTTTTTTTTATGCTCGCCGGCCAAGGCGTGCGCAGTCTGGCCTGCTGGGATATAATTTCACGTGAAACTAATTATGCTTCGACCTCGGGAACGCTTTTCGCCATGAAACTCGCCAGCCTCAAATCGGGCCGTGATGGCCAGCTCGTCGTGGTCAGCCGCGACCTGACGCGCGCCGTGTCCGCAACCGATATCGCGCCCACGATGCAGGCGGCGCTCGACGACTGGGACGCCATCGCACCCCGCCTGACGGGGCTGTTCGACGCGCTGGAACGCGGTGAGGCCGAAGGCGCCTTCGAGTTCGATCAGGCGGCTTGCGCATCGCCACTGCCGCGCGCCTACCACTGGGTCGACGGCAGCGCCTACGTGAACCACGTGGAGCTCGTGCGCAAGGCGCGCGGCGCCGAGATGCCCGAGAGCTTCTGGCATGACCCGCTGGTTTACCAGGGTGGGTCAGACACCTTCCTGGGGCCGCGCGACGACATTCCGGTGCCCAGCGAAGACTTCGGTATCGACATGGAAGCCGAGACGGCCGTGATCACGGGCGACGTCCCCATGGGCACGGCTGCCGAGGACGCGGGCCCGCACGTCAAGCTGCTCATGATCGTCAACGACGTCTCGCTGCGCGGCCTGATTCCCGGCGAGTTGGCCAAGGGGTTCGGGTTCTATCAGTCGAAGCCGTCGAGCGCGTTCGCCCCCGTGGCCGTGACGCCCGACGAGCTTGGGACTCAGTACGCTGACGGTACCTTCTCGCTGGCGCTGGAGACCCAGCTCAATGGTGAGATCTTCGGCGCCCCCGAGTGCGGTGTCGATATGACCTTCAGCTTCAACCAGCTCATCGCACACGTCAGCAAGACGCGTGCGCTGGGTGCGGGCACGATTATCGGCAGCGGTACGATTTCGAATTACGACCGCAGCAAGGGCTCGAGCTGCATCGCCGAGAAGCGCATGCTCGAGACCATTGAGCACGGCGAACCCAAGACGCCGTTCATGAAGTACGGCGATTCGGTGCGTATCGAGATGCGCGACGCTGAAGGCCACTCCATTTTTGGCGTCATTGAACAAACGGTGGTGCCGGCGTCATGAGCGGGCAGGGCGCCGGACTGCTGCCGGGCTTCCGCTGCCACAAGCAGTCAGAGGCAATCGAGGTCGTGCTGCCTGTCGGCCGCAACTCGCCGCAGCGTGTCGCGCATGAGCTTTACGCTGAAAAGCTCTCGGGTACGGCGTTTACCGCACCGCGTGCCCAGGCGCTTCGTACCTGGCTCTACCGCATTCGACCGTCCGTCGTTCAAGGGCAATTCTCACCGCTCGACCACGCGCGCCTGCGCTCTGCACCTGATGCCGAAGGTGTGATGACGCCCAACCAGCTCCGCTGGGGGCCGTTTGATCCCGCGGCGACCGAAGGCGACTTTGTCGACGGGCTCGTGACGATGGCGACCACGGGCAGCGCACTTGGCCAGTCTGGTATCGCCGTGCACCGCTACACGGCCACACGCTCGATGACCGACCGCTTCTTCTACAACGCGGACGGCGAGCTGCTCATCGTGCCGCAGACGGGCACGCTGACCGCGCACACCGAGTGCGGTGTGCTCGAGGTGCCCGTGGGGCACATTCTTTTGATTCCGCGCGGCATGAAGTTTCGCATTGCCATTGAGACCGCGTCCTGCGGCTTCGTCTGCGAGAACTACGGGGCGGCGTTTCAGCTGCCCGAGCGCGGGCCTATCGGTACCGATGGGCTTGCCAATGACCGCGACTTCGAAAGTCCCGTCGCGGCCTACGAGGACCGCGAAGGCGACTTCGAGCTCGTCGCCAAGTTCGGCGGCACGCTGTTCTCTGCGCCCATTGGCCACAGCCCGCTCGACGTGGTCGCCTGGCACGGCAACGACGTGCCTTACCGCTACGAGCTTGAGCGCTTCAACACGATGGGCTCGATCAGCTACGACCACCCGGACCCGTCGATCTTCACGGTGCTCACGTCGCCGTCCGACACACCGGGCACGGCCAATTGCGACTTCGTGATCTTCCCGCCGCGCTGGCTCGTCATGGAAGACACCTTCCGGCCGCCCTGGTACCACCGCAACGTCATGAGCGAGTTCATGGGATTGCTTTACGGTGAGTACGACGCCAAGGCGGCTTCAGGCTTTGGGCCGGGTGGCTCGAGCCTGCACAACTGCATGTCGGGGCACGGCCCTGACACGAAGAGCTACCGCACAGGCACGACCACAGCGCTCGCGCCGCAGAAGCTCGACCACACGATGGCGTTCATGTTCGAGTCGCGTACCATCCTCGTGCCGACCGAATTCGCGATGCGCGCGCCCGAGCTGCACGCGGACTACGCGGACTGCTGGCAGGACCTGCCGCGCGGCCTCGAAAGCTGACGTTTCGTCTGTGATTCTCCGGGGCGCGCGTGCTATATTTGCGCGCCTTCACGGCCACGGCTAGGTGGCAGAGTGGTTATGCAGCGGCCTGCAAAGCCGTGTACGCCGGTTCGATTCCGACCCTAGCCTCCATACACATTGACGCCTGC